>JAIYAY010000011.1 GCA_027488785.1 Sphingomonadales bacterium | reverse complement strand
GTGGCTGGCATACGCTGAGCATCCCCCATCGCCCAATGGACACAACTGTCTGGCTTCTGTTCCTTCTCCGACGTCCATAACTCGGTGACGGTCATTGCTTTAGGATCGACCTTAATCTCAACAGCGCGACTGTAGCTTCGATGAAAGGGAACGATTTCGCGGCCGTCAAACGGCCGGGCTTGCAGATGTCCGTTATCATAATAAACGATGGTCCCCTGTGGCGTGACATGGGGGTGATGTTGGGACCAAGGGTACCGCACCACACCGACGGGCTTGAGGATTTTCGAATGATATTCCTTTGGCCAACCCTCAGGATCACCAAATATCCAGCGAATCTCTTTAGTCTTGCGATCGATACCGACGAGGGCATCCATGTGCTTGAAAGAGGCTATAACGGTATTGCTCTTCATATCGAAGGCAATGCCGTTGCCATGGGTCCAGTCTGCATGACCAGGAAAACCCCGAACATGCCAATATGGCTGGAAAGTGAAGTAATGCAGGCGATATGGATCGAGATGATCAAAGGCATCCCACTCCCAGACGACTTTTCCGTCCGCATTAAACTCGACAATCTTGTCGCCCATTAGCATAGTTGGCTTACGCGGCGCTTTTGCATCGGTTACACTGCTAGGGTAATCAGCGATTGCGCGAGCATTGGCTGCCATTGAAATGTATGTGCCCCAGGGCGTCAGCGAAGGTTCATGGTGCAGGGTCTGCAGTCCTTCGATCGGGATTGCATTTGCGACAGCGCCTGTCGGTCGCTTTTCAGCATACCACTGCCTGATGACGTTCCCGAGAAGATCTATATTGACGACACGCTGATCCTCAGTTGTAAAAAGCAGTGTTCCATCCGGCGCGGGCTTGATACCCGCGATGCGTCGCGGACTCTTGTAATACCAGCGCACCTCGCCCTTGGCATCAAGCGCCAAGATGAGACCCCAGCGCTCTCGAGCAAACTCCTGTTGCGCGCGGGTTTGAAAGCTTTGTCGTCCAGGCACCCGACGACGAACGCTGATAAAGCGCAGCCCGGGCTCCAGCAGCGCGCCATCAGCCAGCTTGGTCTGCATAGTTGGCCAAGCAAGTCCGGCAGCAGGAAGGTGTGGCGTACGCACGGAGAGCGTTTCTGGCGCATCAAAAACGCCAGTTCTGTCGCTTATACGAACACGAACGCGAACATCCTTACCCGCGCCAAGATCTACTAGCGCCAGCCCCTTGGACGGATCATGATCGGGGCTGAACTGTACCTGCCACTGGCGTGAACCATCGTCCAAAGTAACTGTAGTAGTAACTGGACCGTTCGCCTTGAAACTAAGCACGGCAGCCAAAGGTGCCGCAGGGTTAGGATTTGGACGGACACTTGGAACCTCAACGAATGCCGGCGCCGCAAGTGCAGGCTGGGTGAAGATCAAAGCGAGGAACCACAGGCGGTTGATCATAGTTTTCTACCTGAAAGCAAGATCGCACTGTGCTTTTCGCACCCAGCACGCCAGACAGAGGTTGTTGCGCAGTTTGAAGAAACGAGCATCAGTGCCTCCCTGGCTGCTCGATTAGTTCAACAGTCAATCCATCTGGCCCATAGATGTATGCTGCGCGTTGCCCCATGGCAGGACCTTGGGCTACGGTATAAGGCTGTGCATCCGATCCGATGTCAGCCATAACCTCATCGAGGCAGTCTACCTCAAGGGCCATATGGAAGTAGCCGACGTCACAGACGCGGCGGACTGCTTCGTCGTGCTTAGGCGCTGCATATTGGAGCAGTTCGAAAGTATAGTCGTCACGCGCCACATATGCGATCTCTCGAACCTTGGCGCCCTTCAGGCCCGTAATGCCGGCGACGGCAGCGGAATCGAACGGTTCAAATCGCGCGCGGGTCTCAAAGCCAAGCTTCGACAGAAATGCCAACGCCCGATCCATGTCAGCAACGCTGACGCCAACATGTTGAAGGCGTCCGCTCATAGTCACAGGTCAACCTCGACTACGCAAACTACATCGCCAACTTGCGCGTCCTCACCTTCTGCAATGTGAATTTCCAGCAGTTTGCCATCCGCGCTAGCTTCGAACGATTGCGTCACCTTTTCAGTTTCAAAGTCGTAAAGCGCGTCGCCGCTTGCAAATGCTTCGCCAGCCGACTTGTGCCAAACAACAATGGTCGCTTCTTCCATATTCATGCCTACACGCGGCAGTTTGAGCTGAATTTTCATATTGCTTCCTGATTTGAAACTAAGGCCAGGACTGTAGAAACAATCCTTTCCGAGCTTGGATAAACACTACGCTCCAGAACAGGGGCGTAAGGCATACAGACGTTTGGAACCGTGACCCGTTTCACGGGCGCTTTCAGCAAACCAAAGCCACGGTCGGCAGCAACGGCAGCTATCTGGCTCGCCGCACTGCAACGGTCGCGAGCTTCATCAACAATGACCAGCCGTCGGGTTTTTGCAATGGACGCGAGGATGGTTTCCTCATCCAGCGGAACAAGCGTTCGAGGATCAATAATCTCCGCCTCGACCCCGTTAGCAGCCAACGCCTTAGCCGCTTGATCTGCAAGTTTAACCATTGCCCCAATCGCTACAATAGTGACATCGCGCCCTTCACGACGAATTGCGGCTTTACCAAAAGAAACAAGATGCTCCCCATCGGGAACTTCGCCTAGCTCTCCACCCCGACCACCGGGCTCCAGGAAGATTGCTGGATCATTGCTACGCACCGCCGTTTTGAACAGGCCCTTTGCATCACCTGCATTGGAAGGCACCGCCACGTTGATACCGCCAAGGTTCATGAATAACGGATAAGGGCAGTCGGAATGCTGAGCTGCCGTAGACCTGCCTCCCCCAAAGCCTGCCATGACCGTAATTGGCAGTTTCATTTGACCGCCAGTCATCAGATGCAATTTCGACATTTGGTTCGCGATCGCATCGAAGCCGGTGTACATGAAGTTAGAAAACATCATGTGAAGTACGGGGCGCCATCCTGCTGCGGCCATTCCCACCGCCATACCGGTAAGCAATGCTTCGCAAATTGGGGTGTCGCGCACCCGATCGGGGCCGAAATGATCTCTAAGCCCTTTGGTGTCGCCAAACATCGAGATTTCGACATCTTCGCCAAAAAGAATTATGCGGGGGTCACGTTCCATTTCCTCGAACATGGCATCATTGATAGCTTGGATGAACCTGCGCTTTGCCATTACCATGCATCCACTTCTGAAAACATCATTGATTTGACTAACGCAGGGTCCGGATCGGGTGCGGCTTGCGCGCGCGCGGCCGCTGCGTCTATCAGCGTTTTTACGCGCTCGCGAACCACCAAGATCTCTTCTGTCGCCATTCCCGTTTCAGCCAAAAGTGCGACGGCGCGGTCCAGTGGATCACGTGCCTCCCAGCTCGCGACCTCTTCCTCGCTTCGATAGGATTGCGATAAGAAATTGATCTCGGCCTCGACATGACCACGTGTCCGGTAGGTATGCGTTAGCAGAAGGCCAGGTCCGCCATCGTTCCGCATAGCTTCGATCATTTCGCCGGCAACTCGCCAGACGGCGCCCACATCATTACCGTCGACTTCTTGAGCCGGAATTCCGAAAGGCTGTGCGCGGTCGAGAATATTTCCGCTGGTCGCTACTTCCGATCTGGTGAACTCGGACCATCCATTATGCTCGCAGACCAGCAACAAGGGAAGCTTCCAGAGCGAAGCCACGTTCATCGCTTCCATTAATGTGCCCTGGTTTGCCGCGCCGTCGCCAAAAAAACATGCGGCCACTTTCCCCTTTCCATCCAGCTTCGCAGCAAATGCAGCACCAGTCGCAATCCCTAGGCCGCCGCCAACAATGCCATTTGCGCCCAATATGCCGCGCGACAAATCCGCAACATGCATGGTGCCTCCAAATCCACCGCAGACACCGTCCGCCTTGGCGTGAATCTCTGCAATCATGGCATAAGGGTCGCCTCCTTTGGCGAGGAAATGTCCATGCCCTCTGTGGGTGCTGGTTATCCAATCCTCGTCGCTGAGATGGGCACAAATGCCGACCCCCGAGGCTTCCTGACCGATATAAAGGTGAACACCTGCCGGCAGTTCGCCAGCCCTAAACTGAGCACCAAGATATTCTTCGGTCTCTCGAATGACAAGCATTCGCTCATACATTGCCAGCAGCGTTTCCTGACTGGGATTCTGATAGTCGTTTCTCACAAGCTCACCACCGTTGTTGTTACCTGAGAATAGAATTCAAGGGACTCACGACCTCCTTGAGCACCAATTCCAGAGCGCCCATGACCCTGTAGAGGAGTAGAAAAATCGCGGACTTGCCAACAGTTCACCCATTTGATGCCTGCCTTAAGGCCCGCTGCTGTCCGATGCGCGCGCGCGAGGTCGCGGGTCCACACCATGGTTGCAAGCCCGAACTCGGTGTCATTGGCACGCGCCATGGCTTCGACTTCCGTGTCGAACGGAGCAATATGAACAACCGGCCCAAATGTTTCCTTGCGCGACAGTTCGGCATCGTCGGACAGGCCAGTCAGGATCGTGGCGGGATAAAATGCACCCTCACCTTCGGGTATAGCTCCCCCAATGATGCAACGTGCTCCAGCCTGAACGGCACGTTTGACTGCCTCGTGTACATGCGACCTATGTTCCTGGGAAATAAGAGGGCCAAGCACATGACCTGCCGCAATCGCTGTCAGCTTTGATAGAAAGGCCTCGAAAACCGTTCTCTCCACATAAAGCCGTTCTATTGAGAGACAAACTTGACCACTGTTCGCAAAAGCCGCCATGGCGCAAGCCTGAGCAGCTTTATCGAGATCGGCGTCAGCGAACACCAACCCGGCATTCTTGCCGCCCAACTCAAAAAGAACCGGACGCAATCCGTCAGCTGCAGACTTCATAATGGATGTAGCGCTGCGCCCTTCACCGGTGAAGCCGAAGCCATCAATTCCAGGGTGCGCCGCCAGTATTGATCCGGTGGAATTTGCTCCCAGTCCATGAACGACATTGAAGACACCAGCAGGCAGTCCTGCGTCATGAAAAATCTCTGCAAGTAATGTAGCCGACGACGGGGAGTGTTCCGATGGCTTAGCAACCACGCAGTTCCCCGCTGCTAGTGCGGGAGCAAGGTTGAGTGCCAACAAGAGCAAAGGAACATTCCAAGGAGCAATGATCGCTACAACACCAAGGGGATGACGGCTGGTATAGGCCAGTGTTTGTGGTGCATTTTCGCGGGAAATGTTCGGCGATACGGCCCGGCCATGCCAAGCGTCATCTTTTACCGTTCGCAACAAGGTCGCATATAAGCGGAAAGTTTCAATTGTTCGAGCCACATGAGCTGCCAGGACTTGCTCCCTGGGGCGGCCTATATCCGCCACTTCTGCGTCTGCAAGGTCGCCAGCACGCGCCGCGATTGCATCGGCTAGGCGTTCTAAAAGGTCTGCGCGATCGTTGCGGTCCCATTTCTCCCAGTCGTATTTTGCTTCTTGGGCAGCGGAAACCGCCAAGTTAACTATGGATGCGTCCGCTTCATGCACCAGCGCAACAAGGTTTCCATCAACAGGCGAGCGCTTCACAAAGGTGCGCGGCCCGGTAACAAATTGACCCCCAATAAACGCCCAAATATTCTTCATTTGCCGGATTCTTCGGCAAGGGCAACTGCAAGCTCTTTGGCATTCCGGATGCCCAGCTTGATGCCGCGCGTCACTTGGGTGTCGGTTCGGCGTTCGATAGTAGCCTCGCTCTCGGTGACCCGACGGGGGCGCAAGGCCCATTCGCACAAGGCAGCTTCGAGTTCGGCACGGATAGAGGCGCAATGTGGATCTGAAGCACGATCTTCTAGTTCGCCAGGATCATTTTCGAGGTCAAACATCAATGGTTCAAAACCCGGACATGCAATCAATTTCCAACGTGCCCCTACAACGGCAACGATACCTGTCTTGTTGATGGGCTGCGCCAGTTCCCTGCGAAACCTCATGGTTGCATAGTCATACTCGCAAAAGCTGTAGCTCCGCTCTCCCGTCCCGCCAGCCAAAAGGGGTAGTAGCGAGTGGCCTTCCAGGCGAGGGTGGCAGGCATCGCCGCCTGCCAAATCGACAAAGGTCGGCAATAGATCGATGGATTCGACAAGATCCTCGTTTACGGTCCCGCGTGTCTGGTCCGCATGTTTACTTGGATCGACAACAATCAGGGGGACGCGAATGGATGGTTCGTGCAGAAACTCTTTTTCGCCGAGCCAGTGGTCGCCAAGATAGTCGCCATGATCCGACGTGAATATGATCATTGTGTTTTCGAACAGACCGCGGTCCTTCAATGCAGAAAACAGAACACCAAGCTGATCATCAAGCTGTTTAACTAAGCCCATATAGGCAGCAACCACAGGAACCCGGACCCCCTCGTCAGAAAAACTCTGGCTCACCCGTCGCCTCTGGAACCCTGCGAACACTGGATTTTGCGTCGAGAGTTCTTCGGGGGCTCTAACGGCTGGAAGAACGTCGGTTGCTGCATACATCGCGTTGTAAGGTGCAGGCGCAATGCATGGCCAGTGGGGCTTGATATAGCTTAAGTGCAGGCACCATGGATGATCAGCCATCGCATCAATGCATTCGATCGCACGGCGGGTTAGGTAAGGCGTCTCGCTGTCTTCCTCACGTACCCGAGCTGGATAAGGTGCTGTCTCAAGTAGCCATCCAGAAACGACCTCGCCATCAATCTCCACCGAATTTACCCATTCATGCCAAGGGTTGTCACCCCCATAGCCGCGGTCTCTCAGATAACGGTTATAGTCAGCACCGAACCTTTTTTCGGCCGGCCAATGGTCGAGGTAAATTCCTTCTTCACGCGAATATGTCTCGAATCCCGCTTCGGCAACGAGCAATCCAGACCCGGATGTGGGTTCAATTTTGCGCTTCTCCATGCCTTCTAAATCGGCGCGCATGTGCGTCTTGCCGACCAGAACTGTGCGATAGCCTATGGGACGCAGATAATCCCCGATTGTCCATTCATCCTGTCGGAGAGGCGTGTCATTGAGGGTCGCACCATGGGAAAGAACATAGCGGCCGGTGTAAACGCTCATCCGCGCCGGCCCGCATACCGCCGATTGTGCATAGGCACGGTTGAAGAGAACTCCGCGCGACGCCAGCCAGTCAAGGTTGGGCGTCTTCAATGTCGGATGGCCGTAACATGAAAGATAATCAGCGCGGAGCTGGTCTGCCATTATGAACAATATATTGGGCTTGGATGCCATCGTCAGCACACCGTTGCAGGAATGAAGCCCGCTTCCGTAAAGACATGCTTGGTCTCCATGAAAACATCGAGACCCATCATCCCATGAAGTCGGCCGATGCCACTTTGCTTATACCCACCGGTTTCTGCTTCAGCGAAGAGGCGATTGTGAGAATTGATCCACACAGTGCCGGCCTTTATTGACCTGGCAATCCGTTGGGCCTGCGCACCGTCGCGAGTCCAAACGCTGGCTGCAAGACCATAATCTGTCGCATTCGCGCTATGTGCCGCCTCTTCTTCGGTAATGAATCTCTCGATCGTCACGATCGGGCCAAACAGCTCGTCACGCGCGAGGGGATCGGCGATATCGTCTACGGCAATCAGGCTCGGACTTAGGTAGCACCCTCGAGCGGGCGTTCCGATCGGCGGGAAGCCTTGTACAAGCACATTTGAGGCGCCTTCCACTATCGCAATCAATCGATCCCGGTTGGCCATATCGATGACCGGCCCCATTTCCGCTCGCGGGTCATCAGCTGGAAGGACTTTCAGTGCCCGAAAGCGTTCGGCCAACCGATCGGCGACTTCATTATAAGACGAGGCTTCAACCAATACGCGCGTTACGGCAGTGCACATCTGGCCAGCCGCAGCCGTTGCTCCACGGACGATTTCCGGAAGTGCTCGTTCGAGATCGGCGTCTGCAAATACTAAGGCAGGCGCTTTCCCGCCAAGTTCCAAGTTGAGGCGCTTCAATGTCGATGCAGAGGCCTCAAATATCCGTCCCGCAGTATGCCTGGAACCCGTAAAGCTAATCGCATCGACCTCCCGATGAGCGACTAATGCCTGCCCGACTTCACTACCCCATTCATTGACAGAATTGACGATGCCGCTCGGTAAGTCGGAGACTGATGTCAGCGCCTTGATCATCAAGGCATTGGTTGCGGAGGTTTGAGGAGCTGGCTTTATGACGACTGAGCATCCCGCCGCTAGCGCTGGACCCAGGCTGCGAATGAGCAAGGTAATCGGCGCATTCCAGGGAACTATAATTGCTGCGACACCAATCGGCTCGCGACTGAATATCGAAAGCTGACCCTCGCCAACCTCTTGGACACGGCCGAAGATAGTGCGGGCAATACCGGCATAATAACGCAATTCAGAGACGGCAGCATTGACCTCGCCTTGTAACTCCGCCGTCCTCTTTCCACATTCCGCAACGGCCGTTGCGACTAACGGCTCCCTGATCTTCTCAATCGCGTCCGCCATAGCGAGTAGGACCGAGGCGCGCCTGCGAGGATTGTTGGCCCAACCGCCAATCTCGAACGCCCGGCGCGCGGCAGATACAGCTGCATTCGCTGCGTCGATGTTCCCAGCAGCATAAACGCTTGCAACATCACCGTTCGACGGATTAGTCGTTTCCAGCGTTTCGGAACTGCTCTGCCAGTGCCCATCTATGTAATTTTGCGCAACTTCGTACTTCATCATTTCCTCACACAATACGCCATCCGCCATCTACACCGATCGCCTCTCCCGTCAGATAGGAGGCATTGTCCGACACCAACCACGCGGCCACTTCTGCAATTTCCGCCGGGGCCGCCATGCGACCCATTGGAACAAAAGGTTTCGGGAAATCGGGCATAGAATCGTCTGTGGCTATCGTTGCCGCCATTCCTGTATCGACCAGCCCAGGACAGATTGCGTTGATGCGTATACCTCGAGCGGCGTATTGCACCGCTGCACCCTTGGTTAGTCCCAGCACGCCATGTTTCGCGGCGGAATAGGCTGGGTTCTTCGGCGCTGCCAAAAAGCCAGCTACCGAAGCGATATTCACGATGGCGCCGCCTTGCCCGGACATTGCCGTTAGCTCGTGCTTCATGCACAGAAATACACCCTTGAGATTTACCCCAAGTGCGCGATCCCATTCGGCTTCTTCGACATGTTCTAGTAGTTTTCCGAACGGTCCCAATATGCCGGCATTATTGACCGCAATATCGAGGCGGCCATGCCTCCCGATAACCGAAGAAACCATTGCATCGACTTGGGCTTCACTCGCCACGTCACAACAGACGTCTGCGTCTTCCGACAGATCAGCGATTACTACAATCGCGCCCTTTGCAGAGAAATTGTCTGCAATCGCCCGGCCAATTCCTGTGGCGCCTCCTGTTATAATTGCAACTTTGCCTTCCAGTAACAACATTAGATGTTCACCGACCCGCCATCGATCAGCATAGTCTGCCCGGTCATAAAATCACTATCTGCCGAACATAAGAAGATTAATCCGCCGAGAAGATCGTTCGGATAGCCATCGCGCTTAAGTGCCCTGCTAGCGACTACGCGATCGCGGTTTGTATCAAGATGCTCCTGGTTTGCGCTGATCGAATCCGACAGGATTAGGCCGGGAGCAAGAGTGTTGATATTAAGATTGTGCGCCCCTAACTCACGGGCCAAGGCCCTCGTAAAGCCCAGCATTGCTCCCTTGGAAGTCACATAGTGCGACATAAAGGGAAGGCCCTTATAGGCGCTGCCCGAAGAGATATTTACGATCTTACCTCGCCCCTTGGCAATCATGAGAGGAGCAACATGCTTGACCATCAGAAAAGGACCGCGCACGTTGACAGCCATAACCTTGTCCCACAAGGCCACGTCCATATCGGTGACCTTGACATCGCCTAACGTCGCGAAAATAGCAGCATTATTGACAAGGATGTCTACATCGCCTGCCCATGAAACCACTGAACCGACAGTTGTCTTAACCTGATCTTCGTCGCTGACATCCAACTGAAATGCCCGGACTACTTCACGTCCATGGGAGGCGCACAGTTGCTCGGCCAATGCCTGCCCGTCCTCAATGTCCAGTATAGCAACCTTCGCGCCCGCTTCTACAAGAGCATGGGCATAATGCACTCCTATACCCTTTGCTCCGCCAGTCAGAATTGCTGATCGGCCCTCGAGTTTTCGTTCGGTCATGAGCGCTCCGGGAAATGGGTGGTTATCAGGGAAAGTTCGTGAGCGATCATCTGCATCCGCGCCCGCTCAGGATCACGTGATTCAAAAGCACTGACGATCTCGTGGTGATACCAGCAGGCCCGCTCCATCGATTGGGAAAGTGACGCATCGAGCCGACCCAGAACATTGAATGGCGAGCTTAGCGCAGTTTCAAGAATCCGTTCACCTCTCGGACTGTCAGCAGCGCGCCAAATAAGTGCGTGAAACTCGCGGTTTAATTCGTCGAAGAGGGAATGGGCAGCATCGCCCTGCTCGCGCACCGCACGCTCCATGCGGTTGGAAAGATCCCTCAAATATAAAATCTCGGAATCATCCAATCGGGTTGCTGCCCGAGCTGCAGCCCGGCCTTCGATCAACGCCTTCAGTTCCATGATTTCGACGCGGCCATCCTCGTCAAACTTGGCTACGACATGTTTGCGATAACGCTCCATGACGACAAGGCCTTCGGCGCTTAATCGACCAATAGCTTCTCGAACCGGAGTTCGGCTCACACCAATTTGCAGGGCTAACTCAGCCTCAGGAAGACTTTGTCCAGCTACCAAATGCCCCTGCAGGATCCACTCCCTGAGCGTCCGATAGGCGACATCGACGGTTTTTGGTAGCTCGGAATTTGCTGGAGCGACTTTTCTGCTACCCTCACCCATTTTCTTCATCATAGTATCTCCCGTTGAAAGAACGTTTTGCCGAGCTTGAAACAGGGCAACGACGGACGACACTCGACAGAATTTCTTTTCAGCATTGTCGAATCTGAACCTTCCTCATTTTGGTATACTGTAATGGCATGATACGCAACACAATTAGTATTTTGTGTCGATTTATCCATTTTTAGTATACCCTTTAGAATTTTCTGTGCATTCCCCAATCGGCGCAACAAGCTCGGCATTGCGTCGATAAAGTTCATTTTTCCGCCCATTCGGAACATTAGCGCAACAAACCGCCATCCACGATAAGATAATCGAATTTGCTTAGAGTTCCCCAAGTTAACGCCTCGCGAAATGACTGGACAGTCCTCCAATCAATGTTGCTAATGTTTTCGGAACCTTAGAGACGGAAAAAATCATGTAGTCACCCGCTTCTAAAGCGCCAGATCCTGATTAATCATGTCCTGCGGTCAAAGCAGTCGCCGAGGCGTATAAAGTGCTGCTGCGATTTTCTTACACCAAGGAAGGCGGCTTTGTAGTAAGTGATTTAAATAATTATATATTAATTTCAATAATATACGTGTTATCAGTTACATCCTTCACGCCGCACCAATTTCTCAGCAGCTCATTTATTCACGCGCAATGCGAAGGCCATGTTTGAATTGGCCGGATGGTGATGCTTGCTACCTTATACGCCCAACACAAAGGTTGTTTTCCAAGCTTCTGAGGCGGTCATTATGTCAGCAAGATTTTGTAACTTCATGTAATAATTTCATTTCTTCGCAGAATGCATTTGGTACCTGACAAACGCATTGTTATGTAAAACTTTGCAAACAGGATACGGAGAAAGATGCCCGACTTGAACCGAAAAATTTATGTTGTTGATAATGACCTGCCCCTTCGCTCTTCATTGGCGATCATGTTGCGGTCGATAGGCTATGACGTGGAATTGTTCGATGATGGTGAAGCATTTTTGCGGACTGCAAAAGATGGACTTTCGGGCTGCGTCGTTCTTGACGTGCGATTGCGCGGTATTGGTGGCCTAGAAATCCAGCGGAGGCTGGCCGAGATGGGCAGCGTTGTTCCCGTGATTTTCATCACTGGTCATGGCGATGTGGAAATGGCCGTCAAAGCAATGAAGGCCAAAGCAGTCGATTTTCTGACCAAGCCTGTCCGCGAACAAGATCTGCTGGACGCCATCAGCGTCGCCATGCAGGATTTGCGGCAGCGTGAGCTCGAATTGCAGCGACGCATGCTGAAGCTGAATCATGTCAATGCATTGTCGCCCCGAGAGCGCGAGACTTTCGTGGCTCTTTGCAATGGCAAGCTTGCAAAGCAAATTGCGCATGAGCTAGGTGTCTCAGAAGCAACAGTGAAGGTTCATCGCCGCAACCTCATGCAAAAACTTGGCGTATCGTCGATTAGCCAGTTGATCCTGCAATTTGGCATCTTCTCAAACGAGAATAGGTTGGCAGCTTAGCTAAGCTTAGCTTTAATCATTTTAGTGACAGCAATGTCACGCATGAATGTTTGACGGCCCTGTTTTGCTGTCCCCGAATGCCCATCACTCCCCCTAACTGGCAACCGACTCTCACTACGGGTGTTTGGCTGAAGTCGGTGCGCCAATTTGCTTATCCTTTTGGGCAATGAGCTAATCTATAAGATTAGATATACATCGAAATACATATACAAATATAACTTTTCGAACGATTAATTCTCTAAAAAATTAGTAATTCTATCAATGGATTAGTTGCCTCTGATTAGGATCGGGGCAATGGCAGACCTGCAGACAAGTCGGTGTTCTGAACTGAATATTGTCGGCTTCACTTGGTTTTTGCGCCGAGGTTCAAAATCATGGCTCAGATTTTGAAAATAGTGAGCGGAAGCGAATTTTTTGTTCGGGTCTGTTGGTTAGCCGCATGCTGATTTCAGCGACGGATCGATCAATGCGTTGCGATTGCTTTGATCCCAGCGAGTTTTGGAGGTTAAGTTGGTCCGAGTTTTTACAAGAGTTTTTCCGACCGAGCATAGTTTTTATGCGTTGGGTTTCTCTGTGCTCAGTGCGCTTTCTTGGCGGAGCATTCCACGGCAGGCGCGTGTGGTTATGCTGTTGTTCGGTGCTTTATTAACGGGCGCAATCTGTGCCGTGCCAAGCCCCGCTATCGCGGCGCAGGTCGCGGATGATGAGGCCGTAAGGGAGGCGCCCGCAGATGAATCCCAGCTGAGCTGGACGTTGGAACGGCTAATCAGCGAGGTGGCGGCTCGCAACCCCCGGATACGTTCGCAATCGGCCGCAGCAACGGCCGCAAGCTATGATGTCGCTGCGGCGCGTTGGCAATTTTTCCCTGCTCCTGCAGTGCAAGCCGAGACGAGCGGAGAAGATCGTCAACTCATCGCTTCTGTGTCTCAGCCCATATACAGTTTTGGAAGACTGGAATCAGACCTGAAGGCCGCAAAAGCCCGCGCAAACCTTGCGAATGTTCGGGTGGAAGAGGCGCAATATGTGCTGAGCTTTAGGGTGTTAGATTTGTTTGGACAGTTGTTGTCAACGTCCCGATCCCTCGAAGTGTTTCGCCAAGATGTGACACGGTTGAGCGCGTTGGAGGAGATGATCGGTCGCCGCGTCGCAGCTGGCGTATCAGCACCCGTGGACCTCAACTTGGTACTGACCCGCATACGCCAATCGGAAAATAATATTTTAAGCCTCACAGCGCGGCAGAATGCGGCCCTTGCTGGGTTGAGCGAACTTCTCGGTGCGCCATTGACCATGGACAACATTGTTTTGCCGACGACGCCAGCACAGACATTGTCTGACGCCCCGGCAGTCGTGCAGGACCCGGTTGAACAAAGCCTCAGCTACAGCCCTGTTCTGAAGCGCGCGCGATGCGATGTTGACTTGGCTAACATCGACAGCGCACGCGCCCTCAACGCCATAAAGCCAACGCTCTATGGCAAGTTTGAGCAGCGCATTGATGATGGCCGCTATGACACATCTGCTTTTCCGGCCAGCCGTGTCTTGTTTGGCTTGCAATATAGTTTTGGTTCCGGCCTGTCGTCTTTATCGCGCGTAGGCGCAGCACGGGCGCAGGCTGAAGGCGCCCAACTCTCTTTAGACGCGGCGCGGGAAGATGTTCGGGCTTCGGTCCGTACCGACTTGGAAACGCGAGATGCCGCATCCAGGCTTGCAGAATCCTTGCGTTTAAATCTCATAACTCAGGAAGAGACTTTTGGTTCTTACAACCGCCTTTTCCTCGCGGGAAGGCGCAGTTGGCTCGACGTTTTGAACGTTGTGCGCGAAGTAACAGAGAATGAACGCGCGCTTGCAGAAGCAGAAGTTCAATATCTCCTGTCTGACTATCGCCTGCAACTCCAGACAGGGCAAATCAGATGGTAGATGCCGCTGGAAATGACGGCATGGTGAGAATGCTGGAGGGGGCGGATGCCGATGCGGCGGGTGCCGTCCTTTCCTCAAGCCGCGATATGTCCTTTTCACACGACGGGCTCATGTGGCTTGCTCAGCAACTCGTTTCCGCTGGTGTCACAGATTATAGGCTGTTGAGCCGGGATTCAGTGATGCTGGCCCGTCATTTTCTTTTGGAAGATGCGCCTGATTTCCATCAAGTCGCACTTCTGGAGCTGTTTGAAAAGCTGAACATTGAGGTAGGGGGCTGGACGACAGAGTTGGCGTTGATCGCGTTACCAGCGGTCGCCCTTATTCCCGATCATGGCTATGCCTTTGTCTACGCCGCAGGCGGTCCTGGTGAATGGCTGGTGGAAACGCAGGCTGGTCGCCGACAATATAGCGCATGGCCTTTGGGAACATTGTTCCTGCCTGCGTCGCCCGCTCTTAAAAAGGCTATGGCGCAAACTGCGGAGGAATTGTTTGCCACGATCTTGCGCAAGGATCGGGCTTGGGTTCCTTTGGCTGCAGTTGCGACTACGCTCAGTTCAATACTTTTATTGGCAACTTCGCTCTATTCAATGCAGGTCTATGATCGCGTTATCGGGCAGGGTGGTCTGTCCACGTTGATCGTATTGACCGTCGGCGTCGTTATTGCGATTTTGGTGGAATTGGGGCTTAAAGTTGCCCGCTCAGCCATTATGGATCGGGCCATCAACGCGATTGATGTTGACGCTTCGGTTTCTGTTTATGCGCGGCTGTTGTCCGTTCGCTTGGACCAAATGCCGCCCAGTCTTGGCACATTGGCGGCACAGGTGCGTGGATTTGAGACCGTGCGGGCCTTTGCCCTCGCCAGAATAATCTATTTGGCAACCGACTTACCTTTTGCCGCTTTCTTTCTGCTGATCATTTGGATGATTGGTGGATTTACCGTGGCAATGGTCCCGGCGATCGCATTTTTGATTGCTGCCGCTGGCGGTCTCTCCCTGCGTCGGGCCATTGCCAAGCATGCGACCAATGAAATGTCCGTCGCCAATATGCGGCAAGGTGTGCTGGTTGAAACGATCCAGTCCGCTGAATCGGTAAAGGCAGCGGGGGCAGGGTGGTTGCTGCAGGGACGTTGGAATTCCCTATCGCGGGAAAGCGCCAATGAATCGATGAAGCTCAAACAGCTTAATGATTATGCGGCGCATTTTTCGGCATTGATGCAGCAATTAAGCTATGTCTTTTTAGTTGCTGCTGGTGCCTATCTGGCGGTGGACGGCCTCTCGATGACAGTGGGTGCGATTATCGCCTGTTCCATTTTGTCGGGCCGCGTGCTGACGCCCGTTGCGACCTTGCCAGGCCTGTTGGTGCAGTGGGGTAATTCAAAAATCGCGCTCGACCATCTTGAGAAGCTGTTTGAACTTGAACGCGACAATCATGACATTCTGCAGTCCCTGTCGCCGACGCTTGTTCAAGGCAAGCTTGAGGTTCGCAACGTTGAATTTGCTTGGCGGGGGCAGACAACACCTTTCGCATTGAACGGCTTTACGGTTCAACCGGGCGAGCGCGTCGGAGTGATTGGGTCGGTCGGATCGGGCAAGAGCACGCTGCTGAAGCTTTTTGCCGGCGTCATAAAGGCGTCGAAGGGCGTGGTCTGTCTCGATGGCATGGATGTGCAGCATATCGCTGCGGATCGGCGGTCAGAGTTGATCGGATATTTGCCGCAGACCACGAGATTGATAAGCGGGACATTGCGTCAGAACCTGACGCTTGGCCTCCCTTATGTCTCTGAAGATAGGCTGTTGGCCGCGATCCAAACTACGGGATTGGCGGAACAGATTGCCGGACGTCCGGAAGGATTGGATGTTCGTATTTCGGAAGGTGGTGAGGGTCTGTCTGGCGGGCAAAAGCAGCTTGTGGCGCTTACGCGTCTGCTGCTGTGCCAATCTTCACTGTGGCTGCTGGATGAACCGACATCGTCTATGGATGAAGGAACCGAGGAACGGTGCCTGATGGCGCTCAAGCAGCAGATCAGGCCGGGCCAGACGCTTGTTCTCGTTACACACAAAGCACGCTTGCTTGATCTCGTGGATCGACTTGTCGTTTTAACCCCCCAGGGCGTCGCACTGGATGGTCCAAAGGACAAGGTTCTGGACGCGTTGCGCCAACGAGCCGCTGCGGCACAGCAACAGCAGAGCGGCATCGTCACCACCAAATCAAATCTCCGCTCCTCTGTGCAGGTACCATCATGAATATGATCGAACATCATTCAAAATCGACGCGCGCGCAGGCTGGAAGCCTCTTTGCGGCGCTACGTCACCCCTCGCGTGCGGTCATTATTGTGGTGTCATCATTGGTGGCGATTACAGTGATCATATTGTGGGCTGGATTTGCAGAGATTGATCAGCTTGTGCGCGCGCGCGGTCAGGTGATTGCGGTGGAACGCACGCAGATGATCGAAGCCACCGATAATGGCGTGCTCGCCGAAATGTATGTGCGCGAAGGACAGATGGTTAAAAAGGGACAGCTGCTTGCGCAGTTGGACCAAAGCCGGGTCATGGCAGCCTATGACGATAGCCGGAATAAAGTAGCTGCATTGAAGGCTGCGCTCGCAAGATTGCGTGCGGAAGTTTATGGTGAGGACCTTAAATTCCCACCTGAACTTGATGCGTGGCCCGCCTTTAAAGAAAACCAGAGGCAGCTGTTCCAGCGTCGTCGCCAAGCCCTGCGCGAAGGTATTGGCGCGCTAGAAACAAACCGAAACCTCGCCGCGCAAGAACTCGCAATTTCCGAACCACTTCTTGCGTCCGGAGATGTTGGTCAGGCGGAAGTCATCCGTCTGAAACGGTCGCGCGCCGAATTAGACGGACAGATTGTTACCTTGCGCAATCGCTTTTTTCAGGATGCCCAAGCCGAAATGGTGAAGGCAGAAGAAGATCTGGCCGCGCAAGAGGAATTGTTGCGCGAACGCACCGCTGTTTTGCAAATGACGGACTTGCGTGCGCCGCTCGACGGGCAGGTGAAATCCATTGATGTCACCACCCCGGGTGCTGCCGTTCGTCAGGGCGAGCCTATCTTGCAAATTCTTCCGACATCCGGAAATTTGATTGTGGAGGCGAAATATCTACCCATCGACGTCTCGTCGCTTCGGGTTGGTCTTCCGGCAACAGTTAAGCTCGATGCCTATGATTCCGGTATCTATGGCAGCCTTGAAGGCTGGGTGGATTATATCAGTCCGGACACGCTGACCGAGCCCGGCCCGCAGGGTTCGGAGACGGTTTATTATCGGGTTCTTGTGCGCCTCGATCCAAAATTAAACACAGCGAGCAAAGTCAAAATTAACGCTGGAATGACCGCGACCGTCGAAGTTCGCGGCCGGACCCGCACCGTCCTTAGCTACCTCACCACTCCAATAACGAAAACCTTGTCCAACTCGCTTGGCGAACGTTGACACCTAATAACAGGGAATTGAAGCATGACTGACATTAACAACCAAAATCCGATCGCTGATCAAGATGTCCGCTCGGCGTCGGCGCCAAACGGTGCCGTTCAGAATTATGAACCGTCAGTTCAACTTCCTGTGCAAGCCGCAGGCACTCTGGTTGATCCATTAGGTTTAGCTAAGCCATCCAAAGGCAAGCGCCGTGGCAAGAAGGTGGCTACGGCCCAGCAGGAATTGGCCTATGCCGATAGTCAAGAGCAGTCCGCGAACGGAAAGGGTGAAGACAAGGCCTCTGGCGGCGGCAGTGGCCTTTTGTATGTGGTCGGCGGGCTTGCGGTAGTTGGTGCCGGTGTGGCTTTGGCTGGAGGCAGCGGCTCTTCGCCTGCTCCCGAAGCCCCTAAGGATACAACAGCACCCACCGCACCTACGGTTTCGCTTGCAACGGACACAGGCAGCTCTTCCACGGATCGTATCACCAGCAACGGTCGTATTGATGTTGGTGGCCTAGAAACGGGCGCGACGTGGGAATATTCCACCAATAGCGGAACAAGCTGGCAATCCGGCAGCGGAACAAGCTTTACACTCGGTGCCGGGACATATGCAGACGGCGCAGTTTTAGTCCGCCAGAAAGATGCGGCTGGCAATGTAAGCGCGACGGGTAAACCCGCCGGCGCGGTGACCGTTGATGCCACGGCACCTGCGGTCGCTGTAATCACGCAGGTTGCTGGAGACGGTATTGTTAGTGCCGCGGAAAAGGATGCAGGCATCACCGTGAGTGGTTCGGGCGAAGCCGGTAGCAGCGTATCTGTTGTGTGGGGCACGGTTACGAAGACTGCGACCGTCAATGCGTCTGGCGCATGGAGTGTCCAGTTTGCATCGGCAGATGTGCCCGCCGATGGCGGAACAACGGTACGGGTTACATTGACCGACCTGGCTGGAAATGCATCTACAGAGGCGCAGCTGGCTGTAACTGTCGATACCAAAGTCCTCGTTCAAGGTAATATTGTGGCTGGACCGCTGGTGGCTGGCCATGGCTTGACCGTTTCTCTGTTTACCAGTGCGGGAACGCTCGTTCAGTCGGGTATCGCTGTGGCAAATGACGGTAGTTTTTCGGCGCGGGTCTCGGCGAATAAGGGTGATGTGCTGATTGCGAAGGTTATCGATTCCGGAACAGGCGCAGACTATTTGGATGAAGCGACAGGTGTCTCGAAAGACCTGACTGCTGCGCTGTTTGCCGCGGTGATTGTTTCGGATCTGTCTGTGCCCGTTCAGGCACAGATTAACCCTGTGACCACATTGGCGGCTATAAAGGCTGGTCTCAGCCCCGATGGTAGCGGGAGCGTAAGAGGCAGTGCGGCCGTTCGGGATGCCAATGCGCTTGTGGCAAAAGCTCTTGGCCTTGAAAGCGTGAGCGATGCCCCTGTTGCAACAAATGGCGGAAATTATAAGCCTTCTGATGGCTTGAGTTCCGGAGAAAAACTGGGCGCACTTTTGGCTGCCCTGTCCGGCCTCGATTCTTTAAATGCCGGTAACACGCAAACTTCCTTGACCTTTTTGGCTGAACAAATTGGTGTTTCTGGTCAGGCGCTCAGCGCAGAGGGGCTGAGCGCAATTCTCAACGGTGCTGCTGCCGCTTCGCTGCGCACAGATGGAAAGCTTGAGGCAGTAGTTTCCAATCTTTTGGCAGATTCTCAGCAATCCGTTTCGCTCAGCATTGGTGCTGTAGCCACTGATAACGTCGTCTCTGCATCCGAACTTTCCGGGCTTGTTGTCACGGGTACAGTGGCCGCAGGTGCAACTTCAGTCACTGTTAGCGCTGGAAGCTGGACCGCAAACGCGGTGGTGAGCAACGGGACTTGGTCTTATGCTCTTTCCGCTTCTGATGCCTCTGCATTGGGTGCGGATGGAACAAAAATCCTGGTCGCGACAGCTGTTTTGGCGAATGGACAATCCGTCACTTCATCGCGCGCAATACTGCTCGACACCACTTCTCCCATTGCCACTATCGATATGATTTCAGGCAATGATGTCGTTAATGCAGCCGAAAAATTGGCTGGCGTGGTCATTTCCGGAACTGCCGAGGCAAAATCGTCTGTCCGACTGAATTGGGGCAGCGCGGAGTTCTCGACGCAAGCTGACCTCGCTGGTAATTGGACGTTGACGGTTCCGTCCGCTCAAGTGCCCGCGAGCGGAAACACGACCGTCTCGGTCGTTGCAACCGACGTTAATAACAATGCTGGCCAGGCGGTAACTCGCAAGGTCTCTGTCGATACGACGCCCCCATCAAAGCCAATCATTAATGTGCTGAGCCAAGATGATGTGCTTGGCGCGCCTGAAGTTGCAAATGGTATTGTTTTGACTGGGGTGGCTGATCCTGGGGTTAAGGTCCTTCTCCGTTGGGGAAGTGACGCTCAATATTCAGTCTTTGCCAACGATCTTGGTGAATGGACCATCTCCATTCCCGCCTCTGGGATTCCAGCGCCGGGCGTGCGCTCTATCACGGTCCAAGCCGAGGATTCTGCCGGGAACTTGAGTGATAATTCAACCCGAGATGTTACACTTTATGGTGCCTTGACTGCGCCCGTCATTCTGCCCGTCGCGGGCGATGACATTGTCAATGCTGCTGACAGTGCAAACGGAATTGCGTTGAAAGGCCTCGCGCCTTCGAATGCACTGGTTCGCATTGTTTGGGGATCCACAATTGTGACGGCTGAAGCTGATGCTCTTGGGAATTGGATTGCACAATTTGGTCTTGCTGATCTCCCTGCAGATGGAAATGCGACAATTAGGGCAACAATAGTTGATGCATCGGGCTCTGAATTTGGTTCTTCGAGCCGACCTGTCACAATTGACACTAGCAGCCCGGCGGCTGTTCTTATCAATGCGGTTGCACAAGATAATGTTGTGAATGCTTTAGAAAAATCGGCCGGCGTTGTTGTGTCAGGTACAGCCGAGGCGGGCAGTAAAGTGGATGTTAAATGGGGTGAAACCGCGAAATCTACAAATGCGTCCTCTACAGGTGCTTGGACCGTAACATTTGCTGCTGGTGATGTGCCTGCCGATGGTTCGACGAACGTTCAAGCAAGGGCGACAGATTCTGTGGGCAATGTTAGCCCAATCTCGACGCTGCCTATCACGATTGACTCGGGCGTTCCACTGACGCCTAACGTCAGCCTAGCGGTGGATACAGGGCAGTCTGCTACGGATCAAATCACCAGGAACGGCAATTTTAGAGTTCTTGGTGTAGAGTCTGGCGCAAGCTGGAGCTATTCTTCTGATGGCGGTGAAAGTTGGGAAATTGGAACGGGAACGACCTTCCGCCTTACTGATGGTCAATATGCAGTTGGGCAAATTCGGGTGCGGCAAACCGACGCCGCCGGGAATGAAAGCGCTGCATATGTAAATGCTTCTACGGTAAGTATTGATACGCGAGCAGAAGAGCTCGTGATTGACGAAATTACGGGTAATGATGTTGTTAACCTTGCCGAGAAAACGGCAGGCGTCACGGTAACGGGTACGTTTGAACCCGGCTCTTCTGTTGTTGTGACTTGGGGTACAGTGGTTAAGACCGCGGCACCGGTTGGCGCTGACGGGAAATGGTCGGTGACATTTCTCTCTTCTGAAGTGCCTGCAGATGGCAGTCGGTCCATTTCCGTATCAGCGACCGATGTCGCAGGAAACAGCACAATGGTCTCAACACCACCTATTGTGATCGATACGGTCGCACCAAATGCGCTAGGTGTCCAACTGGCCTTTGATACTGGGTTGTCGAGTACAGACGGCATTACCAAAGACGGTACTGTCAACATTAGTAATCTAGAGACGAACGGCGATTGGGAATACTCAATCAACTCTGGTACAACGTGGATCTCAGGCTCAGATTCCAGTTTTGGATTGGGCCAAGGTGTCTATGAAGCAAACACCGTATTGGTGCGTCAGAAAGACGCCGCTGGAAATATAAGCGCAAGCTCAGCCATCACCCGAAAATTGGTCGTAGACACGTCTGCCCTTGGCTTATCGATATCGCAGGTCGCAAGTGACGGTGTCGTTAACATTGCCGAGCAAGCAAGCGGTGTGACTGTTTCCGGATTTGCAGAAGCTAATGCGTCGGTACTCGTCACTTGGGGAGCGACCAGTAAATCCGCCACCGCCGGGCAAGATGGTGCTTGGTCAATTGATTATCTGCCATCGGAAGTTCCGATCGACGGTCAATATCAAATTGAGGCAGTTCAAACCGATATTGCGGGTAATGTTAGCGACGGCGCCAAGCAGCTGCCTGTTACGGTTGATACAGCGCGTCCTGCGGCGCCGCAGATCGCGAATGTTTCGACAGATAACATTGTGAACGGAGCAGAGAAGTCGGCTGGCGTTTCCGTTTCCGGAACCGCCGTCGCAAACGGCCGCGTTATGGTGCAATGGGGGGCAACTTCTAAGACGGTCAATGCGGATGGCAATGGAAATTGGTCTGCTCAATTTAGTCCAACAGATATACCGGCAGATGGATCAACCGCGATTACCGCAACGGTCACAAATGGCATCGGCAATACAAGTCTGGCTTCGTCGCCGCGC
This sequence comes from Sphingomonadales bacterium, assembly GCA_027488785.1. Taxonomy (GTDB): domain Bacteria; phylum Pseudomonadota; class Alphaproteobacteria; order Sphingomonadales; family Sphingomonadaceae; genus Sphingorhabdus_B. The sequence continues at coordinate 66,450 of JAIYAY010000011.1, read as the reverse complement.
TCGGTATTGATTGACACTATTGTTGCGGCACCATCTGTAGCTACTGTATCTGGTGACGGACGTGTAAATGCCTCTGAGAAAACCGCAGGCGTAACGGTCAGCGGTGTTGCTGAGGCCAATGCGGAAGTGGTTGTCCGCTGGGGCACTGCAATCAAAACTGTGTCTTCTAATCAAACTGGCCAGTGGTCTGCGAACTTCAGCTCGGCTGATATACCAGCCGATGGAAGCTCCTCGATTTCTGTGTCGCAGACCGACGCAGTTGGAAACATTTCCAATGTGGTCGATACGCCGGTTGTAATTGACACGCGTGCACCGATTCTTCCGCAAGTCAGTGCTGTCGCCGGTGACGACATTGTGACATTGGCGGAAAAAACCGCTGGCGTGGTCGTGTCTGGACGCGCAGAAGCAAGTGCCGTTGTTACGGTCACATTTGGCAACCGTTCCGAGATAGTGAACGCAGATTCTTCTGGAAATTGGTCTGCAACATTCGCAGGCACCAACGTTCCCGCAGACGGCGATCAAATGGTCTCCGTTACTGCAAGGGATGCGGCTGGTAACGTCAGCGGTGAGGCCAGTCGGTTGATCACGATTGCGACGGCGCAAACATCGGCGCCAGTAATCGCAGTCATCGCAGGCGATAACTTGGTTGGTGCATCGGAAAAGGCGGCGGGTGTTCGCGTTTCCGGTGTGGCTGTTGCCGATAGCGTGGTGACAGTGGCCTGGGGAAATGCCAGCAAAACTGTATTTGCAAATGCACAAGGTAGTTGGACTGCAAGTTTTGCGAGTGCCGATATACCAGCCGACGGCGCCTATACGGTGACCGCAACCGCAAATGGCGTAACGGGGTCTCGCCAAGTGTCTGTGGATGCTACGCCTCCTGCGGCGCCTGTGCTGGTAACGGCGGCTGCCGCTCAAAACTTCGCCGTTGCAACTGGGTCGTCTGGTGCGGTAACTGTGACTGCAGAGGTGGGCTCTTCCATCCTCGTAGTCTTTACAACTGCTAACGGAACGATCTCCAAATCGTTGACGGCAACTGGCGCAGCCCAGGCTGTTGTTTTGACGGCTAACGATCTGGCGACGTTGGGTAATGGCATTGTGAATGTGTCGGCCACCGCCACAGGAGGCGTTAGCGGCACAAGCCAAAGCAGCCCCGCGAGCTTTGTGATCGATACGGTCACACCGGCCGCAGCACAGCTGTCGGTTGTTGCAACGGATCAGGTCGTAGACATTCTGGAGCAGGCGCAAGGCGTGACCTTTGCGGGTACGGCGGAGGCCAATGCGCAGGTCGTGGTCCAATGGGGCGCATCGTCCAAGACTGTAAATGCGAACGGCGCTGGCGCTTGGTCTGCCCTGTTCGCCTCGGCAGATGTGCCTGCCGATGGGGCTCGCGTTGCCACGATAACAGTGTCAGACGCGGCAAATAATGTGGCCTCATCAACAGCCACTGTTCAGGTTGCGGCAACGCCATATATGGCGTTGACCAAAGGGGCCGAGCTCACCGTAACGAAGGACATTTTTGCATTATCGGCCAATGGGACGAGCCCCACTTCTACGAGCATCACCATTTCCGGCTTGGCAAATGGCGAATTCCGCAAGGGTGGGTTTGCTATCACCCAATTTACGCTCAAAGATGTCCAAGATGGACTGGTAACATTTGTACATGACAACTCTCTCAACGCCCCGACCTTTAACGTTGCGGTGAGTGATGGTACAATTTCCTCTTCGGCGAAGGCTGCGCAGATTTTCTTTGTGCCAACTAGCCTTGCCGGTCTTGATGATAGCCTGACGGGCACGAGTGGATCCGACCTTATCATTGGCGGAGACGGCAACGACATTATCCAAGGTGGCCAAGGCAATGATGTTTTATATGGTCATGGCAGCGGAGTAGCTCAAGGCCTTGATAATGACATTTTTGTCTGGGGATCGGGCGATGCTGGCCCTGGTGCCAGCGATGTAATCCGCGACTTTACAGCCTGGAATGGCACAAGCGGTGACAAGTTGGACCTCAGGGCTTTGCTCGTGGGATATCAGGCTGGCACATCCGACATATCGCAATGGATCTCCGTGCAGAATGAAGTGACCCTGCCTGGTGCAACAGGTTGGGACGCTGGAAAAACGGGCACCCTTTTGACCATTGATATCGATGGTGCTGGGGCGGGGACTGTCACGCAGACCATCTTCTTAGAAAATGTCTCCCTGACAACAACAAATCCGAACCAGCTCATCTCAGGTGGCGTCATCTTAGCTTGACATTTTTTGGGTCCGCTTCGGCGGCCCAAACAACCGTGCGTTGCATAATGCAAAGTTAAAAATGTTTAAGCTATTCTTAATCTTATATTTTATATCAGGAACTCAATATGGCCCAAAATTTAAACAGATCTGATGCAACTCCTGCAAAAAATGTTGTTAAAGTAAATGTTCTGAGAGCAAATGTAAAACAAACTAAAGTCATTGATACTGACATTGTTTTCGTTCTTGAGGATGGTCGTACCGTTTTTATTAGAGATGGCGCAGTTCAGTCTCTTCTTGATAATGGATTTTCTGTTGAGTTTATTGACGGCACTCTTGTTTCGGGACAGGAGCTACTTCAATCCGCGGGTACTGCGGAGATATCTTCTGTTGCTTTAACGGGGCCTCAGGCATCGTCCAATGATGGCGTTATCGTGGTACAAGCACCGCAAGCCACTGTTGCACCCGAAGCGGTAAAGCCCTCTTCTGGTGGCGGTCTAAAGAGTTGGTTTGCAATTGGTACGCCAGTGGTAGGTGGCGTTCTGGCAGGTGTCCTTAGTGGCGGCGGCGGTAGCAGTTCTTCAACACCAACCTCCGACAGTGGCAGCAATACGGTCAAGCCAGCGACGCCAGTGATCAATGTTATTGCTAATGATGATAAAGTGAACGCAACAGAAAAAGCCGATGGGGTGTCCGTGACCGGGACGTCGGAGGCAACGGCAAGTGTGACCGTCATCTGGGGTAATACGACTAAGACCGTCACTGCAGACAGCACAGGCCGTTGGTCGGCCAGCTTTGCAAGCGGGGAAGTGCCTGCAGACGCCCCAGCCACAACGATCAGTGCCACTGTAAAGTCTGCAGCGGGCGTTTCAAGCGATCCGGCAACGAAAACGGTTCAGATCGATACAACGCCGCCAGGCGCGCCTGTCATTGCGAATGTTGCCGGCGATAATGTGATCGGCCCAACCGAAAAGGCATCGGGCGTCAACATTAATGGAACAGCAGAAGCGGGGAGCACTGTTTCGGTCGGCTTTGGCGGGATAAACAAGACCGTAGCCGCTGATATGGGGGGAAATTGGTCTGTCAATTACACAGCCAGCGAAATTCCGGTCGCGGGTAATTACGCCGTCACGGCATCTGCGCGAGATGCGAATGGTAACATTGGCTCGTCTCCGGCCAGCCGCCCAATCGTGGTTAGCGCTGCTGTGAATGTGATGGGTCAGATTGTGGCTGGTCCGGTGATTGTCGGCAATGGCCTGTCGGTCGATATCTATCTTGCCAACGGAACGCTCCTTGTTTCCGGTATTAGGGTCAATTCGGATGGTAGTTTTACAGCTGCAAACCTGCCTATCGATGCAGGAGATGTGATCATAGCAAAGGTTGTGGATAGCACGACCGGGCCGGATTATCTTGATGAAGCAACCGGGGTTGCGAAAGATCTTAATGCTGTGCTGCTGGCGGTAAAGACAGTGGAGGGCACAACGGTCACCATGAACATCAATCCGCTGACCACCGTTGCGGCCATTAAGGCCGGTTTGGCAGCAGACGGCAGTGGCACAGTTGCAAACGCGGCGGCTGCGACAAATGCAAATAAGGCGACGGCCCAAGCCTTTGGTCTTGCGGATATTGATATCACGACCACGTCTGTCGTTGCTACAAACTCTGGTGGATTTGATGCCACCGACCAATTGTCATCGGGCGAAAAAATAGGCGCCGTTTTGGCTGCTTTGTCCGGTTTAGATAACTTGAACGGAGGCAATAGCCAAGCCACTGTGGTTGCGATCAGTCAGTTACTCAATGTCGATGGCAGCAAAGGCCAGCTTTCCGACCAAGGTCAGGTGAGGCTGATGGATGGTGCGATTGCGGCTGAAGATAGGGTAAACGGGACGCTGCAAAACTTTATATCCAACGGCCTTGCATCGTCTTCATCAACCACCCAGGTGACAATTAACGCAATTGCGACGGATAACATAATTACCGCCAATGAGGTGGCTAACCTTACCGTTTCTGGTACGGTTTCGTCGTCCGTGACGGGTGTTTCTGTCCTGTTGGGTACCCGTACAGCAACTGCGAAGGTGACGGGCACTGATTGGAGCTACACGCTTTCGGCAGATGATCTTGCTGCGCTCGGTGCCGATGGTCCAGTGGTCATTAAAGCCCAGGCCGCGCTCCCCAATGCAGCGTCGGTTATTTCAACGCGCGTTGTGACGCTCAAAACTGCGCCGCCGGCTGCGCCATCGTTAAATGTGGTGTCGGGTGATAATGCAATTAACGGTTCGGAAAAGACAGCAGGTGTTGCCTTTAGCGGCACAAGTGAAGTCGGAAGCACGGTGTCTTTGACATTTGGTAGTGTCACCAAAAACGTACTGGTTGGCGCTGCGGGGACATGGACCATGGCATTTTCGGCGTCTGAGATTCCGGCCGATGGCACGTCAACTGTTTCGGTGTCGGCGAGAGATGTGTTCGGTAACTCTAGTGTTACGGTGACGCGACCAATTCTGATTGATACGATTGCACCGAACCTGCCTACAATTCGGCCAGTAACGGGTGATGATGTCATCGGTCCGACGGAAAAAGTGGGCGGTGTCCAAATTCAGGGCACGGCCGATGCGCTTGCCACTATTCGCCTCACATTGGGCGATATTGTGCGCACAGCGACCGCCGATGCATCGGGTAATTGGAGTGTGAGCTTTTTAAATTCGCAAGTGCCCAACGACGGGGACTATGCGCTGACCGTCACACAGTCTGACGTTGCTGGCAATGTCAGCGCAGAAGCGACACGCACGGTGCGGGTCGATGCCCAGCCGCCGGCAAGGCCGATTATTTTGCCCGTTGCAACGGATAACATTATCAATGCGGCGGAAAAGCTGAATGGTGTTACCTTGCGCGGTACAGCGGAACCGAACGTGTCCATCGAACTTAACTGGGGAACGATCAGCCGCACTATTCGAGCCTCAGCAAGCGGCACATGGAGCGCGTCGTTCACGGGTGCACAGATCCCGACCGACGGCAGTTCAGACGTGACAGCTACTGCGACCGACTCCTCAGGCAATATAAGTGAAACCGCTACTCGCACAGTCACCATTGATTCAATTAACCAGAATTTGATTATTTTATCCGTTGCGACGGACGATATAATCAACGCTGCTGAAAAGGCGTCGAATGTGGTCGTCACGGGCGAAGCAGAACCGGGTTCCAGTGTCGTGGTTACCTTGGGTGGAACTTCGCGGGAGACCCTTGCCGACCAAGATGGTTTCTGGGTCACCAATTTTACAACTAACGAAATTCCTGCCGACACAGTGACAAGCACTGTTACCGCACGATCAACAGACAGAGCTGGAAATGTCAGTGTTTTGGTAGAATATGATATAGGTATTGATACGGTAAGACCCAATGCCCCTGTCTTCAATATAGTGGCCGGGGATAATGTAATTAATGCCAATGAAGCAACGGCAGCGGTTGAAATATCGGGAACTGCCGAAGCCTTTTCGTTAGTTACAGTCAATTGGGGTACGGCCACCCGTACGGCGAATGTGGATGCCGACGGCAATTGGCGGACGGTCTTTCCGGCATCGCAAATCCCGCCGGAAGGGGCTAGCGTTGTTTACGCGACAGCGACCGACGACGCTAAGAACATCAGTGTCACTGCTGAACACCACGTGCTTATCGATCTCGGTACGGTCCGTCCGGTGATTAACACCATTGCCGGTAATGATGTTATCAACGCGGCTGAGCGCACTAATGGTGTGCTAGTGACTGGTACAGCCGAAGCCGGTGCTACGGTTCGCCTTGTCTGGGGTACAGTGATCAAAAATCCTGTCGCTGACCAAGATGGCAATTGGAGCCAATTGTTCATTGCATCCGAAATTCCGCTTTCTGGCAATGCCACCATTACGGCAACGCCAACCGACATAAATGGAAATGTCGGTGCAACGTCGCTGCCGAAGAATTTTACTATCGACACACAAGCGCTTCCGGCCGTTTTCGACAATGTCACCGGCCCTGACAATATCGTCAACGCGAGTGAAAAGTCTTTGGGTGTGTCGGTGACGGGGACGGCCGAAGTGGGCAGTACTGTTCTTATAACATGGGGTGCAACGGTGAAGTCAGTAACTGCCGATGCATCTGGCGTTTGGACGACCTTCTTCACGTCCAGTCAAATGCCTGCAGATGGGGCGACCAGCATCACCGCCGTAGTGACCGATTTGGCAGGCAATGTGAGCGTGCAGAGTGGGCAACCCGTCACCATTGATACGGTTCCACCTTTGGCACCTATTATTACCATACCGATTGCGGGTGACGGTGTCGTCAACAATACAGAACGCGCCGGTGGCGTGGTTGTGGCCGGTACGGCAGAAGCGCATGCCGATGTCACGATCGCTTGGGGCACAACCTCCTCCAAAACGGTCAGGGGCGACGCCGCAGGTGTTTGGACTGCGACATTCGTCGGCGACGAAATCAATCCCGCTGGGTCTGCAACGATCAGCGTGTCGCAAATAGATGTTGCCGGCAACTCCGGTCCTGCGGCAACGGCAACGGTGATTGTTAACACCAGTGCGCCACCAGAACCTATTGTCAACGCCGTGGCAACAAACGACGTCGTGAACGCGTTGGAAAAGGCCGATGGTGTCACGTTCAGCGGCACCGCATTGGGCCAATCGACGGTATCCGTAAACTGGGGTATCACGAAAACCGCCACTGCTGCTGCAAATGGAAACTGGTCGGTTACCTTTGCGGCAGACGAAGTGCCGGCCGATGGACCGCGCGCCTTTACCGTTTTCCAAACCGACACTCTAGGCAATGTCAGCCCATCCACATCGCGTGTAATCACGGTGGACACAATGCTGCCTGCCGTTCCTACCATTAACCAAACGGGGGGTTCCGATCAGACCATCAATGCCGCGGAAAAGGCGGCATCGGTTTTGATATCTGGTACAACCGATGCGGGCAATGAGGTGCTTGTCACTTGGGGTGGAATAGAGAAATCTGTCACCTCAAATAATGGCACTTGGAGCGTTAGCTATGCCGGTAATGAAGTGCCGGCGGATACCGCGCTTTCAACGATAAGTGTGAGGGCGCGGGATGCTGCAGGCAATTTCAGTTCGGAGGTGACGCAAAATGTGGGGATTGATTCTACGATTGCCGCCCCTGTCATCAACATCGTGAGTGATAATGACCGGCTAAATGCGACCGAGGCGTTGAACCCTGTTACCATTTCTGGAAAAGCGGAGGCCAATGCCACGGTACGGCTGCGTTGGGGGGAGACGGCCGAGCGCACATTAACAGCGGATGCCAACGGCAATTGGAGCACAAGTTACGCGGTTGTGGAAATGCCGCCCGAGGGCATTAACGCTGTCACTGCGAGACAAACCGATGTCGCCGGGAATATCAGTGCTCAGGCGTCACGATCGGTGGAAATTGATACCGTCCAACCACCGACGCCTGTTATCACGGGCATGTCCAATGATTATGGTAATTATGGTGATTTTGCCACTGACCGTAACTCGGTCGTGCTGACGGGATCCGGCGTTGCGAACGGGCTTATTGAGCTTTACGTGAACGGTACATATCGGGGATTTGCGACGGTAGATTCAGCCGGGCTTTGGGAATCGCCGGTGATCAACCTTGCCGCGCTCAGCTTTGGTAGCACTATCACCGCAACGGTGCGGGCTACTGACGCGGCGGGTAACGTCAATGTAGCCGATGCAAGCGTAGTGATCACCAAACAAGCGGTGAGTACAACACCCATCGACGTGACGAATATGCCCGCATCCGCTGGCTTCACCTTTGCGGGTGCGCTTTTCAATGGCTTTGCTGGTGGCTTAGCCATGGGGAACATCGGCGGAGATTCTCATAAAGACCTGATCCTGAGCAACGTTAATTTGGATACTCTTAGTGAATCTTTGCTTGCCAATCGAGGCGGCGTCACGGTGGTTTATGGGCGCAGCAGCTGGGCGGGCGTGAGCGTCTATGATCTGATGACTGCGGGCACGAACGGTTGGGTGTTAGTGGGCGCTGCCCTCAACGACGCATTGGGGCACGGCGGTGCTGGAGTGATCGGTGACCTAAATGGGGACGGCTTTGGGGAGTTGATTGCCGGTGCAATTAACGCTGATAACGGAACTATAGTCGATGCCGGGGCAGCTTATATTGTCTGGGGCAGTAGCACGCCTTTGGGTACACCGCCTGTGAATCCATCGGATGGTGATCGCCGTATTAAGAACGTTTCGACAATTACGCCGGCTGAGGGCTTTGTTTTCCGTGGGCTAACGACCAATGAAAATTTGGGCAATGCCACATTGGGCATTTCCACTAAGTTCGCCGCGAATACGAATGAGAATTTGAAAAGCGACTTTAATGGCGATGGCGTTGCCGATTTCTTCATTGCTTCTCGAAATTTTGATAGGCCGGCGATTGGTGCGCAGACCGCCGCTGACAATGTCGGGGCGACAATTGTTGTCTTTGGCCGGACCGACCGAGTCTATGGCAATCTGAACCCCACCACAGGTCAGCAGGAAATGACGATTAACGACTTGACGGCAGACAAGGGCTTTATCATCCGTGGCCTGAGAGGGGACTCTTCTAGTGGTTCGATCGCTTCCGCCGGGGATGTAAATGGCGATGGCGTGACCGATTTGTTGATTGGTTCACGTTATTCTGATCGGCCAGGCTCACCCTTCTTCGGCGCTGCCGGGGCGGCGTATGTCGTCTATGGCAAAAAAGAAGGACAGACTTGGTCAAGTCTGAGTGATGACCCTGGCATGCCCGGCCGCAAAGTCCTGGACCTTGCGAATTTGCAAGCGTCCGATGGGTTCATGATAATGGGCGAGGCGCAAGATGGCGAACTTGGCCGGTCGGTCGAAGGGCTGGGCGATGTGAATGGTGATGGCATTGACGACTTTATCGTTGCTGCGCCTGTGTCAACGGTTAACGGTGTTGCCCAGGTTGGGAAGGCTTTTGTCATTTTCGGATCCAGAAGTGGGCAAGGGGATCTTATCGGCTTGCGTCAGGTGTTGAGCATTACCGATATGCGCTCGAACCAAGGCTTCATTATCCAAGGCGTGTCCGACACATTGGGGCTGAAAGGCCGCCTTGGTGAATCCGTGGGGGCCGCAGGTGATGTGAATGGGGATGGTTTAGCCGACATCATTGTCAATGCGCCCTATTTAAATAAGGGCACAGCCGTGGATGTTGGCCGATCCTACATCATTTATGGCAAGAATAATGGTGATGGATGGGGCCAGATCGTGGGAACACAATCCATTCTTGATCTCAACAATTTTGGCCCAGAGGATGGCTTTTCCATCGTTGGCAAAAACGCCGGTGACAATCTTGGAGCTACTCCTGGAATTGGAGAAGGTGATAGCAGTATTATTGCCCCCGGCGATCTGAACAATGATGGTATTGATGATCTTTACCTGAATTTAACATATTCCGATCCATCTGGCCGGACCAATGCTGGTGAGGGGCTTTTTGTATACGGAACCCCTGGCCGGGGTGGCATGTCCCTCAGCGGCTCAACCGGCGCTAATGTGTTGAGCGGTGGTGGTCTGGCAGATGTTATTACCGGTTTGGGCGGTGAAGACCGGCTGCGCGGCTTTGGCGGTAATGACACGCTGATCGTTAGCGATGCCAGCTTTATCCGTGTCGATGGCGGCACGGGCACGGATACGTTGCGCCTTGCCGGGGCAACGGGCTTTGGCCTTAATCTCTCCACCCTTGTACCTGGGGCGATTAAGGACATTGAACAAATCGATCTTGTTGCCGGTTCGTTGAACAACACGCTGACCATTACGCAGCAGTCGTTGCTGGATCTTTCGTCCACCAGCGATCTTCTGAGGGTGTTTGGCGATGATGGTGACATAGTGAATGTCACTGGATTTGTTTCCGGCAGCAGCGTGACCGATAAAGGCGTCACTTACAATATCTTCACAAGCGGTGCGGCAACATTGTGGGTGCAGAATGGCGTGACCGTTGTGGGCGCTACCCCGCCGCCTTCAGGCTTCGTCGCTCCGGCATTTGCGTGGGCGGAGCACGCGGTACTCGCGGCATAAGCATATCGACCTGCCCGTTGCGATACGGGCAGGTCCGTTTTTCTGTTTAACTATAGCTTAATGGCCAAACTTTATCAGGCCACAAGCGCATTGAAGGAAATGTTATGGCGGGTGGTCATGACGATGATGATCCCGGGTTTTGGCCCGGCTATGTCGCTGCAACAGCCGGCCTTGTGCAAGGCATGCTGATTATGGCGATGGCGCTTGGTATCTCCATTTTCGCTTTGGGGGCTGTCTCTAAGGGTGGACCGGACGGCAGCCTCCGTCCCGTCGGGCCTGGTGGCCCATTGGATGTCGCCCCTGCTTTGCCTGCCTTGGCAACTGTTCCGGTGCCGCAGCGCTTGGCCTTGCCGCCAGCGCAACCGATACCGGATGATGCGTTGCGTCTCATCCGCGTTACTTTTGTAGGGGACGCAACCGTGACGCCTCCCTCCACCACGAACGTCATTGGTAACGCCATAGCCGAGCGCAGCGCCTTAGGTGTGCGACGCTGGCTTCTCGTGTCGGCGGGTGACTTATCTGATCCGCGCCAAAGTCGCGCAACCTATGTGCGGATTATGGGTGTGCGCGCCGTCCTTATGAATTTGGGTGTGCCCGGAAACGCAATTGAAATGCGCATGGAAAATTCCGGGCCATCCGCCACAGATGCAGATGGGGCAGTTGTGATTGCGCCAATTGTTGCGGGCAACGCCGGATCTTCTCTGGGATCGGATGGTCAGCCATGAAGCGTCGTAAAAAAGCTTTCAGCGGGGCCGCCAATTTTTGGCCAGGCTATGTCGATGCCATGACCAATGTGGTCTTGAACTTGCTGTTCATGGTTGCCTTGTTCGGCATCACTCTGGCCGTTTTCAGCCAGCAAAACAAAAAGGGCAAGGACGGCGACACGGATATGCCCATGCCGGCCGTTTCGCCACCGGACGCATCGCTTGGCTGGCCGCAGCCGGACGCGCCGCCTTCGCCTTTGCTGCGTGCACCCGACGATGTCGGTGAGCCCGCCATTCGCAGGGTCCCGCCAACGCCTGTTATGTCTGGTCCGCTTGGTGCTTCGGGCACGCCCGATGGCAGCGCCCGCACGAACGCTGGCATCGCGCCCGCAGGACAGCCTGCGCTTCCGGGCAGGGGAATTGATCCAGCCAATGCAGCGGGTGCTGGGCAATCCTTACGCCCCGGTGGGCAGGCCGGACCAGATGCGACCAATATCGTTGTTGCGGATGCTTTTGTCCGCAAGTCGGCCCAGTCGGTCACTGTGACCCGTCGGGCAACATCATCGGGTCAGGTCATCTTAACGCTTGATGCCGAAACCGGTGCAGACCCCGTGGGTGCATTTAACCGCGCCTCGGTCACGGCGGCGCTGAGAGAGAATATCCGTTCGGATAGCAAAAAGGTAAAGCTTTGGACCTCCATTCCGCGGGCTGACCCCAATATGCGGCGCAATGCGTATCTCGCGCTAACGACGCTGCGCAATCAACTCATCACCGTCGGGGTTCCAGCATCGTCAATGGAAGTCCGCGTTTATGAAGGGGCAGGCACCGCATCAGGTGGAATGCGTCTATTTATAGTCACAGAACCCTGATCTTTTGGTCGGGAAGTAAAAAACGTCAGGGTAAGGTTAGGAAAACATCATGGCAGAAACATATACATCAAAACTACCGATGGACGAGGCGTCAGCGATTGGCGGCTTTGTCGGTTCCCGCACCAAAATGGCGCTTCGCTGGGTGCAAGCATTTGGTCTTTTGGGCGTTGTTATCATCGCTGGTGCGACCACTTTTAAAGACGCTGTGGCGACGTCAATCGCATCGACGCCGCATCCGGAGCTGGTTTATGCAATTTTCGCTGTGGCCGCCGTTGCTGCGGTCTTGCTGGCCATTTTATTGCACGATTTCCTTAAAGAACAATCTTGGTTTGATTTACTGAAATCCAGCTCCCATGAAGTTCAGGACCAGATGATTTCGCAACGTGCGCGATCCGGCAGCATGGCCTATTTCTACCGCGTCTATATGCAAACACGCGGACTACCGCTCGCCATTCGTCAACCTGCAATGGAAGACGAGATGAATGTGGTGGAAACGCAAATGTTTGCGGGTTTGTCCTTGCCCAATCTGCTTTCGGGCAGTCTTGTTGGGCTTGGTCTCGTCGGGACATTTATTGGTCTGCTGCAAACGCTGGATGAATTGTCAGGCGTATTTGCGGCGCTCGGCGGCGGTTCAGGTACCGATTCCGGCGCCATGTTCTCGACCATGATCGTGAAGCTGCAAGGCCCAATGCAGGGCATGGGCACGGCATTCGTCGCGTCACTTTATGGCCTTTTGGGGTCGCTGGTCATTGGCCTTACGGTCAGCAGCGTCAAATCGGCCGGGGAACGCCTGTTCCGCGATGTGCGTGAATTTGTGAATGAAGAACTCTACCCAGCGGGTGCTGCTTCGGTGGTGACTTGGCCTGCTGTCGCGGTCAATGCAGCGCCAAGCGGTGCGTTCTCCCCCGAACAATCGGCGGAACTTCATGCAATGATTAGCCAAGAACATAAGGCGATGCGCGACCTGTTCATTCATTGGGAGCAAGGCTTTTCAAAGCGCTTGGAGCAGCTTTCCAATGTGGCGACCCACATTAATCATCAGCTGGTAGACACCTTAAATTCCGTAGGTGCGCAGGCAGAGCGCAACTCAGAGCAGCTGAAACTAGTATCCGAAGCAGAAGGGCGTCTGGCATCTGCTATTGATGACAAGGGCGGCCGGTTTGTTGACCAAATCGACTCGTTGCGTAAGGATCTGTCGGTTGCCCAAAATGGGGTGTTCCCAGTGTTTGGACGACTGGCGCTCGCTTTTGCTGTTGTCGGCGCACTCGCAGGACTTGCGGCGGCCGTACTTTCGCTCGGTTCGGGTAGTGTAGCCCCATCGCCGAATGCTGCCCCGACTGCAGCCGTTTCCCCAGCAACCGCCTTACCCGGACCAGCAGCAGATGTAGCCACAAAGGCGCCGTTAGAATCTGAGAAGGCGCCGGAGCAGATCATTGTTGTCAGGGGTGATAGCCTGTCCCGTATTGCGATAAGAAGGGGGGTTTCGGTTGAAGCCATGATTGCCGCAAATCCGCAATTGGCTGACCCCACGCGTTTGTATCCGGGTGATACGGTCAATCTGCCAAAAGAAGCGGTGCCGTCACCGGCGGAGTAAAGCTGAAACCCGCTGCGGTGCGGTTTTCTAAATATATAAGAGGAAAGGCGGGGTTCGCAGCCTCGCCTTTTTTATGGATTGTTTGGTCACAGCGGTGCTTTTCCGCATTGCCTCAGCTATTTTTGTCACGGGCCGTTCCAGACGACATGACGGCAAGGACCCTTGCCCGGACATGAATAAGCCCGCCGTTGCGCGGAGCAAGGCGGGCTTAGATTTTATGTGGATACAAAACCGATTATTCGGCAGCTTTCTGCATATCCTTGCCAGCCTCTTCAACGGCGGCGCCAGCTTCGGCGCCAGCTTCGGCGGTTGCGTCATCCGCGGCCTCTGCGGTTGCATCGGCTGCGCCTTCGGCCGCAGTCATGGCGTTCTCGGCACCAGCTTCCATAGCTTCGCCCGTGGCGTCGGCGGCTTCAGCGGTTTCTTCGGCAGCCTTTTCACCAGCTTCGCCACATGCGGTAAGCGATGCTGCAAATGCAAGAGCAGCAACAGTTGCGACTAATTTCTTCATCTTGGTTCTCCTAAGTCCCTAAAATCCCTCACGGGAGTTTAAGGGTAACGGATGTTGTTGGCATTAGACAACTATTTTTCCAGCCCGCGTGAAATACCCCATTGGCGGGCGACGGTGTAACCGAGATAGCCAGTGCCAAACAACGCATATAAGGGCTCAGGCAGGCCATTGAGATAGGCGTTCATGCCGCGCGCGATATTGGCTGCTGCCTCAGGCTGAACGGCGGCAATCAACCCCATCGGGATCGCCCACAACAACATGGTATAGATTACATAGAGGAAACTTGGCCGTGCGCGGCTTGTCCATGGATCGGCGGATTGCGCTTCAGCCAACACGGCAGACAATTGGGTGCGCAATGCATCCATCTCTTGACTGCCTTGCAGCTTGATCAGTTCGAGCTTTGCCGCATCGCGGGCTTTCGGATCGGGAATGATTTTGTCGATCAGTTTCGCAATCGGGCCGATGATACCTTCAATGAGTGACATGGCTTACTCCTTTTAATAATTAACCAATACGGCTTTTAATCCAGCCATAGAGAAACGCCTCTTGCGCAGGGCGTGCTTCGGCCAAGCGGACATAATGCGCCCCTTGCAAGGCATCGATTGCTTTCGTTAGAACGCCCTCCGCCAGTGGCCCGCGCTTGGCCAAAAATGCCTCCAGCGCGCGCAAGCTATCGGGGCCGATTGTGCGGTCTACGGCAATGTCTGGATAATCCGCGCCATTGCGGTTCAGCGCATTCAACGCGCGTTGCAAAAATCCGATTGCTGTGCCGGCGCCCATATTGACGCCCGTGTCAAATAGCTCTGCTGCCAATATTGGCGCAATCTGCGCCACTTGATCGAATGAAGGTGCGCGCCAATATTGCTTTTGGTAAATCAACGCAGCAACGCTGCGCGGCAGATTTTCCATCTGCCCCATATAGCCATGCCGACGGGCGACTGCCTGGCTAATGCCCCAGCGCGTTGGTCCGCCTTTGTCGGCAGGATGATCGACAAAGCCGCCCTCGCGCGCAATCAGGTCGTCAATCAGTCCGTCAATATTGTCACGCATCGGCGTACCCTCACTTTCGAACAAATAATAACCAAATAGGTTATTTGTAGGAAAGTAAAATCTTCCAAATGCACGGCCAGTGCGCGCTTGCGCGTTATTTGCGTTGAAATTTTATAGTGAATTATTGGTCGGGACGACAGGATTCGAACCTGCGACCCCCACACCCCCAGTGTGATGCGCTACCAGGCTGCGCTACGTCCCGACCGCCAATGACCTCGCCGAGACCAATGGATGCGCGCCTATATGGCGGTGGTTTTGGAAAAGCAAGCACGCTGTCAAAGCTTTGACGTTGCGTCGGCAGGGTGCAGGTGATAATCGCACCCGATTGTTTCCAGATAGCGCTGAAGTGGGCGCTTGATTTTATTAGTGCGAGGTTTCTCATGGACACTGTTATCTTAACTGCTGCCGCTGGCGGTGCTGGTGGTTCTGCATTTTTCGTGCAGCTGTTCCCGCTTCTGCTCATCTTTGTAGTATTCTACTTCTTCCTCATCCGTCCGCAGCAAAAGCGCGCGAAGGCACATGAAGCTAAAATCGCCGCTGTTCAGAAGAATGACGAAGTCGTAACTGCTGGCGGCCTGATGGGTAAAGTGACAAAGGTAGCCGACGAATATGTTGAGGTTGAAATTGCGCCAAATGTGCGGGTAAAGGCGGTTAAATCGACCATTGCCAACGTTCAGCCACGCAATGCGAAAGCCGCGAATGATTAACCGTCGGGGTTGAACGGCTTTGCCGCTGACCCCAGATATTGCCTTCATAGTTCGTTCGGAACCAATCTATGCTTGATTTTCCCCGTTGGCGCGTATGGATGCTCAACGTCCTGATAATCGTCGGAGTGGCATTTGCTATACCTAGCCTGCTGCCGACGGCAATGCGCGCACAGCTTGCACAATTTGTGCCGACCCCGACAATCAACCTTGGTCTCGACCTCGCCGGTGGTAGTCACATCTTGCTTGAGGCGGACACGTCGCAACTTGCAGAGGCACGGCTTGAGGCTCTGGAGGACAGCGTCCGCACAGCACTGCGCCGTGCCAATCCGCAAATTGCAATTGCGGATGTATCGCGCAGCGAAGGCGAATTGAGTTTTAACGTCACCGACATGTCCAAGGTGGACGCTGCGCGTGAAGTGATCTTGCCGCTCATCAGCAATAATATGGGCACGCGGGATTGGAATCTCGGTGTGAACAATGGCAACCGCATTGTTTTGTCACCAGCAAGCTCTGGCAATGAAACTGCGCTGGACCAAGCAATGGATACGGCCAAGGACGTCATTGACCGGCGGATTAACGCGCTTGGCACCTTGGAGCCGACGATCATTCGCCAGGGTGATACCCGCATTGTCGTTCAGGTTCCCGGGTTGGAGGATCCAGAAGCGTTGAAGGCATTGATTGGTAAGACGGCGAAGCTAGAATTTAAGCTGGTCGATGAACAAGCTGACCCCGATCAAACCGCGCAGGGCAAGGCCCGCGTTGGTAGCCAAGTTCTGCCCTATCCGGACAATCCAACGGGATTGCCGTATATCGCGGTGCGTCGCTTGGGCGGAATATCGGGCGACAAATTGGTCAAGGCTGATCCAACATTTGATCCGCAGACCAATGAGCCTGCAGTGACCATCCAGTTTGATTCCGAGGGCGGACAAAAATTTGCCCGCATGACACAGCAAAATGTGAACAAATTGTTCGCGATTGTGCTCGACGGCCAAGTCATATCCGCGCCGCAAATTCGGGAACCGATTTTTGGCGGGGTATCCCAAATTTCCGGCAGCTTCACGACTGAGAGCGCCAATGCCTTATCAATCTCATTGCGCTCCGGTGCGTTGCCAGTGGATTTGACTATCGTTGAGGAGCGTTCGGTCGGTCCCGACCTTGGCGCGGACTCCATCCGTCGCGGTGTATTAGCTGCGGTCATCGGTACAACCGCAATTCTGGTGCTCATGTTCCTCGTTTACGGCCGTTTCGGCATGTATGCTAATGTTGCGTTGATCATCAACATTTTGATGATCTTGGGCGTCATGGGCGTTGCGAACGCCACCCTGACTTTGCCGGGGATTGCGGGCTTTGTCCTGACGATTGGTGCGGCGGTTGACGCGAACGTGCTGATTAACGAACGTATTCGCGAAGAACTGAAACGGGGCCGCCGTGTGGTTCAGGCGATCGAGTTTGGGTACAAAGAAGCGAGCCGTGCGATTTTCGACGCAAACAGTACAAACGTAATCGCTGCGGTTTTGCTGTTCATTTTCGGGTCGGGGCCTATTCGCGGCTTTGCCGTGGTGTTGATGATCGGCATTGTTACATCCGTGTTTACCGCCGTGACGATTACCCGCATGTGGGTGTCGCTCTGGGTGAAGCGCACGCGTCCCACTGAATTGACGATTTGAGGATATTGCCATGAAACTGCTCAAACTCGTTCGTGATGACACCAACATCGATTTTCTCAAATGGCGCGTATGGGCCTTTGCGATCAGCTTGGTTCTGATGGCAGCATCGGTGGGCTTGGTCGCAACCAAGGGCCTCAATTTCGGCGTCGATTTTATCGGCGGCCAGATGATCCGCGCAACGTTCACGCAAAGTGCCACGGCGCCTGTGGCCGAACTGCGCGAGACCGTTGGCAGCCTTGGTTATGGCGATCCAACAATTCAGCGTTTTGGTGCCGAAAATCAGGTTTCGATCCGCATGAAATTGCCAGAAGGCGCGGACAAAAACCCTGAACTGGCCAATGCCATGGCGGTGAAAATCACCAACAGTTTGAAGGCCGATCACCCGGACGTTCGGATTGACGGCGTGGACTCCGTGTCCGGCAAAGTTTCCGAGGAATTGTTCAGCAAGGGGATATTGGCACTTCTGGCCGCAATGGCAGGGGTTTCGATCTATATTTGGTTCCGTTTTGAATGGCAGTTTGGTGTCGGCGCAATCTGGTCGCTGGTCCACGACGTCACGCTTACCTTCGGGCTATTCTCGCTTACCGGGTGGGAGTTTGACTTGAACATCATTGCGGCTTTGCTGACCATCATCGGCTATTCCTTGAACGACACCGTCGTGATTTACGACCGAATCCGCGAAAATCTGATGAAGTTCCGTAAGATGGAAATGGCCTCGCTTCTGAACCTTTCAGTCAATGAAACCTTGTCACGCACAGTTATGACCAGCGTATCGATTTCGCTGCCGCTGATTGTGCTGGTACTGTTTGGACCAGACGTCATCTTTGGTTTCAGCATGGCAATGGCATTTGGTATTGTTGTCGGGACCTACTCGTCCATCTATCAAGCGGCACCGATCCTAATTTGGCTTAAGGTTGGATCACATAGCTTCGTCCCGACCGACGAAGGCACGGGGTCGAAGGCGGAACGGATAGGCGCAGACTTCGGCGCGCAGCCTTAACGGTTACAATTTGCGGACGAGCCGGACGGCTTTGGCAATCCAGGCTGGGTCGGTCACGACCTGCTGACGTGCGCCAGCCTCCAACGGCAGAAGGTGTAGCTTGCCTGCATCCCGGCCAAGCAAGCGGCCAAAGATGAACCGTCCGCCGGGTCTCGGCACAAGCACGTCCAAATTCAGCGCAGAGGTAAAATCCTTGGGTTGAAGCTGCTCAAGCCATAATTCATCACCGCGCCGATACTCCCCTATTGCCGCCGCAATCCGAAGCCCAATCATGCTGCCGCCGATATTGGGAACCATGATACGCTCCTCCTTTGTCGGCGCATGGGTTCCATCCTCCTGCAGCACAGCCGCGACGGACAGAAATTGTTGGTCAGGCAGGGCAACGAGATCACTCGAATCCACGCCCAGAGCATCCGCAATGCGGTTAATCCAGATGAGCGACAACACGCGCATACCGGTTTCGAGGCGGCCGATGGTTTGTGCCGTTGTTGGTGGATTGCAGCGTTCGGCCACATCGGCAAGTGTTAGGCCCTTGGCCCTTCGAACATCACGAATTCGACTTTGCATGAAGCGCTCCATTACCAAATAGGTTTTTTCTTTCCTACAATATTTACCACATGGCAAGGGTGATTCGAACAGTCAAAGGAGATTATCGATGCCCGCCAAATCCTACACGAGCCGAAAATTTCACGATCCACGCATGCTAGTTGACCGTCCGTTGATAGAAAGCCATGCAACCGGGCGCACCGTCACGATTAACCTATCGGAATCGCCCTTGTCCTGGCTGCACGCGCGCGGCCATTTGTCGAATCGACATATGTTGGCAGGCGAGACATTGCGCGGGGATTATGAATCCGCTGCTCTCGGGTCTCATGTCACCATGTCGTGGGAAAATATTCCGCGCAGTCGTCACAAACGCGGTGCGCCATCGGGGCTGAACCGCACGGAACGAATGATACAGGCCAAGCACCGCTTTGACAGAGCGTTGATCGCGCTTGGGCCCGATTTATCGGATATTGCATGGCGCGTCATTTGCGTTGGGGAAAGCGTGCCCGCTGCGGAGCGCGAGATGTCGTGGCCCGTGCGGTCAGGCAAGATTGTGCTCAAAATTGCGCTGGATCGGCTTGCCGCTTTCTACCGTATCCCCGGCTAGGGTCAGGACCCTAGGATGTGGACTCTTCGACCATCATCGCCAATTCTAACCAGCGTTCTTCGGCGACATCCTTTTCGGCACGCAGGCTTTCGGTCTTGGTGGTCAGTTCGGCAAAGCGTGCAGGCTTTTGTGTGTATAAAGCTGGGTCGCTCATTTCCTTTTCTGCGGCCGCAATCTCAGCATCGATGTCTGCGATGCGCTTGGGCAGGAGATCATAGTCCCGCTGGTCTTTGTAGCTTAGCTTGACCTTTTTGGGCATTGATGGGGCCGCCGAGGCGGGCTCTGTCGAAACGGTTTTTTCGGCCTTCTTGACGGCTGGCTTGTCCCGCTTGTCGCGTTTTTCTTCCCAATCAGCATATCCACCAGCGATGATATCGACATGGCCTGAACCATCCAAGCCTAACGTCAAATTGACTGTCCGGTCGAGAAAATCACGGTCGTGGCTAACGATCAAAACCGTGCCATCATAATCGGCGATAACTTCTTGCAGCAGATCCAATGTTTCCAGATCAAGATCGTTGGTCGGTTCGTCGAGCACCAATAAATTGGCTTCGCGGGCAAATTCCCGGGCGAGCAAAATACGTGATTGCTCGCCGCCAGATAAGGAACCGATCCGCGCCTCAATCAACGCGGGATCGAATAGGAATTCCTTCAGATAACCCTGCACATGTTTGCGTACGCCGCGCACATCGATCCAGTCGCTGCCCTCGGCCAACACATCACGCACGCGTTTTTCGGGCGTCAGCAATTTGCGTTGCTGGTCAATAACAATGCCCGTCAGCGTCGGTGACAAGGTGATGCTGCCCGTGTCGGGTTCGGTCTCGCCCGTCAGCATGCGGATAAGCGTTGTTTTGCCCGTGCCATTTGCGCCGACAATGCCAATACGGTCGCCGCGCTGAATGCGCAGCGTGAAATCCTTGATGATCGTCCGGTCGCCAAAGCTTTTGCCGACATTCTGTGCGCTGATCACCGTTTTGGTTTTGCTGTCGTCGCTGGCAGCTGCGAGCTTGGCCGTCCCTTGCGGGCCAATCATCGCGGCCCGCGCTGCGCGCATTTCCCAGAGCTTGGCCAACCGGCCCTGGTTACGCTTGCGCCGAGCGGTGACGCCGCGTTCCAGCCAATGCGCCTCAATCTTTAACTTCGCATCTAAGCGGTCTGCATTGCGCGCATCCTCAGCAAAGATGCGCTCGGTCCATGCGTCATAACCGCCAAAGCCGATTTCATTGCGACGGAGCAATCCGCGATCCAGCCAGAATGTCTGCCGCGTTAGCCGCGTCAAAAACGTCCGGTCATGGCTGATTACCATGAATGCCCCGCGATAGCGCGTCAGCCATTCCTCTAGCCATTCAATCGCGGCAAGGTCCAGATGGTTGGTTGGTTCGTCCAGCAGCAACAGGTCAGGCTCACTTGCCAGCGCGCGGCAGATGGCGGCGCGGCGTTTTTCGCCACCGCTTGCGGTTTTTGCTTCACGGTCCAGATTAATGCCCAATTGGTCAGCAATCGCCCGCACCGCATATTCGGGCGGACCTTTTGCACCATGAATGGCAAAATCGACAAGCCGGTCAAAAGCGCTGACATCAGGGTCTTGTTCGAGCATCACGATGTTGGTGCCAGGCACGACGACACGGTTGCCCTTGTCCGCTTCGACGGTCCCCGCCACCAGCTTCATCAAGGTCGTTTTGCCAGCTCCATTGCGGCCGATCAGCGCCAAACGATCGCGCGCGCCGATGAATAAATCAATATCTTGAAACAGCCAGCCGCCACCTTGCTGGAGCGCGAGATTTTCGAAAGCGAAGATTGGAGGTTGCGACATATGGGCTGGCGGATAGGGGGTAGCAAGGGCAGGGGCAAGCCAGATTGTCGATCCGCCGTCTTTTGTCATTCATGCTTTTCCGGGCATGACAATGCGGATGTTGACGCCGAGTGAAGCTTCAAGCAAAGCCCTTTTATGCGCACAATATATCTGAATGGAAATTATACCCCTGAAACGGAAGGCAAAGTGTCGGTATTCGACCGAGGCTTTCTGTTCTCCGACGCTGTTTACGAGGTCGTGTCCGTATTGGACGGCAAGCTCGTCGATTTCGGTGGCCATGTGCAACGCCTTGCGCGTTCACTTGATGAAATCGGCATAAACGGCGCGCCAGACGCGGATGGATGGCTTGCAATTTGCCGCGAACTTGTTGCGCGCAATAACCTCGAAGAAGGCATGATCTATTGGCAGGTTACACGCGGGGTACCCGAAGACCGCGACTTTGTATTTCCTTCCGCCGACACGCCGCCCACAGTCCTTGCCTTCACCCAATCCCGCGCACTCGCGGATAACCCATTGGCACAGCGCGGAAGCCGGGTGATTACGATGCCGGATTTGCGTTGGGGCAGGGCAGATATCAAAACGACGCAGTTGCTATATGCCTCCATGATGAAAAACGAGGCGATTGCACGCGGTGCCGATGATGCGTGGATGGAACGCAATGGCTGGATCACCGAAGGCAGCGCGCAAAATGCACATATCATCACGCATGATGGGGTTCTGGTCACGCACCCACTTAACCGCGAAATTTTACACGGCATTACCCGCGCATCCGTGCTTCCGCTTGTCGCGCAACGTATAGAAGAACGACCCTTTTCCATTCGCGAGGCAGAGCAAGCTTCCGAAGCCTTTGTGTCGTCCGCCTCAGGCTTTGTGATGCCAGTGGTGCAGATTAATGGACATATAATCGGCAATGGCCAACCCGGTTCTGCAACCGTTCAGCTTCGCCGTGCCTATATTGATTGGGCACGCCAAACAGCAATCTAAGCGCTTGGCATAAAACGGGAGTTTGACATGCGTAAATTGATTTTTGCAGCGATGCTTGTGACAGGCGGGATGATGGCCAGTGGCGCGATGGCGCGTGGCGCGAATATCACTATGGTGAATATTAACCCAACCAACCCCGTGATTGATATGACAATATCTGAAACGGTTGAAACACTTCCGGACATTGCCACATTTTCGACCGGCGTTCAAACAATGGCACCAACGGCAAGCGCGGCGGTTCGCGCCAATAATGTGCAAATGGCGTCGGTTGTCGCGCGGCTGAAAACGCTCGGCATCGCGGATCGCGATATCCAAACCACGCAAATCAACTTAAACCAGCAGTATGATGAACGCGGCGGTAAACAGGTTTTTAAGGGCTATGAGGCATCGAACATGGTCAATGCGACATTGCGCGACCTCACGAAGCTCAGCGTGTTTCTGGATGCGCTCGCTCTTGATGGTGCAACCAGTTTCAATGGACCAATATTTAGCATTGAGGATGACAGTCCTTTTCGGGAGGCTGCCCGTGACAAGGTGTGGGCCACAGCGATGACCCGGGCCCGCAATTTGGCGCGCAAAGCTGGGTATAATAATGTCCGCGTGTTGCGCGTCGAAGAAAATGACCAAGAGCAGGGTTTTGCGATGATGAAAATGGCGCGCGTCTCAATGGATGCGGCGGAAAATGCCACCCCCATCTCGCCGGGCGAATTAAGTATCCGGGCAAGCATGTCGTTCACCTTTGAAATGGTTAAATAATGGATTTTCCATGTCACCCGACGCGCAACCTCAGCGCGCCATTCATTGTGCGTTCAATGCTGCACGCTTAGGGGGCGATGATGATCAACCGTCCTGTCTGTATCTCTATGCTTGCAAGCATCGCTTTGCTTAGCCCCGTTACGGCCGATCCGCGCCGGGGGGAACAGAATGAGGCGCGACAGGATATGAGATCGGGCAAGGTCAAATCCTTGCGCGAGATTGAAGCAAACATTGTTCCGCGAATGCGCGGGATGCAATATCTGGGTCCAGAATACGACCCAACCGCCCAAGTATATCGGCTAAAATTTATTGACCGTGACCGCGTCATCTTCGTCGATGTGGATGGACGGACGGGAAGTGTGCTGCGGCAACGCGGATAGGATTTTGTGGCGGCACACAAATCTGCTAGCCACATCGCGATACAATTATTGACAATATAAGGGAACGGCATGCGCATTTTGATCGTGGAAGACGAACCCAATTTGGGCAAGCAGCTCAAGTCAACGCTGGAAGGTGCTGGCTACGCTGTTGACCTCTCGGTTGACGGTGAGGATGGCCATTATATGGGCTCCAACGAAAATTATGACGCCGTCATTCTTGATCTGGGTTTGCCTGAAATTGACGGGCTAACCGTTCTTGATCGCTGGCGCAAAGAAGGCCGGAAATTTCCTGTGTTGGTGCTGACGGCGCGAGATAGCTGGTCGGACAAGGTTGCTGGCCTTGATGCGGGTGCCGATGACTATCTCGCCAAACCGTTCCAGACCGAAGAATTGATTGCGCGGTTGCGCGCGCTAATCCGCCGCGCGTCGGGCAATGCATCGAGCGAGTTGACTGTTGGCGATGTTCGGCTGGACACGCGTTCGGGCCGTGTGACGCTTGATGGTCAACCTGTAAAGCTGACTGCGCAAGAATATAAGCTGCTGTCGTACCTGATGCACCACAAAGGCAAGGTTGTCTCGCGGACGGAACTGATCGAACATATTTATGATCAGGATTTCGACCGCGATTCCAACACCATTGAAGTTTTCGTGACCCGTATCCGCAAGAAACTGGGGCAGGACGTGATTTCGACGATTAGGGGTCTTGGCTACAGCCTCGAGGAACCGGTGAGCTGAGGTTGCCAGTCGCCATTATGTCCTCACCAAAGCAGCCAACATGGCGCAGCCAATTTCAAAGCACAGGATCGCTGACCCGCCGGATGATCCTAACGGCGGCGGCTTGGATTACGATTTTGCTTATCGGAGGGGGGGCGGCGCTGGACCGCGTGTTGACCAATTCGGTTGAACAGAATTTTGATACTCAGCTCGAATATGTCCTGACCGCGATGATTGCCTCGGCAGAAATCGGACCTGATGGAGAAATCCGGATGAACCGGCCTTTGGGCGATCAACGTTTTCTGGAACCGAACAGCGGGCTTTACTGGCAGATTACCGGCAAAGACACGACGCCATTTCCCTCTCGCTCATTGTGGGACCGCGCGCTTAATCCGCCCGCTCACCACAACGATCAGGCTGTCCATTTTCGGAACAGTAATGAATTTCCTGACGAGCCGCTGCGCATCGCAGAGCGCTCGATAAAACTTCCGGACTCCGATGTTGCTTGGACATTCATGGTCGCGCAAAGCCGCAATAGCCTTGATGGGCAGATTCAGGAATTGCGGTCGGTATTGGTAACAAGCTTCCTTCTTTTGGCACTTGGTCTCATCATTTTGGCGGCGTTACAGACATTTTATGGGCTATGGCCGTTGCGCGCGGTGCGCAAGGCGATTGCGCAGATGCGCAGCGGTAAGGAAAGCCGAGTGACCGATGCCTTGCCGGATGAAGTGATGCCGATGGTCAATGAACTGAACGCCTTGCTCGACCATAATGAGAAGCAGGCGGAGGAATCACGCCGTCATGCGGGCAACCTCGCGCATGCGCTGAAGACGCCGTTAACGGTCATCATGAATAGCGCGACCGCGAAAGCCCCCGATATATCGGAAACTGTTATCCGCGAAGCAACAACGATGCGACGTCAGGTGGATCACCATTTGGCGCGAGCCCGCGCCGTTGGCCGCCTGGGCCACAGCCAAAGCCGTGCGGTGGTCTGGGGAAGTTTGGAATCGGTCGAACGCGCGGTGGGCCGCCTTTATGCACATGTCCGACTCGATATGGCCGGAGATAAGACAATTGCCGCACGGGTGGAGCGGCAGGATCTTGATGAAATGCTTGGTAACTTAATCGAAAACGCCGCCAAATATGGCGGCGGCAGTGTGTTTGTGACGGTCGAGGATGCAGGTGATTTTGTGGAAATGGTCATTGAGGATGACGGACATGGCATCCCTGAAGGCGAGCGTGAGCGATTGTTTGATCGCGGTGCGCGGTTGGATACCGGCAAGCCCGGCACAGGTCTTGGCCTTGCGATCGTCCGCGACGTTGTCGAAATTTATGGCGGGGCTATCGCGTTGGAAAAAAGCGATGACCTTGGCGGACTTTTGGTGCGGCTGAGGCTGCCAAAGGCTGATTAATTGCCGTCGCGGATTTGCTGATGGTGGCGAATGACTTCATCAATGATGAAGCGCAGGAATTTCTCTGTGAAATCAGGGTCAAGCTTGGCATCGCGTGCTAATTGCCGAAGCCGTTGTATCTGCTGTTCTTCGCGTGCTGGGTCTGCGGGTGGCAGTGATGACTTCGCTTTAAACTCGCCTACCGCCTGTGTTATCTTGAACCGTTCGGCGAGCATGAAAACCAGCGCAGCATCAATGTTATCGATGCTGTCGCGATAGTGGGCGAGAGTGTCTGCGTCGTTCATTGATGCCATCTGTGCCGATATTGAGCGTAACGGACAAGGGTAAATACGCCATTTGCACTTGCCTATCCACGCTGCGCGCGTCACAGCGATCAAATTATGACGGCAACTATTCACAAAATCGGCGGACATCAAGCGCCCTCTCTCGATCCAATCTTAAAATTGGTCGCGCCGGGTATGAATAAGGTCAATGCGGTCATTCTGGATCGTATGCAGTCCGAAATTCCTCTTATTCCCGAACTGGCTGGTCATTTGATTGCTGGCGGTGGCAAACGGATGCGGCCGATGCTCACTTTGGCCTGCGCGCGGTTGCTGGATTATCCTGGCGAACGTCACCATAAACTGGCCGCCGCCGTAGAGTTTATTCACACCGCAACCTTGCTGCATGATGATGTTGTCGACGGCAGTGATATGCGACGTGGCAAGACCGCTGCGAACCTGATCTTCGGGAACCCAGCAGCTGTGCTCGTCGGCGATTTTCTGTTCAGTCGGTCGTTTGAGCTGATGGTCGAGGATGGTTCGCTTAAGGTTCTTAAAATCCTGTCCAACGCATCGGCGGTTATCGCAGAGGGCGAAGTCAACCAATTGACCGCACAGCGGCAGATTTCGACAACAGAAGAAAAATATCTCGATATCATTGGCTCGAAAACGGCGGCATTATTTGCTGCCGCGTGCCGGATATCCGCTGTTGTCGCCGAAAGCGGTGATGCGCAGGAAATGGCGCTGGATGCATATGGCCGCAATCTTGGCATTGCGTTTCAGCTGGTGGATGATGCCATCGACTATGTCTCCGATGGCGCGATTATGGGCAAGGACAGCGGCGACGATTTCCGTGATGGCAAGGTTACGCTGCCTGTCATCCTCGCGCATTGCCGCGGCAATTCCGAAGAACAGAAATTTTGGCGCAATGCGATGCTTGGCAACCGGGTGAGCGATGCCGATTTGGCGCATGCCTGCACATTGTTGCGTGCGCATCGTGCTATTGACGATACCTTGGATCGGGCACGGCATTATGGTCAGCGCGCGATTGATGCGATTGCGCATTTCCCAGCAGGCGAAGCCAAATCTGCGCTGACTGAGGCAGTGGAATTCGCAATAGCCCGCGCATATTGACGGACTCAGCGGTGCCGTCCGCGCTGAACATGACCGAAGCATTGCCCGTCATGGCGGTTATGCCCGATTTGCTGGCATCTTTACGGGCGGCGCCTAATGCTGTTCTTATTGCCCCACCGGGCGCAGGCAAAACCACGATGGTTGCGCCTGCCTTGCTGAATGAGCCTTATTGTAATGGTCAGATCCTGTTGCTGTCACCGCGCCGCTTAGCCGCGCGCATGGCTGCGGAACGTATTGCCGAAAATTTGGACGAAGCGGTTGGCGGACGCGTTGGTTACGCGACACGGCTGGATAGCAAGCATGGCCCAGATACCCGCATATTGGTGATGACAGAGGGCATTTTCCGTAATCGGATTATCAATGATCCTGAGCTGTCAGGCGTATCGGCTGTGTTGTTTGATGAAGTCCACGAACGCAGCATCGATAGCGATTTCGGCCTTGCGCTGGCATTAGAGGCGCAAGCCGCCTTCCGCCCTGATCTGCGCTTGCTGGCAATGTCGGCGACTTTGGATGGGGCGCGTTTCTCAACATTGATGGACAGCGCGCCTGTACTGGAAAGCGAAGGTAAAAGATGGCCTTTGGAATATCTTTATGTCGGCCGCAGGACCGAGCTACCGATTGAGACGGACATGGTGCGCATATTGCGTCAGGCGCTGTCGGAGCAGCCGGGCGATATATTGGCATTCCTGCCCGGCGTGCGTGAGATTGACCGTGCCTATGACGCTTTGGGCGATTGCGGCGCGGGTATCGTCGTGCATAAGCTACATGGACAGATTGACCCAGCGGTACAGCGGCTTGCGGTCCGCCCTGATGCCCAAGGCCGCCGCAAGGTCATTTTTGCCACAAACATTGCGGAGACCAGTCTAACCATTGACGGGGTGCGTGTCGTTGTCGACAGTGGCCTTGCACGGCGAGCGCGCTTTGACCAAGCGGCTGGCGTCACGCGGTTGGTCACAGAGCGCGCTAGCCTGTCTGCCGCAACGCAGCGCGCTGGGCGCGCTGCGCGGCAACAGGCGGGGATAGCCTATCGATTGTGGGAGGAAGCGGGTAACGGGGGCCTGCCGCCGTTCGACCCGCCCGAGATTCTTGAGAGCGATCTTGCGCCTCTATTGCTCGATTGCGCGCGTTGGGGCGAGAACGACCCTGCGAAGCTCCGTTGGCTTGATCCTCCGCCTGCCGCCGCGGTTCAGCAAGCACATAAGTTGTTGATGTCGTTGGAAGCATTGGACGCGCAGGGACGGATTACGGCGCACGGAACGACGCTTGCCAACCTGCCTTTACCGCCGAACCTTGCGCATATGGTCGCGACCGCGGCCCATAATGGGCAAGCGGAGGACGCAGCGATGATGGCGGTTCTGCTGCAAGAGCGCGGCTTGGGCGGACAAAGTGAGGACATTGACGCACGCTTTGATCGCTTCACGCGCGACCATAGTCCAAAGGCAGAAGCCGCACGCAAGCTAGCGCAACGGATTGCGCGACTTTGTGACGGGAAAGGCACGCGGGCGCCTATGAGCGTCGGCGGTCTGATCGCCACGGCATTTCCTGAACGTATTGCGAAACGTCGCGACCTCAAGGGCGAGAAATGGATCAGCGCAATGGGGCGCGGGCTTCAGCTTGATGCGGCATCCCCGCTCGCGCGTGAGGAGTGGCTTGCGGTTGCCGATGTGCAAGGCGCGGCATCGGGGGCGCGGATATTGTCGGCTGCGGCATTGACCGAGCCGGACGTCATCGGTCTATTTGCGCATCGCATAGTCAGTCAGGATATATTGTCCTACGACAAAAATGCTGACCGCGTGGAGGCGCGGGTCGAGCGACGACTTGGTGCGATTGTGTTGAGCGAGGGACGCGTTGAAAAACCTGACCCAGAGGCCGTTGCCAATGCTTTGTTAGCCGCCGTGCAAGACATGGGGATCGATGTTTTGCCTTGGTCGGTTTCAGCCCGCACGCTTCGGGAACGTGCGCTCTTTGCCGGCATTGCCGCGCTCGGCGACGATGCTTTGGCGCAAAGCGCAGAACAATGGCTTTTGCCTTTGCTTGGGAAGGTGAACCGCTTGCGCGACGTTGCGCCATCGGGTTTGGCCCAAGCGCTGGACAATTTGCTGGGATGGGATGTGCGGGCTCGTATCGATCAAATTGCACCTGCGTCCTTCAAAAGTCCCGCCGGAACCGAACATGATATTGATTATGCAGCCGAAGCCGGCCCAACGGTGGAATTGCGCGTCCAAGCTTTGTTTGGCCTTGATTCGCACCCATTGGTGGGCGTTGAGCGCATACCGCTCGTTCTCAGCCTAACCTCGCCAGCAGGTCGTCCTATCCAGACCACGCGCAACCTGCCCGAATTTTGGCGTGGAAGCTGGCGTGATGTCGCCAAAGAAATGCGCGGCCGTTACCCAAAACATAACTGGCCGGACGCGCCGTGGGAGAGCGTCGCCAGCCTCAAGACGAAAAAAACACAAGTGCGCGATACGCCCCGCAACGCTTGACGACTCAGATGCTGTTCGGGCAAGGCGATGCCGAATTAACCGTCAGGAAACGCAATATGTCCGCTCGTATTTTTCAACGCCCTAAAAATGCCATGCAGTCAGGTAGTGGGCGCCGCGAATGGGTGTTGGAATATGTGCCAGCAGAACCCCGTAAAGCGGACCCGCTTATGGGCTGGGCGGGTTCAGGCGATACGCAATCGCAAGTGCAATTGGCCTTCCCCAGCCTAGAGGCGGCGCGGGCTTTTGCGGAAAAAAAAGGGGTAACGGCGACCTTTATTCCAACGCCGCCTAAAACGCTGAAGCTTCAGGCTTATGCGGATAATTTCCGTTAAGCGATCATTCCGGGCAGCATCAGAAGCTTGACGTCTATAACGCAACCTTCGGCGCGTTTTTCCTGAACAAAATGTGGCATGTCTGCCAAGGCAACGCGGTGGACGATGATATTTTCGTCATCAACGCCGCCGCCTTCGCTGACTTTTGTTAAACCACGGGCGCGGACGAGTGAGAAGCTTTCGCTGACCATGCCGGGTGACGAGAAATAATCGCCCACGATTTCCAGATGGTCGGCTTGATAGCCGGTTTCTTCCTCAAGCTCTCGGGCAGCGGACACTAATGTGTCTTCACCCGCTTCATGGTCGCCAATCAGGCCTGCAGGCAGCTCAATACAATACGCGCCAAGCGGAACGCGATATTGTTCGACCAGCAGCACATGATCATCCTCCATCGCAAGGATCACCGCCGCCTTGATGCCGCGTGCGCGGCTGACATATTCCCACTTTCCGCGCGTCTTCGCCGTGATGAAGCGCCCTTGCCACATCACGGTTTCCACCTCGTCTGGTTCCATCATAACTCGATGAGCCTGTCGGGTAGCTCGTTAGGATTTTCGCTGCCCTTGGGGAAATGTTCGGCCAAAACAACGCCCATTTGCGTTACCGCTGCCGCAACGCCAGCGCCGGGATTTCCAGCCTTCACTTGGTCGAGCAAGGCAACCATTGCGTCACCCCAAACCTCCGGCGCAACCTTGGATGCGATGGCTTCGTCCGCGACGATTTCCGCACGATGCTCTTTCATCGACAGATACAATAAAATACCTGTCCGGCCTAAGGTCTTGGACTCGGTTCCGACTTTGAACAGACTGATCGCTCGGCTACGGACGCGTGCCAGTTTTATGGCTTTGGGTGTGAGCGCCAGACGCAAGGGCATCCATTTCAGGATCAACCATGTGCCGATCCATTTCAGTGCAACTGCGGTCAACAGTAATGCAGCATATTCACCCGTCGTATATTCATGGCCCCATCCACCCAATAGGTCATTAATCAGACCGATGTAAAAGTCTGGAAAGGTCGCGTAAGTCGTCAAGGCTATGAACGCAACGGCGCTAGCCCAGGCTATGCGGACATCTTCATAATGGTCCGATAAGTTGTTCACTATTGTGACGATTTCACCGCTCGTATGCTGCTCTGCGTCGGCCACCGCTGCTGTCACCAAGGCATGGTCGGCGGCAGTCATATGGCTGATTTTATACATGGTCATATCGCTTTATCCTACCAACCGCCCGACGCACCGCCGCCGCCGAAGCTGCCGCCTCCGCCACCAAATCCACCAAAACCGCCGCCACCAAAGCCACCGCCACCGAAGCCACCGCCGCCGCCCCAGATGATGACTGGACCCATGCCGCTGCGCCGATGTTTGCGCCCGCCACCATTCATGGAACGGATCATCGGCAGAAATACGAAAAAGATGAGGAAGAGCACAAAGATAATCGCGCCCAGTGGACCGCCTTCATCGCGGTCACGGGGTTGCTGCGCCGCGCTTGCGATCTTCGCCGCCTCGTCAGCGGGGAGTTCGAGTTGCGTGACAATACGATCCACGCCTGCATTGATGCCGCCAACAAAATCGCCATCCCTAAAGCGTGGCGTGATGTCGTTGCGAATGATTGTTGAGGACAGGCCATCTGTTAGAATGGGTTCCAAGCCATAACCCACCTCAATCCGCATTTTGCGTTCATTGGGGGCAATGATGAGGATTGCGCCATTGTCCTTTTCGGTCTCGCCCTTACCATCCTGACCCAATGCCCATTCCCGACCAAGTTGATAGCCATAATCGGAAATCTCATAGCCTTCGAGGCTGTTCAGCGTTGCCACCACCAATTGGCGCTGGGTGCGGGTTTCTAGTCCGGCCAATTTGGCCGTGAGCGCAGCTTCCTGTTGCGGATCAAGCAGATCTGCTTGGTCCACCACGCGACCAGTTAGTTTCGGAAAATCCTGCGCAACTGCTGCTTGGCCCGAAAAGACCAGCAGCAGCGCAATCAGCAGGCCAAGGGCCTTATGCATGTGCAACTCCCCAAATGGGCTTTATGTGGCGGGTGCCATATCCAGCGTTGGTGCGGTCTCGGCACCTTGTGTTGTGGCTTGATACGGAACCATCGGCTTTGCGCCGTGGATGATCTTTGCGCCAATGATATCGGGGAATGTGCGAATAGTGGTATTATACTCACGCACGGCTTCATTATAATCGCGCAGCGTAATGCGCACCCGGTTTTCCTGACCTTCCAACTGGTCCTGCAATTTCAAATAGCCTTCCTGGCTTTTTAATTGCGGATATTGCTCGACCGAAACCAGCAAGCGCGACAAGCTGCCCGACAATTGATTTTGTGCCCTCTGAAACGCCGCCATCTTTGCTGGGTCGTTTAAGTCTTCAGGGTTGACCTGGATATTGGGCGATGTGGCCTGCGCACGCGCCTGTATCACTTCTGTCAGGGTCTTGTTTTCCTGCGCGGCTGCGCCTTTGACGATATTGGCGAG
Organism: Sphingomonadales bacterium; assembly: GCA_027488785.1. Classification (GTDB taxonomy): domain Bacteria; phylum Pseudomonadota; class Alphaproteobacteria; order Sphingomonadales; family Sphingomonadaceae; genus Sphingorhabdus_B. The sequence continues at coordinate 34,172 of JAIYAY010000011.1, read as the reverse complement.
GTTGGGAATGAGGTTAGCGCGCTGTTGAAACGCGGCTTGCACATCAGCCCACTTTGCCTTGGCATTTTCCTCAGCCGTTGGAACACTGTTGATACCGCATCCGGCTAACGAGGCTGCAGCAACGGGCACCAGAAGAAATTTCAAATAAGTTTTACGCATCTAACGAGTTCCTCCACTTGGAAAATTGCCCAGAAATCCAGCCCCCTAAGGGGCGTGTGTTATATACATAAGGCGCGCATTGGTCTTTCGCAATGACTGCTGTCGTTTGAGCAATCAAATTTAACAACGCCGTTCGATGATAAAATTGCTTCGCTTTGGCGCTATTTTCTGATGTATTGCGAAGCTGGATTTAGCAGCGGGGCATCATTGATGCCCATGTCACTTAAGGCATAAGGTAAATTGGGGGAGCAGGATGAAAAAATGGATATTTGGGGTTTTGCTGGTCATGGCATCAGCAGCGGGCGGTTTCTGGGTCAGCGCGGACAAGGATATGAAAGCGCTCCTCTCCAGCTTGCCGACGGACGCTAACGTGCTGTTCTGGAGCGTAGAGCAACGCGACGCCGCGTTTCGCACGATGGACCGGATCCCTATCCTTGCCAAAGCCAATGTCATTCCCAAAGGCGACACGGTATATTCTTTGCCGAAGGGTACGCCGCTGACAATCGCAACGGATGTAGACGCTTATATGAAGGCGCAACGCACCGCAGGGTTGGTCATCATTCATGATGGCAAAGTGCGGATGGAAAAATATGGTCTCGATTTTGGTCCAGAGGGCAAATGGACCAGCTTTTCAGTCGCAAAATCTTTCACATCTACCTTGGTCGGCGCGGCTATAAAGGACGGCTATATCAAAAGCATCGATGACAAGGTTTCGGCCTATATCCCTGATCTTAAAGGATCTGCTTATGACGACGTCACCATCGCGCAATTGCTGACGATGACGTCAGGCGTCAAATGGAATGAGGATTATGAAGATCCCAAGTCCGACGTTGCTTTATTCAACGCGCACAAGGCCGAAAACGGCATGGACGTAACCGTCAGCTATATGCGCAAATTGCCGCGTGAGGCGCCTGCTGGCACAAAATGGGTGTACAAAACCGGCGAAACCAATTTGATTGGCGTGTTGGTCAGTTCCGCCACAAAGAAGACTTTGTCCGCCTATCTGTCCGAAAAAATATGGGCACCATTTGGTATGGAGCAGGACGCAAGCTGGCTATTGGGCGCGACCGGGCACGAGATTAGCGGCTGCTGCATTCAGGCATCAACGCGCGATTATGCGCGTTTTGGCATGTTCATGCTCGGCGGAGCGAAGGTCAATGGCGCAAGCATTTTGCCCGATAACTGGATTGCGCCGGCAACGAGCAAGCAAGCGGATATAGGTATGCCGGGTAAAGGCTATGGCTATCAATGGTGGACCTATGACGACGGCAGTTACGCAGCCCAAGGTATTTTTGGGCAAGGTATCTTCATTGACCCCAAACGTAACCTCGTAATCGCGTCTAACAGCAATTGGCCAAAGGCAACGGACCCCAATACGGTCGGTATGCAACGGGAGGCCTTTTACAAAGCTGTTCAAGCGGCGGTCGATGCAGAAGCATTGCCGCGCGCTAAATAGTTATGGTGCGGTGCAAAGTAATTGCGATCTATCGTAATTAAGTTGCGCCGCAAGGCTTGGAAAAAAGGGGCTTTTCTTAACTGGGATATTAGTCCAGCATAACCAAATTACGGCAATGGTTTCAGCGGGAGAACTATGATGGATTTCAAAACATTTTTGCACGCAGGCAGCAATCGGCGCGCGATGCTGAAGGGCATGGGCGTTGCGGCTGTCGGGTTTTCTTTAACTGGTGCGCTTGCTGGATGCGGCGAGAAAGAAGCCGCAAAGCTTGCCAATGGCGAAGAAGCGAAGCTGAACTTTTACAACTGGGACACCTATATTGGTGAAACCACGTTGGAAGATTACAAGGACAAAGCTGGCGTTGACGTGAACATGACTTTGTTCGCCAGCAATGATGAATTATTTGCCAAGCTGCGCGCTGGCAACCCAGGCTATGACGTTATCGTACCGTCCAACGACTTTGTCGAGCGTATGGCTGCAGCAGATATGCTGCTTGAACTCGACAAGGCGCAGATCCCCAATTTCAAGAATGTCGCGCCTGATTATCAGGATGTACCATATGATCCGGCGCGCAAATATTCGATGCCGTACACATGGCTAGCGCTTGGCATTGGATATCGCAAGTCGAAGGTAAATTCAGTTCCGGATAGCTGGAAAGTCCTGTTTGACAGTGACGAGTATAAGGGCCGCATTGCGGTGCTGTCCGAAGCTGGCGACATGTTCCGGCTTTACGGCAAGTATATGGGCAAATCGGTCAACGGCCTGACCGACGCTGATATCAAAATGATTGAAGCGATGATGATCAAGCAAAAGCCGAACATTAAATCCTTCCATGAGGACAATGGACAGGATCTGTTGCTGAAGGGCGAGGTCGATGTGGTGCTTGAGTATAATGGCGATATTGCGCAAATTATGGCGGAAGACCCGGATATTGGCTTTGTTATTCCCAAGGAAGGCAGCCAGCTAAATTCCGACAATCTGTGCATTCCAAAGGGTGCGCCGCATCCGAAAAATGCTCATGCTTTCATTAACTATTTGCTGGATGCCGAAGCTGGCAAGAAGATTACCGAAACGATCCTCTATCCAACGCCAAATGATGCGGCAAAAGCGCTGATGCCTGATGATTATAAAAATAATCAGGTCATTTTTCCGCCCGCAGCGGTTTTGGCGAAATGCGAATATGCCAAATTCAATCCAGAGCTGCAGCCGAAATATGAGGAGGCGTTTACCCGCGTGCGGGCGGCTTAACTGATGTCAGGGCCGTTGCAGGATTGGAAAAGCCAGAGGAAGCCCTTTGCTGCCGTTGCCTCGGTGCCGGTGTTCTGGCTTTCCCTGTTCTTCATCGCGCCCATGACCATCGTTTGGCTTTACAGCTTTGGGCAGAATGTCGGTCCAGCCGACATTGATATTTCTGGTACGCTCGACAATTACAAACGCGCGACCGAATGGTTGTATCTTTCGATCTTCCTCAAAAGCCTTGCGGTAGCAGCGCTTACCACATTGATTTGCCTTATCATTGGCTTTCCCGTGGCGATGGCAATTACCTTTGCAGCCCCGAAATGGCGGCCTTGGCTGCTGCTTGGCATCATGCTGCCCTTTTGGACCAATTTGTTGATCCGCACTTATGCGCTGATGGCATTGATGGGCACCAACGGCTATATGAACAAGGGACTGGGCGGGCTGTGGGAGGGCGCAAGCTGGTTGCGCACTTTGGTGGGCATGCAACCGCTTGATGCATGGACGCCCGTGCAGCTGCTCTACAATAATTTCGCGGTCGTATTGGGGCTGGTCTACGTCCATCTGCCCTTCATGGTTTTGCCATTATATTCCGCGCTCGACCGGCTGGACAAAAGCCTGATTGAGGCCAGCCTTGATTTGGGCGCAGGCCATTTCAAAACATTTATGCAGGTCGTGGTGCCGCTCGCCGCTCCCGGTATCGTTGCGGGCGTGATGATCACGCTGATCCCGGCATTGGGCGCTTATCTGACGCCTGACCTGATGGGTGGCACCGATAGCCAGATGATCGCCAATGTGATCGAGCGTCAGTTCAAGCGCGCCAATGACTGGCCTTTTGGGGCGGCTTTGTCCTTCCTGCTCATCTACGCGATGTTTATTTTGATTGCACTGCAATCCATGCGGTCGAACAAAGTGAAGGAGGCGCGCTGATGTTCAACCGCACCGCCATCGCCCCGCTTGAATATACCCGCAAGCTTTGGATGCGCAGTTGGGTTGGGCTTACCATGCTGTTCCTCTATGCGCCGCTCATTGTCTTGATGATTTTCAGCTTTAATGACAGCAAGCGCAATGTCGTGTGGAAAGGTTTTACGCTCAAATATTATGAAAAGGCGCTGAACAACGACAGCCTTGTCGAAGCGATGGTCAATTCGCTTACCATTGCGTTTTTCGCGACGATTATCAGCCTGGTCATTGGCGCGTTGGCTGCGGTCATGCTCTGGCGCTTCCGCTTTCCCTTCAAGGGGCTGGTGGAAGGTACCATGTCCTTGCCGATCATCGTTCCTGAAATCTGTCTGGGCGTCGCGTTTTTGATTTTCTTTGCCAAAGTCGACTGGCCCACAGACCTGCCTTGGCCGCTCAACCTGTCTGCTATTACCATTGCGCACATCACTTTTTGTTTTCCCTTTGTCGCTATGGTCGTGCGTGCGCGATTGGCGAGTTTTAACAAGGAAGAGGAAGAGGCCGCAAAGGACCTTGGCGCGACAGAGTGGCAGGCGTTTCGTGATGTCCTGCTGCCGCATATAAAGCCATCTTTAGTGGCAGGCGCATTGCTCGCCTTCACACTCAGCCTCGACGATTTCGTCATCACCTTTTTCACTAGCGGCCCCGACACCATTACCTTCCCGGTAAAGGTCTATTCGATGGTCCGTTTCTCGGTGACGCCAGAGGTCAACGCTGCATCAACCATCCTTATCATCCTCACGGTCGCGCTGACCTTCATCGCCCTCAAATATCAGGGTGTGAAGGGCATATCTGATGCCCATTGAGATGCGAACCGCCGCCTATGGAACACTGATATGACTGAAACCAATCAACCCATCATCCAAATCCGCAACGTGTCCAAACGCTTTGGCAAGGTGACGGCGGTCGACAATATTAGTCTGGATATTCGCGCAGGCGAATTCTTCGTTTTGCTTGGGCCGTCGGGTTGCGGCAAGACGACTTTATTGCGGATGATCGCTGGTTTTGAATTGCCGACCGAGGGGCAGATCCTGATTGATGGGCAGGATATGAGCCTTGTTCCGCCGAACAAGCGGCCTGTGAACATGGTGTTCCAAAGCTACGCCGTTTTCCCGCATATGAACGTAACCGATAATGTCGGCTATGGCCTGCGCATATCAGGCGTACCGAAAAGCGAGATTCGCGAACGCGTGGCCGAAGCGCTTGAGCTGGTGAAGCTTGGTGGGTTTGAGGATCGGATGCCCGACCAAATGTCAGGTGGGCAGCGGCAGCGTGTTGCACTTGCCCGCAGCTTGGTGATGCGGCCCAAGGTATTGTTGCTGGATGAACCGCTTTCTGCGCTCGACGCGAAATTGCGTGCGCAAATGCAGTTTGAGCTGGCGGACTTGCAGGACAAGGTTGGTATCACCTTCGTCACCGTTACGCATGACCAAGACGAGGCATTGTCGATGGCAAGCCGCGTTGCCGTGATCAACAAGGGCGAAGTCGCACAACTCGCGCCGCCATCGGATCTTTACGAATATCCAGCCAACCGCTTTGTGGCGGATTTCGTCGGTTCTGTGAACATATTTGAAGGCACGCTTACCCTAGACGAGCCCGATAAGGCGGCGGTCGATTGTCCAGGCCTTGGTAAGGTTTATCTGAACCACGGTGTTACCGGCCCCCATGGTGCCAATGTTTGGATCGCTTTGCGGCCCGAAAAGATTTATTTGCATGTTCCCGGCAAAGGGAAGGCGGTGCGCGCCGCGGCTCAAGACGCGCCAGACGGTCACAATTTCGCGCGCGGTACGATTAAGGGCATGAGCTATCTTGGCGATATCACGCTGTATGAGATTCAGTTGGAGGGCGGCCAAATCATCCGCGTCAGCCGCCCCAATTTGTCCCGCCATGATCAGGAAGACTTCACCTGGGACGACAAGGTCAGCATGCACTGGCGCGCAGATAGTCCGGTGGTTTTGTTAAGCTAAGGTCTAGCTCTCAATTTTCCGTCGCCGGCGCTGGCCGCAGATCGATCAACGTGACGATGATGTTGCTTTCCGGCGGGCCGTCTGCGGCTTTAGGCATGCAAAAGCGGTACGTTGACCCTATCGCCATCATGTTCAGGCTTTCGCGGAAAATCGGTGAGGCTTGGCTCAACGGGATTTTTTCCCATTCGCGCTTTTGCTCAACGGTGCCTGTATTGGCGTCAAAGATGGTGAAGTCGACCAGTGCCATGTCTCCATCGGTGGGCTTTCTGCCAGTGGCGGCTTTGACGATTTCAAAGCCGAGGCCGGACGCGGTGGTTTGACTGCATGTCCGTTCGGCAACCGGAATGACCGGTTTTGGCGGCGGGTTGGTGAAGGAGAGCAGATCAACCTCAAACACCAAATCGGCGTTGGCCGGGATAGGGCCCGTGCCTGCTGCGCCATAGCCAAGGGCCGCAGGGATGCAGAGGCGATATTTTCCGCCGACCTGCATCAATTTCAGGCCTTGTGCAAATCCGGGGATGACGCCGCCAACGGGGAATTGGGCCGCTTGGCCGGAATCAAATTCGGTGCCGTCTGCGGTCAACATGCCTTTGTAATTGACGGTAACCTTGGACTCTGCATTTGGCCGTTCGCCTTTGCCCGGCGTGATTACGGTGTAAGACAAGCCTTCGGCTGTTGGTGTCGTGCACGAAAGTACGGGCGGCTTGGGTTTAGCCGCAACTGGTGCGGCGGCCTGCGCAGGTGCAAATTGCAGGAGCAGGGCGGGGGCGATTGCAGCAAATGCCGCGCGCTTAAACGTTGGTGATTTCATGATTGTCCTCAGTAATAATTGGACGGGCTTTGTCTACATAGAAGAAACCGTTACCCAATTGCGCGCAATTTCGGCGCCGCCTCATCCAGAGATTTGTGAATTATACCAACAAGTTCATCAATTTGGGCGGTGCAGATAATCAATGGTGGGCACATCACTATGCTGTCGCGGATACCCCGCACCATGAGGCCGTTGCGGATGCAGATATCGCGAACGAGTGGTCCTGCTGTGCCCTCTGCACCGCCAAAGCGCGCGCCAGTTGTCTTATCCGCAACAACCTCAATCGCTCCAAGCAAGCCCACGGAGCGCGCTTCACCAACCAAAGGATGGTCGCGTAATGGGGCAAGTGCCTTGGCGAGATATGGCCCAGTTTCATTGCGGACCTTTTCGACCAAGCCTTCGCGCTCCATGATCTCGATATTACGCAAGGCAACGGCGGACGCGACTGGGTGACCCGAATAGGTGTAACCATGCACGAAATCACCACCGGTCTTGATTACCTTGACGATTTCCGCGCTGACAGCAACTGCGGAGATGGGCAAATATCCTGAGGAAAGCCCCTTGGCCATCGCGATAATGTCTGGCTGGACGCCCATTGTTTCATGGCCCCAGATATTGCCAGTCCGCCCAAAGCCGCAGATGACCTCATCACAGACCAATAATATTCCATATTTGCGACAAATCGCCTCCACCTGCGGCCAGTAATTGGCAGGCGGGATGATCACGCCGCCGGCGCCTTGAACAGGTTCGCCAATGAAGGCCGCGACATTTTCAGGGCCAACTTCTAAAATCTTGTCTTCAATCGCCTGCGCGCACGCGGAACCGAAATCGTCCGAAGTCATGTCGCGGCCTTCATTGTACCAATAAGGTTGGCGCACATGCTCAATGCCAGCCATTGGCAGTATGCCCGACGCGGGGAAGCCCTGACTATGCATCGCCTTCATACCGCCCATGCTGACGCCTGCGACGGTTGAGCCATGATAGGCATTATGGCGGCTGATAATGACGGTGCGGCTATGTTCGCCCTTCACCTGCCAATAATGGCGGACCATACGAAGAATTGTGTCATTGGCTTCGGAACCGGAGCTGTTGAAAAATACATGTGGCAAGCGGCCACCTGTTAGGCTGGCGATCTTGTCAGCCAGCATGATCGCTGGCGCGTTCGCGGTTTTGAAGAAGCTGTTATAATATGGCAGCTCAAGCATTTGTTCGCGCGCAACTTCGGCCAATTCGTCACGGCCATAACCGACATTGACGCACCACAGGCCAGCCATGCCGTCCAAGATGCGGTTGCCATCACCATCATGAATATAGCAGCCTTCGGCATGGGTGATGATCCGGCTGCCGCCCAGATCTTCAATTTCCTGCCAATCGGCTTGCGCGGGCAAATGGTGGGCGATGTCCAAACGGCGTAGTTCGGCGATGTCGTAATTGCGTGGCATGTCTATGTCCCTTAGTCTTGTCGTCGCACCATCTTTTCTGGTGCCTATTCCGTCTCGCGGTTTGAACCGAGACGCGCGTTGGCCTCCAGCCTTGGCTGGGGTGACGGTGTATCAGGGCGAAAAGCCTATCCGCGCTTGATAGCGATTAAATCGGGTCACTTTTGTGTTCACAGTTCGCCTCTTAACGCTTTTCCCAAAAGGTGAAAATAGGTTTGCGAATCTGGGTCATTCTCTGTGTTCCATTCGGGGTGCCATTGCACCGCGAGCAATGGCGCGCCGTTGGGGCGTGCGCTATAGGCCTCCACCAAGCCATCGGGCGCGCGGGCCTCGACATTCAGGCCTTCGGCAAGCCTCCCAACACCCTGATAATGGACCGAGTTCACGTCCAGCGCGCTCTTGCCATAAGCACCCGCCAGCATGCCGCCATCGGTAAGTTCGACCGCATGGCGATGGTCAAACATTGCATCAAAAGGGACATCATCCGGCGCATGGTGGCGAAGGAGGCTATCATTAACGCTGGTGTCGCGGCGTAAGCTCCCCCCCAAAGCGACGTTGATTTCCTGAAAACCTCGGCAAATGCCAAATACTGGCTTTTGCGCATCTATCATGCGGTCAACCATCGACATTGCAATCTCGTCCCGACCGTCATCATAGGGTCCGTCGCCGCCATCCTCACCATAAAGCCGGGTTGCGACGTTCGATGGGCTACCCGTCAGCAAGATGCCGTCTATGCGCGGAGTGACCTCTGCGGCGGTCATCAAGTCGGGTAGGGAAGGGATGATTAATGCCGCAACATCAGCATAGGCCATGGCCGCGCGAATATAGCGGTTCATGACGGCTTGGGCGACTTCGCTGCCGACCATGCGGTTGCAGGCTATAACACCTAGGACGGGGCGTGCTGTCATAAAAGGCTGCCCACCAATAGGTTCATTCTGCAGAACCAATTAGTTCCCGGCCAATCAACATTCGCCGAATTTCATTTGTGCCCGCGCCAATGTCGAGCAATTTGGCATCGCGCCAATAGCGCTCGACCGGCCAATCCTTGGTATAGCCAGCGCCACCAAGGGCCTGAATAGCCTCACCAGCGACCTTCACGGCGCTTTCACTGGCGAGCAATATGGCACCTGCTGCGTCAAAGCGGGTGGTCTGCCCAGCGTCACATGCCCGCGCGACATTGTAGACATAGCTGCGGGCGGAATTGAGCGCGACATACATGTCGGCGACCTTCGCCTGCATTAGTTGAAAACTGCCAATGGGCTTACCGAATTGCTTGCGTTCGCGTACATAAGGCAGAACCACATCCAAACAGGCCTGCATCACCCCAAGCTGAAGCCCGGCGAGCACGACACGCTCATAATCCAGGCCGGACATCAATACGCCCACGCCGCCATGCAACGGGCCCATCATCTGTTCATCGGATACGAAGCAATCATTGAACACCAGTTCTGCCGTTGGCGAACCGCGCATCCCGACTTTATCGATTTTCTGACCAATGGAAAAACCCTCCATGTCCTTTTCAATCAGAAACGCGGAGATGCCGCGCGACGCTGCCTCGGGCGCGGTCTTGGCATAGACGACCAAAGTGTCCGCATAAGGCGCGTTGGTGATCCAAAATTTGGTACCATTCAGGATATAGCCGCCTTGAACTGCTTCGGCTTTTAGCTTCATCGAGACAACGTCGGAGCCTGCGCCAGTTTCGGACATGGCAAGGCTACCAACATGTTCGCCCGAAATCAGCTTTGGCAGATATTTCGCCTTTTGCTCTGGGTTTGCCCAGCGCGCGATTTGGTTGATGCACAGGTTGGAATGCGCGCCATAGGACAAACCAATAGAGGCAGAGGCACGGCTCACTTCTTCGACCGCGACAACATGCTCCAAATAACCCAAGCCAAGGCCGCCATCGGCCGCATCGACGGTTATTCCATGTAAACCAAGTTCGCCCATGGCGGGCCAAAGCGCGTCCCGCGGGAACCAATCATCCGTGTCAATTTTGGCCGCAAGCGGCGCGATTTTGTCGGTTGCGAAACGCTTTGTTGTCTCGCGGATCATCTCGGCATTATCGCCGAGGGCAAAGTCTAATGTCATGCTTGTCATAGATTTACTCTGACAGTTAATTGCATGTGCTGCAAGCATAGGACTAGCCAGTGGACGACCTTTTGCTTACCGCTCATCCGATGTTGTTAAAGCGAGCGAATCTTTACTGATGCATTATGATATTCTTATTGTGGGTGGCGGCCATGGCGGCGCACAAGCAGCAATTGCGCTACGGCAGGCCAAATATGAGGGCAGCATCGGCGTGGTGAACGCTGAGCCTGAATATCCCTATGAGCGCCCGCCGTTGTCAAAAGATTATTTCGCGGGTGAAAAGACGTTTGAACGTATCATGATCCGGCCAGCCGCTTTCTGGGCGGAGCGCAGCGTAGATATGCTGTTGGGCGCGCGCGTGGACGCTGTCGATTCATCTGCCCATATGGTTACCTTGTCTGACGGCTCGGTCATTTCCTATGGCAGCATGATTTGGGCGACTGGCGGCAGTCCGCGCCAACTGCCGGTTGAGGGCGGCAACTTGCCGGGTATGCATGTGGTGCGCACCCGCGCTGACGTTGATGGGATGCTCGACGGCCTCGACGATGTCGCTGAGATTGCAATTGTGGGCGGTGGATATATCGGACTTGAGGCAGCGGCAGTGCTCCGTAAAATGGGCAAGAAAGTTACTGTGTTGGAGGCGATGGACCGCGTGCTGGCGCGGGTTGCTGGGGAGCCGCTATCGCGCTTTTACGAGGCCGAGCATCGCGCGCATGGCGTGGATGTGCGCTTGGGTGTCGAAATCAGTGGCATACAGGGCGAAGAATTTGTCACCGGCGTGCGCTTGGCTGATGGCGAAGTAATCCCTGCGCAAATGGTCATTGTCGGCATTGGTATCGTCCCCGCTGTCGCGCCTTTGCTGGCGGCGGGCGCAGCTGGCGGGGCAGGTGTTGATGTTGATGCCTATTGCCGGACGTCCTTGCCGGACATCTACGCTATTGGTGACTGCGCGGCGCACGCCAATGATTTTGCGGGCGGCAATATCATGCGCGTTGAATCAGTGCAGAACGCCAATGATATGGCGAATGCCGTCGCCAAAAGCCTGACTGGCGAACTGACGTCCTATCATGCAGTGCCATGGTTCTGGTCCAACCAATATGATTTGCGGTTGCAAACTGTGGGCATTAGCGCAGGCTATGATGCCGCGGTGTTACGCGGCGACCCGCAGACCCGCAGCTTCTCTGTGGTTTATCTGAAGGCCAATAAAATCATTGCCCTTGATTGTGTCAACGCGACTAAGGACTATGTCCAGGGCCGCTTGTTCGTGACCGACGGCCTGTCGCCGACGACTGATCAGTTAGCCGATACCAATGTGCCATTGAAAGAACTTGCCGCAGCTTTGATGGCCAACTGAAGTAAATTTTGTCCCCAGTTCGTTCCGCCCTCACGGCCATTTTAGGCCCAACCAACACCGGCAAAACTCACCTCGCCGTGGAACGGATGTGCGCGCACTCCAGTGGGATGATCGGGTTCCCGCTCCGCTTGCTGGCGCGAGAAATTTACGACCGTGTTGTCGCGATGAAGGGCGTGCAGAATGTTGCGTTAATCACGGGTGAGGAGCGGATCGAACCACCGCAAGCCCGCTGGTATTGCTGCACACTGGAAAGTATGCCCATTCAAAGGGAATTTGCCTTCGTCGCAATAGACGAAGCGCAATTGGGTGCTGACCCCGAACGCGGGCATATTTTTACTGACCGGATACTGCATGCGCGCGGGCGCGAAGAAACGATGATCTTGGGTTCGGAAAGCCTCCGCCCGATAATCCGATCGTTGCTGCCTGATGCAGAAATCATCTCCCGTCCCCGGTTTTCAACATTGAGTTATGCTGGCGCGAAGAAGCTGTCGCGCTTGCCCAAACGGTCAGCAATCGTCGCCTTTTCAATCGAGCAGGTTTACGCGGTGGCAGAAACTTTGCGCCGTATGCGCGGTGGCGCTGCGGTCGTGATGGGGGCGTTGTCCCCGCGCACGCGCAATGCGCAAGTCGCGATGTTCCAATCGGGCGAGGTGGATTATCTCGTTGCAACTGACGCTATTGGCATGGGGTTGAACCTTGATGTTGCGCACGTCGCATTTGTCAGCCTGTCCAAATTCGATGGCTCTCGCCGCCGACGCCTAACGGTCGCGGAAATGGCGCAAATAGCAGGTCGTGCTGGCCGGCATCAGCGTGATGGGAGTTTTGGAACGCTGGCGGGCGAAGGCAGTGAATTCACACCTGAAGAAGTGTTGGCGATTGAGGGGCACAGTTTTCCCCGCCTGGACTGGTTATATTGGCGTGAGGCCAAGCCGCGCTTTAACGATATCGCGACTTTGATCGCGGATTTGGAGAAAAAGCCGCATCGTCCGGGGCTTTTGCCAGCGCCAAAGGCCATAGATTTGCTGGTGCTCAAGCGTTTGGCCGAAATGCCCGACGTGAAAGCGTTGATCCGCCATCCATTGGACGTTGCGCGCCTGTGGGAGGTCGCGTGTTTGCCCGATTTTCGGCAGATGGGTGAGGAGCATCACAGCCGCTTTGTTGCATCGTTATGGCAATTTCTGGGACAAAATGACCGCGTCATCCCCCAAGGCGTCTATGCCAGTGAACTTGCGCGGCTCGACAATATCCAAGGTGATGTTGATACGCTTTCGGCGCGTATCGCGGCGGTTCGGACATGGACCTATATCGCCCATCGCAGCGATTGGTTGACCAATCCGCCCGCCATGGCAGAGCGCGCACGTGCGTTGGAAGAAAAACTGTCGGACGCGTTGCACGATGCATTGCGCCAGCGATTTGTTGATAAACGTACGTCGATGTTATTGCGGAAAAATGCGACGGACGTTGGTTTGTTGCCTGTGGAGATTCAATCCAACACACATGTTTTGGTCGATGGAGAGGACATTGGTACTTTACAGGGCTTTTCCTTTCGGGTTGACCCAGCGGCCAAAGCAAGTGACCGTAAGTTGTTATTAGCTGCCGCCGAACGGCATTTGGCGGCATATTTGAGACAAAAGGCAAAGGACGTAAGCATGGCACAGGACAGCGAATTCTCGCTCGCAGCGGATGGAGAGGGCAAGCCCGCCATTTTCTGGCAGGGCGAAATATTGGGCGCGCTGTCCAAGGGGCGGACACTGCTTCAACCTGCATTTTCACCTGTAAAGGCTGTCGCTGGCCTTGAAGGCGACGCGTTGCGCGAAATTACGACCCGCGCCGAAAGTTGGATTGCAGCGCAATTAGCCAAAGCCATGGGCGGCATAGTTGGGCTATTGGAGCTCGCCCAGCAAGCAGATGTAGACGGCAATGTCCGCGCGCTTGCAGTGCGATTGGCAGACGAAGGCGGTATTGCGGGGCGGCATTATCTGACAGACGCGATTGCGGCGCTTCCTAAGGAGGCACGCGGCGCTGCGCGAAAGGGCGGTATCGTCTTTGGCGCGCTCGATATCTATCATCATGCTGCGCTGAAGCCAGCGGCGGCCAAATGGCGAGCTGCATTGTTTGCGGCGCGCGACAACCGCGCGATGCCAGAACTTCCACCTGAAAGCGCCGTGCATTTGAAGGCGTGGAATTTTGCCAGTGCGTCCGATGCACGCAACGCAGGTTATCGCCGGATTGGTGATGAATATGTCCGCATTGATTTGGCCGAACGGGTTATCAAAAAGGCGCATGAAGCACGCGGGCAGGGCAATCTATTTGCCATGGATATGGCGTTCGCCACGTCGTTGGGCATCAGCGAAGCCGGGTTGAAGGCCCTGATGCGCGACGCAGGCTTCCGCCCCGCGGAACAGGCGTCCGAGCCGGAGCCGCAGACGGAGGCTGAGGTCGTCGCTGAAATCGCTTCTGAGGCGGCAGAGGTCGTTGCGGCGGAATCCGCTCCAGTACCCGAAGCCGAGGTCGCGGAAGTGACAGCAGCTGCCGAAGTTGAAGCGAGCGTCCCAGACGCTGCTGCACCGCAAGCAGCCGAGCCGCAAGCTATCATCCTGACGCATTGGCGCTGGGTTGGCCTGCCAAAACCACGCCCGCCTGAACAGCGTCAGCCGCGTGCCAAGCCGCAACGTCAGTCATCCCCCGCAAGGAGTAAACCACAGGCGAAGCCTGAGCGCGCACCGGCTGTTGCAAAGCAAAGTGCACAACCATCATCCCTGGCGTTGCAATTGGCGGCGCTAAAGGGCCTTAAACTCTAATTGGCCGGGGCGAAGTTGCGGATCGACAAGCTTCTGTTCTTTCTGCGATTTGCCAAGAGCCGGACCCTTGCCCAAGCTTGGGCGGAGGCTGGGCATATCCGCGTCAACGGCCGCCGCGTGGAAAAGGCTAGCCTGTCCATCGCTATCGGCGATGTCATCACGCTGCCCATGGGCGAAGCAGTGGTTGCTTTCAAGCTTCTGTCAATGCCAGTCCGGCGCGGTCCGGCTTGTGAGGCAGGGCTTTGTTATCAGCGGATAGATTAAAAATTGGCAGGCAGTTGCATTCGCCGTTGACTTCCCCCTGCGCCTCGCAATAGGCAGCAAAGCGAAGCGGCTACTTCGCCGCTGCGTTTGGGAGATTTCTGCAAGTGACTTATGTCGTTACCGATGCCTGCATCCGCTGCAAATATATGGACTGCGTTGAAGTGTGTCCGGTGGATTGCTTTTATGAAGGCGACAACATGCTCGTCATCAACCCCAATGAATGCATCGATTGCGGCGTTTGCGAACCCGAATGCCCCGCAGAAGCGATTTTGCCAGACACCGAAAACGGTCTTGAGCAATGGCTTGAACTGAACGCGACCTATAGCGCGGAATGGCCAAATATCACCTCAAGCCGTGAACCGCCTGCCGATGCAGATGAGTTTAAGGGCGTAGAAGGAAAGTTTGACAAATATTTCAGCCCTGACCCCGGCGAGGGCGACTAAGCTTTCGCGGCGCGGGACGCCTTTAACCAGTCTTTCTGATACGATTCCACTTCACGCAACGCGGCAAAAACCGTTATGTCTGGTGCTGTACGGCCTGTGCGGCCGAGGGCGTAGATCTGGCTGTAAAACCAATATTGCGTCGCAAATCCCTCAATACTGCGGACCATCTTGATTTTGCGTAAGCTTGCAAGCCATTCAGGCAACAGCTTCAATTGGTTCTCGACCTTGGGTAGCATCGCCATGCCACCAAGCAGCCTCTTTGGTGCTTCGGGAAGCACGCATAATGGGCGGGCAAGGCCAATGACGTCGGCACCGCCGTTGCGCAAGGCTTGTTCCATCGCCGAAGCGCTGCGGAAGCCACCGGTTACCATCAAGGGAATTTTTAATTCGGCCTTCATCGCTTGAGCAAAATCAACAAAATAGGCTTCGCGTAACAGGGTGGTGTCGGCCACATTTTGGGCTTCCTCTTCCTCCATACCTTGAATGCCAAGCAATTTGGGTTGTTCATAGGTGCCGCCCGAAATCTCAATGAGGTCCACGCCCGCATCTTGCAGCCATCGGGCTACTTGCAGGCTGTCCTCAAAAGCAAAACCGCCGCGTTGGAAATCGGCACTGTTCAATTTGACGGAAATGGGGAATTCAGGGCCGACCAGGGTGCGCACTGTGTTGATAGTGAACATTAGGAAACGGGCACGGTTCACAAGGCTTCCGCCCCAGCGGTCTGTGCGCTGGTTTGACCGTGGGCTTAAGAATTGCGAAATCAGATAGCCATGCGCGGCGTGAATTTGAACACCTGTAAATCCGCCATTTTTGCAATGTAATGCGGCCTGACCAAAGCGGCCAATGAGATTTAGAATTTCGTCCTCGGTTAAGGCGACAGGCGTGCCAAATTGTCCACCGGGTAACCCTAGCTTGACCGCAGACGGTGCCTTGGGATGCCGATTGACCGCGCGCATGGTTTGCCGTCCGGCATGGCTGATTTGTGCCCAGAAATGATTGCCGTTGCGTGTTGCCGCCTGTGTCCAAAATTCGAGAGCTGTCATCATTTCGGCGTCGGGATGTCCGTCAAAAAAGACATTGCCGGGGCGCTCGAGATGGTTCGCATCGATATGAATATTGCCCGAAATATGGAGGCCAGCGCCGCCATCCGACCAAATGCCATAAAGGCGTTGCAATTCAGGTGTTGGACGACCCAATGGGTCGGCAAGTCCTTCGGTCATCGCGGCCTTTGCGATACGGTTGTTCAGTACGGCCCCGCAAGGCAGTTTCAGCGTGGTACTTAGTCTCACTTGGGTTCGCCGGATGCTTCGACTTTTGCCGTGTTTACGGCATCGGTTTTGGTTGGTTCTACATCTTCACTTGTGTCGGGTTCCGAAATTTCGTCGCTAGACTGAACTGGCACGTCGTCGACGGCCTCGTCCGTGTTGATCATGTCGTCGCTAATCGTGCCCTCAAGACTGTCGAGAGTATCCATGCGCGTTTCGGTAGCCTGACTATCTTCCTTCGAAATGCCGCATGCGGACAAAAGCAGCATCATGGCAAGGGCAGACGTAAAATGGCAGAAACGCATAATATCCTCGTTGGTCTAACTCGGCGCATCCGTACAATTTTCACCCGCTTTCGCAAGACTATTGAGAAAATCGGGGAAAGTTGAACGCAATGCGGCGTCAAAATCTGATAAGGTGGCATCGATGCCCAATGCAGCGAGGCTGGTCACCGGATATTCCGATATCCCGCATGGCACGATACCGGTAAAATGGCTGAGATCAGGGGAAATGTTTACAGCAAAGCCATGCATCGTGACCCATTTGCGAATACGTACGCCAATCGCGCCGATTTTTGCTTCTTGGCCGTCCGGCGTGTCGCACCAAATGCCGATGCGCCCTTCCGCGCGGCGGGCTTCGATACCAAAATGGCCCAGCGCATGTATCACCCAGCCTTCAAGTGCATGGACGTAGCAGCGGACATCTTTGCCGTGGCGGGCAAGGTCCAGCATAACATACCCAACGCGCTGGCCCGGACCATGGTAAGTGTATCGCCCGCCGCGTCCCGTGTCATAGACGGGGAATTGCTGGCTCAGTAGCTCCGCGGGGTCCGCGCTAGTGCCACTGGTGTACAAAGGCGGGTGTTCCAGCAGCCATATAAGCTCTCTGGCGTTGTTATCACGGATTGCCCCCTGTAACGCCTCCATACGGCTTAGCGCGTCTGGATAGGGTGTCAGGCCTGTTGATATGTCCCAGTCGATATGGTGATCCAAAATCATGATGTGTCCTTTAGCATGGTGCAAGCGGCTTGCCACCGCATATGTCTGCCTCTACGCCGCGCATAGCTGAGGAGAATTTATGCCAAAGAAGCTTGATTATCGCGCTGTTTGGACTGACGCGCGCGTTTTGCTTGCGGCGGATAAAGAGGCGATTGCTGCAATTGCTGGCTTCTTCATTTTCATGTCGGCATGGCTTTCGGCATTTCTCGTGCCGCCGCTGATGGTTGAAAATCTGGACGATACGAATCAGGCTATTTTGGAAATCAGCCGTTATTTCGAAGCCAACTGGCGCGTTCTTGTGCCTACGATGTTGGTAACCATATATGGCAGTCTATCCCTATATGTGCTGATGTCGGGGCGTCCGCTGTCGAAAGTCGGGGATGCTCTTGGTATCGCAGCGGCATTATTCGTCCCCTATTTGCTTGCAAGCTTGATTGTTGGCTGGGCCACTTTGGCTGGATTCTTTATGCTGATCTTACCCGGCCTGTATCTCTCGGGCCGCTTTGCAATATTGCCCGCCGTCGTCGCACAGGATGTTGCAGGTGGTATCAACAAATCTGTGATCCGGACTTGGCGCGTTACAAGTCAGTGTGGTTGGGCGATCCTGTTTTTGATGCTTTTTGTTGCCGTCATATTGCGTTTTTTTGGAGGTGTGGCCGATGCCGCGATCGTCGCCATTTGTCAGTCCATCGCGGGCGAAGAAGGTGTTCCTATCGTCGAGTCCGCCGTCAAGGCGCTGTTCGTTACTTTGGAGGCCGTGGCTTTCATATTGACGCTGGTCGCTGTCAACCGTCAGCTTTCCGCGCAGACACCTCACCAATAACCGGGATGTGCGGCGCCGCATCGCTTGGGATTAGGCCATTAAGGCGCGGATCGGGAAAGGTTTCCAACTGCCGTTGATAAGCGGTGAAACCGGATCGCTGGTAAAAGGTCAGCGCATGGGGACCATCCAGTGTACAGGTATGTACCCACATCCGCTGAACGCCAGCCTCGGCCCAGCCCATCTGCAGCGCCATCGCCATCAGCCATTTGCCATGACCCTTGCCTGTCAATTCTGGCACAAGGCCGAAAAAGGCAATCTCGCATTGTCCGGCCTCCCGGAAATCAAGCTCCAATATCCCAACCTCAATGCCGCGTCGGTCTAGCACGGCCCAGATGCGCACGGCAGGGTCGTGGATGATGTGCAAAAGGTCGGCTTCATCAAGCGCAAGCCTTGAGAACCAGAGCCATGGTTCGCCGATGCGACGATACAGAGTGCGGTAGGAATCTGCTGTTGGCGCTTGCCATCGTTCCAACCGTAACTCTGACGCTGGCAGCGGCCGCAACGGTGGACGGCACGTCATTTCCAACGATGTGACAATGGCGCCAAGTTGGCCATGGGCAATCGGGCTAAACACCATCTGGGGTCAGGCCCATACTACTTCGGGCGGCAAGCTCATCAATATCGCGTCGACATTGCCGCCAGTCTTTAATCCGAAGGTCGTGCCACGATCATATACCAAGTTAAACTCGGCATAAAGACCACGCCAGCGCAATTGCGCTTGTTTTTCTTCGGCACTGTAGGGTTGGTTCATACGACGGCGGACAAGCTTTGGAAAAATGTCGAGGAAGCTATTGCCGACATCGCGGGTGAACGCGAAATTTTGCTCAAACAACGCGTCGCTTGTGTTTTCGAGATGATCGTAAAATATTCCGCCAACGCCGCGATGGACGTTGCGATGCGGTATCCAGAAATATTCCTCCGCCCATTTGCGATAACGTTCATACACATCGGGGCCATAAGGTGCGCAGGCGGCGCGTAGGCGCGCGTGAAAGTCGTCCGTGTCTTCCGCATAGGGAATAGGTGGGTTGAGGTCCGCTCCGCCGCCAAACCAGCTTTTTGTGGTGACGAGATAACGTGTATTCATATGCACTGCCGGCACATGCGGGTTGGCCATATGCGCGACGAGGCTGATGCCGGTGGCGAAGAAACTAGGGTCTTCAGCTGCACCATGGATGGTTTTGGCAAATTCGGGGTTAAAGCTGCCGCCGACGGTCGACATATTCACGCCGACTTTTTCGAAAACCTTGCCTTTCATAACCCCGCGGACACCGCCACCACCGGGGGAGCCATCATGGTCGTTGCGGTCCCATGGGGTATATTCAAACGATGCGTCGGATCCCACTTCGCGCTCAATCGCTTCGAAGGAAGCGCAAATGCGGTCCCGGAGTGATTCGAACCATGTCCGCGCGGCCTGTTGGCGTTGATCTAAAATCAGGGTCATTGTTCGCCTCTCGGGAATGAATGGGTCTGTCTAAGACCTTCTGCCAAAGCGATGCCAGCCGATACCGAAATGTTCAAGGATCGAAATCCTGCGGCCATCGGAATACATACGCGCGCGTCAGCGCGTGCATGGACTTCGGGTGGCGCCCCTTTGCTTTCGGACCCCATGAGAATGATGTCGTCAGGTCGAAAGGTGAACTGTGGAAGTGGGGTAGACGCCTTGCTGGACATTAAGACGATCCGCGCACCGTCCAAAGTTTCGAGAAAAGTGGACCAGTCGGCATGACGTTGAATCTGGACATGGTCCATATAATCCATGCCAGAACGTTTCAGCGCGCGTTCAGAAAAGGCAAAGCCACAGGGCTCAATAATATCGCATATGACGCCAAAACAGGCCGACGTCCGCAAAACCGCACCGACATTCCCCGCCATGTCGGGTTGATACAGTGCAATGCGCATGAGAGCCTCCTCACTAAAAACCTGTTTCGCGGCAATTAGCGTGTATCGCAGCCCGCGTCCAAAGGCTTATTGCGCTAAAAGCGGAGTAGGCTGACATGATGCAATCGCTAGCCACAGGGTTGGCGGCTCTTCAATCCGACAGAGCGCGAAAACGCGCAGGCGACAAAGCGCTAAACTTAGCGTGTCTTTCGTACGGCCTGACGTTCTTCAATTGAAATGCTGTCATCTTGATTGGCATCTGCCTTACTAAAGCGTGCATCAATCGCAGCCCGATATTCCGCTTGTGTCACGGACTTGTCCCTATTGGTGTCTGCGCGTGCCAACATGGCTATGGCGCGAAGACGGTCGCGTTGACGTTCTTCACGCATGCTGGCTCCAATGCGAAGCATGCGCCGTTCACGCCGGTCTGCACGTCGTTCGACGCCAGCTTCATGCGCCGCAATGAACTCGCTTTGGCTAATGGCGCCATTTTTGTCTGTGTCCATGATGACAAAGAGCTTCGCCATCATAGCAGTGCGGTCGGCTGCGTTTATCGCGCCGTCGCCATTTACGTCTATCTTAGCAAAGCGTGCATCTGCCGCTGCCATGGCTTCTGACTTGGTGATGAAACGATTTCCGTCTGCATCGGCTTTAACTGGTGCAGCATGAAGCGCCGCTGCGGAAGTAACAGAAAGGACCATGAGGCCAGCATAGACTGAAAGTTTCTTCATTATTCTCGCTCCTTTTAATCATCCGCACTAGACAGCACGCGTGAACATAGGATGAATACGGCATTACAGGTTGTCAAGAAAATGGCCATCTTGCCGCAAACTGTATCAGTTTGGCAGAGCGCCTGTCATTGGGGTAACGATGGAGCGGGTAAGGGGAATCGAACCCCTCTAGCTAGCTTGGAAGGCTAGTGCATTACCACTATGCTATACCCGCGACGGACCAAAGAGCCGTGTGAAGCGCCGCTATTGCCATTATCCGGCCAAAGCGTCAACGCCCTCATTGCAAAAGAAAGGGCCGCAAAAGCGGCCCTTTCGGAAAAACGGTTTTACACTATCAGTGTTTTTTGTCTGCCCAGATGGTCCTGTAGGACATCCATGCCAGCACGGTGAAGATGAAAAGGAAGCCCAAAGCTGCCCAACCCGCGCTTTTGCGGTTTTCCATCTTTGGCTCTGCAGTCCATGCCAAAAATGCAGAAACGTCTCTCGCCATCTGCTCTTTGGTGGCCTTTGTGCCATCATCATAGGTAACCAGATCGTCACTTGCGATCGGGTTGGCCATCGCGATGTTCAAGTTTGCGAACCATGGGTTGAAGTGCAGACCAGGAGTGGCTTTCGCATCGGGGAATTCCTTCAGCAGCTCTTTGCCTTCTGCGTTCTTGTAACCCGCTTGTTCGCGGTATCCCATCAACAATGAATATACATAGGCTGTACCATCGGCACGCGCCTTGGTGATCAGTGAAAGATCAGGCGGAAGCGCATTGTTGTTGGCCGCACGCGCCGCAACTTCATTCGCAAATGGCGAAGGAATTTTATCAGCTGGAATGCCGGGGCGTGTAGCCGGTTCACCTGTTTCAGGGTTAATGGTCGGCACTTCGGTTTTCCAAGCCTTTGCCAGTGCCTTCACTTGATCTTCATTGTAACCCAATGCCGCGAAATCACGGAAGGCAACAAGATTGAGGCTGTGGCAAGCCGCGCATACTTCGGAATATACCTTCAATCCGCGCTGCAGTTGACCGCGGTCATACTTACCGAACGGACCGTCATGCGCGAAGCTGACAGCAAGCGGCTTTTCATGAAATTCATACTCAGCCGAAGGCTGCGCAGGTTCCTGAATAGCCTTGATGACGGTGTCCCCAAGACCAAGCAAAAGCATGCCGCTGAAAAACAGGCCTACTAAAAAAGCAACTAAACGAACCATGATACTGCTTTCCCTGTTTTACGCAGCCGCTGTTTCAAGCGGTTTGCCGGTGACAGCTTCGGTGATTGAATTGGGCAGCGGAAGCGGCCGTTCAATGCGCGAAACGATTGGCAAGATGATCAAGAAATGGATGAAATAATAGGCTGCCGCAATCTGGCTGAGAATAACCCACTGGGTATAAGGTGGTTTTCCGCCGCAATAGGTCAATAGAACTATGCACGGGATAAGGCCAAACCAGAAGAACTTGCGGAACAGCGGACGATAATGACCCGAACGCACGGGTGATGTGTCCAACCATGGCAGGAAGAACAACAGCAGGATCGAACCAAACATCGCAAGCACGCCCATCAACTTAGCTTCGATAATGACGATGCCTGTGAATGGGATGCTGAAATCGACGGTGAACGCCTTCAAAATCGCGTAGAATGGCAAGAAATACCATTCAGGCACAATATGCGCCGGCGTCGAAAGCGGGTTAGCCGGGATATAATTGTCTGGGTGACCTAACATATTCGGCGCAAAGAAAGTAACGGCTACAAAGAAGATCAAGAAGATCCCAAGGCCAAAGCCGTCCTTTGCGGTGTAATATGGGTGAAAAGGAACGGTGTCCTGTTCGCCCTTAACACTTACGCCAGTTGGGTTAGACGAGCCTGGAATGTGCAATGCCCAAATATGCAGTATGATGACGCCAGCAATAACGAACGGCATCAAATAATGCAGCGAGAAGAAGCGGTTTAGCGCAGCCTGGTCAGGCGCAAAGCCGCCGAGGAGCCACTGACGCAATGGCTCGCCTACCACAGGAATGGCGGAGAAGAAGCCAGTGATAACCTGCGCGCCCCAGAAGCTCATTTGGCCCCATGGCAGAACATAGCCCATGAATGCGGTCGCCATCATCAATAAGAAGATAGTGACACCCAGCAGCCAGATCATTTCACGCGGCGCTTTATACGATCCGTAGAAAAGCCCCCGGAAAATGTGGATGTAGACGACGATGAAGAAGAAGCTGGCGCCGTTCATATGCGCATAGCGGATGAACCAGCCCGAGTTTACGTCGCGCATGATATGCTCAACGCTGTTGAATGCGCCGTCAACGCTTGCATAATAATGCATAGCAAGGATGACGCCGGTTATAATCTGAATAACCAAAGCGACGCCCGCAAGGACGCCGAAGTTCCAGAAATAATTGAGGTTGCGCGGAACCGGATACCCGGCGCCAACGGCATTGTAGACCAAGCGCGGCAAGGGCAGGCGTTCATCAACCCACTTACTTACTGCGCCTTGCGGCTTATACTCTTGTGCCCAAGGGAAGCTCATTACGTTCTAGCTCCTCAACCGATTTTTACGACTGTGTCAGAAATGAAAGCGAATTCCGGAACAACGAGGTTCGTCGGGGCTGGGCCCTTCCGGATACGTGCGGCGGTGTCATAATGCGAACCATGGCACGGGCAGAAATAGCCGCCATATTCACCTTTAACTTCGCCAGCGGCGGCGCCCAAAGGAACGCAGCCCAAATGGGTGCAGACGCCAAGGGTGATGAGCCAGTTTTCTTTACCTGGCTTTGTCCGTTCGGCAAGCGTTTGCGGGTCACGCAACCCGCCAACATCGACCTTGTTAGCCTCTTCGACCTCGGCAGCTGTTAAATTGCGGATGAAAACGGGTTGTTTGCGCCAGCTGGTCTTGATCGACTGACCGGGCTGAATGGCGGCTACGTCAACTTCGATAGACGCCAAGGCCAGCACGTCAGCGCTTGCGCTCATTTGCGATACCAAAGGCATTGCAACGGCGGCCGCGCCTACGCCAGCGAAGCTGACGGTTGCAATGTGGATGAAGTCCCGGCGGCGGACGCCTGACGATTGGCCGTTGTTTTCAACGCCCTGATTTTCTCCAGCTATGCCGCCCGATGTCGCTTTATCCGCTTTTACAGCGGCTGCAACCGAAGCTTTTGGCGCTTTTACCGGCTTTTTCCCGGTGCCTTTTGTTTTTTTGACTGTCGACATAACTTGCCCTTTTTGCGTCGCGGAACTGAACCGCGCAATACCGTCGAAATCTTATCACTCCAACCGAGTCCAGCAATCTGGTGCACGACAGGGGCGATTCAGCGGCCACATAGACGCCTTTCCAGTCATTTGCCAACAGGCAATTTGGTTACCAATGTGGCAAATGACGCTGGCTGTGTTGCATTTTGCGAAACCAACGGAAAATCGGCGCTAACACTTGCTACTAGCAACAAATTACGCCTAATGGACGCAAATTTCATTCGATTATTGTTGGAGCATGACCCATGGCGACGAGTTGGACGCCTGAAAGCTGGAGAGACGCAACGGGCATTCACATGCCTGCGTACAAGGATGCTGCCGCTTTGTCGGCCACTGAAAATACGTTGCGAAATTATCCGCCCCTGGTTTTTGCTGGCGAAGCGCGCAACCTCACGGCCGATCTTGCGAAAGTAGCGGAAGGTAAGGCGTTCTTGCTTCAGGGCGGCGACTGCGCCGAGAGTTTTGCCGAATTTCACCCAAATAACATCCGCGATACTTTTCGTGTGATCTTGCAAATGGCGGTAGTGCTGACCTTCGCGGGCAAACTACCCGTGGTCAAACTTGGCCGGATGGCGGGCCAATTTGCCAAGCCGCGCTCCACACCGACCGAAACCATAAACGGCGTTGAGCTGCCGAGCTATTTCGGTGACATCATCAACGACATTGAATTTGTTGCCGAAGGACGCGAGCCCGACCCGGCGCGTATGATCCGCGCTTATAGTCAAGCCGCATCAACCTTGAACCTTCTGCGCGCCTTTTCTAGCGGTGGTTATGCCAATTTGCAGCAGGTCAACACCTGGACGCATGACTATATGGGCCGTTCGCCATGGGCGCAGAAATATAAAGAAACCGCAGATCGTATCAGTGAGGCGCTGGCCTTTATGGAAGCGTGCGGCATTACCCCAGAGACAGTGCCGCAAATCAAGGGAACAAGCTTCTACACCAGCCATGAAGCGTTATTATTGCCCTATGAGCAAGCGATGACCCGTCAGGACAGCCTGACCGGCGGCTGGTATGATACGTCAGCGCATTTCTTGTGGATTGGGGATCGGACAAGATTCGAGGGGTCGGCCCATGTAGAATTTTTGCGCGGTATCGGTAACCCGATTGGTGTGAAATGTGGCCCAAGCCTGGAACCCGATGCTTTGTTGCGGATGCTTGATACGCTGAACCCAACGCGAGAGGAGGGACGGATCACTTTGATCTCGCGTTACGGTTATGACAAAGTAGAGACTGGCCTGCCGACTTTGGTACGCGCCGTGCAACGTGAGGGACATCCGGTGATCTGGTCCTGTGACCCGATGCATGGCAATGTCGTTAAATCAGCGAGCGGATACAAAACGCGTCCGTTTGAGCGAATCTTGGCCGAAGTACGCGGATTCTTCGCTGTACACCGCGCCGAGGGAAGCTTTGGTGGTGGCATCCATATCGAAATGACTGGTCAGAATGTGACTGAGTGTACCGGCGGTGCCGTGGCCGTAACGGACGAAGGTCTGGCCGATCGGTATCATACACATTGCGACCCGCGGTTGAACGCGGCGCAATCGCTAGAACTGGCGTTTCTGTTGGCCGAAATGTTGAATCAGGAAATGACGGAGCGTGCGAAAAAGGCCGCTTAAAGCAGTATTTTTGTAACGGTCACGTTTTGCTGCTTACTGCGCAGATTCGAGACGGTAGCCGTAACCGAAAACTGTAAAAATCCGGAAGCCGTTTTCCGGCTGCAAAGCCAACTTAGCCCGCACTCTCGAAATGTGCATGTCTAATGTGCGTGTCGCGAGCGTTGCCGTCGTGCGCCAAATGGTTTGCATAATATAGTGGCGCGACAGGGTCCGGTCAGTGTTTTTGAAAAACATTTCTGCCAGCTCAAATTCTTTGGCGGTCAATATGACGGTCTGTCCGTGGATTGTGACGCTCTGTTCCATGCGGTTCATCTTATAGGCGCCATAGGTGACCTCCGTATCAAATGCGCCACACGCTGCATTGCCGCGCAGCAAAGCGTTTACCCGCGCCGCGATAACATTGCGTTTCTCTGGTTTAGAAATATAATCCTCAGCACCGGCATGTAAGGCGTCGGCAATATCCCGCTTAGCAGACCGGTTTGCCGTCACAATAACCGGTGGCCGCGTGACCAAAGTTTTGTTCATCCATTCAAGCAGGGAGATATCGTCCGCTGCGCGAATATTCCAATCCAAGATGACGAGGTCAAATACTTCGCGCATCAATGTTTCGGTAAAGTTTTTGCTGTCGGTACAGCCTACGGCAATATGGCCTAGGTCTTCGACTATCTGTTTTAAATAATCGACAACATCTGAATCATTGTCGGCAATAAATACTCTCATTTTGCGTGCACCTTTTAGGAAACCGCCGAAAATACGACAATGAGATGTATCTAACGATATATTACTTAGTTACTAGATGGGGCAAAAATATTTACCTTTGGTTACATATGTATACATTTTTGTTTGCACATACGTATGCATTTTTACTGAAAGTAACATGTGTGCAGTAATTAGAAAAATGGCTGGGGCGGCAGGGATCGAACCTGCGAATGGCGGCATCAAAAGCCGCTGCCTTACCGCTTGGCGACGCCCCAGCAAGCCAGTAATCTGGCCAGTGAGGGCGGCTTATATCGCGGGAATCTTATTGCGCAACTGCTTAATCAATGCGCTGCACCCAGCCATGGGTATCTGCGACAATTCCGCGTTGAATATCCACAAGTTTTGAACGGATTTGCTGTGTCATCTGCCCAGCACCGCCCGCGCCAATGGTAAAACTACCTTTTGCGGACTGCACTTTTCCAACGGGGGTGACGACCGCAGCCGTTCCGCAGGCAAAGGTTTCGACCAAGCGCCCCGATTCCGCATCGGCCCGCCATTGGTCGATAGCGTAACGTTCCTCACGCACGTTCAACCCTTGCGCGCGCGCCAAAGTCAGCACAGAATCGCGGGTGATGCCTTCCAATATTGTACCGTCGGTTGGCGGCGTGAGGATGGACCCGTCATCGAAAAGGAAAAACAGGTTCATGCCGCCTAGTTCTTCAACCCAGCGATGTTCCGCCGCATCGAGAAAAACGACCTGGTCGCAACCTTGCTTGATGGCTTCGGACTGCGCCACAAGGCTTGCCGCATAATTGCCGCCGCATTTCGCCGCGCCCGTGCCGCCCGGTGCCGCGCGCGTATAATGTTCTGACACCCAGATCGAAATTGCCGGTGCGCCGCTCTTGAAATAATTACCTGCCGCAGACGCAATGACCATGAACAGATATTCGGCGGATGGCTTTACGCCCAGAAACACTTCGCTTGCGATCATAAATGGGCGCAGATAAATCGAGCCGCCTTCGACTGGTGGAAACCAGTCTTTATCAACCTCAACTAATTGCTTGCATGCTTGCAGGAACATCTCTTCCGGCAATTCGGGCATTGCCAAGCGCTTTGCAGAGCGTTGAAACCGGCGGGCATTTTGTTCGGGGCGGAACAAAGCCATCCCGCCATCGGCAAGGCGATAGGCCTTTAGCCCTTCAAAAATCTCTTGCGCATAATGCAAAACGGCTGTCGCAGGGTCGAGCGTCAGGGGACCGCGTGGCCCGACTTTCGCGTCATGCCAGCCTTTGTCATCCGAATAACGGATTGTCACCATATGGTCCGTGAACACCCGACCAAAACCAGGGTCGACCAGCCGCGCCGCGCGTTCATTGGGATCAACCGGATTTGGGTTTGCCTCAAAAGGAAATGCGCCAGCGTTCATCGATGCTCTCATTCATTAGGGTCTTGCACTGTCCTATGGGCTAGGCCAAGATACGTCAATATGGCTGTCCCATCTTCTGTTTCTGTCACACCGACCGCATCGCCTCTGTTCCTTCGTGAAAATGAAGTACGGCGGGGGGTTGAGCTTTTGTTCTTTGGATATACGCGGCTTACCCGCGCAATTGACGAAGGGCTGGCGGAGCATGGCCTTGGCCGTGCGCACCATCGCGCGCTGTACTTTATTGCGCGCCAACCCGATTTGCCGATTAGCGCGTTGCTTAAGATCCTCGCGATTACCAAACAATCGCTTGGCCGCGTCCTCACCGATTTGAGCGACCGTGGGCTTGTCGAAACGCGTGCCGGGGATGTCGACCGGCGTCAGAAACTCTTGCGCCTCACGCCAGAGGGTATTCAGTTCGAAGCGCAATTGTTTGATGCTTTACGCAATAGTCTTGCGTCCGCTTATGCCGCGGCTGGGCAGGAATCCGTCACAGGCTTTTGGCGTGTGCTCGAAGGCTTGATCCCAGCTGAGGACAAAGCCATGGTCGTCGCCTTACAGAAAGATATTTGATGCGCGATACACTTATAAGGCTCGAACAAACCATTGCCCAGCGCAGGGACGCTGCCCCTGACAGCAGCTATGTCGCATCTTTATGCGCAAAAGGCCGTGGCAAAATCGCACAAAAGGTCGGCGAAGAAGCGACCGAGACCATCATCGCCGCGCTGTCGGGTGACACCGCGCACGTTACTGCTGAAGCGGCAGACCTCATTTTTCACCTGATGATATTGCTGCGCGATGTTGGCGTAACGCTAGACGATGTGCTTGCTGAACTTGATCGCAGAGAAGGCGTGTCTGGCTTGGTCGAAAAAGCGTCGCGGATATGAGCTAAGGAGTAACGCATGCCGATTGATCCAACACTGGAATATGACGACCAAAATATCTTCGCCAAAATTCTGCGCGGCGAAATTCCATGTCGTAAGGTGTTCGAGGACGAATGGGCCTTGGCCTTTGATGACATCAACCCACAAGCCCCCGTCCATGTGCTGGTGATTCCCAAAGGGGCTTATGTCAGTTGGGACGATTTCAGCGCCAAAGCCAGCGATGCCGAAATAGCCGGCTTTGTCCGCGCGGTTGGGCATGTTGGGCGTGAATTAGGGCTGGTCGAGCCGGGATATCGCTTGCTCGCCAACATTGGAATGGACGCGCATCAAGAGGTGCCGCACCTGCACATCCATATTTTTGGTGGAAAACCGCTCGGCTCCATGCTTATGCGGTGAAATTAAGTTGCGCTAATGCACGGAGTGTTTAGTTCGGCTTTGGAGCTTTGTTTATTTGGGAGATGAGTATGATATTCGGGCGCGTGAAGCCGCTTGATGCGATCTTGGCCACGGCTGAGAAAAAATCGCTCACGCGAACGCTGGGAGCTTTACAGCTTACCATGCTAGGTATTGGTGCCATCATTGGTACCGGCATTTTTGTTTTGACCGCGGAGGCTGCAAATAAAGCTGGCCCCGCTATGATGATCAGCTTTATCATCGCTGCCGTGGTTTGCGGACTGGCGGCATTATGCTATTCCGAATTGGCATCTATGGTGCCAGTTTCAGGGTCGGCTTACACATATAGTTACGCGACTTTCGGCGAAATTATCGCATGGATTGTAGGCTGGGCGCTCGTTCTTGAATATGCCATTGCGGCTTCTGCTGTTTCGGTTGGCTGGTCCGGCTATATGGTTGGGCTTGTCGAAAATATCTTTTCGATAGAGGTCGGCAATGACTTCGTTGCGGGACCATTTGACGCGAATCCTGGTATTATCAACGTTCCCGCTATGCTCATTGCTTTGCTGTGTATGGCGCTATTGTTGATTGGAACCAAAGAAAGCGCGCGCTTTAACGCAATCTTGGTCGCCATCAAGGTGTCGGCTCTTATGCTCTTTCTTGTCTTGGCATTGCCAGCAATGAACGCAGAAAATTTCCAGCCATTTAGCCCGAACGGGTTCTTTGCCAAGGAAGTGGTCGATCCGATTACGAATAACATGGTCACGGTCGGCGTTGCGGCTGCGGCTGCCTCTATATTCTTCGCTTATGTTGGGTTCGACGCCGTCTCGACAGCAGCAGAAGAAACAATCAATCCGCAGCGGAATATCCCGATCGGCTTGATCGGTTCGCTGGCGATTTGCACCATCATCTATATGCTGGTTGCCGCTGGTGCTACAGGCGCTGTTGGGGCTCAGCCTGGTGGTGAGCTATCACAATCGAAGGAAGCTTTGGCTTTCGTGCTTAATGAAATTGGTCACGGCTGGGCCGGCAAACTGGTAGCTATCTCCGCTGCCGTGGCATTGCCTTCAGTGATCTTGATGATGATGTTCGGTCAAACCCGCATCTTTTTTGTGATGGCTCGTGATGGCTTGTTGCCGGACATGTTCTCCAAACTTCACCCGAAATATGGAACGCCGCATGTGGTAACTTTGTGCACCGGTGTATTCGTGGCATTGTTTGCGGCGCTTTTCCCCGTGGGTAAGTTGGCTGACATTTCAAACTCTGGTACCTTGTTCGCATTCTTCACCGTTGCTGTAGGCGTCATGATTTTGCGTCGGACCAATCCCGACCGCCCACGGCCTTTCCGCACACCTTTGTATTTCTTGGTTTGCCCGTTGGCCGCGGCAGGTTGCGTGTTCCTGTTCTTCCAACTTTCAGGTTACACAGAGCTTATGTTCCTAGGATGGACAACAATCGGCTTGGTCGTATATTTCTTATACAGCCGCCGCCGGAGCCATGTTGGCCAGGGAATTGCGTAAGATTAGCTGCTGAAAGGCGGTCGAGCGGCAATTTCGTGAAAAAGTCGCCAAACGACAAAAGGACAGGGGCGCTTCGGCGCCCCTTTTCTTTGTGCTAATTGCGCGGGTTGGCAGGTAAGGGGTGCGTCGTTCCGGGGCGCGTAAACAGCTTCCCTTTCTCGCACCACAGAACAAGGCCAAGCGCCACCAGCCCGCAACAGAGAAAGCCAATCGCAACCGGATAAACTGTGCCATCAAACTGCTGTCCAATGATAGCACCTAGCGTGGCCGCAAGCAGTGTGCGGACGAAGGTTTGGAAAGACGAAGCTGCCCCTGCGACATGACCAAAGGGCGACATTGCAATGGATGAGAAGTTGGATCCGATAAAGCCAATCATCGCCACGTTACACGTCAGCAATATGAGGAAGATTGGTAAGGACTTTGGCGCATAATGCGCCGAAAGCAATTGCAATGCGCCCAATGCGATAAAAGTCAAAAGCGCGGCCTGCGACACGCGGCGCGCACCAAAGCGTTCGACAATTCGCGAATTGGTGAAGTTGGACACCGCAATGCCAATGGCGATGATCGCAAAACCAATAGTAAAGAAATCTGCCGCGTTGAACACCTTGTCAAACATCTGCTGCGAACTGTTAAGATAGCCGAACAAGGCGCCCTGCGTGACACCAGCACCAATCATATAACCAGCAGCGTTGCGGTTCAGGACAACGACCTTCCATGCCTTTGCTAGCGCTTTTGGTTGAATGGGTATGACATTTTCGGGTGCCAATGTTTCGGGCAAGCGCAGGTAGACCCAGATGGCGGCGGCGACGGCCATGATGGCCATAAGGTCAAAAATCATCCGCCAACCAGCGAACAGCAGCACCAACTGGCCAATTGTTGGTGCGATGATAGGAACAATCATGAAGATGAGGAAGATGGTCGACATGCGCCGCGCCATGGCGTCGCCTTCAAACTGGTCCCGGATGACCGAAACCACGAGAACCCCCATGGCCGCAGCCAACAGGCCATGGACAAAGCGCATGATCAGCATGATTTCAAAGTCAGGTGCGAAGGAACATGCCAGCGATGATATCGCCGCGCCAATAGTTGCAATCAACAATATCGGTTTTCGGCCATAACGGTCGGACAATGGACCATAAATGAGCGCACCGATTCCTGTTCCAGCCAGAAAGATGGAGATAATATATTGAATCTGGTTCGGCTCGGCGATTTTAAGGCCGCGTACCATGGCGGGGAAGGCTGGCAACATCGCGTCAATGGCCAGCGCATTAAGCGCCATGAGCGACGACATCATGACAGTCAGCTCGCGCGTACCGATGGATTTCTTTAAGGGAGTCGAAGATAGCATTTTATGGCTATGCGGGAGCAGCCGCCATTTTGCCACCCGCTAAATCAGCCCCGAACTGCGCATACTGCTAAAGCCATTCTTGCCGATGATGATATGATCATGCACGGCTATCCCGAACTTTTTCCCCGCATCGGCAATGTCGCGCGTCATCGCGATATCTTGGCGGCTGGGCGCGCTGTCCCCGCTGGGATGGTTGTGGACAAGGATGATCGCCGCCGCGCCAAGATCCATCGCCCGGCGGATGACCTCGCGCGTGTAAATGGCTGCTTGGTCGACGGAACCCTCGCTCGCCACCTCATCACGGATCAGCATGTTTTTGCTGTTGAGATAGAGCGTGCGCACGCGCTCAATCGTCAAATGCGCCATGTCCGCGCGGAGATAATCCAGCAGCGATTGCCATGACGAGAGAATCGGAAGTTCGCGCACGGGTTCGCTGAGCAAACGAAGCGCCGCCACTTGGACTATTTTCAACGCCGCAACGCTGGTTTCGCCCATCCATTTTTCTTGCATTATGCTGTCGGTGTCTGCCGTTAGCAAAGCCGACAAGCTGCCATAACGCTGGATTAAATCCTTCGCGATTTGTTTTGTATCTCGACGCGGAATGGCGAGCGCGAGGAGATATTCAATCAATTCATGATCGTGTAGGCTATCCCCATTTTTCTCCAATAAGCGTTTACGCAAACGCGCGCGGTGGCCCGTGCCATGATGCTTCGTCCTGTCCGCAATATCTGTCATCAGGTCTATCCTGTTGTGATATTGTTCTTTTCTGTGATTTTAGCATCAGGCGCAAGTCGCATCACGCAAATGGCGTTGCGCACTGTGTGTCGCCTGATTTCCGAACGCACCGTTGCGGGTGAAAAATAACGGACACCATCAGCGCAATGGAAAACCCGTGATGATAGCCCGCCGAAATTGGATACGCGCTGTCTGCAGTAAGACGACCAACATAGTTTGGACGGGCCGTGGCAGAGATGCTGTGGCCTTTTCTATTGCGTTGCAACAATCTTGCAGGCGCGCTGTTGACTTGGCGCGGGGGCTCTCCTAAAGCGCCCGTGCCTAGGCGGGGTTTGCCCGATTTCGAGGTGGTTTCCCTTGTTTAGAAAGGCTGGAATCACATGAATTCAAATAATCCCGGGCAGGACAATGACGGCATAAGTGACGCTCGGCTCGATTCGTTAGATTTGCAGCTGAAAGCGGCGCGGAAAGCCGAAGCAGTTCGTGCTGGTAAAGATCAGGTTCCGGCCAAAGGAATGCGGCAAGGAAACCGGGTTTTGACCGAGCTGATTGCGGGTCCGGCTGGTGGTGCTTTGGTTGGCTGGTTGTTGGACCGCCTTCTGGGTATCGCACCTGCGCTCCTGTTGACGTGCATGTTTTTGGGTATCGTGGTCGCCTTCAGGAATATTATGAAGATTTCAGCTGAGCGTCCGGACTAATCTGGGCGCTTGACGTGTATATAACAGGGTAGTGAACGTGGCAGGCGAAAGCGGCAAAATCGATCCGATGTACCAGTTCAAGATTGAGCCGCTCGCGCAGCTTGAGCTTGCTGGTTATGACGTCTCCTTCACCAACTCTTCGTTGTTCATGGTGCTTGTCCTTGGCGCTTTATGGCTGTTCATGGCGGGCGGAATGAAGCGCGAAATGGTCCCCGGACGCTGGCAGATGGCTGTCGAAGGCGTGACGGGCTTCATCAACAACATGCTGACCGCAAATGTTGGTCCCGAAGGCAAGAAATATGTGCCTTTGGTGTTCTCGTTGTTCATGTTCATCCTGATGGCGAACTTCATGGGCATGATGCCTTTTGGTATCGTTCCCGGCGTTCATCCTTTCACCATTACAAGCCACTTGACCGTCACCGCTGTGCTGGCATTGTTCAGCTTCGGTACGGTGCTAGTTGTTGGCTTTTGGAAGCATGGTTTGCATTTCTTTAGCCTGTTTGTTCCGCATGGCACGCCATGGTGGCTGCTTTGGCTGATCCCGGTCATCGAGCTTTTCTCTTTTATGATCCGTCCCTTCAGTCTTGCGCTGCGTTTGTTCGTCGCCATGACGGCAGGACATATCATGATGAAGGTGCTTGCTGGATTTGTGATCAACGGCCTGAACGCCGAAGCCGCATGGGTTCCCCTGATCGTCAGCTTCC
Organism: Sphingomonadales bacterium; assembly: GCA_027488785.1. Taxonomy (GTDB): domain Bacteria; phylum Pseudomonadota; class Alphaproteobacteria; order Sphingomonadales; family Sphingomonadaceae; genus Sphingorhabdus_B. The sequence continues at coordinate 242 of JAIYAY010000011.1, read as the reverse complement.
CCGCATTTTTGCTGATGATTGGTATCACTTTGCTTGAACTGCTTGTGTGTGCCATTCAGGCGTATGTTTTCGCGCTTTTGACGTCGTTATACATTAACGACGCTGTCAATTTGCACTAATTTTCAACCACTAAGTTTATTGTTAACAGGAGTTATTATCATGGACGCAGAAGCAGCCCAAATGATCGGTGCCGGTCTGGCAGCAATTGGTGCCGGTATCGCCGCTGGCGGTGTTGGTAACGT
>JAIYAY010000029.1 GCA_027488785.1 Sphingomonadales bacterium | reverse complement strand
GTTCAGATCGAATCTAATGCGTTGACGTGTAGAAACGGAATTACGCATTGCTGGCAAGAATTAAAAGAAAATTACGGATCCTCCAGATAGAGCGACTTTTTCAACAGAATAGGGCCGAGAGCAGACTGTCGGCTTTGCGCCCAAGAGAGGCAAACTGGAAGGTATTGGCCCGTTCTTTAACGTAGACATTTAGTGAGCCAAAGAATGAGTGCACTTCAAATTTCAAAGAGAAACTATAGACTTGTGGTATACCTATAATTTTCTGCTGGGTCACGTGAAGCGAGAAAATAGGCTAACGGAGACTTTCCAAATATCCCAATGGATGCACTTTGGCGTAGCACTTTTCAATTGGGCGCGAGAAAGGGCTCACTCTCCGTGCCCAGACGAAGATGGTCAATACGTCAGCGTGCTATCAAGCCCAGCTCATAATAAGTCTTCCGCAGTCAACCGAGGCGCTTCACTTGGCATACAAATGGCTCTTGCAAGCGCTTGCATGCACCCATGTTCATTGGATCTGTGGATTCGGCGCCATTGTCCGACAGAAACACGAAGATGATGTTTTCATATGCGCCGATGGCCTTTAGATGCGCGATCAACTCGCCGATTATCCGTCGCGTTTGGCAGCGGCAGCCTCGACTACCGATCAACAGCGTCGAACTATAACAAAACGAATTGAACTATTGTTGACAATCTTGCATACAACTTTTCTACCATGTTGGAGATGCAAAATGTTGATTAGGCGCTTTTCTGATGTTGCGAGATCTTCGCTTACAATTATTGCAGCCACAACCCTGGCGATCACGTGTGAATCTTCTGCAAGTGCGACGCCGCCAAGCGGCAAATTGATAAAAGATAGAGAGCAGCTCGCTACTAAAAATGACGCAAAGCAGGAAATTCAGACGGAAGCGGTGGCGATTGCCTCTGGCGGGTTTAAGCGGGAAGCCTTTGTCCTAGCACCGCGCAGCAAGTATGGCAGCAGGCCAGCTGTAATCGTGCTGCATGGTGGCACACGCGGAGCGAACGACATATTCAAATGGACAAGTTGGCCCAAGTTGGCCGAACGGGAAAAGTTTTTGTTGGTGGCGCCACAAGGGGTCAACAATCAATGGAATGATGGCCGTGACGTAACCATTTCGGGAACGCGGAGCACGGCAGATGATGTCGGCTTTTTGTCCAGCCTGATCGAAACATTAATCCGTGATTATGGTGCTGACCCGCGTGCAATCTTTGTCACCGGTGTTTCCAACGGGGGGCTGATGTCCATGCGCCTTGGCTGCGAGAAGCCGTCACTTGTTGGTGCAATTGCACCAGTCATTTCTACCATGCCTGAAGTTATTGCGCAGATGTGCAGATCTGCAAGGCCTTTGCCTGCGATGTTCATGGCAGGAACGGCTGATCCGTTGATGCCTTATGACGGCAAGCCCAACGCTTTTCTCTTGGCGCGAGGAAACAATACACCAATGTTGTCTATGCCTGCGACGCTCGACTTATGGCGTGCTCGAAATGGTTGCACGGTCAAGGGGGTTGCCAAAGACCTACCCAACTTGAACAAGAACGACCGTTCAACTGTCACTCGTATCGAGTATCGTACCTGCAAATCAGGCGCGCCGGTCATACACTACCGTGTTAATGATGGCGGGCATCGGGAGCCGAGAATGCCACCGCAAGAAATACGCGGCAGGTTTGCGCAGTTGGGTCCACAGAATGGCGATATTGATGGCCCAGAGGAGATCTGGCGCTTCTTTACAACGCAGATTGACAGATGAGACCCGCGCTCTTCCTTGCCTGCGCATTTTCCTTTATGGCTCCGCAACCGCTGGCTGCGGAAGTTACGCAGCCATGCTTCTGGCACAGCCCTAACGACCTGCCTCTTGTTGACACAAATGCGAGATATTGGCGCGCAGATTTCGATCTTTCAGATGGCGAACGACTTGAATTTCGTGGTACATTTCCATTTGCGCGTCTTATGAGCTTCAACCTGCATCGACGTTCGGACAATGCCTTGCTCGATGCGGTCACGGATACTCAGTTATCGCCGACAGCAGGCTCTACGAATCCATTTTTGAGCGGAGCGAAACGCTATGCAGTAAAACGAGACTATACTTTCTCTCTAGCAGCGAACCGTGACCGCAAAGAAGGCGACTTGACCGTCGGTTATTCTATAAAGGAATTAACCAAACTGCGATTGCTATATCGTATATATCTGCCGGATCGGCGTTTCCGCGGCGGCGGTGTTGGCCTCCCACGTGTCTGGCGTGTCGCGCCCAATGGCACAAGTGTCGAGCTGGGCGGCCAATGCCCTGTCCCGGAAGAAGTCGATGGCCTCCAGACGATTGGGCCAACTAGGATTCCCGCTGCCCAGGGATCTCCACAAAATCCTATAGAATGGCGCGGAGGCGGCTCGCCCAGTAACCAAAGTCAGGGTGATTTATTCATCAATCGCGATAATGCCTATGCAATCGCCCTCACTGATTTCCGATATGGCGAGGTACTGGTGTTGACGGGTATTGCACCTTCGTATCCGATGACTTGGAATGGTCAACGACACGCTCGGCATGGCCAAGTGCGTTATTGGTCTCTTTGTAGCTACCGCCACCCTTCCGACCGATCGGCATCGTGCCTCGCTGACGAGATGATCGAATTAGATATGTCGCGCCGATATAAAGTGGTAGTTAGTCCCCGCCACCTTAGACCCAAAAATGCGCGTGCCGAATGCGGTATTGGATGGGTAGAGTCTATGACTGAAGGCACAGGAGCACTCCTGCTGCGTCACGTTGCTCCCGCAAAAGGTTTCACGAATACAACCTCCGGTCTTTCATCTAGTCAGCTGGCGGGCCCCGTCTTGGGTCTCTTTGAACCAGTGGGGCACTATGCCAGCAAAGCTAGTGTTGAGACATTGGGCTGCGCAAATCCGATTAGACGATGAATTGTGTCGATTTGTTGTAATTCATTCAAGTCTTGTGAACAATTTATTGAGGTGGGGCAGACGTACATCCACTGGCTAGCGCTTCTTTTGCACTACACTTTTGCTGAGCGCGCCGCACGTAATGATCTCTGAAGGTCATACTGGAAGTCGTTGCTAGCGTATCAAAGTTATCGAGCGGGGGACATTCTCCTCGATCAAGAACTTCCGACGAAATGTCATCATCATGGGCTTCAGCAGCAACTGCCCCCCATTTCCAGCTACACTTGAGGTTACCGCATAGCTAGGCGCACTTTCATGCATTAGCTTGCGTAAGCGGCGTAGGGTAACTTAGATGCAAGCAATATGGGGATCACAAACCTCATCGCCGCGTTTTGCTCGTTGGCGGTGTTGCATACCAGAGCCCTTTTGTTCCAGTAGCGTAATAGATAGCGCCGCTTTGACTTGGCGTGAGCGTAAGGCCGAAGTTGCGGGGTAGCCTCTCAGCCCGGCCTAATTCCGTACCGTCAGAGGCCCGACGCCAGACCAAATGCTCCTGTCGGTGTTGGGGCGCGCCATAATCGTCTGCTTCTGCAACACCCATATCTGTCGCGACCACGACACGCTCCGCACTTTTGCCCATCAAAGTAATGAAGGAGCCGGTATATTGCTTAGCCTTCCAAGCGACTGAGAAACCCCGTTCCGGGTCAAAATCCAACGCAGCAAAGCCGCCATAGGCTTCACTTGTATATATTCGCCTTGCCGCCCAATCGGACGACGCCTTCGATGGAGTGAATGACCATTTTGCATTCGAATCTACAAAAGGATGAACCGAGAAACGCTGCAATGCATTGCTCTGTGACACTGCTGTTATCCGCATCGGCGCTGCTGTAGGCAGCGCGTTGGTCTGGATGACCACGAAATCCCCGAAACCGACTGCGGCGGTTCCCGGGGTCTCTTTGCCCTCACGGTAAGTGACTGGGCCCCATCCTGTATCGGGCACCAGCCTAGCTCCATCGCGGCGCATTCGGTATAGCTTGTCGAGGCCAGCCAGATAGACATATTCCTTACCACGAAACTGGGTGGCTGTGATCCGCCCTCCGATCAACTCATTCGCTTCTCCAGTCCAAATGATTTTCATCCTATCCGGATCGATCATTACCAATGCCGAAGCTGGCAATCCATCGACCCCGCAGACTATGAAGGCACGGTAACCCTGCGACGGACAATTGGCTTTGCGATGATGAGACTTGGTCACAATCATCCCATCATTTAGAACGATAAAGCCATTATAGCTGCTGTTCGTCAGCCCATTGGGTGTAGGTAGATCAATGAACGATAAGACATTGCCATTTGCAGGATCGAGCTTGGCAAGGCGCGCAGCATACGCCACATATAGGTATCCATTAGCGTGAACACCAATTCCGCCAGGATAGATCCAGACATCCTTCCCCTCAACCATAGGCAATGTAGTGCGCCACAATTCACGATGGCTCGTTGGATCAAGTCGGCTAACAAAGGGCTTGGCAGTCGAAAGATCACCAACAACGCCGGCAAAAGCAAAAACTCGATCTTTGCCGTCAATGGCTACACTCCAAAGACCTGGCAGACTGGCTACTGCCGAGGCCTTCGGTTCGCCTTCAGACGCGGCGAAGGGCAACGCATCTGCAAATAAACCAGTTCGCGCAGAGTCCCCGTGTTCAAATGACCCAACGGCTGGATCCCAGCTCTTGGCAAGCAAATGTCCATTGGAGAACAACATTATAAGGCCAAGTGAGACTTTGACTAAACGCCGTCGCAGCATAGCACCTCCCTCATTGACCGCTTTGATAAAACCCTTCTCGATCTTCAATAAGTGCAAACTGGTCGCATCTATTGTTCACCTCCGAACTTGAAGCTCAGCTCAACACCGTAACGAGCGCGCTCATTATAGTAATTATTGCCGTTTACGTTTTGTATAATATACGTTTTATCGGTCAGGTTTTTTCCAAAGGCAGACAATTGCCAAGCTTTGCTCTTAAGCGAGATGCGGGCATCTATAATGGTAAAGTTCTCTAATTTGCGACCTGATACGTGTGTTGTACCCCCCGTAGCATTTTCATATCCCCCCCGTTCGGCCCTAAGGCTTCCACCGACCACGAGGTCGACGCCATCCCAGAGTTGATGCGAATAAAATGACGAAAGATTCAGGGTTAGGTCACGCGCACGATTGACGCGCCCTCCCGAGATATCAACTCGCTGCCCAGTGACGATGATCGTCGAACCATCGTCGAAACGGCCATCTTGGGTTGCTGCACTCAGGTTATAGTTCAAGCGCCCATTCCCGAGTGTCACTATCCCAGACAGTTCAGCCTCTGCGCCCCATTGCTTGGCTCCAGCTACATTGGAAAGAGTGAAGGTCGTGTCTGTAGCGCTTGCCGCTGTCACTACCTGCATATCATCGGTAATTGTATAGTAACCGACGACACCGAACCGCATTCGCAGGTCGGGGATGCGGCCTTTAAATCCCATCTCGAAAGACTGCGCTGTCTCGGGATTATACTCTAGCTGGGCCAGATTGGTTACGCCCTGATTGAAACCACCTGGCCGAAAACCGGTTGCATAACGGGCATATAAATTTGAATTATCTCCTAGCTTGTAGCGGATAGACGCTACTGGCAAGGTTTCCTGCCAAACGGGGTTAGAAGTTTGCACTGGCCCGGTAACCAGATCAATGCGCTGGAACCGAAAGTTCTTTTCATCGCGCTGAGACCGCAATTCAATTCCGGCTGAAAATCGATTACTAATTGCGTAGTCAATAGACCCAAATATTGACCATGAGGTTAGCTTCTCAAGTGCCGCGTCACGGCGCACTGCCTGTGATCGTAACGCAGCAGACGAGGTCGCAGGAACAGTCCCACCATTGAACGCGACAGCATCCGAGAGTGTATCTTGATAGTCAGTTCCGACCAGCCAGTTCAGAGGGCCATCCCCATTGGATGAAAGTCGAATCTCAGCGCCATCACGTTTAAAATCTTCACTCTGGTTACCGATCATGTCGACGCCAGCCAGACCTTCGAGGCCAAGGAAATGATCTAGATCCTCATTAAGGCGGCGACCGTCCCTGTTCTTGTGCACAAAAACAGCGGCAAGATTGGCGAAGCCAACTTCTCCATCTAGTTCAGCAAGAAAGGTCTTATCGTTGATCTTTACACGACCAACTCGGCTAGCATTGCGCAGATAGGGGCTGGGATCTGAAACACGCCCAGCTGGTAGTCCAGCAGCGAGACGTTGACCGAGGGCAGTAAAGCCAGCAGCCTCGGAAGAGTACACCTCATAGGTCAGTCGTGCTTCCCAACCCGATGCGATTTTGGTGAGCAGTTGCGCTCGGCCACCTTCATACTTCTGACTGTCTAGTATTTTGAGAGTGTTGATATCGACAATGTCGCCTCCGCGCTGGTTGATCATAAGACCTCCCAAACGGACAGAAACTCTGTCTTCTATCAAAGCGCCGTTAACGATGCCCTCGAGTTTCAAACGGTCAGCCGCACCATATTCCAAGTTGCTGGCAAGCCCAAGGTCCATCGTAGGTCGGTTGCTGACGACATTGACGGCGCCGCCAACCGCGTTTCGACCATAAAGTGCGCCCTGCGGTCCACGATACACTTCCACACGCGCGTTGTCGAAATAGTCGAGACGGTTAAAAGACCGACCACCAAAGCCGCCACCAGCAACGAATATTCCATTCCGATAGACACCTGTCGCGCTCTCCGAAAAGCCGTTGCGCCCGCCGCCCTGCCCCCGGATAGAAATGTCGGCGAGGTAGTCCGGGCCTGACGAAACAAGCAGAACACCGGCGGTTTGACGCAAGTAATCACCCATACCATCGAGAACAAGATTTTCTTGATCAGCTGCGGAGAGTGCACTGACTGACGCCGGAACATCATCAAGCGACTCTTCGCGCTTTCGGGCAACAACTAAAATTTCGGGAACACTAGCCTCTGTATCTTCAGGCACCGCAGTTTGCGCAAGAGCCGGATTAGCTTGCGCACCTGCAACCAAACCGAGCGCTGAGGCTAAGTAAAGTGCTGATTTCATGATGTGTTCCTCTCCCGTTTGTTCTTTTCAACTGAGTTTGTACGGCGAACTTCTGATAGTATCCATAGATTGGAAAACAATATTGTCAACAATATGGTAGACATAGATTCTCTTGGCTTGTAGTAGCTCGGTGTTCTAAGGCGACGGGAGAGGCTGTTGTTACACGCTGAACCAATTGAAGGAATTGCGATCATAACTCGAGAGGTCCAAACTGTACCGCGCCGTCGCGTGTCCGCTGAACAAATTGCATTAGACGTGGTCACCTTGATCGGGTCCCGCGGATTTCAACCTGGGGACAGGCTCAGGGAACAAGAGCTCGCAGATAGGTTCAACGTCAGTCGGGGCCCAGTGCGCGAAGCACTCCGTATCCTTGAGGCGCGGTCAATTGTTCATTTAGAGCCGATGCGTGGCGCAACGATTACCCGGCTTAAGGATGATGAGGTTCTAGATGCAGTGGCCGCGGCCGGTGCATTGTTTGGCTTAGTGTGCCGTCTAGCATGTGAACGGCGAACTAACATTGATATAGCAAAGATCGCAGAAAAAATCTCTCAACTTGAAACGTTATGCGACGAATACAGTTCACCTCGCCAGTTCTTTACCCAGACGTTAAGGATCGGTCGCTCAATAGGGCAAGCAGCCCGCAGCCCGCGGTTGATGAGGATGGTTGAGGATACACGCTTTGGCGCGCCGGACTATTTTGGGCCGCTGGGCTTTACTAGTGAGAAGCTGCGGCAAGAGGCTTTGAGAAATTGGAAAGCTATCCAGACCGCAATAACAGAACGTGATGCAACTGTCGCGGACGATTTAGGCCGCAAAGTTCACGACAACGCCCTCGCAGCGGCGTTGCTTGCAGTAGCTTGATGCAGAAGCTCTAAGAGATGGGCAAGGCGCTTGCAATGATCTCTAAGGCAAAGATGTTTAGCGCTCCAATTAGTCAGCTTTTCGGTCCACTGATATCAGCGGTCGCAAATGATTGATCGCCGCACAATCTTAGGAGCACTTCTAGCGGCAGCCACTTCATATCCTGCTGGGTCAAGATCGAACAAAGCACTTGATCAAGAAGCTTTGCAAGCTGCACTCTTCGCATTTTCTATTGGCGAAATGGCCAGGGTCGCGGCTGCTTCACCTGCTCGTAACCGTTTTAGTCATCGGCGCACGCTTAGTGATCACACAAATCGTGGCGTTACAATGCCTAACAATGATACGCTTTATTCGTCTTGCTGGTTGGATTTGCCCACCGGAGTACATGCCGACCTGGACATACCTTTGAATTCGGGAAGGTACGTCAGTTTGGCCATTATGGGTATGGATACAGACGTCTTGGCCCTCGCAAGCTCAAACGGCCAGTCGACGGCAACAGGAAAGTATCGAATTGTGGGTCCGGGTTGGAGAAAAAAAGCCCCAGACGATCGTCTTCTCATCCGGATCCCCAGTGCTGACGCTTGGGCACTAGTTCGAATTGGTGTCAGCGACAAACAAGATTTAGCGGCCGCGCAAGCCGTACAATCTAAAATCGTTTCTAATATTGAGACTTCAAGATCGCTGCAGCGAATTACTGCGCCCCTAGTCCAAGATAGACCAAAGCGTTTGCTCGAGCAGGTTAATGCAGTCCTAGAGCGGACAACGCCTCGTTCGCCGTTAGCAATGCGTGCCCGGCGGCATCGACAATTTGGTTTGGGTAAAATGACACAAGTGTCACCCGCCGCAAACACAGCTTGGCGAAAAGCAGTTTTCGCGCTTGATGCTGGCGCTATCGGAGATATTACGGAATTTGGTGAGATAATTAACGGCTGGCATTGGCCTGACAAGGCTATAGCCCAATACGGCAAGAACGAACGCTTCCGTGCAGCAGTTGCGTTATCAGGGCTCGGCGCATTACCCGAGATGGAAGCGGTATATCTGACTGCAATGACGGACATAAAAGGGGCACCATTATCGTCATCAAGACAATACCGAATCGACTTCGCAACACCGCCGCCAGTTGATGCATTTTGGTCGTTGAGTGCATACCGAGCTGAGCCAGATGGCAGATATTTTTTTATAGACAACCCTCTTAACCGATACGCTGTTGGCAGTTCGAACCAGGAACTCAGAAATGGAGGTGTTGTAATTGCTTCAACGAGCAAGCCCTCGGAATACTCTTCCGTTTGGTTGCCGATTGCAGATGGACCTTTTCGACTTGTTCTAAGAGCATACCGTCCAACTTTAACACTTCGATCAAAACGATGGGCACCGCCAAACATAGTCCCAATCAGCTAAGTGCTGCCTTCCAAAGGTACCCGACGGGAGATGTTCTGCCACCCCCAATCTTTTGAATGCGGGCGGGTGAACAGACGGTAGCTATAAGGAGTTAGTCTGATTGAACGATCGTCTGAAAAGTTAGCGGTAAAAACAAGCGTTCCGACCGTTGCAAGCGGCAGCTATCCATCCATACCCGCACAGAAGCATAAAGTCGGCTCCTGTGTCGGGTGCGGACAGGCAGCTTTTAGTTGATCGATCTGGCAAAGCAGAACTTCAGCAAGCAAACAACATGTGACATCACCTAAAACCTGTCTCGCGCGGCGCTGTCTACTTTGCGTAATCGAGGCAAATCGCGCTGCATCTCGCGGCATAGCCAATCGACGAAGCCACCGATTGCGGCATTGGTCCGATCTTCTTTGCGACAGACCACGTAGTAACTCCCCGCCTCCTGTGGCGCGTATTGCTGTGGAACAACCAGCCCTTTTGATGCTGGGATGTCCCAGACCAATGGGGTAAGGGCAAGGAGGACGCCTCTGCTTTGGGCGGCGGCATCAATCGCATTGGTCATGCTGTCAAACAGCAACATCCGCGCGTCCGTGGGTTCGGGCACGCCAATTGCCGCAAACCAGTCCAGCCATCCCCGCCGACCAACCGTTAGGCCGATCAGCGTTTGCCCGGCGAAGTCTTCTGCTGACTGAATCTGTTTTGCTAGATCTGGAACGCAAAGGGGCACCGCACGGATATCGAGCAGCTTTTTGGCCCAAACGCCTGGCGTCGGCGTCTGCAAATTGCGGATGGCGACATCCGCCTCCCCGAGCAGAAGGTCTGCAATGCTCGCCGACGTATCAATGGCAATTGAGAGACTTGGGTGGCGTTTTTCAAATGCTGGCAAGCGATGCGTAAGCCAGCCATTGGCAAAGAGTGGTAATGCCGCAATCCGCAGCATCCTCGTCTCTGTGCCCGCACGCGCACGACCGAGTGCTGACGAGACTTCGCCAAAGCCCCTATCGAGCCCCTCGGCGAGCTTTTGACCCAGCGGCGTCAGCCGAACCTGTCGCACACGCCGATCAAACAATGCCCCCCCGACCCAACTTTCCAGCCGCTTGATTTGGTGGCTAATGGCTGAAGGCGTCTGCCGCAGTTCCATTGCAGCTTCCTTAAAACTCTGCCGATGTGCGGCTGCACGAAATGCGACGAGGCTGGACCAAGGCGGAAAATCGATAGGCGGAATCATGGATGAATTTATATCATCTATATGTTTCATAATTCAATAAACTTCTGCGAATGGGATGCGTAAGTCTGCCCGCATGATAGGCGCATGCGGCATTGTCGGCCAATATATTGGCGTAACGGCCGGTCGATACAGGACTGCTGTTATGCTGACTTGCGATAACAATGTGTGTTCTAAATAAAGGATGGAGCAATGAGCGAATTTCTGACGCGGCTCGGCACATGGGTCGATACATGGGGCGGTCGAGCTAAGATGGCGCGGTTTAGCAAAGGCTGGCCAGCAACTACTAGACCAGGCATCAAATTCTATCGGACGGCAGATGTCCAATATCGCTATCTGGAAGCGGGCGCTGGTCAGACAATAATTTTCACCGCTGATCCGCCCATGACGCTTGAAGCTTATGACGCCCTAGTCGAATGCTTTTCCAAACGATTTCGTGTGATCGTGGTTGAATTGCCCGCCATGGGCTTTTCGGCGACGCGGCCGGGGTTCGGCTTTGGGTTCACGGAAACCGGTGATGATCTCGCGCTATTCATCCGCAATGTGTGCGGTAACGACAATATTTTTGCCTTTTCCTGCGCTGCTAGTTTGAGCGGACTGGATATTGCCGCCCGCATGCCAGAGCTGGCTTCACATCTCTGCTTCATTCAGGGTGGCGACCCTGAAGCTTTTCACCGGTGGAAAACAGGGCGCGACCCGAAAGGCATATTGGCGCGCCCGGTGCTTGGTCAGCTCATAATGAAGCGTATGGCGCCTGCACGGATGCCGCAATGGTATCGCCTATCGGTCGGCAGGGGGGAGTTGATTGACCATTTTTGCGACTGTGCGAAACAATCCTTTGGCAATGGCGCGATGTGGTCATTGGCCAGTGCGTATCAGATATACATGAACCATAAGGGCGCCCTTCCAGCGCCCACGCAACCAATCTTGTCGGTCTGGGGTGGCGCAGACCGCTCACATCCACGCGAGAACGTGCATTCGCTCGCCACGGTCTATGATGATGTATCCTGCGTAACGTTTGATGATCTCGGGCATACCCCAGAGCTTGAAGACCCGCATCGCGTGTTCGAAGCCATTGCTGAATTTGTCGGCATATGACAGAAAATATTCCCCCCGGTTTTGCACGCCATTCCCGCAAAAGCCCCGTCACCGATCCGTGGGAGCCGCTCTATTCGCGCCGCGATGGCGACATATTCTGCCTCGGACTGCGCATCGCAAAGTCGCATTGCAATGCGCGAGGGATGCTGCATGGCGGGGTCATTTCGGCGCTGGCCGATAACGCTCTGGGAATTTCATGCGTGCTGCAAGCAGAGAATATGTCGGCGCTCACTATCCAACTGTCGACGGATTACCTGTCGACTGGAAATCAAGGCGAATGGCTTGAAGTTCGTGCTGAACCAAGCAAGGTCGGTCGCACAATAGCCTTCGCCCAGGCGGCAATCCTCTCCAACGAAATACTTATTGCTCGTGCGAGCGGGATTTTCAAAATGATCGCTCGCGTTTAAACGTGAGTAGCCGAGTTTGACGTTCCGTCCCCCTGATAACCTTTAGCCAGCTTCCCACTCATTTCTGTCATAACACGACACGGTGATTGGCGTCTGCTTTTAGGGGCTGTCTGAAATTCTTGGATGACCGAAACTGGGCGTATTCTGTTGAAAAAGTCGCTCTATCTGGAGGATCCGTAATTTTCTTTTAATTCTTGCCAGCAATGCGTAATTCCGTTTCTACACGTCAACGCATTAGATTCGATCTGAACGATGGCGCGTAACGAAATTACGCTGCCTGACTTTTTCAACAGAATAGGGCGCAAAGCAGACATTTGCCGGAGCGGTAGAATTTATGAGCGGTCAATGACAGGCACTGTATACACCCAACCCTTACAATCCCGAGCATCCACTTTTAATGCAAACTCGACTGGACTGTGCTCTAAATACGAGCAACAGCACATTGCACTTCGGCACTGATCGAAGCGGCTTGCCCTGCCGGCTCTAACCGGGGGGCTCTGGGTGGTGGCAGCAGGCATTGGGCCTGCTGCGATCGGAGACCACCTATGTTAAAATCATCAAGCCGCAAGAAGCAGGCCACCGCTGTCGTCGCCGAGCTTATTGATATGTCGTTAGCGGACCTTCGAGCAGAATGGCAGGAGCGCTATGGTCCGCCGCCTAAGCATCGAGCGGCAGATTTGTTGCGGCGCGTTCTGGCTTGGCGCATCCAGGCGGAAGCATTCGGCGACCTAGATGCTGCTACGCGGCGGATACTCGCGAAGGAGCAAAACGTCCTGCGGCCTGCTGCCCAGCCAGGCATGCGATTGGCGCGCGAATGGGCGGGCCGCCGCTACGAGGTGGTCGTCATCGAAAGCGGCGTGGTCTTTGAGGGGCAGACCTTTGGAAGCCTCTCAGAAGTTGCGCGACACATAACTGGGCGCAGGTGGAACGGGCCGCGCTTCTTTGGCCTGCGGGGTGTCAACGTAAGATGACCGAGGCAAAGACAAAGTTCCGCTGTGCTATCTACACCCGCAAATCAACCGATGAAGGCCTTGAGCAGAACTTCAACAGTCTCGACGCACAGCGTGCCGCCTGCGAGGCGTATATCCAAAGCCAAGCTGGCGAAGGCTGGGAATGCCTGCCGCAAGTTTATGACGATGGTGGATGGTCGGGCGGTAATATGGAGCGACCTGCTCTTAAACGGCTTCTTGCCGAAATCTCCAAAGGCCAGGTGGATATAGTCGTGGTCTACAAGGTCGATCGATTGACCCGAAGCCTCACGGACTTTGCCCGCATCGTTGAAACGTTCGATAACAATAAAGCTTCATTCGTGAGCGTGACCCAAGCGTTCAATACAACCAACAGTATGGGCCGGCTTACGCTCAATGTCCTCTTGTCCTTTGCGCAGTTCGAACGCGAGGTCACAGGCGAGCGAATCAGGGACAAGATTGCTGCATCCATGGCACGTGGTATCTGGATGGGCGGGAGCATCCCTAAAGGCTATGACCTCGGGAACCGTAGGCTGGATGCAAACCCGATCGAGGCGGAACAGGTCCGTTACATATTCAAGCGCTATCTTGAGCTAAACTCCCTCATCTCTCTCGCCAAAGATCTTGACCAAAACAACATCCGATCCAAACGATGGACAGCGCGAAGCGGGAAGGAACGGGGCGGATATCTTTACGGCCCAAGCGGGCTCTCTTATCTGCTGCGTAATCGGATTTACCTAGGCGAAATAACCCACAAGGATAAATCTTATCCTGGCGAGCATGCCGGTATCATTGAGGCTGCCCTGTTCCAGCAAGTGCAGGACCGTCTTGCCCAAAACCACCACAAGTTTGTGCAAAGGCGAGCGCGCTCTGCAGCCTGCCCGCTTCACAACAAAATCTTTGATGCTCACGGTCAGCCAATGCGGCCAAGCTTTGGGTATGGGCGAGGTAAGAAGATCTATCGTTATTATGTAAGCGACACATTGCTTCCGCTCGGTAGGCTCAAAGCTGGAAGTACAACTCCCCTTGGCGATAGGCTGTCGGCGGAGCGCACTGAACGATTTTTGCAGTCTCAGCTGGCCTCTCTTCTTCCTCCAAACGGGCCTGAACCAGAGATCTTCGGCGCCATCAAGAGGGTAACATTCTCAGCGACCATGCTAACGGTTATACTCGACATTGAGGTATTGATCGAACCTAATGCCTGCAGAGATACACTTCTCGAAAAAGCACAGCAGATCGACCCGGCAGCTAAAATAGACAGTGACGATCTCGTATTGTCTCTTGATGCGCGGCCGTTACGACGCGGAAAGTCGGTGCGGTCCACCGACTGCTTCTTGGATGCCCCGGAACAAAGAAGAGTGTTGGCCGAACTGGTACGAACCTCGCACCGCAAGCTGACAGAGTTAAACGCCTCACCACTTCATCCCGAAATGCACGAGCACATGTCGACGCCCATCAACGAATGGACACGTGAGCGCGTTGCGATAGGACTATTGGCGCCCGATATCCAGAAAGCGCTGCTTACTGGAAAGGCACCTTTAGGGCTTGATCCGGAGAAACTGCTGTCTCGGGATATGCCTCTGGACTGGGATGGTCAACGGAAGTTTTTAGGCATCCGGCATGCTGCATAGAATGCACCTCCTACTATAAGTGTCACAGGCTATTGCGCGTAGAGACTGAGGGTCAAATCAAGGCGATTTGGCCCTCTTTTGGTCTCTGCAGAGACTTTAGAGCAGCGGCACTAAGCCCGGAGGGCCGCAGAAAGGCGGCGTTTCGGGGCTGAAGGTGTCGTTGGGGTTTTATCTGTGAGGTGTATGGAGGCCCGAGCCGGAATCGAACCGGCGTGCAAGGATTTGCAGTCCTCTGCGTCACCACTCCGCCATCGGGCCCCTGAACAATAACTTGCCTGAAAAGCAACGCCATTATGTGGTGAAGGCGGGCGTTTAGCGACTTGGCCAATTCAATGCAACCGGCAATCTGATGCCTTGTGCCCCAGCCGCCACAAGTGGCGGGAAAAGTTGCTATTTGCATCCCGAAATAGGCTGTTTGTCTGAATCCCGCTTGGCGTAAGGGATAAGGCTGGCTAGAACCAGACTCAAAGGCTGTATTGTGTTTGCAATACAGCTGTGCCACATGGCCAGCAAGTTAATGGAAATATTCCGATGGAATCAGTGAATTTTGAAGAAATGCGGCGGTCTATGGTGGATAGCCAGCTGCGTACCAGTGGCGTAACCGACGCATGGGTACTGGCCGCGATGGGCAACATCCCGCGGGAAGATTTCGTGCCTATCACCCACCGACCCACGGCCTATATGGACCGGTCGATTAAGTTGGACGATGGTTCTGCCCTCAACCCTGCTGTTTCAACCGCGCTGCTGCTACAGGCGGCCGATGTGCGCGCAGATGATACGGTTTTGTTGGTTGGCAAAACGGATGGTTATGTCGCCGCGATCTTGCGCACACGGGTTAGCGCGCTCGTTTGTGTAACGGCAGACAATGTTTCGGCGGCACAATCGGCGGCGCCCTTTGCGTTGATCGTCATTGATGGCGCGGCAGAAGAGTTACCTTCTGCGTTGGTGAATCTTGCCGCCGACGGCGCGCGATTGGTGACAGGTATCATCGAGGGTGCGGTCACGCGCCTGGCCAAGGGCTATGTTCACAAGGGGAAGATTGCGTTGAAATCATTTGAGGATAGCGAAATTGCCCCGCTGCCGGCTTTTGCCCGCAAACCGGAGTTCGTGTTTTGAGCGCCCGCCGTCTGCTCATAGTCGCTTTGCTGGGCTCCGCCGGATTGGCTGCGCCTGCCAACGCGGACACGCTGCGTGACGCTTTGGTGTCCGCTTATGAAACCAACCCCAACCTAACAGCAGCACGTCAGGGGCAGCGCGCAACCAATGAAGGCGTTCCATTGGCGAAGGCCAATGGTCGCCCCGACATCACGGTGCAGCCAACCTATGTCGAAAATGTCGTACAGGATAGCGGCGGATCCGTGGTTCAAGCCCGCGGCATCAATGTCAACGGCACGATTTCAGCGCCATTATATGCTGGCGGCGGCATTAAAAATGCGGTGCGGGCAGCGGAAAATCGGGTGGAGGCAGGCTTTGCCAATTTGCGCGGTACCGAAAGCGCCGTCTTTTCGGCGGTGGTCGGCGCCTATATGGATGTTATTCGCGATGAAGCGATCGTGGATCTCAACCGCGCGCAAGTGGGTGTACTGACGGTCAATCTAGACGCAACGCGTGATCGTTTTGAAATCGGCGATTTGACCCGCACCGATGTCGCGCAATCCGAAGCACGGCTTGCGCTCGCAACGAGCAACTTGGAAACCGCACGCGCCAACCTCATCCGTTCGAAAGAGGTCTATATCCAATTGGTCGGTCGGGAACCCGGGCAGTTGGAAGCGCCGCCGCCCTTGCCCAACTTGCCATTAACGCCTGACAGCGCCGTGACCGTGGCCTTGGACAGCAATCCCGATTTGATCGCGGCACGCGAAGCGCGTGAAGCGGCCCGTTTTGATCGCCGCGCGGCAAATGCATCGCGTCTACCAACGATAAGCGTCTTTACGTCGTCAACTTACTCCAATGCTTTGAATTCGATCTCTTCGAATATTCCGGGCTTCGTGGCGGACAACAGCGCGTTGAATGCGCAAGCGGGCGTTCGGGCTACTTTACCCTTATATCAAGGTGGACAGCCGGCGGCGCAAATCCGACAGGCGCAAGCCCGACTCGGCCAAGCCCAGGAACTGGAAATCGCCGCCGAGCGTGAGGTGATTGCGCAGACCCGCGCCTCTTTCGCGAGCTGGCGGGCTGCACTGGATGTCATCGCCGCATCCGAACGCGCGGTGTCCGCAAATGAATTGTCGCTTGAAGGCACGCGCGCCGAAAATGGCGTTGGTAACCGGACCATATTGGACATATTGAATGCGGAGCAAGAATTGCTGAACAGCAAGGTGCAACTCGTCGCCGCACGCCGCAACGCCTATGTCGCAGGTTTCACCTTGTTGGCCGCAATGGGCAAAGCCGAAGCGCGCGACTTGGGCCTGGAAGGCGGCACATTATACGACCCTGTCGCCGACTATCAAAAAATTGACGGTGCTTGGATTGACTGGTCTTCACAACGTGATCCCGCGACCAAATCGACCCGTACCGTTGACACGGCTGCGCAAAAGGCAGAAATAGAACCAATCATTACCGACGGCAGAAGCCGGTAATTACGTAAGGGCTGAAATATGGCTGACAGCCGGAACGAACCGTCGATGGATGAAATCTTGGCCTCGATCAAACGGATCATCGCTGACGATGACCGCGATCGGCCTGTGACAAAGCGTGTGTCGAAGTCTGCCGCGTCGGATGTCGAAGAAGACGAAGTCCTTGAGCTAACCGACGCTGAACAAAATGCGGGCGGTGGCGAAGTTTTGCTGGATGACAATAAAGCGCAGAGCCTGCGCCACAGCTTTTCCGCGCTACAGACACTGTCAGAGCCTGGCGCAGCACCACAGATTGTTCGGTCAGGCGAAACCTCACTTGAAGGACTTACGCGCGACCTGTTGCGTCCGATGCTGAAAGATTGGCTCGATACGCATTTGCCACCCATCGTCGAAGCGATGGTCGAACGCGAAATCACGCGCATCACCAAAAAAGGGTGATGAAAACTGTGTGCCGTCAGGGCAACATGCGTATCACACCCATTCTGGCATCATTGGTGGTGCTTTTCACCCTTCTGCCAACAGCGGCACAAGCGTCCGACCTGTATGTTGCAACGGGCAAACTCGTGGATGTTCGAGCAGGCACAGTGCGCACCGGGCAATGCATCAGCATCACCGATGACCGGATAACCGAAGTCGCTCCGTGCGGCCCGACACCAAAGGGCGCGAAACGGGTGGACTGGTCAGCGTTCACGGTTCTTCCCGGCTTGATTGACCTGCACACTCATTTGGCGGACGCAGGTCAAAGCTCCGACCTCGCGCTGCCCATCAAAACATCACCTGCGGCAACAGCCTTGCTCGGCGCGCATAATGCCCGGCTGACATTAGAGGCTGGGTTCACAGCGGTCCGCGATGTCGGCACCTATAGGGGACTAACAGATATTGCCTTACGCGATGCAATCAACGCCGGGCATGTTCCGGGGCCGCGCATGTTCGTTTCCGGTGCCTATATCACCCTGCCCAAGGGTGGCGGCGAATTGAACGGTGTTGTGCCCAATGAAGATTTGCCCGCCGACATGCGACTTGGGATTGCCAGCACGCCCGAAGAAGCCGCAGCCAAGACGGCGTTTCTCATGGAACAAGGCGCTGACTTTATCAAAACCATCGCCACGGGCGCGGTGCTGGCCATCGGCACCGAACCTGGCGAACCAGAGCTTAGCGAAGCCCAACTGCGCGCGGTCGTTCAAACCGCAAAGGCAAAAGGCAAATTTGTCACCGCACATGCCCATGGCGCGGTTGGCATTAAAAACGCGATCCGTGCAGGCGTTCGTTCCATCGAACATGCCAGCCTGATCGACGATGAAGCGCTAGCAATGGCGAAAGCCAACGGCACATGGCTGGTGATGGATATCTACAATGGTGATTATATTGATGACATCGGAACGCGCGAAAAATGGCCTGAAGAATATTTGCGCAAGAACCGTGAGACCACCGATGTCCAGCGCGCCCGTTTTACACAGGCCGTCAAAATGGGCGTGAACATTGCATATGGTACCGACAGTGGCGTCTATCCGCACGGACAAAATGGTCGGCAGTTTGCCTATATGGTCCGCTACGGCATGACCCCGATGCAGGCCATCCAAAGTGCAACGATCCGCGCGGCCGAGTTATTGGGCAAGGACGACGCACTCGGTAGTATCGCACCGGGGCGCTTTGCCGATCTGGTGGCGGTGGACGGTGATCCGCTTAAGGATATCCGTGTATTGGAAAATGTTGCGCATGTGATGCAGGGCGGAAATACCGTCCGCTAAAGGCCATACGCTATTGCGCTGAATAGAGTGGGGGAAGAATATGACGGACATTGCGCATAATGTGGCAACCGAAACCAATGGCGGGGTGGAGCTGTCGCGCAGTTTGAAGTCGCGCCATGTTTCCATGATCGCGATTGGCGGCATCATTGGTGCGGGTCTATTTGTTGGTTCCTCCACCACCATCAGTCAGGCCGGTCCTGCCGCTGTCTTCTCCTTTGCCATTGCCGGGTTCATCATTTTGCTGGTCATGCGGATGATCTCCGAAATGGCAATCGCCGTGGATGGCGTGCAAACCTTCCCAGACTTCGCCCGGGCTGGTCTTGGCCATTTGGCGGGATTCCTGTCCGGCTGGCTCTATTGGTATTTCTGGGTTGTCGTTGTCGCGATTGAGGCCATTGCTGGCGCGCAAATTTTACATGGATGGTTTCCTGCCCTGCCTGAGCTTGGCATCGGCATTGCCCTGATGGCGATTTTGACCGCTGTGAACCTTATGTCCGCGCGCGCATATGGTGAATTTGAATTCTGGTTCTCGTCAATCAAAGTCGCCGCGATCATCGTCTTCATTTTGGTCTGCGCGGCATGGGCCTTTGGCATTACTTCGGGCAACGGTTCGACCTTTGGCAATTTGACCGCGCATGACGGCTTTGTCCCTAATGGCTGGGGCGTCGTATTGGCGGCGGCAACCTCGACCATATTCAGCCTTGTTGGCGCGGAAATCGCGACCATCGCGGCCGCAGAATCCGAAGAGCCTTCCAAGGTTATTAGCCGCATGACCGTATCGGTCACACTGCGCATCCTTGTATTCTATGTGTTGTCGATCTTCCTCATTGTGTCCGTCGTGCCGTGGACCGAGATCGTGCCCAAGGTGTCGCCCTTTGCCACCACGCTTGCCTATATGGGCTTGCCAGCGGGTCAGCTGATTATGGAAGCTGTGGTGCTTGTCGCGGTGCTGTCATGCTTGAATTCCGGCCTATATGTTACCTCGCGTGCTTTGTTTGGCCTCGCGAAGCATAAGGATGCGCCTTTATGGCTGGTGCAGGTCAACAACCGCAAAGTGCCCGTGCGGGCCATATTGATCGCCAGCTTGTTCAGCTATTTTGCGCTCGCCGCCGATGCGGTGTCGCGCGATGTGGTGTTTAGCTTCCTCATTAATAGCTGCGGCGTGACCATGCTTCTCTTATACCTCATGACATCCGCCGCACAGCTGAAGCTGCGCCGTAAATATGAGGCGGAGGACCCCAGCCGACTCCAAATCAAAATGTGGTTCCACCCCTTTGGCACCTATATTGCGATAGCCGCGATGTTGGTGATCTTGGTCGCAAAGGGCCTTGATCCGGCAGCATCGAAGGAATTGTGGCTGAGCTTGCTCGTAGCGGGCGGCTTTGCGGCGGCGTTTTTCGTTTTCCGACGGCGGGTGGCCTAGCCACCCCCGCATCATCCTGAACTTGTTTTGGCAGGACGCGCCGTGAGGGTTTCCCTTTCTGGCTAGGCTCGTTATGGCACGAAGCCATGACTATCGATAAGACTTTCGACCCCGCCGCGATTGAGGCGAAATGGTATGCGCATTGGGAATCCACAGGTGCATTTCGTCCCAATCGTCCTGATGCCGAGCCCTACACAATCGTGAACCCGCCACCCAATGTGACGGGTAGCTTGCACATCGGCCATGCGCTCGACAACACCTTGCAGGATATTCTGATCCGCCACGCGCGTTTGCAGGGCAAGGACGCTTTATGGGTCGTCGGCACGGACCATGCAGGTATTGCGACACAGATGGTCGTCGAACGGCAGTTAAACGCGCGTCAGCAAAAGCGCACCGATTTCACGCGCGACGAATTTGTCGCCAAGGTGTGGGAATGGAAGGCGGAAAGCGGCGGCGAGATTACCGGCCAGTTGCGCCGCCTCGGTTGCTCGATGGATTGGGAAAATGAACGCTTCACTATGGATGAAGGCTTTTCAAAGGCTGTCATCAAGGTGTTTGTCGAGCTTTACAACCAAGGCCTGCTGTACCGCGACAAACGTCTCGTCAACTGGGACCCCGGCCTGAAAACCGCGATTTCGGATCTTGAAGTGGAAACGCGCGAGATCAACGGCAAATTCTGGCATTTCAAATATCCGTTGGAAGATGGCAGCGGTTTCATAAGCGTTGCCACCACACGGCCCGAAACAATGCTGGCCGACATGGCCGTTGCAGTCAACCCGTCGGATGAACGTTACGCGCACCTGGTCGGCAGAAATGTCCGATTGCCGATCACCGGCCGCTTGATCCCGATTGTTACCGACGAGCATGCTGATCCCGAATTGGGTTCCGGCGCCGTGAAAATCACACCGGGACATGATTTCAACGACTTTGAGGTCGGCAAGCGCGCTGGATTCAAGGCGAGCGACATGCTCAATATGCTCGATGGCGAAGGCCGCATCGTGCAGACCGCCGATGGACTTATTCCGGATGAATATATCGGGCAATATCGCTTTGGCATTGAAGGCGAGCCGACCAACGCCCGCAAGATGGTGGTTGAGGCGATGGATGCTTTGGGCCTCCTCGAAAAAGTCGAAGACCGCGTCATCCAAACACCCTTTGGCGACCGGTCGAACCAAGTGATTGAGCCATGGTTGACCGACCAATGGTATGTGGATGCCGAAACATTGGCCAAACCCGCCATCGAGGCCGCGCGCAAAGGCAAGGCCAATGGCGGTTTCGACATCGTGCCAAAGTCTTGGGAAAAAACCTATTTCAACTGGATGGAAAATATCCAGCCATGGTGCGTCAGCCGCCAATTATGGTGGGGGCATCAAATACCGGCGTGGTTTGCTGCCGACGGCACATGCTATGTCGCCGAGACCGAAGAGGCCGCGCAAGCACTTGCGGGCGCAGGCGTCGAACTAACCCGCGACCCTGACGTCCTCGACACATGGTTCTCGTCTGCGCTTTGGCCATTTGGAACTTTGGGTTGGCCGGACGAAAGCGATACACTCCACCGCCATTACCCCAATGATGTGCTGATTTCCGGTTTCGACATATTGTTTTTCTGGGATGCACGGATGGCGATGCAGGGCATTCACTTCATGAAAGAAGTGCCTTGGAAAACGCTCTATCTGCATGGCCTTGTCCGCGCGGCGGATGGCAGCAAAATGTCGAAGTCAAAGGGCAATACGGTCGATCCGCTTGGGCTGATTGACGCATATGGCGCGGATGCCTTACGCTTCTTCATGGCAGCGATGGAAAGCCAAGGCCGCGACATCAAAATGGATGAAAGCCGCGTTGCGGGCTATCGTAACTTTGCAACTAAGCTTTGGAACGCCGCCCGCTTTGCCCAATCCAACGGCATAAGTGGGTCGCGCAGCGTACAAGCGCCTAAGGCGGAATTGGCGGTCAACCGCTGGATCATCGGCGAAGTTGTGAGCACGGTTGAAAAACTGAACAAGGCCTTCGCGGAGTTTCGTTTCGACGGCATGGCCGACGTACTTTATCACATGGTTTTTGACCAGTTTTGTGACTGGTATCTCGAACTGATCAAGCCAGCTTTTGTAGACGGCGAAAAAGGCGAAATGGATGAAGAATCCAAAATCGTCGCTGGCTGGGTGCTCGACCAAATTTTGGTGATGCTCCACCCTTTCATGCCGTTCATTACCGAAGAATTATGGCACGCTTTGTCTGACGCAGATCATCCTCGCGCGTCTGACATCATCCACGCGCAGTGGCCGGAGCCGAATGCCACAGTTGATGCAGAGGCCGTTGCCGAAATCAATTGGGTCATCGACACGATTAGCAAAACCCGTTCGTTCAAGGCGGAGTTGAACATAGCGCCGGGCACGCGGTTGAACGCCAATATCGCGGACCCACAGCCCTCGACAATCTCCATTATCGAACGTCAGGCGGCTGCTTTGTCGCGACTTGGCCGCATTGACGCCTTTGCTTATGCGGCCGTTGAAACCAATAATGTCGCGCAAATTGTCGTGGGCGAAGACATCATCGTTTTCGCACTCGATGGCGTGATCGACCTCGACGCAGAACGCAGCCGGATCGCCAAGGCAATTGAGGCCGCCACGAAGGAGCGCGATGCGCTCGCGGCGCGCCTGTCCAATGCGGCATTTGTGGAAAAGGCCAAGCCCGAAGCAGTGGAAAAGGCGCGCGCGGATCATTCCGAGAAAGCTGCGGAGGCCGAACAGCTGACTGCAGCACTAAAGCGATTAGGGTGACGAACGTCTTGACCTGTAACAGCGAAGGTATTGCGTCATAGCTACGCCCGCCCATCAACGCGACCTGACCATTGGTCCAGTGGCCAAGACTTTGTTCCTGTTCGCTCTGCCGTCGCTTGGCGTGAACATTCTCCAGTCGCTGAACCATTCGGTCAATTCAGTATGGATCGGGCAATTTTTGGGTGAAGAGGCGCTGGCTGCGTCGGCCAATGTGGGGCTCATCATGTTCTTGATGTTCTCCACTTTGTTCGGCTTCACCATGGCGACGACCATCTTAATTGGTCAGAATATGGGCCGCCGTGATGTAGAATCTGTCCGCCGCATCATGGGTACCGCGTTCGGGATTTTCCTTGCGGCGGGCCTTGTCACGGCAGCGGCGGGTTGGATCTTTGCGCCCCATATGCTGCGCCTGATGGCAACACCTGAAACGGTCTATCCGCTCGCGCTTGCCTATTTGCGCGTTATCTTCCTGTCGATGCCAGCCTCTTTCGTGATGGTGCTGGTATCATCGTCGCTGCGCGGCGTGGGGGATTCAGTAACGCCATTTTGGAACACGGTGTTGAACGTGGTTCTCGACATCATTTTGAACCCGATTTTCATCTTGGGTTTAGGCCCCATACCCGCGATGGGCATTGCCGGATCGGCGCTTGCGACCATCCTTGCTGGGGTGATCAGCCTGGGACTATTGCTGCGCAAGGTCTATGCGCGCGACCTGACCATTCGTCTGCGCGGGCCTGAACTGAAATGGCTTCGACCCGACGCGCGGTTCTTGAAACCGATTGCGCGCATGGGACTGCCTATGGGCTTGTCGATGATCATCATGTCAGGCTCGGCTGTGGTGATGATTGGCCTCGTCAACCGTGAAGGCGTGAATACCACGGCGGCATTTGGCGTGATGAATCAGCTTTGGAGCTATGTGCAAATGCCAGCGGTCGCCGTGGGCAGCGCCGTCAGCGCCATGGTTGCGCAAAATATCGGCGCCAATAAATGGGACCGTGTTGGCCGCGTCGTATGGTCAGGAATTGCGATCAACCTGCTGCTGGCAGGTGTGCTCATCTTACTCATGACCTTGTTCGCAACGCCTTTGCTTGGCCTGTTTTTGCCCATGGGTAGCCCCGCCATCGATATCGCTATTCACATCAACCATGTCATTGGGTGGACCTTCGTCCTGATGGGGGTGTCGGTTGTCGTGACCTTTGCGGTGCGAGCGAATGGCGCCGTGCTTGCCCCTCTGCTCATTCTTATATTCAGCGCAGTATTGGTGCGTTTCAGCATCGGTTTTGGTTTACATGACCGCTTCGGTGCAGATGCCATTTGGGGATCATTTGTTGCAACCGCGATCGCCTCCTGCTTCTTGTCGATTGGATATTATCTGCATGGTGGATGGAAAAAGTCAAAGGCGATGCCATTTATGGGTGCAGACCCAATGCAACTGGGACCTGAATAATCCGCTGTCCTACACATAGGGCATTGTGCCATTGAGAATAGCATGAACCGCAACGTCACCCTGTCGCCAAAATTAACTAGGCCCAAGCACATATTGTTGCGGTTGTATCAGTTCCTGCTGATGTTGTTTGCGGCGACCGGCATGGCCAATGCGCAAGTGCCCACCCCTGCCGCGTCCCAATATGTCCGCGCGTCGATGGAGGCAGAAACACGCAGCCCCGCACCCGGTGATATCGTGACAGTCGCGATTGTCATGGACCCGAAACCTGGCTGGCATGATTATTGGTTGAACCCAGGTGATGCCGGAACGCCGCTGGAGCTAGCATGGCAACTGCCCGCTGGCATTAATGCTGGTCCGCTTCGTGCGCCCGTGCCCGACACCTTGATCGTCAGCGGCTTCATGAACCATATTTACAAGTCAAAGCATGCTTTTCTGGTGGATCTGAAAATCCCGGACAGCGCGATTGTTGGGCAGAATTTGGATATCAAGGTCGGTGCGCGCTGGTCGGCCTGCTCCGATCTTGTCTGTGTACCGGAAAGTGCGACGTTGTCGGTGCCCATCACAGTGGGCGCAGGGTCGATTGGCAAGTCCGACCGCGCCCGTTTTGATGCGTGGCGCAGCGCATTGCCCGTGCCGCTGGACCGGACAGCGCTCTATGCGATTGATGACAACCGCATTGATATCGCCATCCCCTATCCGCGCAGTGCTGACGCAGGCCGGGTCTGGTTCTTCGCCCAAAGCGAAAATCTGTTTCGCTACGCCGCCCCGCAATCGGCGCGGCGCACCGGTGACTGGTTGATCGTTAGCAGCGAAGTGAAAGAACCATTTGCCGGGGCTATTGAAGGCCTACTGCGTTTCAACGATGCGCAGGGGCTTGAGGTGCGTGCGGTTCCCGGCACCATCCCAACGGGTGGTACGGCTATATCCGTTTTGGGCAAAGGCGCAGCGGTTGATGGGCCAGAACCGCCGCTTGGCTTTGGCTGGATACTCGCCTTTTCGGTGCTTGGTGGTTTGCTCCTGAACCTCATGCCTTGTGTATTCCCGATATTGGGATTGAAAGCATTGAGCCTTGCCAAAATGGGGGGTGATGAAGGCGAAGCGCGGCGGGATGCCGTTGCGTACACAGTTGGGATCGTCCTGAGCTGCCTTGTACTGGGAGGCATCATGCTGGCTCTGCGCGCCGCCGGCGAAGAGGTGGGCTGGGCATTCCAGCTACAGGATCCCGCTATTGTGTTGCTGCTGCTATTGCTCATGGTTGCGGTCACCGCAAATCTGGCTGGCCTGTTTGACATTGGCGGCATCGGCGCAGGCGAGAGGCTGACGCGCCAGGACGGTTTATCCGGGTCATTCTGGACGGGCGTGCTGGCGGCTGTTGTCGCAACACCCTGCACCGGCCCATTCATGGCGGCGGCAATGGGGGCGGCTTTGCTGTTGCCAGCGACCTTGGCATTGTTGATTTTTGCAGGCCTTGGTCTTGGCCTTGCTTTGCCCTTCCTTGCCATTGCGTTTATCCCACCCTTGCGCAAGCGCATGCCTCGCCCGGGTCCATGGATGATCCGCTTCCGTCAATGGATGGCACTGCCAATGGCGCTCACGTCATTGGCCTTGCTATGGCTACTATATCAGTTGGCGGGCTTTAGCGGCTTGCTCATTGGTGGCACGGCGGCGGTCATCTTATTGTCACGGCTGTTTGAACTTGGCCGGAAACAGAAAAGCGGTGCGCCGCACAAAATCGTCATTGCGGCCATATTGGGTATCACAGTCGCAGCTGCGCTGATCATCGACAATGTCCCCATTGTGGCGCCCGCCGCACAGCCGGTGAAAAATGGCAGCTTGGCTTTTGATGAAGAGCAGCTTGCCGCATTGCGCGCAGAGGGTAAGCCTGTTTTTCTTTACTTCACTGCCGACTGGTGCGTGACGTGCAAAGTGAATGAGAATGCCGCAATCAATCGCACGGAAACCAGCGCGGCCTTTGCCAAAGCGGGCATACAGACGATGGTGGGCGATTACACGCGGAGAGATCCTGATATCACGCGCTTTTTGGCCAAACACGGCCGTTCAGGTGTGCCATTATATTTATATTATCCACCGAATGCCGATGCGCGCGTGTTGCCGCAAATCTTGACCGTGAACGACTTGACGGCGCTTTCGGAATAAAAGCCCAGCCAAATTTGGCACCTTGAAATTGCGCCCATTGGTCCTGGTCCAGCGGCTTTCGTGCCACAAACTGCAACAAAAGCAGGGGTTGCGCTGCTAAAGCCTTTATCTGCAGGCAATTTGGCTGTATTGGCGTTGCCGAACATCACAAGGAGTATCGACTATCGCCACCCCGCCTACCCGGCGCGCTATGACCCCACCTGTTAAAAGTGGACCGCGCTACAATAATCTAATCACCGTTGAAAAAGTACGGGTCATTGATGATGACGGCGAGAATCTGGGTGTCATGTATACCCGCGAGGCGATAGCGCAGGCGGCGGAAGTTGGGCTTGATCTAGTGGAAGTTTCCCCGAACGCCGATCCCCCCGTGTGCAAATTTCTGGACATCGGTAAGTTCAAATATGAGGCCCAGAAAAAGGCCAATCTGGCGCGCAAGAGCCAGAAAACTCAGGAAATCAAAGAAATTAAGATGCGTCCCAACATCGATGACCATGACTATATGGTCAAGATGAAGAAGGTCGCCGAATTCATCGAAGAAGGTGACAAGGTCAAGATCACGCTGCGTTTCCGTGGCCGTGAATTGGCGCACCAGCAATTGGGTATGCAGCTGCTGCAACGCGTTCAGGCCGATACGACCGAGACCGCAAAAATTGAAGCACATCCCCGGATGGAAGGTCGCCAGATGCTGATGGTGCTGTCGCCCAAATAGGGCGCAGTCACCAGATGGCTTGCCGAATCAGTTCGGCGCCAATGATGACCATTAATATATTGATAATGACGTTGAATCGCGCGGGCGAAACGCGTTTGACCAGTCTTACGCCCGCCAATGTGCTCAATATGGCGAGTGGTAGGAATATCGCCGTCAACGTCATATTCTGCACGTTGAACTGACCCAGGGCGGCATAAGCGGGCACTTTAAACCAGTTGATAATGGCAAAGAATATAGACGAGGTGCCGATGAACACCAGATGCGGGAAATTGCGCGACAGGGCCCAGATCTGAAACGGTGGCCCACCGGCATGCGCGATCTGACTAGTAAAGCCTGCGATACCCCCCATAATCGTTCCTATCCACTCCGGAGCAGGGC
>JAIYAY010000001.1 GCA_027488785.1 Sphingomonadales bacterium | reverse complement strand
GCCTAATATTGCGCGATTACTGACAGAAATTCTTCGCCATAGGCCTCCAGCTTGCGGGCACCGACACCGCTGATCCGGCCCAAGGCATGGATATCGACTGGTCTGGTCAGCGCCATTTCGCGCAAGGTCGCGTCATGGAAAATGACATAAGGCGGTACGCCAATATTTTCGGCAAGCGCCCGGCGCTTGGCGCGCAAGGCTTCAAACAACGGATTGCCAATGGGGTTGTCGGGGCGGCCGCCGCGGCGTGTGTTACTGGGTTTGACCAAAGCGATCTCAATCTTTTGATCGCCGCGCATAATCGCGCGGGCATCGCCGCTAAGTTTCAGGCCGCCATGTTCGTTGGCAATCAACGCCCCGCGCGCTTGCAAGGCACGGGACAAGGGCTTCAGCATCGCAGCTTCAGCCCGATCCACAATGCCAAATACCGAAAGCTGGTCGTGCCCGAACTGGGTAATCCGGTCGTCCGCATGCCCTGTCAGGACCTTTTCCAAATGCCCCATACCGAACCTTTGACCCGTCCGATAGGCGGCGGAAAGCAATTTGCGGGACAACTCGGTCGCGTCGTGCACTTCGGGTGCGTGCATGCAATTGTCGCAATTGCCGCAGGTTTCAGGCGGGCTTTCGCCAAAGTGGCGGAGCAACACCGCGCGGCGGCAGCCGGGGGTTTCTACCAAATGCGACAATGCGGCTACGCGCGCCAATTCCGCCTCACGCCGCTCAGGCGCAAGCTCGTGTAAGCGCCCACGCGCCCGGGTGAAATCGCCTGCAGACCATAGCATATGTGCAACCGCCGGGTCGCCATCGCGCCCCGCCCGACCACTTTCTTGATAATAAGCTTCGATGGATTTCGGCAGGCCCGCATGCACGACAAAGCGGACATCAGGCTTGTCAATGCCCATGCCGAAGGCAACCGTTGCGACCATGACCATATCTTCGGAGGACACAAACTCGGCCTGCGCGAGGGCGCGGGTCTGTGGCTCCATACCGGCATGATAATAGAGCACCCTGCGGCCCGTCTCAGCGATCTGGGCGGCGATTTTTTCGGTGCGGTCGCGCGTTTGGGCGTAGACAATACCTGCGCCCGGCAATCCTTTCACCAATGCTGCGATGCCGCCCTTCGCGCCAGCTTCGACGATGTAGCGAATGTTGGGGCGGTCAAAACCGGCCACCATGACGCCATCTTTGGCTATGCCCAATTGTTCGGCAATATCATCGCGCGTGTGGGTGTCGGCGGTGGCGGTCAGCGCGAGGCGCGGCACATGGGCAAAGTCATCCAGCAATGGCCGCAACAAACGATAATCGGGCCGGAAATCATGCCCCCATTCGGACACGCAATGCGCCTCATCAATCGCAAAAAGTGCTATCTTCGTTTCGCGCAACAAGCTGCGAAATTCTGGCCCCGATGCCCGTTCTGGCGCGACATATAACAGGTCGAGTTCGCCTGCTCTGAACCGCGATATGGTTTCGGCGCGATTGTCGTCGGCCGAGGTCAGCGTCGCGGCGCGAATGCCCATGGCATCGGCGGCGCGCATCTGGTCATGCATCAACGCGATCAATGGCGATATGACGATGCAGGTGCCTTCCATGATTACGGCGGGCAATTGATAGCATAAAGACTTGCCCGCGCCTGTTGGCATGATCGCGAGCGTCCGCTGACCCGCGAGAACGCGCGTAATGACTTGTTCCTGTTGCCCACGAAAGCCAGCGAAGCCGAACAAGCGGTGCAAAACATCGGCTGGCGTGGGGGGAGGAGCGACGGAGGCCATGAGAAAGCCCTAGCGCGCGCCAAGGGCCAATGACAGAGCGCACATGCCTTTGATTCAACACGCTTGTGGATAGCGCGATATTTTATGCGGCAGGAAGGACCGCTTCCTCAGCTTCGCTTTGCTGGCGCGCCCACATGTCGGCATAAAGGCCATTTTTGCGCAGCAATTGCTGGTGCGTGCCTTTTTCCGCCACGCGGCCCGCCTCCAACACAATGATCTGGTCCGCGTTCACCACTGTCGACAGCCGATGCGCGATGATGATTGTGGTACGGCGTTCGGAAATGCGCTCCAGCGTGGCTTGAATTTCCGACTCTGTGCGGCTGTCCAAGGCGCTTGTCGCTTCGTCCAAGATCAGCACGGGCGGATTTTTCAGCAAAGTCCGGGCAATCGCCACGCGCTGCTTCTCGCCACCGGATAGCTTCAGTCCGCGCTCACCAACCTTGGCCGCATATTGTTCGGGCAGCGATTCGATGAAACCGTGGATCGACGCCCCGCGCGCCGCCTCTTCGATTTCTGCTTGATTGGCGCCTTCGCGGCCATAGCCGATATTATAGCCAATGCTGTCGTTGAACAGCACCGTATCTTGCGGAACGATTCCGATGGAACTGCGCAAGCTAGATTGCGTGACATCCCGCACATCCTGCCCGTCAATGGTGATCCGCCCGCTTGTAATATCGTAAAAACGATACAGCAGCCGCGCGATGGTCGACTTGCCTGCGCCAGATGGGCCAACAACCGCCAGCGTCTGGCCGGGTTTGATTTCGAAACTGACACCATTCAGTATCTGGCGTTCGGTGTCATAAGCGAAATATACATCGTCAAACATCACAGCGCCGCCATGAACCGCAAGCGCCGGCGCATTAGGTTTGTCGGTGATTTCGGCGGGCGTGTCGATAAGTTCAAACATCGCGGCCATATCAGTCAGGCCCTGGCGTATGGTGCGATAGACCATGCCCAACATGTCTAACGGCCTGAAAAGCTGCGCCAACAAGGTGTTAACGGTGACCACATCGCCTGTGGTAAATTGCCCGCGTGACCAACCCCAAACGACATAGCCCATGGCACCGGCCATCATCAGATTGGTGATTAACGACTGCCCAATGTTCAGCGCGGCGAGCGAGTTTTCCGATTTGACCGCGGCGTTGGCATAATGGCGCACGACCTCCGCATAACGGCGGGTCTCGCGCTTTTCGGCGTTGAAATATTTGACCGTTTCATAGTTTAGTAGGCTGTCGACGGACTTGGCCACGGTCTGCGTGTCGAGTTCGTTCATTTCCTCACGCAGTTTGTTGCGCCAGTTGGTAATAAGGGTGGTGTACACAATGTAACTGATAACCATTATTAGCGTGGCAATGACCATACCCCAGCCAAATGAAATCTTGAAATAAACGGAGACTAAAAACAGCTCCAGCAGGGTGGGGGCGATGTTGAACAAAAGGAAATAGAGCATGATGTCGATGCTCTTGGTGCCGCGTTCAATCACCTTTGTTACGGCACCGGTGCGGCGGTTCATGTGGAACCGCATCGACAGATTGTGCAAATGGCTGAAGACATTTTCGGCCAGACGCCGTGTCGCTTCTTGCCCGACGCGTTCGAATACCACGTTGCGCAAATTGTCGAATAATACCCCGCCAAAGCGTGCGCCTGCATAAGCGGCGACCAATGCGACAGCGATGGCGACACCGTCTTCCATGCCCGGGACCATGCGGTCTATAGCCTGGCCATAGAGCCATGCCATGCTAAGCTGGATCAGTTTGGAGACAAGCACCAACAACAGTGCAAAGACAATGCGTACTCGCAAGCCCGCTTCATTCTTCGGCCACAAATAGGGTAAGAATCGCCGCATGACGGCGAAATCTGGCTTGGCATCGTTGGAGGGGGCTAATGGCGGCACAGAGGCCGTATAGTTATTTTAAGGAAAAGCACAAAGCACCATCACGCCTTGTTCGACAGCAGCAGCCAACTCGCAACGCCGTTTATGGCGGTGTAAGCGGCGTAGAGGAGAGACACCGCCCAGGAACCTGTATTGGCCAACCACAGGGCGCCAATGAGCAGAGCCAGTTCAATGGCATAGCTTCCATAAGGGCCTATATGCCGACCGAAATAACGCTTGGTCTCTTCAACGATAGGGTGCCCAGATTCCGCCACCGCTTTGTGCATATAAAAATTGGCGATACCCAATAAAAAGCAGACGGTCAGCAACATGGGGTTAGGATCAAGGCCCTTCGCGGATACCACGCGCTTCATTGCGCTCTGATTGCCGCTCGAGTGCCACCTTGATCATGGCGATGATGGGGTCGGCCAGCGCCAGCCCCAAAATGCCGAACAACGCACCAAAAAGAATTTGCGCGCCAAGCACCAAAGCAGGGGCCAAATCGACCGCGCGCTTTGCGACCATCGGTACGATCAAATATCCATCCACCATCTGCACGACGAAATAGACGAAAATGGCGTAGAGTCCGACATCAACTCCGGCAGAAAATCCAACGAGGATAATCAGTGCGCCAGATACAATCGCGCCAATATTGGGCAAGAATGCCAGCAGGCCCGTGAGTACACCCAGCAACGCCGCCATAGGCACGCCACCAAGGCTGAGCAACGCCCATGTGCCCACGCCTTCAACCGCCATGCCCAGCAGGCGACCTGCCATCAGGCGGCGCAGGACGCTGCCCATTTTTTCGGCGGTCCCATAAAAATGCGCGCGCTCTGCCAAAGGCAACATCCACGCGAGGCCGCGCTCATACATACGGGGTTCGGCGGCAATAAAGATGCCGAGAACGAGCATCATTGCAAGGTTCGTAACCGTGCCAACAACCGACGATACCGCTTCTGTGACGCGGCCCACAGAGTTTAAAATTTGCGAGCCCAGTCCTTTGACGTCCTCTGCAGAAATATTGAAACCAGCAGCCTCAATCCGGTTGCCTATTGATTCGACCTGCGTTTCGACAATGGTCTGTAAACTTGCGGCCTGTGCGGCCAATTCGGACCCTGTGAAAACAAAGGTCCAATACATAAACCCAAAGACGGCCAGCACGACAATGGTCAGACGAAAGCCGCGCGGTATGGGCAATATGCGGCCAAGTAGCCGCGCGCCGCCGTCGAACATGGCGGCAAGAACGATGCCACCAATGATGAGAAGAATGGGCTGCGCAAGCCAGATGAAGGCAGCAACCAAGCTAGCCATGCCAATCCAAACGGCGGCGCGCTTTATCTCGGAACGAATGAGCGGGTCGTAAAGCTCAGTTGGGCCTACCTCTTCGCGAAAGCTCTCGTGCGCCTGCGCTGCGGGCTTTTTCCGCGTCCGGTGCGGTTTGCTTTGCGCATGCGGGGTGGCATCACTCACCTTGGCTGACCTTTTTAGGCCGTAAGCTGTCGCCAGCGCGATCACCGCGGAGTGAACTGAACCAACTTACCGGATTAAGGCCCGTGCTACCGTCGACGGAGAAGGTAATGATTTCAGCCCGGCCACCGATGCGATCCCATGATACCGGACCACCAAGGCCGCCAAGCTCCGCTGCTACGCGGCTGTCGGAACTGTTGTCGCGGTTATCCCCCATCAGGAAAACATGACCGGCGGGGATTTTCACAGGTGCCATGTCATCGGTATCGCGCTGACGCGCGTCAATGGTGTCATATTGCACCCCATTGGGCAGGGTTTCGCGAATGATTGGCAAATGGCACGTCAGCACGCCATCATCACCGCGCGTTAGTGCGCCCGGAAAGTCATAATCATTGCAAGGGTTGTTGGCATCGACAGGCAAAATGAGGTTCGGCTGGGTTTCCTGCTTCACGGGCTTTCCATTCAGGAAAATCTGGCCAGCGCGCAATGCGATGGTATCGCCGGGCAAGCCAATGATACGCTTGATCCAATCCTGATTTCGGCCCTTGGGCGTCAAAATGACAATGTCTCCGCGCTCCGGCATTTTGCCCCAGACGCGTGTATTGCTCTCCGGCAATGGCACAGCCAAGGCGTCTACCTCTTCGCGTAGCACCAGCCAGCGGAATATCGCGATAGGATTCGGTATCGTTGG
Source organism: Sphingomonadales bacterium (assembly GCA_027488785.1). Lineage (GTDB taxonomy): Bacteria > Pseudomonadota > Alphaproteobacteria > Sphingomonadales > Sphingomonadaceae > Sphingorhabdus_B. The sequence goes on along the minus strand of JAIYAY010000001.1, from coordinate 9,035 downwards.
TGACACATGGCTCCACCCATAAGGATATTTGCTCACGAACAGCCGGTCCCCCACCAGCAAGGTTGGCATCATCGAGATTGACGGGATGTAAAATGGCTTGGCAATGAAGCTGTGGAAGGCCAGCACGGCAAGTAAAAGCCAGAACATGCCTTTGAACTCGGTCCAAGCGGCAGAGACCCAGCCTTGCTTTTCAGGTGCAGGGGTTGGCGGTGTTGCCTGGCTATCATTGTCCTTGGTCAAACTGGTCATGCCTTTTGCGATCTCAACGCTTCTATAATGACAAATGCCTGTGCCCACGGGTGGTCATCCGTCAGCGTCAAATGAATATGGGCTTCATAGCCCGAAGGAATCATTGCGTCGAGCCGTGCTTTTGCGCCGCCTGTAAGCGAAAGGGTCGGCGCACCTGAAGGAGCATTGATGACGCCAATGTCCTTCATAAATACGCCATGTTTGAAACCGGTTCCTACCGCCTTTGAAAAGGCCTCTTTGGCAGCAAAACGTTTCGCATAGGTCCCCGCTTTGGTAAATGGGCGCTTTGCGGCCTTGGCGCGCTCCACGTCGGTGAAGACACGATTTTCAAATCGCGCGCCAAAGCGTTCAATCGACTTGGCGATACGTTCGATATTACAGAGATCGGAACCCAGGCCGATGATCATCGGGCAAGGTCCATAAGTGTACGCATTTTACGCACGCTTTCTTCCAAACCAATGAAAATGGCTTCACCGATAAGATAGTGTCCGATGTTCAGTTCGGCAAATTGTGGAATGGCGGCAATGGGCTGCACATTGTCAAAAGTAAGCCCATGGCCCGCATGGGGCTCGATCCCATTCTTCGCCGCGAGCGCCGCGGCATCGGCAATCCGGCGTAGCTCCATTTCGCGTGCCTCACCTTGTGCATGCGCATATTTGCCCGTGTGGAACTCCACAATAGGTGCGCGCAAGCGGACCGCAGCTTCAATTTGGCGCGCGTCTGGTTCAATGAACAGACTGACGCGGATCCCTGCGTCTGTGAGCCGTGTGACGATGGGCGTAAGGTAATTATGTTGCCCTGCGGCGTCCAACCCGCCCTCGGTCGTCCGCTCCTCGCGCCGTTCAGGGACGATGCATGCGGCATGCGGCTTATGCCGCAAAGCGATCGCGAGCATCTCTTCGGTCGCTGCCATTTCAAGGTTCAGCGGTAAATGTGTAGCCGCCATGATACGTTCGATATCCGCATCGCGAATATGACGCCGGTCCTCCCGCAAATGTGCCGTAATGCCGTCACCGCCGACGGCTGCCACGATTTGCGCCGCACGCACCGGATCTGGATGATCACCGCCGCGCGCATTGCGAATGGTCGCGACATGGTCAATATTCACGCCCAAGCGCAAGCGCGGCGACATGGGCGCGTGTGTCATAGCTTCCGGCTACCCGGCTTTACCGCTTCGGTCGCGGCAAGCTCAGGTGGCAGTTCATCGGATGCGTAGGTTGGAAAGTTCAGCTGGATCAGCGGGTAAAATGGAACGCCGAGGTCAACTGTCCCCGCCGAACGGTCCACCACAGCCGCCGCAGCGATAACTACGCCGCCCGCCGCTTCGATCGCGGCTATTGCTTCGCGTGAAGACAGGCCAGTGGTCACCACATCCTCAACCATGAGGACTTTTGTACCTGGAGCGAGCGCAAAACCTCGGCGCAAGCCAAAAACACCTTCGGGACGCTCCACAAACATGGCGTCAACGCCAAGCACGCGTCCCATTTCATGGCCGATGATGATCCCACCCATAGCGGGCGAAATGACCGCCTGAATCTCGGCCCGAAGCTCGCGTGGCATCTTTTGATTCATCGCTAGCGCAATGCGCCCCGCACGTTCGGGATTCATCAGCATGCGCGCACATTGAAGATAATAGGCGCTATGCCGGCCAGACGATAATAGGAAATGCCCTTCAAGCAGCGCGTCGACGCTACGGAATTCAGACAGTATTTCATCTTCAGTCATGATGGGGAGAGTTTTCCTTGTTGGCGAATGTCGTCTTTTGCATGTCCGGTTTAACGGATTGCAACGCAAATAGGTAGAAGAGTGGTGCATTTAAATGCTAAAAATATTAAATCGACCGCTTGAGGGTTCAGGTTAGCGCGACTATAGGTCGCGCAAGTCCGGCCACCCACGGGTGAGCCAGACATGCGCAAAGTTCCTGCGCCGCACCAAGGATACGGGGCCAAGTAGATGAATATGTTGAAGAAATTACTGGTTGTCTTCGCTGCAATGACCATGCCGTCATTGGTGATGGCGCAGCCAGCGAATCCTGCACCAGCGCCATTGACGAAGGAAGTGGCGGCACCAGTTGTTGCAACGCCTGCTGCGGCACCTACCGCTGCACCGGCCGCTGACGCGGCCGCGCCAGCCGAAGCCGCGCCGAAATCCATGGATGGGTCGTTGCCAGGTTACACGCCTATGCGCCCTAATTATGAAGACAGCGTTGGCATGCCAAAGCCGAAGGAAATTGATTTCCAGGAGCAATTCACCGAAAACGGCCAATATGCAAAATGGATCAACAATGCGATCCTGTTGCCAATCATTACCATCATCTCGTTGTTTGTCCTTGGCCTCTTGCTTTGGGTGATCGTGCGTTTCAACCGCCGCGCCAATCCAGTCCCATCAAAGACAACGCACAATACCTTTATCGAAGTCGTGTGGACCTTAGTTCCCGTGCTCATCCTGTTGGGTATCGCTTACCCATCGCTCGATTTGTTGGCGAAGCAATTTAAGCCAGCGCCAGCAGAGGCCGTGACCATTAAGGCAACCGGCTATCAGTGGTATTGGGGTTATACCTATCCCGATCATGGCGGGTTCGAAGTCATATCGAACATGCTGAAAGAAGAAGATGAAGTCGCCAAAGGCGAGCGTTTCCGTACCGAAAATGATGGCCCGAGGCTGTTGGCAGTCGACAATCGCATGGTCGTACCTGCGGGCGTGCCTTTACGCATTCAAACCACTGCGGCAGATGTTATTCACGCATTTGCTATCCCATCATTGTGGTTCAAGCTGGACGCTGTTCCCGGCCGCCTCAACGAGAAATCGATCACAATTACTAAGCCTGGTGTCTATTTCGGACAGTGCTCCGAACTATGTGGCGCCCGCCATGCATTCATGCCTCTGGTTGTGGAGGCACTTCCGCCCGCGCAATTTGCGGCTTGGGTGAAGGCGCAAGGCGGATCAATGCCCGGCGAAGAAAAGCCTGCACCTGCGGCGCCTGCTGCGACCGCGACCCCCACTGAAACCGTTGCTGCACCCGCAGTAGCTCCGACCAATTAAGAAGGCCTAGACGGATGACAACGATTGCTGCCACAGGTACCGACCTCCACGCGCATGACCATCATGACGCAGACCATAAGCCCGGATTTTTCGCGCGTTGGTTCATGTCGACCAACCATAAAGATATCGGAACGCTCTATCTGATCTTTGCGATTTTCGCAGGGATTGTGGGTGGCGCGATTTCTGGCCTGATGCGTATGGAGCTTGCTGCTCCTGGCATTCAATATCTGCAAGGCTGGGCATCGATGATGGCCGGCAAGGAAGCGTCGCTCGACGAAGCCTATCACATGTGGAACGTGCTGATCACCGCGCACGGCCTGATCATGGTGTTTTTCATGGTCATGCCCGCCATTATCGGCGGCTTTGGTAACTGGTTTGTGCCTTTGATGATCGGTGCGCCTGACATGGCATTCCCGCGCATGAACAATGTCAGCTTCTGGTTGACCGTTGTGGCCTTCATCATGTTGCTGGCCTCGAGCTTTGTGCCGGGTGGCACGGGATTGGGCGCTGGAACCGGTTGGACCGTCTATGCGCCGCTGTCGACATCAGGCTCGGTTGGGCCCGCTGTAGACATGGCGATTTTCTCGCTGCACCTCGCTGGTGCCGCGTCGATTTTGGGCGCCATCAACTTCATCACCACTATCTTCAATATGCGTGCGCCGGGCATGACCTTGCACAAAATGCCATTGTTCGTGTGGTCAGTGTTGGTCACAGCATTTTTGCTGTTGCTCGCTTTGCCTGTATTGGCGGCGGCGATCACCATGCTTTTGGTTGACCGTAACTTTGGCGGCGCATTCTTTGATGCGGCGGCCGGCGGTGACCCAGTGCTGTATCAGCATCTCTTCTGGTTCTTCGGCCATCCCGAAGTGTATATCATGATCTTGCCAGGTTTTGGCATCATCAGCCAAATCGTCGCCACCTTCAGCCGCAAGCCCGTCTTTGGCTATCTCGGCATGGCTTATGCTATGGTCGCTATTGGCGTAGTTGGCTTTGTCGTCTGGGCGCACCACATGTTCACCACGGGCATGAGCGTTGACATGAAAATGTACTTCACCGCGGCAACGATGGTGATCGCGGTACCCACTGGCATTAAAATCTTCAGCTGGATCGCAACGATGTGGGGCGGCTCGGTTAGCTTCAAGACACCTATGGTATGGGCAATGGGCTTCATCTTCATGTTCACCGTTGGTGGCGTGACGGGCGTTGTTCTGGCCAATGGTGGTCTCGACGATAACTTGCATGACACTTATTATGTTGTAGCCCATTTCCATTATGTGTTGTCGCTGGGTGCAGTGTTCTCGCTCTTTGCTGGCTTCTATTATTGGTTCGGCAAGATGTCGGGTCGCCACTTGAACGAATTCCTGGGTCATTTGCACTTCTGGATATTCTTCATTGGCGTGAACGTCCTGTTCTTCCCGATGCACTTCCTTGGAAATTCGGGCATGCCGCGTCGTTACCCTGATTATCCAGAGGCCTTTGCCTATTGGAACGGCGTAGCTTCCTTTGGCTATGCAATCATGGGCGTTGGGGTGCTGATTTTCTTCGTCAATGTCATCTGGTCGTTGGTCGCTGGCCGCCGTGCCGAAGACAATTATTGGGGTGAAGGTGCGACCACGCTTGAGTGGACGTTGACAAGCCCTCCACCATATCACCAGTTCGAAACGCTGCCGGTTATTAAGTAACCGGCGGCGGTTCGCCGCTTTGAACGTCTCGAGCGTTTGGGAACAGGCATGACAACCGCAACGCGTGACATCATTTTGCCAGCCGAGTGGCGCGATTTCTGGGCTTTGACCAAGCCTCGGGTCATGTCGCTTGTCGTGTTCACAGCGCTTTGCGGGTTATTGGCCGCACCTGGCAGCATTCATCCGGTGATTGGTTTTACCGCCATATTGTGCCTTGCCTTGGGCGCGGGTGCCTGTGGTGCCTTGAACCAATATTTCGAAGCTGATATTGACGCCAAAATGGCGCGGACGGCGGGTCGTCCGCTGCCTGCGCGCCGGATGGACCGGGCGGCTGCGCTGAACTTTGGCATTGGCCTTGCCGCTTTCTCGGTTGGCATTATGGGCGTTGCGGTCAATTGGTTGTGCGCTGCCCTTCTGGCTTTCTCGATCTTCTTCTACGCGATTGTCTACACCATCTGGTTGAAGCCCAACACGCCGCAAAACATCGTCATTGGCGGCGCGGCTGGTGCATTCCCGCCGGTCATTGGATGGGCGGCGGTAACGGGTGATGTAACGCTTTTGCCCGTCCTCCTTTTCGCGATCATCTTCTTGTGGACCCCGCCGCATTTCTGGGCGCTCGCCTTGTTTATGAAAACGGATTACGGCGCGGCTGGAATTCCCATGCTCCCCAATGTGAAGGGGCAACGTGTCACACGGAACCAGATTTTCGGTTACAGCTTTCCCATGGCAGCGACGGCGATATTGCCCTTCGCTTTGGCTGAAACAGGCTGGGTCTATGGTGTAGCAGCGGTTGTTCTAAACTTGGTATTTCTTGGTCTCGCTTACCGCGTCTGGAAAAACGATGCGACCGACGCGACCGCGATGAAGCCGGAGAAGCAACTTTTCGCGTTCTCCATCCTTTACCTGTTTCTCCTTTTTGCAATTTTCGCCTTTGACCGGATGATGATATCATGACCCCGAATGAGCCGACTGCCTATACCGCCGAAGAAACCGCGATTATCCGCAAACGGCAGGCAGGACGCGCGCGTGTCATGGGTATTGCTTTGGTTGGATTGTGTATCTTGTTCTTCTTAATCACTGTAGTGAAAGTGGGAGTCTGGGGCTGATGGCTGTATCTAATGTAAAGACGGGTTTTCTCGCTGCTGGGCTTGCAGTGTCAATGGTCGGCGTCGGCTTTGCGGCGGTGCCATTATACCGTTTATTCTGTCAGGTTACGGGTTTTGGCGGCACAACCATGCGCGTTGATGCTGCACAGGCCGCGACCGTTCCGGTTTCCAACAAAACGATTGTGGTGCGCTTTGACGCTAATCAGCGCGGCGGTCTACCTTGGGAGTTCAAACCTGAGCGCCCAACTGAGACTGTCAGTATAGGCGCAAAGGATATGTCGATCTATCTTGCGAAGAATCTCTCCAACGAGCCAGTCACTGGCACGGCCACGTTTAACGTGACGCCCGCGCTTGCAGGTCAGTATTTTAACAAGATTCAGTGCTTCTGCTTCACGGAACAGACGCTGAAACCCGGTGAACAGGTCCGCATGCCGGTCCTATTTTATGTCGATCCAAAAATTATGACCGACCCGGAAACCAAGGATATTGAAGAAATCACCCTTAGCTACACCTTCTACCCAGTCGAGAAGCCAAACACGGTGGACCAGACGGCGAACGGAAGCTAAGGTAATTGTTAATCGATAAGACTACAGGGAATTGACCATGGCGGGTGCCAAAAATCACGATTATCATATTTTGCCTCCAAGCATTACGCCGTTATTCGGTTCGTTTGCGGCCCTGACGATGTTCTTTGGCTTGGTGATGTGGATGCATCCCGAACAGTTCGCTTATGGCAGCTTGATTTTCGGCGCTGGTTTGATCGCCGTCCTCTACACTTTCTACGCCTGGTGGGCGGATGTCGTAAACGAAGCGCAATCGGGTGATCATACGCCTGTGGTGCAATTGCACCTGCGCTACGGCATGATTATGTTCATTGCGTCCGAAGTCATGTTCTTCGTCGGCTGGTTCTGGGCTTGGTTTGATTATGCCTTGTTCCCAGTGCCGTTGGAAATCGTCATCGACCCTGAAACGCACGCGTTTACGGTCACTAACCTGATCGGCCAAGAGGGTGCCGCGGCGTTGATGCAGTGGCCACCAAAAGGCCTGGAAGTTCTCGATGCGATGAAGCTTCCTTTGCTTAACACATTGATCCTGTTGTGCTCGGGCACTACCGTAACTTGGGCGCACCATTCGCTGATCAATGGCGACCGTGAAGGTCTGAAGAAAGGCCTTTGGCTGACGATTTTGCTTGGTTTGCTGTTCAGCGCGATTCAGGCTTATGAATATGTAGTCGCTCCGTTTCCCTTTGGCGGATTGAACTATGGAACCGCCTTTTACATGGCGACAGGCTTTCATGGTTTTCACGTTATTGTAGGGACAATCTTCTTGATTGTGTGCCTTGTGCGTACTTACAAAGGTCATTTCACGCCCAAGCAGCATTTCGGTTTTGAGGCTGCCGCTTGGTATTGGCATTTTGTTGACGTCGTCTGGCTCTTCCTCTTCATCGCCATTTACATCTGGGGTGGCTGGGGCGCACCAGTCCACGCGTAAATGACGCCAGAACAATCCATAGAAGGGCAGCCCAGCATTGCTAAGGCTGCCCTTTTTGGTCTCTGCCCCCAATGTGGCAGAAAAACCCTATTTGCTGGGCTTGGTCAGTTTGCTGACACATGCCCGAACTGCGGCCTTGATATCAGCAGCTATAATGTCGGCGATGGACCAGCCGCATTGCTCACCATGGGCATTGGGGCTTTGATCATATTGCTGGCGTTGGTGGTCGATTCAGCTTTCCGTCCTCCCTTTTGGGTGCATGTCCTCATTTGGGTGCCGTTTACCGCGGCACTTACGGTGATAACCTTGCGTATGGCGAAGGCTGGGCTTTTGTCTGCGGAGCATCGCAACCGTGCGCACGAAGCTGGAAAGAGTGATTTTCTATGAACCGTCTGCCTGTCATTCCAACTTTATTGGTCGCCCTTGCCGTTGCCACGATGATTGGCCTTGGTATCTGGCAGTTACAACGTAAAGAACAGAAAGACGCATTGCTGTCACGCTATGAATCGGCTGTGGGGTTACCAGCCGTGGCATGGCCAACGGTTCCTGATCCTGCGGCATTGCCCCTATTTCGTCGTTCCAGCCTTCTTTGCGCGCGCGTGGTGAAGATTGAGACTGTATCGGGTTCCAATACTGCCGGTAAAGCAGGCTTTGCCCATATCGCGTCTTGCCGGACCGCCGAAGTAGAAGGCCCAGATGCCAAAGTGGCCTTTGGCTGGTCCGAACGGCCGCAATCACCCAGATGGGGCGGCGGTCCTGTAGAAGGAATTATCGCGCCAGACGGAACGCAGCACATAAAGCTTGTGTCAACAGACGCGGTCGATGGTTTGGAGATATTGGCCGAGCCGTCGCCACGCCAGATCCCCAATAACCACCTGCTGTACGCCATACAGTGGTTTATTTTTGCCGCCGCGGCGACCATCATCTATGTATTGGCGCTTCGAAAGCGTACCAAAGCGTCTTGAATCTACCGACGGATATTCTGTTTTACATCGTTGCTGGCGCCGCCATCATCTTGGTGGGGCTTGCCAAGGGCGGCTTTGCAGGGCTGGGGGCTGCTGCCATCCCTTTGCTGGCGCTGGTCATGGACCCTGTGGCCGCCGCAGGCATGTTGTTACCCATTCTTATGGTTCAAGATATCGTCAGCGTCTGGGCATTCCGGCGCAGTTATGACGCGCGCACCTTGCTGCTCACCTTACCTGGCGCGGTAGTGGGAATATTTTTGGCCTGGTATCTCGCCTCTGTCATCCCCGCAGACGCCGTGCGCGGCTTTGTAGGCGTCATTGCTTTGGCCTTTGGCACCTATCGCCTACTGCCCCTGCTTGGCCGTCCAGTGAAGCTCTCTGGCCCTGCTCCGGAGTGGATAGGAACGATTATGGGGGGTATCGCAGGCTTTACTAGTCAGATCGCGCATGCCGGTGGGCCACCGTTTCAGATCTGGGCCCTGTCGCGCAATTTCCCGCAT
>JAIYAY010000023.1 GCA_027488785.1 Sphingomonadales bacterium | reverse complement strand
CTGTCACTATCGCTGCCTATGCCTGCACGAATTACGCCTTTGCCGTCGACCAGCCAACTTCTCACTTCGACATTTGGACGCATTACGGTTTTGAATTTACCCGAACGAACATCAACTTCGATGACTTCAGGATTACCGCTGTAGTTCATCTCTTTTAAGACATCGCGCGAGACAAGGATCGTTTCCTTTTCATCGTCGATGAACAAAATGTTGCCGCCACTACCACCAGCGCCATCCCAGGCAAGTGGACTTATTTTTTTGGATTCAAGGTCATAGGTGACCAAACGCAGCACATCTGAACGGCGACCGCCGAGAATTTCGCGCGATGCCACTGTAAAAACAATAGTCCGATTACCAACAAAACGCCATGATCCGATCGTACGATCACCAGCCTCTCGAAACTCTTCTGCTTGCGCAAAAAATACAGGCGCTGATCCGGGCTTGGTCGCATCGATATAGCCGAGAAAATCAACGCCGTCCTTTGTCATCATTACGGCGATTTTGGTTCCGTCGGGGGAAAGGCGAGGGGAACGCATGAAAGGTCGCTTACCAAAAACGGCGGTATCGACCCTTCCGCGTGGAGCGTTGACCACAATCGTTGCGCTATCAGCCGCCTTTACGGCCATATTCACAAATGGCGCATCACTTGCAGCCGCCGTGGTCGTCAAAGTGGATGTTACCGCAGCGCCTAGAAACAAGACTGCTAATTTCGCTTTCATCATAATCACTACCTATCCGCGATGATACTTCATGTTACATCAAGTTATAGTTTTGATAATGGCAGACGCAAGACTGTTGACGCGCCCAATCAGCATAGGATGACAATAATTATTGGGCCGTAAGTAGCTATTTAATTCGTGGAAGCCGAATGACCGATGTGCTGGTCGGTTGAGGCGGATATATGGCTTAAGCCGGTTCGTGCGCGCAGGAACAAGTCACGAGCAACAAGCCCCTCACTGATTGCAATACGCTAACATAATCGATGGCGATAATGCCGTCCCTTCGCGTAATCAAAAAAAAGGGCGCCAGTAATGGCGCCCTTTTCATTGTTTAGGACACTATGTGTCAGAAGCTTGCGTTAAAACCGAAGAAGAAGTTCCGGCCGAAGCTGTCATACGGGTCACCGCCAGCAGTTCCGAGCAAGCCAAATGGCGGCTGCTTGTCCAACAGGTTGTTAACACCAGCGGTGAAACGGAAGTCGTTGCCAATGTCAAAACCAACGCGGATGTCGTGATAGACAACAGCGGGGTAATGAATCTGCGGGAATTGGTCAGCATTAGCTGGCGCCAGTTCCACGATGTTACCCAATACTGGGTCGCAGGTTGTACCCTCACGTCCAGTCTGGCCACGGAATGTGCCGGTCAACGGACACTGTCCCTTATAATTGTTCTGCGCTTCATATGCGCCGATAGTCATCTTACCGATATAACGGGCTGCATACAAAACATCGAAATCGCCAAAGTCATAGCCAAGCGAGAAGCTTGCGGCCCATTGTGGATCGCCCAATTCGCCAAGCTGACGATTTGGGTTCGCCGGGTTGGTCGGATCTGTATAGTTATCCAAACGAAGCGCTCTTGTCGCGATAAGACGTGTTGTCAAACGATCGCCGTTTTCAAACGTCTTGCGGTAAGCGAGGTCAAAATCGATACCCTTTGTGGTTTGCTTAGCAAAGTTGATCCCACCCGAGATAACGGCAGGCTTTACAAACAGACCAGTCACAGCGTCGCGCTTAACGGTTGAGCAGAACGGATTGTTGATGCCGCTAGCGTTTGAATAGCACAGGCTGATAATCGACTGCGCCGACAAAGAAGCGATCAGGTCTTCAACTTCGATCTTGTAATAGTCGACCGTCAAGCTGAGGCCAGGAACGAAGCTGGGCTCGACAACAACGCCGAGGGTCAAGCTCTTACCTTTTTCCTCAATCAGTGTTGGGTTACCGCCTGAAAGGAAACCTGTCGAAGAGGTACGCGCCGCACAGTTGACGAATGGCGCGCCCAAAGCAACAGGAAACGCGGTAGATGCACATGCCGCAACCAATGCGGCATTAGCCGTTGTGGGAACACCCGCAGCGGCGCAGTTAGCCGCTGTTATGCTACCTGGCGACGCCTGATCGCATGGATCGGAGATTTGTGCGAAGTTTTCAGACGCTGCGGAGAACAAATCTCCCTGCGTTGGTGCACGAACAGACGTAGCATAAGCAGCCCGGAAGCGAAGGTCTTCGATTGGGGCATAAATACCCTGCACGTTGTAAGCATATACCGTACCAGTTCGCGTATTGTAATCAGAAACGCGACCAGCAAAATTCAGCGACAATTCCTTTGCGAAAGGTTCATCTCTAAACAACGGAACCTGAACTTCGGCATAAGCCTCCCGTACCGAGAATACTGGTGGCCTGAAGTCCTGCAAAGCATTGAGGAAGGTCGCACCGCTTGAGGTCAGTGCATCATAATCGATGCTGGCCTTTTCTTGACGATATTCAGCACCCAATGCGAACGCAACTGGTCCGCCTGGAAGTTCAAAAAGCTGAGACAAGTCACCGCCGACAAAGGCAGAGGCAACAAACTGACTTGCGAACTCATCAGTCCGGCCTTCGGTGTTGATGAAGTCTAATGCACGCGCGTCCGAACGACCCTGACCGAACACATTCACAGGAACGCAGGCGGTGTTAACGTTCGAAACGGCATTCACGGCGCAAATAACGCGCTGGCCAGCAGCGTTTGTTACAAAGTTTGTGCCCGTGAAGGTTGATGGTGCGACAACGGCATCAACAGCAAGGTTGAAGCCATCATAAGCGGTTCCTGCTTGATTGAAAATAATCATGTTGTTGGTGTTGAAGCCCACAGCTTCAAAACGACCATAGTTGACAGCAAGTTCGTAGTTCCAGTCTTCGTTAAACGTACCTTCTACGCCACCAACCGCACGATATGTTTCACGCGTACCTTCAAAACCACGACCACCTAAGTCAATGTTGAACCGCGCAAGTGGAAAAGTGCCAGTTGCCAAATTCGTGCAAAGGCCATTTTGTTGAAGAACGGCAATATTCTGCGCGGTCAAAAAGCCGTTGCTGCACTTGAATGCAGGTCCACCCAAGGTGCTAGGAACGCTGGTGAAGAAGCTTGGCTGACCTTCGCCAGAAACTTCCGTCCGCACATATTTGGCTTCAATGAAAGGCTTGAACGCATCTGACACATCATAATGCGCCATGAAGTTTGCTGCATAGCGGTCTACAGCTGCCAGAAGGCTACCGGTGTTACGCAGCGTCGAACCAAAGCCACCCTTGGTGTTGCCGGAACCAACGCTTGCATAGTTGATTGTAGGCGTATCAATGAAAAGATTACCAAGGTCGTCGAAACGAAGGAAACGTCCACCGCTCAATCCACCTACGGTCCCTGCATCCGAAATCGTACCGTTACGAATACCGCAAACAAAGGTGTTATCTGGGATACCGTCTGTTGCACTAAATCCAACTTCGCCGCCTGCAGCACCCTGCAAGTCGGTCTGCTGGAATTGGCAACGTCCGCTGGCAGCGCCGGTCAATCCGTCGCGCTGATACATCAAAAGGGGTTCTTGACGGGTATATTCAAGCGAAGCGGCCACGTTACCACGGCCATCTGCAAAATTCTGCCCAGCGATACCGCTCACAAAATAAGTGCCACGATCACCGCGCGAAGAAATGCCGCCCTGCGAACGGAGCGAGATACCGTCAAAGTCCTTTCTCAAGATGAAGTTGACAACGCCAGCAACTGCGTCCGAACCGTAAATTGCGGAGTTACCTCCGGTTACGATGTCTACACGCTGCACAAGATCAGTTGGAATGGTGTTAACGTCAAAGCCGTTATCGCCAGGCGTTGAAGTAACGTGACGACGACCGTTTACTAGAACCAGAGTACGGTCTGTACCAAGGCCGCGAAGATCGAGAAGGCTTAAACCTGCAGTACCGATGAAGCGGCTCGAGTTACCCGAGCTGAACGTCGAACGAAGCGATGGAAGATCGTTCAATGCGTCGCCAAGCGACAATTCGCCGGTGCCAGTCAGATCTTCAATGGTAACCGAAGTCAACGGAACAGCCGACTGCAATGTTGGCCGGGCAATGCGCGAACCAGTAACGAGAATGGGCTGAGCTGTACCTTCCTCTTCGGCCTCTTCCGCCTCTGTGGTTACTTCTTCGTCAGCCTTTGCCGCATCGCTTGCGGGCGCATTCTGCGCAAATGAAGGCATCGCGGCAAACAAAGCGAAACTTATTGCAGAACCTGCAACCAACAAACGTGTTTTCTTCATAAAAAAGCTCCCCGGCTAATTAGCCCAATTCATGCGGCCGAAAGTCCGCCCAGAAAAAAATGTAATTTCGTGAATCGTGCTGTAAACCAAGGTAAATCAAAAGTGCAACATCTGTAGTCATAAATTTCTAAATAATTGTAAAATGTTGCGGCATTGTCACAGTGTTAATCAAGCGTTCATCCGCGCTTTCTTGTGTAATTGCCTTCAAAGCCGGCTGTGCGCAAAGCGCGCATGCACAAATTGCGTACGTCCCACGGCAAACAATTCACCAATGTTGCAGTGCACTATAACATAGTGCTAACGGGACACATCTTTCCCGGAAGGACCCAATATGGCACGCACAGCCAATAAAAATGGTGATGGCCCGATCATCATTAAAAAATATGCCAATCGCAGGCTGTATAATACGCAGTCGTCAAAATATATTACGCTCGATTTCCTTGCTGAACTCACACGCAAAGACATTGATTTCAAGGTTGTCGACGCCAAAACCAATGAGGATATCACCCATGGTGTCCTGACGCAGATCATCATGGATGAGGAAAATAGCGGACAGCAAATGTTGCCGGTTGGTTTCCTTAAACAGTTGATCGCAATGTATGGAGATTCCATGCAAGGCATGGTGCCGCAGTTTTTGGAAACGTCGATGGACAATTTCCGCAAAAACCAGCGGCAAGTACAAGAAGTGATTGAAACCGCGATCACCTCTGGTCCTTTTGGCCATTTGGCAAAGCAAAATATCGAATTCATGCGCTCTGCGCGTGAAGCATTAATGCCGAATTTGGGCAACCTCAGCGGCAAAAAGCCGGAACGTGACGACACCGTTGCTGAGCTCAAACAACAAATCGCGGCTCTACAGGCCCAGATTGACAAAATGGCCGCAGACCGCGCCTCATAATTCCCTCATAGAATACAGGTAAGATTTTGATAAAACATGCTTTAAGCGTCACCCGTGCGCAAAATTTCGCTGGCTGGTATCAGGAAGTCATTTCAGAAGCCGATTTGGCCGAGGAATCCGGTGTGCGTGGATGCATGGTCATCCGGCCATGGGGCTATGGCATGTGGGAACGCATCCAAAAGCTTATGGATGCACAGATTAAGGCCGCTGGCGTTGAAAACTGCTATTTCCCATTATTCATTCCGTTATCCTTCTTTGAAAAAGAGGCCGACCATGTCGAAGGCTTTGCCAAAGAAATGGCGGTGGTTACGCACCACCGTCTGGTCAGTGATGGCCATGGCAAATTAATTCCCGATCCAGGCTCAAAGTTAGAAGAACCGCTGGTCGTTCGCCCAACCTCCGAAACGGTAATTGGCGCGGCGATGAGCCGCTGGGTGCAAAGCTGGCGCGATTTGCCCTTGATGGTCAACCAATGGGCGAATGTTGTGCGCTGGGAAATGCGCACACGAATGTTCCTGCGCACCAGCGAATTTCTGTGGCAAGAAGGACATACCGCGCATGCTGATCGTGCAGATGCCATGCAGGAAACGATGCGCGCGCTGGAAATGTACCGCGCGTTTGCCGAAGGCGCCCTGGCTATGCCCGTTGTGGCGGGTGAGAAACCGGAGAATGAACGCTTTCCGGGCGCCGTTGCAACTTACAGCATAGAAGCCATGATGCAGGATGGTAAGGCGCTACAGGCAGGCACATCGCATTATCTGGGCACTGGCTTTGCCGAAGCATCGGGCATCAAATATCAGGATAAAGAAGGCAATCAGCAGTTCGCACATACGACAAGCTGGGGCGTATCCACGCGTATGATTGGCGGCGTGATCATGACGCATGGCGATGATGATGGCCTACGTTGCCCACCGCAAATTGCACCGCATCAAATCGTCATCATTCCCATGTTGCGGGATAATGACGAGGACGAAGCCGTTCTCGAATATTGCCGCAGCTTGCGCGCGGAATTATTGGCACTCAGCGCCTTCGGCGAGCCCTTACGCGTGTTGCTGGATACGAAAGCAACGAAGGCGTCGAACAAGCGATGGGCCTGGGTCAAAAAAGGTGCGCCGATCATCGTTGAAGTGGGCCCCCGCGACATGGGTGAAGGCAAGGCTGCGGTCATTCGCCGCGATAGCCTGTATAAAGACGACGGCAAGCTTGCGACTGCCTTCACACCGCGCGCCGAATTTGTCGCGTCTGCACCTGCGTTGTTGGAGGATATCCAAAGCAATTTATTTGCCGAGGCAAAAGCAAGATTGGAGGCCAATATTAGGCGCGACGTCACGGACCTCGCCCAACATTTCGCCGGCGATGAAGCGGGCTTTGCTGGCTGGGTCGAAGTGCAATGGTCGCGCCCGAGCGGCGCGGCACTTGACGCCATAGTGGCGCAGCTCAAGGCGCTGAAAATCACCATGCGCAACAGCCCCATCGATGCCGCCCCCGCCGACGGCCCGTGCTTCTTTACAGGAGATCCCGCAGTGGAACGAATACTGATCGGGCGGACTTATTAGAATATGACCAGATATGCGCGGTTTGAAGGGCTCCCCAACAGAGATCAGATTCTTGAGTTCATCAAGACATCGAAGGACCCTGCGGGCAAGCGAGAAATTGCGCGAGAATTTGGCTTACGAGGCAACGAGAAAATTGCGCTGAAGGCCTTATTGAAAGACATGACCGACGAAGGGTTGATCGACATGGCCCCGGGCCGTGCCTTTCACAAAATGGGTGGTTTGCCCAAGGTTACGGTGCTCAAGATCGTGGCTATCGAAGGCGAAAACGCGGTAGCTGTACCGGAGCATTGGGAGGCCGAAGGCATTCCTTTACCCAAAATTCGGGTCATAGAAACAAAAGGCAAGCGGGGCGCCTTAGGCATTGGTGACCGCATATTGGCGCGCACCGAGGAACGCGGCAGCGGCCATGTCGCGCATATTATGAAGAAACTGGCCAAAGGCAGCGCACAAATATTGGGCGTCGTCGAAGGCGGTGAGAATGGCCGTTTCTGGCTGAAGTCCGTTGATAAAAAAGCACGGTTTGATACGCAAATTGGCGATGTTGGTAATGCAAAAGCCGGCGAACTTGTGCTTGCCGAATTGACAGGCAACGCACATAAAAAATCGGCGCGGGTGACCCAAGTCCTTGGTGACCCGTTTGCACCAAAAAGCTTCAGCCTCATAGCCATCCACAAATTTGGCATTCCGTTTGAAATGCCCGAGGCAGCAGAGCGCGAAGCAGAGCGCGTACGCGCATTACCCGTCACTGACGACCATCGGGAAGACCTACGCCATTTGCCCATCATCGCGATTGATCCACGCGACGCGCGAGATTTTGATGACGCCATCTGGGCTACCCCCAATGCCGACACAGGCGGTTTTGACGCGATCGTCGCGATTGCCGATGTGAGCTATTATGTTCGCCCTGGTAGCGCATTAGACCATGAGGCATCCAAGCGCGGAAACAGCGTCTATTTTCCCGATCTCGTGGTACCAATGCTGCCGCACGCCTTGTCTTCGGACAAATGTTCGTTGCGGGCAGGGGAGGATCGCGCCGTGATTGCCTGCCATCTTGCCATTGGCAAGACCGGCCAAGTAACGTCATGGCGTTTCACGCGTGCGATAGCCCGAATTGCTGCCAATATCCCTTATCCAGATGCGCAGGCCGCAATTGATGGGCAGATGGAAAATCCGTTGCTCGAAACGGCGCTCAAGCCGCTTTGGGCGTGCTGGAGATTGCTTTCAAAGGCCCGGCAAAAGCGTGGACCACTCGAACTGAACTTGCCTGAAAAGCGGATTACGCTCGACGATCAAGGCCGGGTTACGGGCATTGCCGAACGTGAGCAGCTTGAGGCGCATCGTTTGGTCGAAGACTTTATGATTGCTGCCAATGTCGCCGCAGCCAAGGCGCTTGAAGCCAAAAAATCGTCCTTAATTTATCGGGCACATGAGCCACCAAGCCGCGAGAAACTTGTAGCATTGAAAGAATATCTGAAGACTTTTGACATCGAATTTGCGCTTGGGCAGGTGGTCAAGCCTGAGACATTCAACAGTATCCTTGCAAAAATCATCGATGAAGAAGTCCGGCCGCAAATCATGGAAGCCGTGTTGCGCAGCCAGACACAGGCTTATTATGGCCCCAATAATGTCGGACATTTCGGCTTGTCATTGGGCAGCTATGCCCATTTTACCTCGCCAATCCGCCGGTATGCGGATCTAATCGTCCATCGCGCACTCGTGAACGCTTATGGACTTGAGATGCCCAAACCAAAGCTCAAGGACGTTGCGCCTATAACAGGATTGACCGAAGCAGCGATTGTGAAGCTTGCCACCACCGCAGAGGCCATTAGCCGCACCGAACGCCGCGCAATGGAAGCCGAGCGGGAAACAACAGATCGCTACATCGCGGCCTATCTCTCCGCCCAAGTAGGCCAAATTGTTCAAGCAAGGATTACAGGTGTTCAGAATTTTGGATTTTTCGCTACTGTACAAGGAGTTGGCGGCGATGGCTTGGTCCCTGTCTCAACCTTAGGCAAGGATTATTTCCATTATGATGAAGCCAGTCAGACATTGATTGGCGAAAAAACACGTCAGGAATATCGGCCGGGGATGTGCCTTGAATTGCGACTAGCCGAAGCGAACCCAATTTCCGGCTCGCTGCGCTTTGAATTGCCGGAAGGCGGAAGCTATGCCCCAGATCGATTGAAGCATAAGGGCAAGCCCAAGGCTGGGAAATATGATGTAGGAAAGCGCGGGCGGCCGGGCAATATCCGGCATCAAGGGAAAAGGCGCTGAGGCGGGTTCGCGAAAAGGGGCAGTTAAGCCGCTATCGTCATCCTGAACTTGTTTCAGGATAACAAGCCATAGCTGCGCGTTATCCCGAAACAAGTTCGGGATGACGAAGGGGAGAAGATTGGCGCAAATTCAGAGTGACGAACCGGTATAGCTTCAACTCAATTCATCCAATTGTGCGTCGCTCAGAGATCCGGGAATAACCATAACCGGGCAGGGCAATGTTCCCGCATTCACGCCCGTAAAGTGACTAATCAACGGGCCAGGTGCACCTTGAGCGGCGGCGCCTAGCACCAATGCGGCGATACCGGGATGTTCTTCCAGCATAGCCTTTACGACATCAATAGCCTCACCAGGCTTTACCGTAATGGCGGGACGAACGCCCATTTCGTCGAAAATAGAGCCTGCCGCGGCGGTCACAAGCTGCTCCGCCCGATCGCGCGCCTCTTCTGCCATTGTTGCCTGAACGCCGCCCCATGCGACAAAGTCAGCTTGCTCGACGAGCGCCAAAATATGCACCGTGCCCGCAGTTTTGGCAGCACGGCGCGATGCAAAACGCAAGGCAAGCCGCGCTTCCTCGGTTTCATCGATAACCACCAAATATGTCCGCATAGCTTCCCCCCGGACTGACTTTGCCCGTAGCGTTTCATGAATTCGTATAGCCTGCGCGAATTTTGACAGATTGGCAACCTTATCACGCTTGACGCTTGGGAAAGCTTGGTTATTCGGAGTCGTTTAACGACGTCTTTAAAAGGCCAGTACCCAATGCCCATAGAACTCAAAATGCCCGCGCTTTCACCAACGATGGAAGAAGGCACATTAGCCCGTTGGCTGGTCAAGGAAGGCGACAAAGTCTCTTCCGGCGATTTGCTGGCGGAAATTGAGACCGATAAGGCGACGATGGAATTCGAAGCGGTTGATGAGGGTATCGTTAGCCAGATATTGGTCGCCGAGGGAACCGATGGCGTGAAGGTAGGCGCGGTTATCGCGATGATACAAGGTGAGGATGATGCGGCACCTGCACCAAAGGCCGTTGCGGCACCGACGCCTGCGCCAGCGCCAGCACCTGTCGCTAATATTCCAGCACCAGTCGTGTCGAGCCCTGTCAACGATGTTCCAGCGCAACCGAAAAAGCCCGATTTAGCGGAAAATGACCGCGTCAAAGCGAGCCCACTTGCCAAGCGGATAGCCGTGAACAAGGGCCTTGACCTGACCGCAGTCGCCGGCACTGGCCCGAACGGACGTATTGTTAAGGCCGATGTAGAAGCGCTCACCGGCGAAGGCCGGAGCGCCATTGCGACTATCACGTCTAATGCTAGCCTTCGCGCAGAAGCACCCGTCGCAAAACCTGCTGCAATTGATACGGATATTCCGCATGAGGTCGTCAAGCTCAGCAATATGCGCAAAACCATCGCGCGCCGCCTGACCGAGAGCAAGCAGCAAGTGCCGCATATTTATCTGACGGTAGATGTCCGCCTTGATGCCTTATTGAAACTGCGCGGGGAATTGAACGCTAGCCTCGAAAGCCGCGGCATCAAGCTGTCGGTCAATGACATGCTGATCAAGGCGCTAGCCCTGACATTGATACAGGTGCCCAAGTGCAATGTTAGCTTTGCTGGCGACAATATGCTGCAATATAACCGCGCGGACATCAGCGTGGCTGTTTCGGTACCGACCGGCCTGATCACACCCATTATTGTGGATGCATCGAGCAAGCCGCTGTCCAAAATTTCGACAGAAGTGGCCGAACTTGCGGCCCGCGCCAAGGAAGGCAAATTACAACCGCATGAATATCAAGGCGGCACGGCGTCGATTTCCAACATGGGGATGATGGGCATCAAACAATTTGACGCCGTCATCAACCCGCCACAGGCTATGATCCTTGCGGTCGGAGCCGGAGAAAAACGCCCCTATATCGTCGATGACGCCCTCACCATTGCAACAGTCATGAGTGCCACCGGCAGCTTCGACCACCGCGCCATCGACGGCGCAGACGGCGCGATGTTCATGAAGGTCTTTAAAGAGCTTGTGGAGAAGCCTTTGGGGTTGGTGGCGTAAAGTGTCTAACTACGATCTCATTGTCCTCGGTTCCGGTCCTGGTGGCTATGTTGCCGCCATACGTGCCGCGCAGCTTGGGCTGAAAGTCGCAATTGTTGAGCGTGAAAATCTGGGCGGCATCTGCCTCAACTGGGGCTGCATCCCGACCAAGGCATTGCTACGCTCGGCAGAGATTTATCATTATATGCAGCATGCGGGCGATTATGGCCTGACGGCTGCGAATATCAGCGCCGATATTGATGCAGTGGTAAAACGCTCGCGCGGGGTGGCCAAGCAGTTGAATCAGGGCGTCACGCATCTGATGAAGAAGAACAAGATTAATGTCCATATGGGCGATGGCAAGTTGCTGGCGGCCAACAGGCTTTCAGTTACCAAAGACGGTAAGACCGAGGAGTTGACCGCCAAAAACATCATCCTCGCCACCGGTGCGCGGGCGCGGGATCTGCCCTTTGCGCCTGCGGATGGAAAGCGCATCTGGACTTATCGCCATGCAATGGTCCCACCCGAAATGCCAAAGAAGCTGCTCGTGATTGGCTCTGGCGCCATTGGCATTGAATTTGCAAGCTTCTACAATGACATGGGTGCAGAGGTGACCGTCGTCGAAATGCTCGATCGCATCGTGCCGGTCGAGGACGCCGATGTCTCCGTATTTCTGGAAAAGGCGCTAACCAAGCAGGGCATGAATATCATGACCGGGGCAGGGGTCGAAAGCCTGAAATCCACCGCAACGGGTGTATCGGCAGCGATTAAGGGCAAGGACGGTAAAGTCATTGTATCGGAATATACGCATTGCATCGTCGCCATCGGCATTGTCCCCAATACCGAAAATATTGGATTGGAAGCGCTAGGCGTAGAGATGGATCGCGGTTTTTTAAAAACCGATTCCAACTGCCGCACCAACGTGCCCGGTCTTTGGGCGATTGGGGACATTACCGCGCCGCCATGGTTGGCGCATAAGGCGAGCCATGAGGGCGTGATTGCCGCAGAAACCATTGCGGGTGGTCATCCACATGCGATGGATCCCAAGAACATTCCAGGCTGCACTTATTGCCATCCGCAAGTTGCCAGCGTCGGCCTGACCGAGGCGAAGGCAAAAGAGGCTGGTTATGAAGTCAAGGTCGGCAATTTCCCATTCTTGGGCAATGGCAAGGCCATTGCATTGGGCGAGGCGGAAGGTTTCATCAAAACTGTGTTTGACGCGAAAACCGGCGAATTGCTTGGCGCGCATATGGTGGGCGCAGAGGTGACCGAGTTGATCCAAGGCTATACCATCGGCAAAACCGCAGAATTGGTAGAAGCTGATTTCATGCATACCGTATTCCCGCATCCGACCTTGAGCGAGATGATGCACGAAAGCGTGCTCGGCGCTTATGGCAAGATGCTGCATATGTGAACCAACGCAGTTGGGACCAATATATCCGTCACCCTGAACTTGTTTCACCTTCGATGACTGTCGTTCCAGGGTCTATTGTGCGTTTTTAATGTCAGCTTGGGTCGCAATATGGATCCTGAAACATGTTCTGGATGACGTTGATAATATAAGGATGAAGACTTTTTCGCTGTCCTACACGTCCATTTTTTGCCATCCTTTCGGATAACAAGAATGTGTAGGAAAAACAGATATGTCATATGGTGTGAACTTGCTGCAGAATCTGCGGGTCTTGGCGTTTTCAGGCGTCTTTATTTTGTCCTCGACTGCGCATGCGCAGACGACGGTTATCACCGCGGACAAGATGGTTGATGTTCTAACGGGTAAAACGGTTGATTTTCCCGCTGTTTTCGTTGGCACAGATGGCCGCATCACTAGTATCGCCGATGCGCGCACGGTCAAATGGGGCAGCGATGTCACACATATCAACATGTCGGGCAAAACCATCTTACCCGGCCTTATTGACATGCATGTGCATTTGGATGGTCCCGCCGACATTGGTGGCTATCGCGGCCTCGAATTCACCGACAGTTTTTGGGGCATGACCGCGGTCGGCGCGGCGCAGGCCATGTTGAAGGCGGGCTTTACCACCGTGCGCAATGTGGGTGCAGGCCACCGTAATGACATTGGGCTGAAGCAAGCCATTGAAAATGCTTATGCAACTGGTCCACGCATCGTTCCTGCGGGCTATGCTTTGGGGGCAACCGGCGGTCATTGTGACTCGACCTTCCTGCCGCCAAGCCTTGAAAAAGCAGGCAAGGAAGAGGGCATTGCCGATAGCGAAGACGAATTGCGTTATCAGGTGCGCCGTCAGCGTAAATATGGCGCGGAAGTCATCAAGGTGTGCGCCACGGGCGGCGTGTTTTCGCGCAATACAGAGCCCGGGCAGCAGCAGCTCTCTGAGCGTGAATTGCGCGTGATAGCAGAAGAAGCCCATCAATGGGGCTTGCGCGTTGCGGCACATGCCCATGGCGGAGAAGGAATTAAAGCGGCAATCAAGGCTGGAATCGATACGATTGAACATGCAAGCCTTGTCGACGATGAAGGCATAAAGCTTGCCGCAGCGCGCGTGCGCCCGGTATGGTTCTCAATGGATATCTTCAACACCGATTATACGCAGGCCGAGGGCGCGAAAAACGGGGTATTAGAAGACAATTTACGCAAAGACCGGGAAGTGGCGCAAATCCAACGCGACAATTTCCGTAAAGCGCACAAGGCGGGCGTTAAGATGGTCTTTGCCTCTGACGCAGGCGTGATGCCACACGGTCTTGTCGGCGGTCAGTTCAAGGTCATGGTCGAATATGGGATGACCCCGCTGGAGGCCATTCAAGCCGCAACCCGCAACGCAGCCCAAGCGCTTGGCCGTGAGAAGGATGTCGGCGCTATAGCTGTTGGCCGCTTTGCTGATATCATCGCGGTCGATGGCGATCCTTTGGTCAATGTGCGGGAGTTGGAGTCGGTCGACGCCGTTGTGAAGGGCGGTAAAATCGTCCGGTGAAGGCCTGTAAGACAATCTGTCATAGCGCATTGATTGCGTCATAACGGTTGTGTAAACTGTCCTATCAGCGGGTGCAAAAACGTCCGCGCATGAACATCAGGGGTTTGGAAATATGATCACTATCATCGCAACCGCACTTCTCAGCATGGCCGCCATGAAAGGCGACCCGATGGATAACGCACGCAAGGCATTCAACAACTGCATGATTGAAGCCCACAATGTCGCCGTCGCGGAGAAAGCCGCTCCCAGCGCGTTCGTCAAAACATCTGATGAAGCATGCCCGACCGAACGCGCTGCCTATAAGGCGATATTGGTCAAGTCGGAACGGTCCTTCGGTTCAAGCCAAGCCGAAGCGGAGAAGTTTGCTGCCGAAGAAATTCAGATGCTGGTCGACTCGGTGGTGACAAGCTTTAACGAAAACGTCGAGAGTGGCGCGAAATTGACACCGGAGAAGTAAAGCGCGCGGACAAAAAAGCTGGCGTTTTTTGAAGGTAGAAATTCCATTTTATCTTCAAAATCGACGGTTCAGCTTTGGTCCATTATCAGCCACTGATATGTTGCTCCTATCAAAACGGCATCATTTTCCAGTTTTGACTTCTTCGGTTCAAACATCATGTATGGTGGAATGTAAATTTGGCGTATAATTCGAGCGAGTATTTTCCCGACATGCTTCGAATTGCCTTGCTTGGCAGCACTCTTACCACCTTGGCTACGCCTGCTATGGCTGAAGAAACGTCAGAAGCATTCGTGGTCGCTCGCCAAATCATTGTGACCGCGCGGCAGCGACCAGAAGACCCGCAAGAAGTGCCTATCGCTATGTCGGTTTTGGATGGCGTGCGGCTTGAGCAGTCGTACACACTCAACACCCGTGATCTGAGCGTGCTTGTACCCACGCTTAACTTTTCGTCCGCTAATCCACGCAACACCGCCTTCACTATTCGCGGGCTTGGATCTAGCGTGATAGCGGTCAGCCAAGCCAATGATGGGCTGGAGCCTGGTGTCGGATATTATGTCGACGGTGTTTATCACGCGCGGCCTGCGACTGCCGCCTTTGACTTTTCCGATATCGAGCGAATTGAGGTACTGCGCGGCCCGCAGGGCACATTATTCGGCAAGAACACCACGGCCGGTGCTATTAACATCTCCTCGGTTTCACCTAGTTTTAAACGCACTGTCGCAGTTGAGCTGAGCTTCGGTGAGCGACTTTTCGCCCAAGGGCGCGTTTCGGCAACGGGACCGCTGGTGGGGGATGATTTTGCCTACCGACTATCGGGTACCTTCACCAGACGCGATGGGGTATTGCAGAACATCGTCAATGGTCGAGACCAAAACACTTTGGGTACGCAAGCGGTGCGTGGGCAGATACTCTGGCAGCCATCAACCGAATTTCGGTTCCGCCTGATCGGGGACTTCGCCAATTTCAAGAGCGAATGCTGCACGCAGGTCTATCTTCGCGCCGGTACCAGCCTTCGACCGGCTGCACGCCAGTTTTCGGCGTTAGCAGCAGTGGCGAGCTATACGCCGGCCAGCACCAATCCTTATGATCGCCTCACCGATATTGACGCCCCGCTGGGTGTCAGAACCAGCGAGGGCGGTATAGCGGGCAACGCAGACTGGAACATTGGGCAGACTAAGATTAGCTCAATCAGTGCGTGGCGTTTCTGGAACTGGGACGCCGCGAATGATCGCGATTACATCGGCCTACCCATCCAAATGACGCAGCGCATCCCTTCGCGGCAGGACCAGTTTAGCCAAGAGCTACGGATCGCCTCCAACGACGGCGCAGTATTGGGCTATGTCGCTGGGCTTTATTGGTTCCGGCAAGTGCTCACCGGACGCCCGATAAGCATATATGGACCTTATGGCGCACCGTGGCTAATCGGGTCGACCATCGGTCCGGGCGCCAGTCCGGTACCCGCGAACCTGCTCGATGGCTACGGCCAAACCGGTAACACCCGCTTTGCGGTGAGCAGCTATGCAGCATTCGCTGAGGTAAGCTGGGGGTTTTTGGAAGACGTCATACTAACAGGTGGGCTGCGCTACACCTACGAGAAAAAGAGAGGCGATTACAGCAGTTCTGTCTCAGGTGGCCCGATCACGAGCAACGCCGCACTGATCAATGCACGCCTCGGCGTGCTGCGCCCGCAGACCTATGCCGCGCAGGATCGGGACGGGAGCTTCTCCGGCAGGGCAAACCTCGCATGGCAGCCAACGGAAAACATTATGCTCTACGCGAGCGTCGCAAACGGTTTCAAATCAGGCGGGATTAACATGTCGGGCTTGCCGCTTGATGCCAACAACCAGCCAACGCTTTCCACAGCATTGGTCCTTCCCGAGCGCAACACGACTTGGGAGGTGGGCGTAAAAACCCAGAGCTGGGACAACCGGTTAACGCTTAATGTAACTGCCTTTAAAACTCAGGTTCGCGATTTTCAGGCAACAGTAGTGGATTCAAGCCAAACAGTTGCGCTGCGGGGCTATCTATCGAATATTCCCGAAGTGCGGGTGCAGGGATTCGAAGCAGATGCAGCCTTGCGTATTGGTCGCCTTACATTGACTGGTACGCTTGCCCATAGCGACGGGACATATACCGACTATCCTGCGGGTCCATGTCCTCTCGAGCGCCAGATGTTAGCAACCGCGGCATGTAACCTCAGTGGCCTAAGGTTGGCTGGTCTGCCGCGCTGGTCCGAAACGCTGAGCGTGGAATACAACGTACCCATGCGACGCGGGGCGCTATTCTTTCATGCCGATAGCAATTGGCGCAGTGGCTATTATGGCGATTCGACTTTGTCTCGTTTCACCTGGATTGACGGCTACAATCTCACCAATGCAAGCTTTGGCTACCGGCAGGGAAGCGCGGGCGGCAGGGGTTGGGAGATCGCTGTTTTCGCGCGCAACTTTCTCAACGCGAACTATATCCAGAATCTAACCATCCAAGCTGGCAATTCGGGCCTGATCGTCGGCACACCCAGCGATCCTCGAACGGCCGGGGTGACCATCAGGTTTCGGCAGTAAGCACGAGGTGATCAGCACGCACATAAAGACGGGCAGAAAGGTGGCACACCCAAACTTTATCCATAAATTATTGATATATTTGGGCTCTGGCGGACAGGGTGGG
>JAIYAY010000030.1 GCA_027488785.1 Sphingomonadales bacterium | reverse complement strand
CCACTGCAACAGAAAAGGTCGCTGCGCAGATTCGGCGACCATTTTCATTTCAAGACGCAAAAAATTTAAAGATTACAGTCATGAAGCGCACTTTTCAGCCGAGCAAAATCGTGCGAGCGCGTCGCCACGGATCTCGTCTTCGTATGTCAACCGCTGCTGGCCGCAACATCCTGAACGCACGTCGCGCACGCGGCCGCAAAAAGCTGTCGGCTTAATTACCGAGCAGGCGGACCGCGACATGCGCGGTTACAGCGTCATCAAAAAAAGGTCAGATTTTCTGGCTGCCAACCGGGGGAAGCGATATGCAACTCCCGGTTTTGTTTTGCTTGTGAAAGACAGGCAGGATGAAAGCGCCGACATTCGGTTGGGCATTACAATTACCAAGAAAGTCGGCAACGCCGTAGTCCGCAACCGCATGCGCCGCCGCTTTCGCGCGCTCGCGCAGGAAATGCTCGGGCATAATGGCCAACCCGGCGCTGACCATATCCTGATTGGCCGCGACACTGGGATTGAACGGGACTTTGGCGCAATGCGCAGCGACATGATCAAGGCGTTGGGCAAATTATGCGGCTGACGGACAATAACCCAATCCTCCGGATCGCACGTAGACGGGGAGATAGCCTATGATCGCAAAGCTCTTCATCCTGGTCGCAAGGGCCTGGCAGATCGGCCCATCGCGTATTTTGCCGCCGACCTGCAGATATAGCCCAAGCTGCTCAGCATATGCGATTAGTGCGCTACAAAAATATGGCGCAATTAAGGGTGGCTGGCTGGCCATCAAACGGCTATTGCGCTGCCAACCTTGGGGTGGGCACGGATATGATCCCGTGCCCTGATGCTCCATTCACGGATTAACGGGGAATTTTAGACGTGGACGATAAACGCAACCTGATATTTGCAGTATTGCTGACGGGTCTCATCCTGTTCGGCTGGCCCTATGTCGCCAGCTATTTCTTCCCAACACCAGCGCCAGTCGCCAGCACAACAGATTCGGCCGCTAGCCCCGCAGGTGCGGCGACCTCCGACATGCCTGTCGAGGCCGCGCCCGCCAAGGTTCAGGCCGTTCCGCTCGCTAACGCGCTACAGTCGTCCGCGCGCATCATGGTCGAAACACCAAAGCTGAAAGGCTCGATTAATCTTGAGGGCGCGAAAATCGACGACCTCGTGTTGCTGACCCACCGTACGGCGTTAGCTAAGGATTCGCCTCCGGTTCGCCTTTTTGCGCCATCTGGTACCAAAAATGCCTATTTTGCTCGCTTTGGCTGGGCTGGCACAGGCATCATTGCGCCAGACGACAAGACCGTATGGACACCCAGCGGCAACAAGCTGACACCGTCCACGCCTGTGACCTTAAGCTGGACCAATGCCCAAAATCAGAAGTTTGAAATCGCTCTGTCGATTGACGACAATTTCATGATCACGGCAAAGCAGCGCTTCACCAATAATGATACGGCACCTGCCGAAATCGCCAACTTCGCGTTACTCAGCCGCACCGGCAAGCCCGCCGACGCGACATCAGGCGGCTCAATCTTCACCCATATCCACATCGGTCCTATGGGTGTGTTCGATGATCAACCCAATTATGATTGGGGCTATGTCGATGTCGAAGAAAATAAGGGTGAAGCAGCCTTCACCAGCACCGGCGGCTGGTTGGGCTTTACCGACAAATATTGGCTGGGCGCGCTAATTCCAGATCAGAAAACGCCTGTCTCGGCGAAGTTCCGCGCGAGCGGCGACGTCTATCAAGCGCAGGTTATCCCAACGCGTTACAATAATGTCGCTGCTGGGGCCGCATTTGACAGCAGCTCACGCCTCTTTGCGGGCGCCAAGGAAATGGCTGTCCTAAATGCGTATTCCCAAGATTTGGGTATTCCATATTTGGACTATGCCATTGACTGGGGTTGGTTCTGGTTCATCGCCATTCCCTTCTTCTGGATTCTCCATTGGTTGTTTGGCGTATTCGGTAACTTTGGTGTCGCCATCATTGGCCTAACCCTCATTGTCCGTTTGTTCATGTATCCGGTCGCGCAAAAGCAGTTTGCGTCTATGGCGCAGATGCGTGCGGTGCAGCCCAAGCTCAAGGCGCTTCAAGACCGCTGGAAAGACGACAAGCCGCGTCTCCAGCAGGAAATGATGCAGTTATATAAGGAAGAAAAAGTAAACCCGCTCGCGGGCTGCCTTCCGATCTTGCTGCAAATTCCAATATTCTTCGCGCTTTACAAGATTCTGCTGCTGTCGATTGAAATGCGTCATCAGCCATTTGTCTTGTGGTTGAAGGATTTGTCCGCACCGGACCCGCTGACACCAATCAACCTATTTGGTTTGCTGCCATTCGACCCGCCATCTTTCATCGCCATCGGTATATTGCCGATCTTGTTAGGTGTGACGATGTGGCTCATGCAACGCCTGAACCCGCAACCGATGGACGAAATACAAAAGCAGGTCTTTGCAGTCATGCCATGGTTCCTGATGTTCATTATGGCACCATTTGCAGCTGGTCTTCAGTTGTATTGGGTGATGTCCAACCTCGTTTCGATTGCCCAGCAAAAGTGGCTCTATTCGCGGCATCCCATTTTGCGCGAGCAAATGGCCCGTGAAGCCCAAGAAAAGGCGCAGGCGAAAGCGAATGCCAAGGCGTGACCGAAACGACGACTAAAATCTTTTCAGGACCCATCAGCTTCCTGAAATCCGCGCCAAAGCTCGAATTTCTGCCCGAACCAACGGTGCCGGAAATTGCGTTTGCGGGTCGATCGAATGTCGGCAAGTCGAGCCTGATTAATGCGCTCGTCAACCGCAACAATCTGGCGCGTGCCTCGAATACGCCGGGTCGCACACAAGAATTGAACTTCTTTGATGTGGGCAACCCTGCGGTATTTCGTATCGTCGACATGCCGGGCTATGGATACGCCAAAGCCCCCATCAAGACCGTGCAACAATGGCGCTATCTGATTAATGATTATCTGCGGGGCCGCGTGGTTTTGAAACGCGTGTTCGTCCTGATCGACAGCCGCCACGGCATTAAAGAGGTCGATCATGACATCATGTCGATGCTCGATAGCGCCGCCATCAGCTATCGTATCGTGCTAACCAAGACCGACAAAATCAAGGCCAGCGACTTAGCCGCAGTCGAAACCGACACGATGACAAAACTGCGCAAGCATGTTGCGGCGTATCCAGATCTATCGGTGACCTCCGCCGAAAAGCGCGGCGGGATTGAAGAATTACGGGCTGCCGTATTGGAAGCTGTGGCGTCGTAAAAGAGGCTTAGGCCATACGCCTCTGCCCTCTCGACAGAAAAGCAAACAAAGGCCATGTATGATCGCATGACTTTGAAATTGATCATTGGAAATAAAGCCTATTCAAGCTGGTCGCTGCGCGGCTGGCTCGCGGCGAAGCAATCCGGCCTGCATTTTGAAGAGATCATTGTTCCATTGTTTGATGAGGACTGGGAACACCGCAAACGTCAGGCAGACCTTGCGCCATCGTCGGGCAAGGTACCGACCCTGTGGGATGGAGAAGCGGTGGTCTGGGATAGCCTCGCGATCATCGATTATCTCGCCGACAAGGTCGGGCGCGACCGTTATTGGCCCAAGGATCATGTCGCGCGTGGACTGGCACGATCCATGGCGGCGGAGATGCATTCGGGCTACATGTCCTTGCGCCGCGAATGCCCCATGAACACGCGCAGGACTGTGACCAACGTCACATTATCCGAAGAAACACAGGCCGATGCTGTCCGCATATTGCACAACTGGGCAGAGGCGCGTTCGCGCTTTGGCAAATATGGACCCTATCTGTTTGGCACTTTCAGCGCGGCCGACATTATGTTCGCGCCCGTTGTCACGCGCTTTGTGACCTATAATTTCCCCTTACCGGGTTTTGCCAAAGCCTATGCCGAAACTATCATGGCGCATCCGTGGATGGAACAATGGTACGCCGCCGCTGCCGAAGAACCATGGACGATACAGCGCATCGAAAGCGCCTTTACTTAAGGCAGACTGCTTTTGATTTGAAGCACAACGCGTTCGTCATCTTGGAACCGAAGGCGTGGAGAGCACAACTTACTTCAGGAAAGCACCCAAGACAGAATCGTCATCCCGAACTTGTTTCGGGATAACAAACCACGTTGCGCGTTATCCTGAAACAAGTTCAGGATGACGATGTGTTAACTGATGACGATGGTTCAATTGACGATGATAGTTCAATTGTTGTGCCGCGCATCTTAAAGTGCACTTCCGTCTTTTTTCCGAAATCCCGTCCCGTTGAACAGGTGCATGTCAATGTCTGGATAATGACAATCGGATGCTGCTGGTCGGCCTATAGCGATAAAAATACAGTCTTGGTCGCTTTCGTTGATAAGAACATGCGCGTTTTCAACTCCTTTTGGGAATGCAGCAACATCGCCGGGCCGCATTACCTGACGACCGTCATTTTCGACGAGGATAGCTTCCCCCGAAAGCATAATTACCATCTCATCTTCATCTTCGTGCCAGTGTCTTTGCGAAGACCATGCTCCAGGTTTCAAGACCACATGACTGGCACCGAATTCCGTCAAGCCTGAAGGCGGAGCAAGGCGACGATACAATCTGCCTGACACTGCACTTGCATAGGCTGGGGGATATCCCGTTGCATTGCTTTGCGCGATAGCTTCAATATCTATCTTCGGCATCGCGTTTCCCTATCCGCATTGCGCGCGGTGCAGCAGCTTCTGATCGGCCAGTACCAACGCCATCATCGCAGCGACCACAGGTGCGCCCCTTATGCCCACGCAAGGGTCGTGGCGGCCCTTGGTGACGATGTCCGTGGCGGCCCCTTCGCTTGTGACGGTTTCGACCGGCGTAAGGATGGAGGAGGTCGGCTTAAACGCAACGCGCACCATCACCGGCTGCCCCGTGGAAATGCCGCCCGCGATACCGCCAGCATTATTGGCTAGAAATTCGGGATGGTTTGACCCCTCGCTGGCTGGCCGCATCCGGTCGGCATTTTCCTCGCCACGCAACCGCGCTGCGCCAAAACCAGCGCCAATCTCTACGCCTTTAACGGCATTGATGCTCATCATGGCAGACGCCAACTCGCTGTCCAGCTTGGCATAAAGCGGCGCGCCCCAGCCGGGCGGAACGCCTGTGGCAACGCATTCGATGACCGCGCCGAGCGAGGAGCCCGCCTTGCGCGCTTCATCGACCAATTTTTCCCAGCGCCCCGCCGCCGCTTCATCGGGGCAGAAAAACGGGTTTTTATCAATTTGTGATGCTTCGAAATTATCGCGATTAATCGCATCGCCACCGATTTCGGCGACATAGGCCATGATTTCTACATCAGGAATAACGGCACGCGCGACTGCACCTGCCGCCACGCGCGCGGCGGTTTCACGCGCACTTGACCGGCCACCGCCGCGATAATCGCGAAAGCCATATTTGGCGTCATAGCTGTAATCAGCATGGCCGGGGCGATAGGCCTTAGCCACGTCAGAATAATCCTTTGACCGTTGGTCTACATTTTCGATTATCAGCGAAATCGGCGTGCCTGTCGTGCGGCCTTCAAATACGCCGGACAATATTCGCACAGCATCGGGTTCCTGCCGCTGCGTTGTGAATCGCGACGTACCTGGACGCCTTTGGTCCAAAAATGGCTGAATATCAGCCTCAGACAAAGCAAGGCCCGGGGGGCACCCATCCACCAAAGCGCCAAGCGCCGGACCATGCGATTCGCCCCATGTCGAAAAACGGAAGACGCGGCCAAAGGTATTAAAGCTCATTTGCTGTTTCCGTTTTCTTCAATTGCCCCGACCGATAACGGACTTGCTCCTTGCCGATCCATGTCCGGATTGCCCGAAAAATGATGAGCGCAATCGCGACACCTATCACACGAGCAGCGTGGGGATGGCCGTAGGTCGCGCCGATACGTCCTGCCCATACAAATGCGCCAATAATGCCAATAAAGCCTGCCATTGAGACAAAAGCGTCCAACAACGGCGGCAACCCCTCCCAATACCGACGCGCGTGCCAATATCCGTGCACGCCAATAAGCACGGCACAGCCTACCAGAAGAAGGACCAGCGCGTCGCTATGCCCCTCAAACATTAGGAGACAGCGATATCAGGAGCATCCTCCTGTTTCATGCCGACGGTGTGATAACCTGCGTCAACATGGTGGGTTTCGCCCGTCACCCCTGCTGCGAGATCGGACAGGAAGTAGAGCGCCGAGGAGCCGACATCATCAATCGTCACATTACGGCGCAGCGGCGTGTTCAGCTCATTCCATTTCAATATATAACGGAAATCGCCAATACCCGATGCTGCCAAGGTCTTGATCGGGCCCGCCGAAATGGCATTCACGCGAATGCCCTGCGGCCCCACGTCATTGGCCAGATATTTGACCGATGTTTCCAACGCAGCCTTTGCCACGCCCATCACGTTATAATGTGGCATAACCTTTTCCGCGCCATAATAGCTCAATGTCAGCATTGACCCGCCGCCTTCGCCGGTTTCGGGGTCAAGCGGCTTCATCATCGCAGCCGCACGCTTGGCAACTGCGGTAAAGCTGTAGACGCTGACATTCATGGTCAACAAAAAGTCTTCCAAACCGACATCATAATATTTGCCGCGCAGCGCCTCTTTATTGGTGAAGCCAATCGCGTGCACCACGAAGTCGATGGTTGGCCATTTTTCCGCCAGCGTTTCAAACGCGCGGTCAAGATTGGCCATGTCCGCGACATCGCAGTCAATCAGGAAATCACAACCCAGTTGCGCCGCCAACGGCCGGACGCGCTTTTCCATGACCTCACCCTGATAGCTAAAGGCCAGTTCGGCACCTTCGGCATGCAAGCGCTTTGCGATGCCCCATGCGAGCGACTTGTCATTGGCAAGTCCCATAATCAGCCCGCGTTTGCCTGCCATCAATCCGGTCATAATATCCTCATTCGTCCGCTATATGTGCTTTGACGTACCTTAGTCCATTTTCATGGGCGTTGGCCAGCGCCGCGTTCAATTGCGCCCCTGTTACCAAGCCAAGGCCTATCAGGTAAAAGAAAATCAACGCCAACATCACCCCTGCCAGGCTGCCATAAGCCAAATCATAATTGCTCACACTGGATAGGAAAATGGGCAGCAACGCGGTTAACCCAAGCCACCAAAGGCTGACAAAGGCCGCGCCCGGCCATTTTGGAAAATCCGAAGAACGATATTTGGCCGGCGTCAGCCCTGCGAAAATGACGTAAATCGCAGCAAACAGGGTGACAAAGGGAATGATACGACCCCATGCGAAATAGCTCGCCACTGTCTGCGCGGTGGGAATGAAGCGGTAGACAAAATCCTCCGCCGCAGTGACCAACACTTGCGCGGAAAAAGCAACCATGGCGAGAACCACCGAAGCGATAATCGCACCAAGCGAGCCCAACCGGTAATGCCAGAATGCGCGGCTGGGTGTTGCGCCATATGCGCGATGCAAAACGTCGCGAAAGGTTTCGATAAGGCTGGCAGCCGTCCACAGGCTGACACCCGCACTCAACCACAATAACGGCCCGGAGCGCGCGGTCATGGCGGACTGAATGGGTCCTTGCAGGGCACTAGCCACGCTGGGCGGGACCGTTTTAAAAAAGGCCTCGATTAACGCGAGGCCAGACTCGGTTTGGCCAAAGGCACCCGCGATTGCAGCCGCCACGACGCAAAAGGCGAATAAGGACAACAAAGACAGATAGGCGAAATTGCCCGCGTGAATGAAGCCGTCGCTATACACGCCCATGCCAACGCGCTTGGCCACTTCCACGACCTGCCCCGGAAGGCCAAGCCGCGCAAACCATGTAGCTTCGCTTTCATCCGCATGCGTTGTCGCCGGAAGGTGCGCACGCGCCTCCGGTGACAAAGGCGAAATTTCAGACACCCATATTCTCCCGGACAGAGCTGTCCGAGAGAATGTCACTTAACCGTGCAAGTTCCGCTGGGTCCGTCGGTAGATGGATCATCAACGTCACCAACTGATCCCCCCGCGCGCCGGTCTTAGCGGTAAAGCCGCGTCCCTTGATTCGCAGCACTGCGCCAGAATTGGTGCGCGGCGGGACGGTCAACATGACAGCGCCATCCACCGTCGGCACCTTGACCTTGCCGCCTGCCACCGCCTCTTTGAGTGAAATCGGCATATCGATACGGATATTGTCGCCATCGCGCACCAAGTGCGGATGCTTGCCAATCTTTAGCGTGACCATCGCGTCGCCATAGCCACCCGGGCCAGGCTGCCCCTTGCCGGGGATGCGGATTTGCTGGCCCGCAACTATGCCAGCGGGCAATTTGAACTCCACCGTCTTGCCGTCGCCCAGCATGATGCGCTGCGGGGCAAGCGTGGCGGCATCGGTGAATGACACCAGATGCGCATAAGCAATATTCGCGCCCTTGGGCGGAGCTTGGTGCGGCCGTGAGCCCGGCCCGGCACCAGGACGTGCACCGCCCCCGCCGCCAAACAGACCATCAAATATGTCGCCCAAGTCAATCCCACCACTGCCGAAATTGCCGCCCGCCGGGCCGCCTTGGGAATAGCCACCGCCAAAAGGATTGCCCGCAAAGCGCGGCTGCCCGTTTTCGTCAATCTCGCCGCGATCATATTGACCGCGTTTTTTGGGGTCGGACAATAGATCATAGGCCTGCGTCACTTCGCTAAACCTATCCGACGCCTTCGGATTGTCCTTGTTCTTGTCGGGATGCAATTCCTTCGCCAGCTTACGATAAGCGACCTTGATCGCCTTGTCGTCCGCGCCCTTGGACACGCCTAATATGGAATAAGGATCTGCCATTCTTGTCCCTGTTACTCTGATACCCGCCCTAGATTGGTATTACAGCCCCCCGAGTCAACTTGGGAGCACCGCATTTTCCGGTTTTTCGCCTATCAACGCACGTAGCAGAAGGTAGAGCAGCAAGCCAATTGGCCCAGCCATCAGGGTAAAAAACAAAATCGGGGCCTGCAGCCAGCGGGATATTTTATGCGCGTCCGCGTTACGCGCGATCCAGATGCCGACAAACAAATCGAAGGCCAAATAATGGATCCAGCCAATCGTTGCACCGCCAGGCGAGTCAAACAGCGCCATCACGCCTGCCAAAGTCGTAAAATCCGCAGGCGGACGTCCGATTGGTCCACCATCCGAAATCAGGCCAGCCATCAACGGAATGATGAGACCCGCATAGAGACATGCGAGCAAGACCGCGCCTGCGAAAAAGACAAAAGGAACAACGCGCTCGCGTTTCGGCGCAAACGCCAAAATCACCCAGCCAAGCAAAGCCCATAAATTGGCTAACCCAAATATCATGTCCCAGTTCATTTTATCGTCTTGCCCCTTTTAACCCGTATCAGTCTAGCCTATCGTTGGATTATGGAAAGACCCGATCCCTTTAGCCTGTTCGACGCATGGTTTGCCGAAGCGCGGGCGAACGAAATCAATGACTCCAACGCCATGGCATTGGCAACCACGGGCGTTGATGGCCAACCTTCGGTGCGGATGGTATTGTTGAAAGGCCATGGCCGCGATCTAGGCACGCATGGCGGATTTATATTCTACACCAATTTCGAAAGCCGCAAAGCCACGCAATTGTCGGCTAACAAGCATGTCGCATTGCTATTTCACTGGAAATCCTTGCGGCGGCAAATCCGGATTGAGGGCGCGGCGAGCCCCGTCGACGATGCGACCGCTGACGCCTATTTTGCAACCCGCTCACGCAATTCGCAGCTTGGCGCATGGGCATCCGACCAGTCCCGCCCGCTGGCCGACCGCGCGACCTTTGAAGCGCGCTTTGCCGAGGTGGAGGCGCGTTTTGAAGGCCAAGACGTGCCACGTCCACCGCACTGGTCCGGCTGGATAGTGACCCCGAACCGTATCGAATTCTGGCAAGACCGTGAGTTCCGCTTACATGAACGCTGGCTGTATGAACGCGATGGTGACGGCTGGACAAGCGGCATGCTTTTCCCGTGACGCTCAGACCATGAGCCTTGCCCATAATCACCATCAATATGCGCATGGCGACCTAACCAACCGCGCGGCCATTGCGAGCGTGACCATGGCCTTGTTCCTGCTCGCGCTGAAGATTTTTGCCGCCGCCGAAACAGGCTCCGTCGCTTTATTGGCGTCGTTGGCGGATACGGGCTTTGACGTTCTGGCATCGGTGCTGACATTATTCAGCGTCCGTTATGCCGCAATGCCCGCCGATGATGACCACCGTTTCGGCCATGGCAAAGCAGAGGCGTTGTCTGCGCTGTTTCAGGTCGTGTTAATTTCGGTATCCGCAGTCCTTATCGCGTGGCGCGCCGTGGTGCGCTTGGGCGAACAGGGACAAACCGCGCATCCCGAATATGGCATTGGCGTATCGGTCATCGCCATCGTCGCCACCTTGGGTTTGCTGGCTTATCAACGGCATGTGGTCCGCAAAACTGGATCGGTCGCTATTCAAGCTGATCATGTACATTATCAAAGCGACCTTTTGCTGAACATCGCGGTGATCGTCGCGATACTGCTCGACACCATGTTGAATGTGCGCGGCGCCGACCCGTTATTCGGGATGGCCATTGCCGCATGGTTATCATGGGGTGCATATCGCGCGGCGCGCACGGCGCTGGATCAATTGCTGGACCGTGAATGGCCAGAGGAAAAACGGCAACGGTTTATCGAAGTCGCGCTGCGTCATCCGGAATTGCGCGGCATTCATGACATGCGTACCCGTTCGAGCGGCGCCCATGATTTCTGCCAATTCCATGTCTGGGTCGACCCCAATATGACGGTCGCGGCCGCCCATGATATCATGGATGAGGTAGAGCAAGCGTTGATGGACGCATTTCCAGGTGTCGAAGTCCTGATCCACCCCGACCCTGAAGGCCATAAGGATGAGATGGGCTATATCCCGTCCGAAACGATTGAGCATAACGAGAGAGCCGATGACTGAACTGCCTTATTACCATGTAGACGCCTTTGCGGATCGCCCCTTTACCGGCAATCAAGCCGCCGTAATGCCGCTGACGGCATGGTTGGATGACGCCGTGCTTCAGGCGATTGCGGAGGAGAACAACTTCGCGGAAACCGCTTATTATGTGCCAGACATAACGGGCGCCGCGGATTATGAACTGCGCTGGTTCACGCCGACTGTAGAAATTCGCCTCTGTGGCCATGCGACATTGGCAAGCGGGCATATCATTCTGAGTCAGAATCCCGGGCTGGACCGCGTGACGTTACGCACGCGCAAAGCCGGAATACTCGAAGTACGCCGCGAAGGTGATGCTTATGCCGTCGCTCTGCCTGCCATTCCTACAGAGGAAGTCAACAATCCAGACATGTTGGCCGCGATGGGTGGCAAGCCTTTGTCGATGCGCAGTAATCCCGACAGCTATAATATGTTCGTTTATGCAACCGCTGCCGAAATTTTGGCGCTCAAGCCCGATATGAAGGCGTTGGCGGCGTTGGGCGATGACAGCTTCACCGCCACCGCACGCGGTGACGATACGGACATCATTAGCCGCGTATTTGTACCCGGGGCAGGCGTAGATGAGGACAGTGTCACGGGCAGTGCCCATGCGGTGATCGCGCCATATTGGGCATCAATCCTTGGTCGCAACAGCTTCAGCGCATATCAGGCATCGGCTCGCGGTGGATATTTGGGCTGCCAATTAGAGGTCGACAAAGTTTGGTTGTCTGGCCATTGTTTTACGGTAGTAAAGGGACTGTTCAGCTTGCGCTGACCAACAACGACATTCCATTGTTCAAAGGATCATTCATGCTGAAGTCATTCGCCGTCTTGTCGGCTCTCCTGCTTTCACCCGCCGTCATGGCGCAAGATGCCCCGCCGCCTCCGCCAAGTGGTGGCGTGCCACAACCAGAGCAGATTTTCGCGTTTCTCGATGCCAATAAGGACGGCTTCATTGCCAAGGATGAGGCGCAAGGCCCATTGGTTCAGTATTTCGCGAATATTGATACGGATAAGGACGACAAGATTTCAATGGCCGAGTTGAAAGCCGCGATGGCGGCGATGCGTCCGCCAGAAGCTGCACAAGGCGGCAACGACTAATCATTGCCCAATTTGTAAAAAACAAAACGCGCGGGAAGCCCAACGGCCTCCCGCGCGTTTTTAATTGTGCTTTTGCTAATTAAGCTACGGTCGCCTTGCGAATAACGCCAGGGTTCGCAGGTGGTTCACCCTTTGGCAAAGCGTCGATATGCTCCATGCCGCTGATCACTTGGCCCCAGACGGTGTACTGACGGTCCAAGAAGGTGGCATCGTCAAAACAAATGAAAAACTGGCTGTTGGCGGTGTTTGGATCATTGGTCCGCGCCATAGAGCAAACGCCGCGCACATGTGGCTCTGCGTTAAATTCCTGCTTCAGATTTGGCTTGGACGAACCGCCCATACCCGTGCCATTGGGGCAGCCGCCCTGCGCCATGAAGCCGGGGATTACGCGGTGAAACTTCACGCCATCGTAAAAACCTTCGCTGGCAAGCTCGGTGATGCGGGCTACGTGATTGGGCGCCAAATCAGGACGCAGCTTGATTACAACGTCGCCGCTGTCGAGCGAAAAGGTAAGTGTTTGATCGGCCATATTGAGATTCCTTTAGGCGTGTAAATTCGATGTCGGCTGCCCTAGGCGAAGCATCGCAGAGGTGCAAAGCCAAAATCATTGCATTTTGCGGCCGCCTGCTTAGGAGGGGCGAATTCTTACTACAACGTCTCAGATGGAAAAACGGGAGGCCCGCAATTGACCAGCGACATCGCCAACCCGACCGTCCTTGACCCCGAAATCGTGGAAACGCTGGACGAAGACAATCGCCTGACGCGCGACTATGTCGACCGCGTTCTCGACGCTGTCGACGAAGGCGATCTGGACGAAGTGTACCGGCTTGTTGAACCGCTGCACGAAGCCGACATTGCTGACCTTCTCGAACTAACCCCATCCGAACGGCGTGGCCTTCTGGCCATCAGCCTTGGCGACCTCATGAGCGCCGAGGTGCTGGCTGAGGTCAACGACTATGTCCGCGAAGACATTATCGATGCTTTACCCGCGTCCCAAGTAGCGGGACTTGCCGGACAATTGGATACCGATGACGCTGTTGCGATTATCGAGGACATGGAGGAAGAGGACCAGCAAGCCGTTTTGGCCGAGCTGGACCCCGAAGACCGCGCGGTCATAGAAGATGCGCTATCTTATCCTGACGAATCCGCTGGCCGTATCATGCAGCGCGAGTTGGTCGCGGTGCCGGAACATATGACCGTTGGTCAGCTCATCGATTATCTGCGCGATCACCAAGAGCTGACCACCGAATTCTGGGAAGTTTTCGTCGTTGATCCGCAGCATAAGCCCGTGGGCACATGCAAATTAAGCTGGATCATGCGCAGCCAGCGCAAGGTGCCGGTCAGCGAAATCATGATGCGTGAACAAACACTCATCCCGGTCGATATGGATCAGGAAGAGGTCGCATTACGCTTCCAGAAATACGCGCTGATTTCCGCAGCTGTAGTCGATGGTTCCGGCCGATTGGTGGGTGTCATCACCGCCGATGACATCGTCCATATCATTCAGGAAGAAGCCGACGAGGATATTTTGCGCCTGTCAGGTGCCGGCGAAGGCGACATTAACGAGCCAATTGCGGACAGCTATAAGGCGCGCGTGCGCTGGCTGATTGCCAATTTGGGTACGGCGATGGTCGCTAGTTTCATCATTGCCCAATTTGGCGCAGCGATTGAAACGATGGTTGCGCTTGCGGTTCTGATGCCTATCGTCGCATCCATTGGCGGCAATGCAGGGACACAAACACTTGCCGTAACCGTGCGCGCATTGGCCACCAACCAGTTGACACAATCCAACACCATGCGCTCGATTTGGCGCGAGATACGGGTCGCCCTGCTTATCGGTGCAACAATCGCGGTGATTGCAGGTCTCGGCGCGGGCCTGATTTTCGAGAATTGGCGGCTCGCGGGCGTCATTGCTTTGGCAATATTGTGCAACATTTCGCTGGCCGGATTGTCGGGCGTTGCCATTCCCGTGTTGCTGGACCGCTTGGATCAAGACCCCGCAGTTTCAAGCTCGATCTTTGTAACGATGATTACCGATTCAATGGGCTTCCTCATTTTTCTGGGCCTCGCGGTCTTCAGCGGTCTTGCCGGTTAACCGCACAGTTCCCAAATCGCTGATATGCCCTTAAACATGACCAAAATCGCCTTTGGCGCGGAAAGCCCGCAGCATTTGCGCGAGCGCCTTGCCGCATATGCCCAAGACGGTGAAGTGCGTTTAACCACCCGCTATTTGCCCAAGCGCGTCGCAGAAATGGCGGGCGGTTCGCTCTATTGGATCCACGCGCATACGATCATTGGCAGAAGCCCTATCATCGGTTTTATGGAAAATGGCGCGGGTCGGTATTGGATCCGCATTGTACCCCAGCTCATCGCCGTTCGCTCCATGCCCAAGCGTGCGCATCAGGGCTGGCGCTATCTCGAAGACGCTAACGCGCCACCGGATCTGGATGCGGTAGAATCCGATGGCCGCGACGAAATGTCGCCGAAGATGCTGAACGAACTGATGAAGATGGGGCTGGTTTAAGTCGTCCTGAGCCTAAGCCGCCGCGCGCTTTGTCAACACCTTGTTAATCACATCGGCGAAGGTTTCCGCGCTTTGCGCGCCGGGGACCATATATTTCTGATCGAAGATGATCGCCGGCACGCCAGTAATATTCTGGTCGGTCCAATGTGCCATTTCGGCGCGCACGCTGCTCGTCAGAGCAACGTCATTGATCCATGCCAAAGCCACGTCGCGGTCCATATCTTGCGCCTCGGCAATGTCGCACAGAATATCAATGTCGCTCACATCGCGGCGATCCTGAAAATAAGCAGTGAACAAAGCCATTTTCAGTTTTGTTTGCGCGCGCCAACCCCGCTCGCTGCCAAAGATAGTCAGCAATTTATGCGCGTTGAACGTGTTATAAATGCGCATGCCGTCACCATAATTAAACGCGAAGCCGACGCTGTTGCCGATGTCGGACAGCCTGCTCCGATTAATACGGCTTTGATCGGGCGTGCTGCCATATTTGCGCGCAATATGCTCGGCAGTATCTTCACCTTCGGGCGGCATGTTTGGGTTGAGCTCAAAGGGATGCCAGTAGGTTTCGGCGGCTATGTCTTGGCCAACGAGCGTCAGTGCTTTTTCCACCTGTTTCAAGCCAATGATGCACCAAGGGCATACCACATCCGACACGATGTCGATGCGCAACGGTACCGCACCAGCCGTCATTGCGACACCCAATGGCGCAGCAGGCTATGCGCAATCGCAAAGGGTGGCGGCGCATTGAAACGGCGGTCGGTCTCGCCCTTTAGAGCAGCCATAGCTTCCTCCTTCGTCACCCACATTGCATCTTCAATCTCGTCGGTGTCGAGCGTGAGTGCATCCCCAAGCGCATCGGCGGTGCACGCGATCATCAATTGTGATCCGCCAAAGGGCCAAGGCTGGCTGGTGACATAACGCACCGCGCCGCAGGTTACGCCCGCTTCTTCATAAATTTCGCGGCGAACAGCCTCTTCAATAGATTCACCGGGTTCCAAAAAGCCCGCCAGCGCCGAATAATTACCCGGCGGGAAGCGGGACTGCCGCCCCACTAGTGCCTTGCCTTCAAATTCGGCAAGCATGATGACAACAGGGTCCGTGCGCGGAAAATGTTCCTTTTGGCAATTACCGCATTTGCGGCCCCAGCCAGCGCGAAACAGCACCGTCGCCACGCCACAGCGTCCACAGAAACGATGGCCATTATGCCATTCGATGAGGCTGCGTGCCGTGCCGTAAATCGCGGCATCCTCGGCAGGTAACATCGATAAGGCACGCCAGATAGCTGGCGAACGGAACGCGTCGCCCGTTGCATCGACCAACGCCACAAAATGTGGTTTCCCATCGGACAGGCCAAGCAGGATGAGCTCTTCTGAACCCTCAAGCTCGGCCAAAGAATGCCAGTGCAAGCCGCCAGCATCGCTGACCCGCGGGTCAAGCCCGTCAAGCCCCAACACCCGCGCGCGCCAGTCCCCCAATAACAGGCCATAGGCCTCTGCATCATTGCGCACGCGGTCCGCGCGGTCGAGGGGTGAGCCGGTAAATCCAGGAGCCATCATGGTTTTAAGCGGGCAAACCAAGGTCCTTAAGGACCCATTTGGCGAAGTCTGCATGGAAGGGATAGACATTGCTCGGCATATATTGCGCCATGCAGACGGCCCGCAATTTGCTTCTTGGATCGACAAAAGCCACCGTACCCGCCGCACCGCCCCAGCCGAACACGCCTTCATTCATGCCCTTGCCGACCCGGCCACCCGCACCAAAGCCAGCGCCTTCAGCGAACGTGCCATCTGTTGTAACAGCGGACGGCAGCAAATCGGACATGGCGAGTTTAGCAGCAGCCGTTGACATGATGCGGACGCCATCCAATTCACCATAATTAGCCAACATGTTGAGGAAACGGTCATAATCGCGGGCGGACGCTACCATGCCCGCACCGCCAAAGGCAAAGGCTGGTTTATCGAGATAAATGCTGGTCGACGCGGGATCGATTGGGAACAACACGCCGTTAACGGGCGCGTAATTGGACACGAAGCGTTTGATTTCCGACTTCGGCACTTGGAAATAGCTGCTGGTCATTTTCAGCGGCTCAAAAATGCGCGTTTTCAAAAAGACCTCAAAATCCATGCCGCTGGCAACTTCAATCACGCGTCCAAGCAAATCGAGCGAGATAGAATAGCTCCATTTTGTGCCCGGCTCGGCAATCAATGGCAGCTTGGCCAGCCGTTTGGAAAATGTCTTGAGATCTGGGGTAGGCGCACTTGCCGCCTGACCGGGAATAGGAAAGCGGCTGACGATGCCCGGCGTGATACCATTGTCGAGATAGGCCTGAAGCAATGGGCCTTTGGTAATGATGGAATAACCAAGACCAGCGGTATGGGTCAGCAAATGGCGCAGGGTAATCTGCGTCTTGGCGGGTACCGCGTTCAGATTCTTGTCCGGATCGGTCAGGACCGTCATATTGGCAAATTCTGGCAGGAAATCGGCAATCGGCTGATCGAGCTTCATCTTGCCTTCGTCCACAAGGATCATCGCGGCAATGCCGGTGACAGGCTTTGTCATCGAATAAATGCGCCACAATGTGTCGATATTCACAGGCGTAGTTTCGCCCAGTCCTTGCGTGCCAACGGCAACGACATCAGGTAAGCCCGCCGCGCGGCCAATGGTGGCGAGAACACCGGGGAGCTTGCCCGAAGAGACATAGCTTTCAAACTGCGTCCGGATAGTCGGATATAATTCGGCTGCCTGCGCCCAAGCGCGTGCCGGGACAAATGCACCAATGGCACCCGCTGCTGCCAATTGGCCGCCCCATGACAAAAACCCGCGCCGGCCAATCATGGCCTGTCCATTACCCTGCATATTCATACTCTTTCCCCTGCGTGCATTACCGCCTCTGCTGCCTTCCTGAATAGGGTCGGCAGACCGGCCTTGTCGAGCGATTTTAGTGGCCACCATTCACCATCACCGGGTCCATCTGCGCCCGCTGGCCATGACGTAACGGCAATGTCGAGCCGAAGCGAAAAATGGGTAAAAACATGCGCCACATGCACCGACAATTTTTGCCAGTTGGCAGGCGCAGGCGGCGTCGCATGGCCATCCAATCGCGCTGTCCATTGATCGTCCGGTAACGCGCGCATGCCCGCTAAAAGCCCTTTGTCGTCGCGGCGCACCAACCAGACATGTTCGTCCCGCGCGATCCAGTACACATGACCTGTGCGTTGTGGTTTGGCGGCCTTGGGCGTTTTGGCGGGATAGGCTTCCGGATTACCCAAGCGCGCGGCATCGCAAGCAAAGGCAAGAGGGCAAACGAGACAAGAGGGCGCGCGCACCGAACATATGCCCGCCCCTAAATCCATCATCGCCTGCGCAAAGTCACCAAAGCGGCTATTGGGGGTAATGCTGTCCATCGCATCCCGAATAAGCGGCTTCGACTGCGGCAAAGGCGTGGAAACTGCAAACAGCCGCGACACAACACGTTCGACATTGGCGTCGACGACGACCGCCCTTTGCCCAAACGCAATCGCGGCGATGGCGGCAGCGGTATAAGGGCCGACACCTGGTAACTTCAGTAACTCCGCCTCGGTCTCGGGCAAACGACCGTCATGCTCCGCCAATAGTACCCGCGCGCATTTCAGCAAATTGCGCGCACGCGCATAATAACCAAGTCCGGCCCA
This sequence comes from Sphingomonadales bacterium, assembly GCA_027488785.1. Classification (GTDB taxonomy): domain Bacteria; phylum Pseudomonadota; class Alphaproteobacteria; order Sphingomonadales; family Sphingomonadaceae; genus Sphingorhabdus_B. Next base: position 34,767 of record JAIYAY010000030.1, on the reverse strand, counting down.
TGCCGCCATGACATCGGCATCATCAGCCGCCGCCAGTGCCGCAAAGTCCGGCCACATCTGCGTAAACTTTTGGAAATAAGCCCCCACCGCCGCGACCGTCGTCTGCTGCAACATGATTTCCGAAAGCCAGACATGATATGGGTTGGCAAAGCCGTGACCCGGCGGCGAGCGCCAAGGCAACGTCCGTGCATGCACGTCATAATGCGTGAGCAAGGCCTGCGCGATATCCCCAGATTTATCGATGGCTTGTTGGACGGCTGACATGAAAAATGGCATGGAACAGGGGATGGACAAAGGCAAGCCACCACCACCGCCAAACGGCACCAAAAAGGCACTGACGCCCAAAACATTTCAGCGCCCACGCGGTGGGGAGGCGAAGTCTGTATCGTCGCTCATGCCCGATATCGGCCGTGCCGCGTTCCGGAAATTCGGTTTCGTGCAAAGCTCTGTCGTGAGCCGCTGGGATGAAATTGTCGGCGCGCGCTATGCTGCTGTGTCCGCGCCAGAGGCTATCCGCTTTCCGATTGGTAAGAAATCCGACGGCACGTTGGAACTGACGGTCGAAGGTGCACATGCCACGATGATCCAGCATGTGCTTCCCGAAATCATCGACCGGGTGAACCGCTTTTTTGGTTATGGGGCGGTGGCGCGGGTCAAAGTCCGCCAAGGGCCTGTTGCCGCGCCAAAGCAGCGTCCACCAACCGCCGCGCCAATGCTAAAGCCAGTGCCGATGGAATTGGGTGAATCCTTACGCGAGATCGGTGATCCAGAGCTTTTTGCCGTCCTCGAAAACCTCGCAAAAAGCCTTGCCAAAGACGGCGAGTAATACCAGATGCGCAAGACAAGTTTCGAAGTAAAAGGCCCATCCATATGTCGCATATGAAAAAATATCTGGGTGCAGTTTTGGTGGGCGTTGTAGCGCTCTCGACCACGCTCGTTGCCGCGCCCGCACCGAGCAAATGGCTTTCGACCGTGACGGTCACGGACAAGGGTGCGCATGTCCTCGGCAATCCCGCCGCGCCAAACAAAGTGGTCGAATATCTCAGCTACACATGCGGGCATTGCGCGGATTTTGAAATGAAGGAAGCGCCGACGTTCAAAACGCAATTTGTCGCCACTGGACAGGCAAGCCTCGAAATTCGTAACATGGTGCTCAACCCTGTTGATTTGACTGCTGCCATGCTGGCCCGCTGCGGCGGTAAGGCAAAGTTTTTCGGCAATCAGCGGCATTTGCTCGCAACTCAAGCCACTTGGTCTGGGAAAACCAAAAATATCAGCGCCGCCACGCGAGACAAATTGAAGGCGCAAGATTATACTGGGTTCATGGTTGGCACCTTTAATGAAATCGGCCTTGGCCCCATCATGCAACAACGCGGAATCACACCGACACAGGCGAAAGCCTGCTTAGCCGACAAGGCTGCATTCAATGCTATTGTTGGCATGACAGAAGCAGGATCAGCGCTTGGTGTGCGCGGCACGCCGGCATTTTTGGTCAATGGCGTTTTGCAGGACCACATCCATAATGTCGCCGAATTAAAGGCGGTAATGAAGTAAATCAAAATCAAAGACAGTAGGCCAGACAGAAGGATATCACATGCGCATCAAAACATTCATTATGACAACTGCCGCGGCATTCGCACTTGCCGCATGTGGCGGTGCCGATACCGCTGGCGCACCAAAAGGTGAACCGCTGGCCAAGGTTGCTGCTCCTGCGGATAAAACATGGGTCGATTTTGTCACCAAAACCGAATTTGGTGGCTATCAAATGGGCAACCCCAATGCAAAGCTGAAGCTTGTGGAATATGGTTCAATCACCTGTCCCGCCTGCGCGCAATTTGCTGCTCAGTCGACAGAAGAGCTGCATAAGCTTGTTAATGACGGCACCGTGTCCATGGAGTTCCGGCCATTTCTCGTACGCGGCATTCAGGACGTTCCCGGCTTCCTGTTGGCCCAATGTAGCGGCCCTGACGCGTTCTTCCCTTTGACTGAGCAGCTTTATGCCGAACAGTCTTCATGGCTCGGCAAAATCAGCACTGTGACCGAAGCTGATCAGCAAGCCATGCAGAAAATGTCGCCTGAACAAATCTCGATTTTGCTTGGCACTAAATTGGGCCTGATCGAATTTGTGAAATCACGTGGCATTAGCGAAGATCAAGCCAAAGCATGTTTGACCGACAAGGCCGCGATTGATGCCCTGATCAAAACCACAGAACGCGGGACGAAGGAAGATGAAGTCGCGGGCACGCCATTCTTCTTACTCAACGGCGCCAAGCTGGACGCCAGTTCCTGGGTGCAAGTAAAGAGTAAGCTGGTCGAGGCCGGCGCACGCTAAATATGGCTCTGGCGGGCCATGACATTGCTGTTACCGCAATGGGGTTCGCCCCTTGCGGATAAAGAAGCTGAAACTTGTCGGCTTCAAAAGCTTTGTCGAGCCCGCTGAACTCCGGATCGAGAGCGGGCTTACCGGCATTGTCGGACCAAATGGCTGCGGCAAATCCAACCTATTGGAAGCCATACGCTGGGTGATGGGGGAAAGCAGCGCCAAGTCGATGCGCGGCGCAGGTATGGAAGATGTGATCTTCGCCGGAACCGCGTCGCGTCCGCCGCGCGATTTCGCGGAAGTTACGATATTGGCCGAACGCAGCGATGATAGCGGCGATGGCGACACAGACGAAGAATTGGAAGTCACCCGCCGGATCGAACGGGGGGCAGGCTCCGCCTATCGGTCCAATGGCCGCGATGTACGGGCGAAGGATGTCGCGCTTATCTTCGCCGACGCCGCGACGGGTGCGCATTCCCCTGCTTTGGTAAGCCAAGGCCGCATTGGCGCCATCATTTCGGCCAAGCCGCAAGAGCGCCGCCAAATGCTCGAGGAGGCAGCGGGCATTTCCGGCTTGCACGTCCGGCGCAAGGATGCCGAACAAAAGCTGCGCGCGGCGGAGAGCAATCTGGCGCGGCTGGCGACCATTCTTGCGGATATGGACGCCCGCGCCAGCCAATTACGCCGCCAAGCCAAGCAAGCCGAACGCTATCGCACGCTGACCAAAGACATATTGCAGGCAGAAGCGCGTTTGATTTTCGTCCGCTGGCGTGAGGCCAAGCTAGCGGCCGATGTCGCGCGGGCCGAGGCTAACACAGCAGCTAAAGCCGTTGAGGACGCCGCCGTGGTCCAGCGCGTGCTCACCGAAAAGCAGCAAGAGGCTGTACGACAACTTGCCGATGCGCGGGCACTGGCGATGGCGGCGCGCGATGCCGCCAGTGATCTGTCGAACAAGCTTGTCCAACTGACGGGTGAGCATGAACGGATCATCCAACGCCAATCCGACCTCGCAGCGCAAGCCGCCCGTATGGCGGATGATGGCGCGCGCGAAGGCAAGTTGACGCATGATGCGGCAGATGCACTTGCCCGTTTGCAGGCGGAAAGCGGCAAGCTCGCCGACCAGATTAAAGCGCAAGAAGAAGAACGCCCTGCTTTGCTGCGCACGGCGGAAAATGCCGAACGGCAAGCGCGGGAGAGCGAAATTGCCTTGGCCAATGCATCCGCAGAACAAGCGCGCGCAGACGCCGAATTGCGCGTGGCCGACGCGGCGCTGGCGGCGGCGGCAACGCGTGTGCAACGGGCCGAACAGGTCTGCGCGCGGGTCAATGCCGAACGGGACGCTTTGGGGGATGAGGAAGAATATGCTGCATCCAAAAGCCAAGCCGATGCCGATGTCCAAAAGCTGCAGGCCCAATTGCAAGAAGACAGCCATGCGCATGACGCCGCCGAAGCGCAGCGCGCCGCGCTGATCTCCGACCGCGACGTCGCCCAAGTTGCCATCGCGAGTGCCAAGGCGGAACTCGCCGCTTTATTGACCGAGCAAAGCGCGCTGCAGCGTTCCTTGAACAAGGGCCATGGCAATAAGGCGATCGACCGTATATCGGTCAAGCCAGGTTATGAACGCGCCTTGGCCGCTGCGCTGGGTGACGATGCGGATGCGAGCATTGGTGGCGAAACAGGTCGCCGGTGGCTGGGCGGGGCGGCTGCGCTTGGCACAATCGCCAACACCGCACTGATCCATTTTGTGGACGCCCCGGAAGAGCTTTCGGCGCGATTGTCGATGGTGCGTGTCGCCGAAACGGATGATGGCCAAGCACTCGCCCCCGGCGAACGTCTGGTTACGCTGGCAGGTAGGCTACGCCGCTGGGACGGCTTTGCCACCGATGGCGACGGCGCGACAATTGCAGAACAACTGGTCCGCGCCAATCGTTTGGCCGAATTGGAAATGCTCATTGCACCTGCCCAAGCCGCGCTGGATGCGCAGGCGCAAAGCCTGCTGCAGATGACCAATAAGATTGACGCGGCGCAAGAGAGGGTCCGCACCGCGGCCGCAGCGCGTGTGGCTACCGAAGGCCAATTGCGGCAAGCCCTGCGCGCGGTCGATCAAGCCGAAGACGCTCTGGCGCGCCTAAAATCTGCAAAGGCGGCGTTGGGCGACCGACTGGCCGCAGCAGAGCAAGATTTGGCCGAGGCGCAAGCGGAGCGCAAAGCGACCGAGACGGCACGACACGCCCTGCCCGACGGCTCACATCATGCAGACCTCGTCCAAAATCTTTCTGCCGCGCATGAGGCAACGCGCGACCTGTTAGCACGCAATCAGGCGGACCTGTCGGCGCTGGAACAACGCATAGCGCAGAGCCGCGAGCGCCGCGCCGTGGCGATGGCCGAAATTCGCAGTTGGCAGGAGCGCGCGGGCGAAGCCGAACGCCGGATCGCCGAAATGAACAAACGCAGCGCCGACATCGCTACTGAGCAAGCAGAGATGTCGGGAAGGCCGGAAATGCTGGCCCGCGGCATCGCTACTCTACAGGCTGATAAAGAGCAGTTGGCCGAGAAGCTTATTGGCCTACAAACCGCCGAAACGGCGCATGAAACGACATTGCGCGCACTTGAAAGCGAATTATCCGCAGCAGCCGAGCAGCTATCGGTCGCCCGCGAAGCCCGCGCCGGCGCCGAAGCTCGCGCCGAAAATCAGGAGCATCGCCGCATCGAAATGGGCCGGATTTCGGGAGAACGCTTCGAGTGCCCCCCGCCCGTATTGCCCGAAAAACTGAACTTTGATGAAGATGCGATGGACGATGCGGGCGTGGAATCGAGCCGCCTCGACCGCTTGCAGAACGAACGCGAACGTATCGGCCCTGTTAACTTGATCGCCGCCGACGAGCTGACCGAACTGGAATTGCAGCAAGGAACAAGCCTTGCCGAAAGCGAAGAGCTTACCCTTGCCATCAACCGCTTGCGCGGCTCCATCGGCAGTCTGAACCGCGAAGGCCGCGCACGATTGCTAACGGCCTTTGAGGCGGTAGACGGCCATTTCCGCCGCTTGTTCTCGACCTTGTTCAATGGCGGACAAGCGCATCTGGCATTGATCGACAGCGACGATCCGTTGGAAGCAGGCCTCGAAATTTTCGCACAGCCCCCGGGGAAGAAATTGCAGTCGCTCACTTTGCTGTCGGGCGGCGAACAGGCGCTTACCGCCGTCGCACTCATCTTCGGTTTGTTCCTAACGAACCCTGCGCCGATTTGTGTGCTCGACGAAGTCGACGCGCCTTTGGACGACGCCAATATCGAACGCTTTTGCGACTTGCTCGACGCCATGACGCAGGAGACCGAGACACGGTACCTCATCGTCACCCACAATGCCGTGACGATGAGCCGCATGCACCGCTTATTCGGCGTGACGATGGTAGAACAAGGCATCAGCCGACTGGTATCGGTTGACCTTGGGGGCGCAGAACAATTACTGGCCGCAGAATGACTTTGCATGGCCCCATCACCAACAGCTTTATCTCACAACGCCTTCGGCTGAATTATGTCGACTGGGGCAACCCCGACGCGCCGCCCTTGCTCTTGGTCCATGGCGGCCGCGATCATGCGCGAAGCTGGGATTGGGTAGCCGAAGAATTGCGCCATGACTGGCATATCATTGCCCCCGACTTAAGGGGCCATGGCGACAGCGCATGGTCGCCCGATGGCAATTACGAAATGTCTGCGTTCGTTTACGACCTTGCGCAGTTAATCCATCAATTGAACCTTGCCCCCGTTAGCATCATCGCGCATTCGATGGGCGGCAATATCGCGACCCGCTATGCTGGCCTGTTCCCCGAAAATGTCCGCAAGATGGTAAATATCGAAGGGCTGGGCCTGTCCCCAAAGATGCAGGCCGAGCGCGATGCCATCGGCATACAAACCCGCTTCCGCCAGTGGATTGAGGATAAGCGCAACGCCGCTGGTCGCACGCCAAAGCGGTACCCCAATATCGAAGCCGCCTATGAACGGATGAAGACCGAAAATAGCTATTTGACCGATGAACAAGCACGGCATTTGACCGTGCATGGTATCAGCCGCAATGAGGATGGTAGCTGGAGCTGGAAGTTCGACAATTATCTGAACATCTGGGCGATATTTGACATGCCGCGTGAGGATTTGTTGGCCATTTGGCAATCCATCACCTGCCCAATGTTGTTGATGTATGGCGCCAATAGCTGGGCCTCCAACCCTGAAAAAGATGGCCGCATCGCGCATTTCCCAACGGCGCAGGTCATTGAATATGAAAATGCCGGTCACTGGTTGCACCATGACCAATTCGACCGCTTCATGACCGATATAAGAGCGTTTCTGTAGGGTCCGGACCCTAACCAATCATTGCGCGTAAATTGGCAATGCTGTCCGCCTCCTCCGCTGGCTTGTCACGACGCAGGCGGGAGATACGCGGGAAGCGCATCGCTATGCCCGATTTATGCCGCTTGGATTCGTGCACCGCGTCAAACGCAACCTCCAGCACCAAAGACTTTTCGACCTCACGCACGGGGCCAAAGCGCGCAACCGTGTTGTCGCGGACAAAGCGGTCGAGCCATTTCAGCTCCGCATCACTAAACCCCGAATAGGCCTTGCCAACGGGCAACAAGGTACCGTCGGGTGTCCAGCAACCAAAGGTATAATCCGAATAAAAAGACGAGCGTTTCCCGCTGCCGCGCTGCGCATACATCATGACACAATCGGCGACGAGCGGCTCGCGTTTCCATTTATACCAAAGGCCGACCTTGCGGCCCGCTAGATAGGGCGCATCGCGTCGCTTTAGCATAACGCCTTCAATCGCCGCCGCCCGCGCCGCCGCACGGATTTCAGCCAGATGGTCGAAGTCGCGCGCTTCGATGATCGCAGACAGGTCAAAACGTACGGTGTCGAGGCTGGCGGCGAAACATTCCAGCCGTTCCCGCCGCGCGCTCCATGGCTGACTGCGTAGATCCTCTGCCCCATCGAACAATATATCGTATAGGCGCACGAATACCGGATATTCCGCCTGTATCGCGGCCGTCACATTCTTACGACCTAAGCGCTGTTGCAGCGCATTAAAGCTAGCCGCTTCCCCGCCTTGCACTTCGCCGCGTACCAATAATTCGCCATCGACCACGCCAATGCCATTAAAGGCAGCGGCGATTTCCGGAAAGGCAGCGGTCACTTCATCGCCACCCCGGCTGAACAACCGCGTCTCGCCGCCCGTTGAGGCAATCTGAATGCGGATGCCGTCCCATTTCCATTCGGCGGCGAAATCTTCCAGATCCACGCTTCCATCTTCCAACGGGTGGGCCAGCATGAAGGGCCGGAAAAACGCGCTGTCGGCTGGGTCGGGGCGTTCGGACTTGCCCTCGCCCCAAGCAAATAATTCGGCATAAGGCGGACGAAGCGCGTGCCAGACTTCTTCGATGTCATCCACCGACACTCCAAAAGCCTGCCCAAAGGCGGTTTTTGCCAGCCGTGCCGATATGCCCACGCGCATACCGCCTGTCGCCAGCTTCAGCAGTGCATAACGGCCATTGGCATCCAACCGATCCATCAGTTCTGCCAGCACGTTCGGCGCACGCGCACGGCTTGTGGTGTTGAGCAAGTCAATGACTTCAGCCACCGTCGGTGCCATGGCATCTGTGCTAACATCGGGCCACATCAGGGCTACGGTTTCCGCGGTATCACCTACATAATCGCGGCTCATGCGAAACAGCATCGGGTCAAAACGCTCCTCGGCCATGGCGCGGATGGCCGCCGATTTCACCGTCGCGATGCGCAACGTGCCCGCCAATGCCGCCAACGCCCAGCCGCGATCCGGGTCAGGCGTATCGCGCAGATATTCGGCGATCAGCCGCACCTTATGATCGCGTGATCGGGTGTAGATCAGCCCGTCGATGAGCGCAGCGAAAGCCTGCATCAGCCCTCATCCTCCTCTTCACGGCCAACCAAATCAAGCGCGCGCGCTTTCAATTGGTGCAGTTCGCACCAACGGCCAAGCGCATCGGTCCGGCCATGGGTGATCCATGTCTCGCTCGGCCGAAGTTCCAACAATGTGTCGGTCAACTCGTTCCAATCGGCGTGATCAGAAATGACTAAAGGCAGTTCAACATTACGCTGCCGTGCACGTTGCCGCACCCGCATCCATCCCGATGCCATGGCGGTTATCGGATCTGGCAGACGCTGCGCCCAGCGGTCATTCATTGCGGATGGCGGCGCGATGACGATCCCGCCTTTCATCTCAGCTTTGGCAAGCCCCGTCGCCAATATGAGTTCGCCCAAAGGGACATTATGCGCCGCATAGAGGTCACACATTTTCTGCATCGCGCCGTGGATATAAATAGGCGCGTCATAGCCCGCGCGCCTTAGTTCCGCGATGACCCGCTGCGCCTTGCCTAGCGCATAAGCGCCTATCAAGATGCACCCATCGACATTGGCTTCGCGCGCAGCCAGCAATTTGGCAATCTCATCCTCAATCGGCGGATGGGTGAATACGGGTAAACCAAAGGTCGCTTCGGTAATCAATACATCGCAAGGCACGGGTTCAAACGCCGCACAGGTCGAGTCGAACCGTCGTTTATAGTCGCCCGTCACAATTACCCGCTCGCCCGCATATTCCAGCAGGATTTGCGCGGATCCCAAAACATGTCCGGCAGGGTGAAAACTTATTTTCACGCCGCCCGCCTCAAAGCCATCGCCATAAGGCATAGGCGTCCCTGTTTCCGTGCCATAACGCAGCGCCATGATCGCCAGCGTCTCTGGCGTCGCCCATACGGCTTTATGGCCACTGCGCGCATGGTCGGCATGGCCATGCGTCACCAACGCGCGTTCGACGGGACGCGATGGGTCAATCCACATGTCTGCTGGCTTGACATAAATGCCATGCGCATGTGGTTCTATCCAATGTTGGGCGGCAGTTCGGGAGATTATAACGGTCCTTTTCTAAGGCCCGATATGGGGTGCAGCGAGGACGATGTAAACCAATCGCAGGGCTGCTTTTTCATTATGTTAATGCGCGGGCGGCGTTCAAAATTTTCTAGTGTACCATCCAGACACGCTATATGCGGGCAAAACATTTTTTCCGCATTTTGACCTTCCATAGCTGCATTATATTGACGTGATGGTCTTTCTGCTGGTTAGTTCGGCGCGGACGGCGCTGGCGGTCAACCATCTGGTTTTCGGCAACCGCGCGATTTTTAGATTTTCAAGGGAGGGGCGCGCATCACGCGCGGCAAAAGCATGAGCGAATATATATTGGTCATTGACGAAGGCACGACATCAACCCGCGCCGTTTTATTTGCAGCAGACGGCACCGCTGTGGACAGTTGTCAGCGCCCGCTTACGCAGCATTATCCGCAACCCGGCCTTGTCGAACATGATGCGGAGGAAATCTGGAACCTCACGCTTGATTGTGCGCAGGCGATGGTAACCAAGGCGGGCGGCGCAGACCGGATCGCGAGCATTGGCATAACCAACCAGCGCGAGACTGTGGTGTTCTGGGACAAGCGCACGGGCAAACCGCTTGCACCCGCCATTGTATGGCAAGACCGGCGGACGGCGGACATTTGCGCGGCGATGAAGGCCAAAGGCGAAGAGCCCGTTGTGCAGGCGAAAACTGGATTATTGCTTGATCCCTATTTCAGCGGATCGAAAATCGGCTGGGCGCTGGAGAATTGGCCGCAACTGAAGGACGCGGGCGCCCATCTGGCCGTGGGCACGGTCGAAAGCTACCTTGTCTACCGACTAACGGGCGGAAGCCATATCAGCGACGCCAGCAATGCCGCACGCACCGCGCTCATGGCGATTGGCAGCGGCGGATGGGATGACGGGTTGATGGACCTGTTTGGCGTCCCACGCGACATATTGCCGGAAATTACCGATTGCGCAGGGGACCTTGGCACGACCTTGCCCGAACATTTCGGCGGCGCGATCCGCATTTCGGGCATGGCGGGGGATCAACAAGCTGCGACCATCGGGCAAGGTTGCTTTGCCGTTGGGCAGACTAAGGCGACTTTTGGTACCGGCGCATTTGTTCTCACGCAAACTGGAACGACATTGCGCCAATCGCGTCACCGCTTGCTTTCGACGATATTATATCAATTGAATGGCGAGCGGCATTATGCGCTGGAAGGATCGGTTTTCGTTGCCGGTAGCCTTGTGCAATGGCTGCGTGATGATTTGGGCCTGATATCGCATGCCGCCGAGACCGAACCGCTCGCGCGCAGTGTGCCCGATAATGGCGGCGTCTATCTGGTGCCTGCGCTTTCGGGCCTTGGCGCGCCGCATTGGCGACCAGACGCCCGCGCAACGATCAGCGGATTGAGCTTCGCCGCGACAAAGGCGCATGTCGCCCGCGCTGCGCTGGAAGCGATGGCGCACCAGACCTATGACCTGAAAACCGCCTTTGCCGCCGATGGCGCAGATTGGGCCGAATTGCGCATCGATGGCGGCATGGTCGCGAATGACTGGATGGCGCAGGATCTTGCGGACATGTTGGCGATTGATGTCGAACGCCCTGCCTTTGTCGAAACAACCGCGCTTGGCGCAGCGATGCTCGCGGCGGTGGGTTGCGGACTATTCCCCACCTTGGAGAATGCGGCCAGTATGCGGGGCGGAGTTACGCGTTTTGCACCAATGCTCGACGACGATGCCCGTGCGGCTCGGCTGGCCGGCTGGTCAAACGCGCTCGCCCGCGTTCTGCAGTAAGGCCATGATGAAAAGAGCTTGCTCTAACGCCGATGTCTGACTTGTTTTGGCGGGCATTAATCCGTAACGCTGCCGCTTAATGACGGACGCCCTTGCACTGGCTTATGCCCAACGATTGATCGCTTGCGAAAGCGTCACACCCGCCAGTGGTGCGGTATTTGACGCGCTTGAGGATATGCTTGTGCCGCTTGGCTTTACCGTCGAACGCTTCATTTCGGGCGAAGACGACGACAACCCTGCCCATGGCGCGCCTGTCGAAAATCTGTTCGCAATTCGGCAAGGCACAAGCGGCGGGCACTTCGCCTTTGCCGGTCATGTAGACGTTGTACCGCCCGGCAATGGCTGGGCTAGCGACCCGTTTGTGCCAGAGATTAAAGGTGATTTACTGCATGGACGCGGCGCGGTTGATATGAAGGGCAGCATCGCCGCCTTTGTGGCCGCATTGCATGAAATCCCCAAGGATGCGGGCACGATCAGCCTGATCATCACGGGCGACGAAGAAGGGCCAGCGATACACGGCACACGAGCCTTGATCTCCCATATGCAAAGACGGGGCAGCATCCCTGATTATTGCCTCGTCGGTGAACCCACCAGCGTCAACCGCTTGGGCGACATGATGAAAATCGGGCGTCGCGGATCGGTCAATATGTGGATTTCGGTCGCAGGAACCCAAGGCCATGTCGCTTACCCGCATCTGGCGGACAACCCAATTCCAAGGCTCATCGCAATTCTGGCGGAGATCGAAGCGATCACGCTCGACGAAGGCACGGATTGGTTCCAGCCAAGCAATATCGAAGTGACTGACCTGAACGTCGGCAACACGGCGACCAATGTCATCCCCGCCAAAGCCGAAGCGCGATTGTCGATCCGGTTCAATGATTTACAAAATGGTGACGCGCTTGTTTTAAGGCTCCGTGAGCTTGTAGAGCGCCATGGGGGCACCCTGACAGCCATGATATCCGGAGAGGCCTTCCTAACCCCTCCTGGCGCGTTCTCAGCGGCTATATCAGAGGCGGTGGAGCAAGTCGTCGGTATCGCACCCGAAGCATCAACGACGGGCGGCACATCCGATGCGCGTTTCTTGACCAAGATATGCCCCGTGGTCGAATTTGGCCTGTGCAACGCAACGATGCATAAACTGGATGAGGCTGTCGCAATAACCGACCTTTCGGCGCTAACCGAAATTTACCGGCGGGTTGCTCTTAAAATGCTAACCGCTTAGCCCTTTAGCATGATGTAAAGCGCGCCTGCGCCACCATGGCGTGGATGGGCGTTGCGCACAGCCGAGATATGCCCCGCATGCCGTGATGCCGCCAACCAGTCGCGGACAACAGCAGCAATTGCGCCCCGGCCCGTTCCACTCACCCGATCATGCGCGCGTGGTTTGCCAGTCACGAGCAATATCACTTTCATCCGCTGCGCAATCGCCTGCTCCAGCGCACCGTCGAGACGGTTATATGCCAGTGACAAAGACGCGTCGTGTAAATCGATGCTGACGTCCGGAATGATGCTGCCCCGCGTGATTCTTTTGTCCCAATGCCCGTCCAGATTGTGCGGAACCGGCGCAATCTTGCCTTGCACGGGCGTATGTTTCGGCTTTGTATCGGTAAGCACAGGCTTAGGCTTGGCGCTTAGAAACTTCGCCAGCACTGCCTTATCCGCCACTGGAGTCGCAACAGGCACCGGCTTTGGCTTGCCGCCATGCATTGGCTTTACGGTCGCAATGACCCTGCCCCAAAGCGACTTTTCCGTACTGTCGAGAGGGCGTGCCATTGCCGTTTTACAAACCTAACCGCGCAACCGCAGCCTTGGGTAAGAAAACGAGCGCCGCACCACGCGCCGCCATGCCGCCCGCAATCTCACGTGCGCGATCGCCAGCGCCCCAGAAGGTATCGATGCGGTTTGGCCCCTTGATGGCGCCGCCCGTATCCTGCGCAATCCAAATACCATTGGGTTCCGCACGATCCATCGAAAGCCATACAGGTGCGCCCAGCGGTATGAATTTTACATCCACGGCAATGCTTGCTTCACCTACAACAGGATAGCCCATCGCGCCCAAAGGGCCTTCTCCGGTCAGTTCGCGGAAGAAAATATAGCTTTTATTCTCCTGCATGGTCTTGCGCCCCTCTTCAGGGTTGGCGCGCAAAAAGGCGACGATACCTTGCATCGACGCATCGGTAATCAGCCCGCGATCTCGCATCAACCTGCCAATGCCGGTATAACCACGCCCATTCTGGCTGTCATAACCAATACGCATCACATTGCCGTCAGGCAGTTTCAACCGGCCCGACCCCTGAATTTGCAGAAAGAAAAACTCCACAGCATCCGCGGCATAAGCGATTTCAAGGCCGCGCCCTGATAATGCCCCATTTTCAATCGCGGCCCGGTCATCATATTGCACAAACTTTGCGCCGCTGACCTTGCCCCGGATGGTGCGGCCCTTTAATTCATCGGAAAACTGCCCAAGATCGACATCAATCAGGTCCGGCGGGCGCTTATAGACGGGTACATCACACCCCGCTTGCGGCTTGCGGCAACCGGCGATTTCGGGTTCAAAATAGCCCGTAGCAAAAGCCTTACCAGTTCCGACCTGCACCGCATCCATATAGGTGGCGAAAAATGTTAGGGCATCACCGTTCCATGTTTTGACGGCGTCGCAAGCTGCGACCCAGTCGCTGCCTTGAGTGAGGCCGCTATTGTCGGTGCGCCGCACAAGGCCGGGGCAACTTGTCCGGAAACTTTCCATCGCAAGTGCTGTCTTTCCCGCATCAACTTGCAAAGTGGCTATTTGCGGGCCGCGCAGTACGCCAAGCCCCGCCGCAGTTGTAACATCGCGCGTCGACACAGGCGCCACCGCTTTGTCCGCGACGGACGGTGTAGCGACTGTTGCCGACGATGACGATGCAGGACCAACAGGTGGCGCCACCCCGCTTGCACAAGCGGACAAAGTGAGGGCGGATAGACCGAGAGTAAAAAGGGCGCGTTTCATCGCCCGGGTGAATCAGACCGAGTCGGTTTCGTCAAGCTTCCAGTTACGGCTGTCCGATTTCACGTCGCGCATGAATGTCCAGATATCGTGCGTTTCCACGGCATCCGTCATCGACCCGCCAATGATATTTCCGTCGGCATCCTTGACCATCGCAGCGATGTCGGCGTCAAATCGCACCGAGATACGGGCCATGGGGTGATCGTAACTTGCGTCGACAATGCGAACTTCATCAATACGGACCAAACGGTTCTCGAGGGTCTCACCACGCTCCGCCCGGCCATCAATGGCCTCGGCAAAGCTTGCATAGACGTCATCATCGCACAGGAAACGAAGTGCTTCCTTGTCGCCCTTCCAAAAAGCCTCAAGCACCATTTTATAAGCGGTTTTTGAGCCTTCCATAAATGAAGCTGGGTCAAAATTGCGGTCGGCGTTAGAAATCGCCTTAATGCCACTTTGCGCAGCGGTCTCGACGTTTGAAAGATCCGTTCCAGGCACCACAGAGGCCGCGTCGCCGCTGGCAGATGGCTGCCGCAACAATGGCGATGTATTCGCTTCAACAGGTCTGCGAGCAACGGGCTCTTGTTCATGTCCGGTGCGTTTGCCGAGCACTGCGTAAAGGCGAAGGCCCAAGAAAGCGGCAACAAGCGCAAGCAATACAATAGTAAACGTCACAACGCCTCCATGCGGCAAAAGCTCAATATGGTTTCTAAGCGAAATCTGATCGCTAAGGTCCCTCATAAAGGCATATAGGAATGAATGATACGGGTTTCAAAGGGCTTTGCCCAAAGAAAATTGCGCTTTATCGCAAACGCAAGTATCATTGCCCTTTGATGCCACGCCTGCTAGGCGCGACGGCCATCAAGGGTCGTTTATTGCGGCTATGACAACCAACAAGAAAGCACGACACATCATGGCCGACGAAACAGGCACCATCGTTTCCGACAAAGTAAAAGCTAATGGCGAAGACACTGCGCCCGCTGTCGGCATGTTGAACCAGTATATCAAGGATTTGTCGGTTGAAAATCCTAATGCCCCGCACAGCTTCAACTGGGAAGGCCCGCCGCAAATTGATGTACAAGTAAATATCCAAGCCAACGCCATTACCGACGAAGTGCATGAAGTCGCCTTACGGCTTGCCATCAAGGCAGAGACAGACAATGGTGTGCAGTTCTCCGTTGAGCTGGATTATGGAACCTTATTTGGCCTACGCAATGTCAGCGAAGAGCAAGCCCATCCGTTCTTATTCGGTGAAGCACCGCGCTTGATGTTCCCGTTCGCGCGCCGAGTCGTTGCAGACGCAGTGCGCGATGCCGGCTATCCGCCACTGGTGCTTGAACCCATTGATTTCAACGCGCTCTACATCCAACAGCTTGCGCAAGCACAGCAAATGGCAGAGACGCAGCCTGCCGGCGAAGCCTGAAGCCGACGGCACCAGGTGAACAGATGAGCCTGGTTCGCAACAGCATTACCATCGGGGGACTGACTTTGGTCAGCCGCGTCTTGGGCCTTGTGCGCGACATGTTGATGGCGCGCTTTGTCGGCGCGGGCCTCGCGTCCGATGCCTTTCTGATCGCGTGGCGTTTACCCAATCTGTTCCGAGCACTTTTTGCCGAAGGCGCATTTGCGGCGGTATTCGTGCCGTTGTTTAACAAGAAGATGACTGAGGCTGAACGCGAGAAGGCGGACCAAGGCCTGATCGCCGCGCGCAATTTTGCAAGCCAAGTGCTGTCGGTGTTGTTCCCGTTTCTGGTGCTTTTTACCGCCCTTATGATGCTCGCCGCTGGCCCTGTTGTCTGGGCCATGACGGGTGGCTTTCCCGATGGCGGGCCGGAGAAGTTCGCGCTGGCGCGGCATTTGACGATTATCACTTTCCCGTATCTAGCGCTGATCTCGCTCGTCTCTTTGCTCGGCGGGATATTGAATTCGCTCAACCGATTCTGGGTCAATGCAGCCGCGCCGATTTTGCTGAACATCTGCATGATTATCGCACTGATATTCTTCCGCGGCGATACCGAGGTGGAAACAGCCGTCACGCAAGCGATCGCGGTTACCGTGTCGGGTGCGTTGCAGCTATTGTGGCTTATCTGGGCCTGTCACCGCGCGGGTGTTAACCTAAAGCTTAGCTTGCCGCGCCTCACGCCCGATGTGAAATTAATGCTCGCCCTGATTGCACCCGCTGCGATTGGCCAAGGCGCGATCCAGTTCAATTTGTTGATCTCCACCTCGCTTGCAGCGCGGTTCCTTCCCGAAGGCTCGGTGTCGTGGCTCTATTATGCCGACCGCTTGAACCAATTGCCATTGGGGCTGATTGGCATCGCCATCGGTACCGCTATCTTGCCTGCATTATCTCGGCAGATTGCCGGTGCAGATAGCAAAGCCGCATCCGACACACAGAACCGCGCCGTCGAACTGGCCTTATTCTTCGCGATGCCCGCGACGGTCGCGTTGATTGTGTCCGCGATCCCGATTGTGCATGGCATATTCGAACATGGCGCCTTCACCGCGGCCGACACACGCGGCACCGCGGCGGTGCTGATGGCATTTTCGGCCGGCGTTCCCGCTTATGTACTCATCAAAGTACTTACCCCAGGATTTTACGCCCGTAGCGATACAAAAACACCGTTACGGTTGGCCTTATGGTCCATGCTGATCAACCTCGTCGGCAACCTCATACTCATCTGGCCGTTGGCGCATATTGGCGTCGGCGTGGCGACGGCGATTGCCGCTTGGGTCAATGTCGCGTTGCTATGGTTCACTTTACGCAAACGGGGCCATATCGCCGTTGATGCGCGCTTGAAGCAAAAGGCATGGCGCATAATTTTGGCGGCGGTCATTATGGGCATCGCGCTCTATTTCGGAAATGAACTTATCGAAGGCCAATTTGGCACCAGCTTGTGGCGGCGCATTGCGGTTTTAGTTAGTTTGGTAACCGCTGGCGGCGCGGTCTATGCGTTGGCCATATTGCTGTTCGGTGCCTACCGGATTAGCGAACTCAAATCTCTTTTCCGCAGGCGTGCAATGGCGTCCGCGGCTCCTGTAAGCGAGTAATATCTATGCGCGTCGTTTCCGGTATTCAGCCAACTGGCAACCTTCATCTCGGCAATTATCTGGGTGCAATCCGGAACTGGGTGAAGATGCAGGATGAAATGCAATGCCTGTATTTCCTTGCCGATTTGCACGCTATTTCGATGCCCCATATGCCCGAGGAGTTGACCGCTAACACTCGCGAAATGGCGGCCGCGTTGCTCGCCTGCGGGCTGGATACCAATAAGGCAATCCTGTTTAATCAGGCGCAAGTCCCTGCCCATGCGGAGTTGCAATGGCTGCTGACGGGCACCGCCCGCATGGGGTGGTTGAACCGGATGACTCAGTTCAAGGATAAGTCCGGCAAGAATCGCGAAGGCGCGAGCATTGCTTTATTTACCTACCCCGTTTTGCAAGCCGCCGACGTGCTGCTGTATCAGGCGACCCATGTGCCCGTGGGCGAAGATCAGAAGCAACATTTGGAACTTGCCCGCGACATCGCGCAAAAGTTCAACACCGATTTTGGCAAGGGTACGGAGATTTTCACGCTGCCCGACCCTATCATCCCTAAGGCCACCGCGCGTATCATGAGCCTGCGCGACGGTAGCGCCAAAATGTCCAAATCGGACCCAAGCGATATGAGCCGCATCAACCTGATCGATGATGCCGACACGATCCTGAGCAAAATCAAGAAAGCGAAAACCGACCCAGAGCCGCTACCGTCGGAGGCAGATGGTCTTGAGGGTCGGCCAGAAGCCAAAAATCTGGTTGGCATCTATGCTGCCTTTGCGAACGAAGCCGTAGACGACACGCTGGCGCGCTTTGGCGGTCAGGGCTTTGGGTCATTCAAACCTGCGCTGGCAGAGATTGTGGTCGAACATCTGCGCCCTATTTCAGCACGTTTTAATGCGCTCAAGGATGACCATGAACAGATTGACGCGGCATTGGCCAAGGGCGCAGCGAAAGCGCGCGAATTGAGCGCACCGACGTTAAAGGCAGCTTATGCTGCACTTGGCTTACTGCGTTGAATACAATTATGTCGTTGTTCAACCGCAGTTCAGCGAAACCAACTTAATTTTTGCGGGTAAGTTACAAGTCGTTACCTGGCTGCTTTTGAAGGGAATGTATGGATGAAAAAGGTCGCAACTTTTCTCGCTCCTTTGGCGCTGCTTGCTTTAGGTGCATGCGCGACGCCCTTTAACGCCGATGTTTCGCGCTTTCAGGAACTGCCCGCGCCGCAGGGTCAGACCTTTGCGATCCGCGCGGCCAATCCCGCCAATACAGGTGGCATCGAATTTGGCCAATATGCCGCATTAGTCGCTAATGAGCTGCAGAAAATCGGTTATGTGCCAGCATCGGGCGCAACCGCCGACATGACCGTCTCGCTCGATTATGCCGTGGATACAGGCAAGGAACGCAACATCGTGCGCCAGGATCCGTTTTACGATCCTTATTGGGGCTTTGGCGGCTTCTACCGCCCCTATGTTGTGCGTACACGTCGCGGCGCGCGCTATGTCATGGGCTTTTATGACCCGTTCCTCTACAGCGGCTTCAACCGACCATATGACGTGGATAGTTTCACTGTGTATACCGCCAATCTGGATCTAAAAATTGACCGCAATGGCGACGGGAAACGCTTGTTCGAAGGCAAGGCAGAAGCCAAGTCGCGTTCGAACAAACTTCCCTATCTGGTGCCAAATCTGGTTGAAGCTATGTTTACAGGCTTCCCCGGAAATGGCGGTGAGACCGTCCGAATTTCCGTCGCGCCGGAGGAAAAGCGCTAAGCTTTATGCAGGCCCCGGCGTTTATACGCCGCAGCCGAGTTCGGTTTTTCCATAAGCCGCGCCTTCACCCCGCGTGGCGGCGATGCCTGCGTAAAGATCCGTGCCTGTGAACAATCCATCACGCCCGATGGCGAAGCCTTGCGCGCGAAATACTTCCATAACTTTCGCTGGCTCCTCATCGAAATACAAAGATTGTGATTCATAATGTTGCGCAAGGCCAGTTAACGACAATCCTTCGAACGATCGGCGTAGCCGGATATATTTGCTTTTGCCTTCCACCGCTGCATAGGCCTTTTGACGGGCAGATTCACTGGCAAACTCCTTTGCCTCCAATGCCTGCCATTGCGCCCGTAACTGCCCGCCGATCTTGGCAAATTCGGCACCTATTTCACCGGAAAAGGCACAGGTCTGAGGATTGAAACCAATGGCAATTGGTTTACCTCCAATGCGCGCCAGAATCGACGGTGCGTCCGCAAGATATCCGAAGCGACCATCCGCAAGCTTCACCTCAATGAAATTATCTGCTGTGGTCCCTATTAGCGTCAACTGTGTGCCCTCGCGCAAGCGATCAATCAAAGCACTATCGGACAGGGTCGTGGCCCAGACATCGATAAATCCATCTGCAACCCACGGTTGATCATTGAGCGACTTTACCAGCACCGGCGGCTGAATTTGCGACAAATTGACCAAGGCTACGAAGCCATTGCCATCACTTAGCTCAAGCCACCCGCCATCGACACCTGAGCCTGGCTGAATTGTACCCGTCACTTGCGAGCCACGGGGCAATTTGCCCAATATGACACTGCCGTTTATCATCGGCTTACTGCGCAAATTCGCGTCGGTCATTGCGAAAAATATCTGCGCTTCGGGGTTTGAAGCCTCTCCCGCTTCGGTGCCGGGCATATCTGCGCCCCGTTTCAAATCGTCCACAATGAAGAGCCAGAAATATAATGCGGCTACCGCCAACAACATGGCAGATGTCAAAAATGTCATCGACCATCGGCCATTTTTCGCGGCCGACTTGTGGGATTTTTGGGCAATTTTTGGCTTCAACGCACGCCCGCAGCTGGCGCAGAAAGCGGCTTCATTGGCCGAAGTCGCTCCGCACGAAGCGCACAACTGACTCATAATCATCCCTCCGACTCACATCATCGGGATAATCATTGGAAAGCCTGTTGAAAAGGGGTGGAAATTTACGGTCAGGACCTAAGCTTCGAGCTGGCGGAGCAACGCGCGCACATCATTGTCCATGTCGCTATCCTGCTGCCGCAGTCCCTCAACCAAGCGAACAGCGTGGATCACGGTGCTATGGTCACGTCCCCCGAACTTGCGTCCGATTTCAGGATAGCTGCGCGGTGTCATCACCTTGGCAAGGTACATGGCGACCTGGCGTGGGCGCACAACGGCACGCGCACGGCGCTTTGAGGACATTTCGCTACGGTCGATGCGATAATATTCGCAAACGGCACGCTGGATTTCGTCGATGGTGATGCGGCGACGGCACGCGCTCAATATATCCTTGAGCTGCTCTTCGGCTAATGTCCGGGTCACAGGCTTGCCTGTTAACTGGGCATAAGCGAGCAGCTTGTTCAAGCCACCTTCCAGTTCGCGGACATTGCGGCTGATCGTGCGGGCCAGAAACTCGACTACATCTTCACCCACCTGCGCCTCTGGCATATTGGCGAGGCGCTGCTCTAGGATCAAACGGCGCAATTCCAGATCAGCAGGTTGAATGTCGGCAACGAGGCCCATCGACAGACGCGACAATATGCGCTGGTCCACGCCGTCCAGCGCTTGCGGTGCGCGGTCAGCAGAAACCACCAAACGTTTGCCTGCGCCAATGATGGCATCGATGGTGTGCAGAAACTCTTCCTGCGTCGACACCTTTCCAATGATGAACTGGATATCGTCGATCAACAGCACGTCAACAGCACGCAAACGTGCCTTGAACTCCATGACTTCCTTGCGCCGCATCGCGGTCACAAATTCCATCATGAATTTTTCGGCAGACATATATAAAATCTGTGCGTCGGGATTAACCTCGGCATAAGCATGGCCAATGGCATGCATCAGGTGCGTCTTGCCTTGGCCCGTCGCCGCTTGCAGATATAGCGGGTTGAACAAAGGCTTGTCTTTCGACGCCACACGCTCTGCAGCGCTCAGCGCGAGCACATTGGTTTGGCCTTTCACGAAATTGGCGAAGGTCATCCGCGGGTCAAGTGCCGACCGCGTGGCTTGTGCCTCGCTGGTTTCTTGCGCGACCGCGCGTTCTGCATTGGTTGAAGCGCGGAGCAATTCTACACGTGGGGCACCGGGGCGTGTGCGAATTTTCAACTGCTTGACGCTGCTATTGGTGCTTGACCACGCCAAGCGCAGCCGGTCGGCATAATGATCGGAGACCCAGCTTGCCGAAAAGTCCGAGGGCAACAAAAGCTCGAGCGTACCCGTCAGGTCGCAATAGTCACCCAAGCTGATGGAGCGAATCCATTGGCCGTAAACCTGCGCACCCAAATCGCGACGCAAGCCGGAGGAGATATTATGCCAATCGGCGTCAAAACGGGCATGCGATGTAGACGCATCATGCCCACTGCCTGGTAGACCGATTTTGCTGTGCGATACTGAATTGACTTCGGCCAACGTGCCTGCCCCCATTTTCCACCCCAACCAGCACTACACAACCGCGCGCTATCTACCGAACAGGGGACAAACGGGGACTGGCCGCGCATTTGTTGCCAAATGCAGCCTCTGTACCTGATCATTCTCCATGTGAGGCACTGCGCGACTGTCGTCATGCGTTGCTGGATTGCATTTCTTAGACAACAAAAAACGAGTCTATCAAGAGCAACGCAGCAAAAAAAATGAAATAAATGGCATTGACTCGCCGGGACCCTAGCAAATGCGTTATCAATTTAATAAGTATATGATTTAATGATATTTTTTATATATATTGAATTGTGTAAGCCCCGAATCGCGGGAAATCCTCACGTTTCACTTTTGTGACAATTGGCAAAGAAAAACCCGCCGTGTTTGCGGCGGGTTTTGAATGTCTAAAGCCGGAAGGTCCGGCGCCATCAGTGTCGCTTAAGCGAGACCGCCGACCGCCTTTGTGAGGCGCCCAAATTTGCGCGAAGCTGTGTTCTTGTGCAGGACGCCTTTGGATACGCCACGTGCCAATTCTGGCTGCGCTGCGGCCAATGCAGCAACTGCCGCGGACTTATCGCCAAGTTCAATCGCCGATTCGACCTTCTTAATGAAAGTACGGATGCGGCTGACGCGTGCGCCATTCACTTCAGTGCGACGCGCGTTGCGACGGATACGCTTTTTTGCTTGCGGCGTATTGGCCATTTTTGTCCTCGAATTTCAATATCTGAAGAGGCGCGCCCATGCGGTACGCCTGTTGAAGGAGCGGCCCTTAACCCTGCCCAATAGATTCGTCAACCTCATAATGCCGCCTTATCGCTGGCATTTCGGGCAATAGAAAGTTGATCTTCCCGAATCAACACGTCGCAATATATTACTGCCACAGACGCAATCTTCACCTACGCGGCCATAGACGCGCCAGTCCTTTGCAAAATAGCCAAGCTCCCCATCGGGTGCGGCAAAATCGCGCAAGGTAGATCCCCCAGCGGCAATAGCAGCCGTCAGCACCTCTTTAATCGCAATGACCAAGCGAGACAGCCGCGCTTTGCTGATGCTTGCGGCGACAGCCACGGGATCAATGCCCGCCATGTGCAGCGCCTCGCACACATAGATATTCCCCAAGCCCGCAACGACATTCTGGTTGAGCAACATGGCCTTTATCGGCGCTTTCCGACCAAGCAGTGCCTTTTGCAGAACTGCGGCATCGAACGCATCCGACAGCGGTTCAGGTCCCATTTTGGCGAAGAAGCGATAATCGTCGATCTGCTGCGAATCGATAATGTCCAGCGACCCGAAACGGCGGTGGTCGTTCAGTGCAACCACGCGTCCACTTGCCGTTTCCAGAATGAAATGGTCGTGCTTTTCGATATCAGCTGGGTCAACACGCCAACGGCCGGACATCCCTAAATGAAATATCAACACGTCCTGCCGGTCGGTGTAGATCAGCCCATATTTGGCGCGTCGACCTAATGCTTCGATGCGCGCGCCCGTAAGCCGTTGGCGCAAATCGGGCGGGATCGGCCAGCGCAGATCCGCACGGCGCGGTTCCGCGCGCACGATAAGCTCGCCTTCCAAGACAGAGCGCAGGCCGGAGACAGTGGTTTCGACTTCGGGTAATTCGGGCATATGATTTTGCACTTAAGGGTCAGGACCACTTAAATCCACCTTCGCGGTTTGAGGCCATTTTGCTCAGGGCTATGCGGCAAGTGCAGGACTTAGTGGTTCTAAGTCCAAGCTTGCCAAAGACGCCCTGGGCAAAATGGGTCAAATCCTTCGGACGCCAAAATGGCATCGATCTCAAAACGAAATGCCCTTGCAGGCAGAATGACTGCCTGGCAGCGGTCATTTCGCTTCGATATCTTCGCCATTTTGACGCCGCGAAGGTGGATTTAAGTGGTCCTGACCCTAACAGCCTTTGCGGCTGGCGCAACAATAGGCTAGAGACAGGATGATGAATAAAACCGTATCCTTTGGCTATGAGGAAGTTAGCCCCGAAGAAAAGACGCAGCGCGTTGGCGACGTCTTTTCCAATGTCGCGCGCAAATATGACATCATGAACGACGCGATGTCGGGCGGCATGCACCGTTTGTGGAAAGATACCTTCGTGCGCCGCGTAAAGCCACGCGCGGGTGAGGATATTCTCGACATGGCCGGCGGCACGGGCGACATTGCATTCCGCATGGAAAAATCAGGCGCGCAGGTCACGGTCTCCGACATTAACGAAGATATGTTGGATGTCGGCATGGAACGCGCCATGGAGCGCGGGATCAATAGCCTCATCTGGTCCCCACAAAATGCCGAGACTTTGACATTCCCCGATGCGCATTTTGATGCCTACACAATTGCCTTTGGCATCCGCAACGTCACGGACATTCCCAAGGCCCTACGCGAGGCACATCGCGTGCTGCGTTATGGCGGCCGTTTTTTCTGCCTGGAATTTTCCACGGTTGAATGGCCTGGCCTTGCGCAAATATACGACATCTATTCGGACAAGCTTGTGCCAAAGCTGGGCAAGGCTATTGCTGGTGACGAAGACAGCTATCGCTATCTGGTCGAATCTATCCGCCGGTTCCCAGACATGCAAAATTTCAAACGCATGATAGATGAGGCGGGCTTTGTGCAAACCAAGGTTGAGCCCATATTAGGCGGTCTGGTCGCGATCCACAGCGGCTGGAAGGTTTAACCCCGCACCTCATGACACGGCCAGTTACCCACATCATTCGCTTGCTCAAATGGGGCCGCATATTAGCGCGCCATGGGGCTCTTCGCGCCATTGAGGCGGATCGCAACACCCCTGCGCAAGTTAAGCGTCTGTGCCGCATCGCGCGCTTTGGGACGATACAGCCCAAGGTGCCAGATTATGCAGGTGCATTTCGCGCGATTGGTCCCGCCGCCATCAAACTTGGCCAAACGCTGGCCACCCGGCCCGACATCATCGGCGAAGAGGCTGCGCATAATCTGCTCATGCTACAGGACCAGTTACCGCCCGCGCCATTTGACCAGGTCTATGCCCAGATCGACAACAGTCTGAATAAGCCAGCGGCCGCGTTATTTGAGTTTATCGACCCTGAGCCTGTTGGGGCGGCGTCCATTGCGCAGGTGCACCGTGCCCGGACGAACGAAGGCAAGGACGTTGCGATCAAGGTGCTTCGCCCCGGCATTCGCGAACAGTTCGCCCGCGACATTGAAACCTACGAATGGGCAGCCGCGCATTTGGAAGCGCTCGGCGGCGAAGCGGCGCGGTTGCGGCCACAACTGGTTATCGCCAATCTCAAACGCTGGACCTTGCGCGAGCTCGATTTGCGGCGTGAGGCGGCAAGCGCATCCGAACTGAAGGACGCAATGGTCGCGGTCGAAGGCTATAATATTCCGACCATCGATTGGGACCGGACGTCAGGCCGCGTGCTGACGCTAGAATGGATAGACGGCGTCAAGATTTCCGATATCGATGCGCTCAAGGCGGCTGGCCATGACCTCAATAAATTAGCCGAAAAGCTTGTCCTGACATTTTTGCGGCAAGCGATTTCGGAAGGCTTTTTCCATGCCGACATGCATCAGGGCAATTTGTTCGTCCGCGCAGATGGGACTATCGTTGCCATTGATTTTGGCATCATGGGCCGGATCAACCGCCAAGCACGTTTCTGGTTGGCGGAAATTCTCTACGGCCTGACCACCGGCAACTATAAGCGCGTCGCCGAAATCCATTTTGAAGCGCAATATGTGCCCAGCTATCACAATGTCGACGAATTCGCGACTGCGCTGCGTGCGGTGGGCGAGCCAACGCGTGGCAAGCCGGTGAGCGAATTGTCGGTTGGGCAAATGCTCGACAGCCTTTTCGCGATAACCCGCGATTTCGACATGCAAACGCAACCGCATTTGTTGCTGCTGCAAAAAACGATGGTTATGGTTGAAGGCATTGCGACCTCATTAAACCCAAGCATCAACATGTGGGACGTAGCCGCGCCTTATGTGGGCGAATGGATACGCGGCGAGTTGGGGCCAGAAGCGATGCTCGCCGACGGATTGCGCAAGCAAGCCGATACGCTAAAAATGATACCCGACCTCATCCGTCGTTTGGATGAGCAGCTCCCTCGCAAAGGCGGCGCGCCCGAACCGCCCCCCTTGCCGACCGTCCAACTGATTTGGGAACGTAAGGGCGAGAGCAATGCTGGACGCTATATATTCGTCGCGGCATTAGCGGGTGCTTTGGGCGCTGCTGGCATGTGGGTTTGGGGTTAAACTAATGTCTAACAAACGCATTCTGTTAATCGTCACTGGCGGCATTGCGGCGTATAAGTCGCTTGAACTTGTCCGCTTACTCAAACGGCAAGGCATATCCGTGCGCGCGGTTATGACGCAAAGTGCGACCGAATTCGTCACGCCTTTGTCCATGTCCGTAATGACCGAAGACCAAGTATATGGATATATGTTCGACCTAAAGGAAGAACGCGAGATCGGGCATATTCAGTTGAGCCGTCAGGCCGACTTGGTCGTCATTTGCCCTGCAACCGCCAACATATTGGCGAAAATGGCAGCGGGCATATCCGACGACCTCGCGACCACCATTTTGCTGGCGACGGATAAGCCCGTGCTTGCCGTTCCCGCGATGAATGTCCGCATGTGGAACCATCCCGCAACACAGCGGAATTTGGCGCAATTGCGTGCAGATGGCGTCCACATCATGCAGCCTGATGAAGGCAGCATGGCGTGCGGCGAATTTGGCCCCGGACGCCTGCCCGAGCCACCCGCCATTGCCGAACAGATTTGCGCCATGTTGGGGCATGATTTCGATGTAACGCTGACATCCGGACGTTCACCAACGACGGTTCCAAGTGGTGCTGGGCTGACGCCGGCGCAGGCGCATCGCCCCTTGTCTGGAAAGCGTATCCTTGTAACCGCTGGCCCAACGCATGAGGCGATTGACCCCGTGCGCTATATCGCCAACCGTTCTTCGGGGCGTCAAGGCTTTGCCATCGCCGCCGCCGCTGCAGACCTTGGCGCTGAGGTCACGCTCATTGCCGGTCCCGTCCATTTGGCAACCCCGCCCAGCGTAGCCCGGATAGATGTTGAAACTGCCCTCGAAATGCAGGCGGCAGTAGAAAGAGCCTTACCCGTTGACGCCGCCATTCTAGTGGCTGCCGTCGCTGATTGGCGCGCAGCACAAGCGCCGGAGCAAAAAATCAAGAAAGACGGCGGCGAAATCCCCGCGCTCAACTTAACCGAAAATCCCGATATCCTCGCCAGCCTCGCAACGCACGCCAATCGTCCAAAGCTGCTCATCGGTTTTGCGGCCGAGACAGAGAAGATTGTCGAACATGCGCAGGCAAAGCTTACCAAAAAGGGTTGCGACTGGATTGTCGCCAATGACGTTTCCGGCGACGTGATGGGCGGCGCAAATAATGCGTTTCATATCGTTACACAGAATGGCGTTGAAAGCTGGCCCGAAAGCGCCAAGGACGTGATTGCCCGTAAATTGATGGAGAAAGTGGCCGATGCCCTCGCAAAAGGTTGATATCCGCGTCAAGCGACTGGATCATGGAGCTGGCCTGCCGATGCCAGCATATGCAACATCAGGCGCGGCAGGCATGGATATTTGCGCTGCAGAAAGCTTGACTTTGCGCACCGGCAAACGCCACGCCGTTGCAACGGGTTTCGCCTTTGCCATTCCCGATGGCTATGAAGTACAGGTTCGTCCGCGCTCCGGCCTGGCCCTAAAACATGGCATCACCTGCCTCAATACCCCCGGCACCATCGACAGCGATTATCGCGGTGAGGTGAAGGTCATTCTCGCAAATTTGGGTGAGGAAGATTTCATCATCAACACAGGCGACCGGATCGCGCAAATTGTTGTGGCGCCAGTCACGCAAGGAATGATGATCGAAGTCGACGCCTTGGACGATACCGATCGAGGCACCGGAGGCTTTGGTTCCACTGGCGTATGACGCTCAGCGACCAACAACTTGACCGTTACGCCCGGCATATCGTGTTGCGCGATATTGGCGGCGCGGGTCAGTCCAAATTGCTGTCGAGCCATGTGCTGCTGATTGGGGCGGGCGGCATTGGTTGTCCCGCCATTCAATATCTGGCGGCGGCGGGTGTTGGGACAATCAGCGTGGTAGATGATGACATTGTGTCCTTGTCCAACCTTCAGCGGCAAATTCTGTACACCGAAAGCGACATTGGCACGGCGAAGGTTGATGCCGCGAGTGCCGCCGTGACGCGGTTGAACCCTGATGTAATATTCAACGGCCTTAAGCAGCGGATTGACCGCTCCACCTCGGCAGACATTCTAAAGGGCGTCGATGTGGTGATCGACGGCTGCGATAATTTTGCCACGCGCTTAATCGTCAACGACCTCTGCCTTTCCGCTAAAGTGCCTTTGGTCAGCGCTGCGATTGGCCAGTTTCATGGGCAGATTGGCACCTTTACCGGATGGCAAGATGACGCACCTTGCTATCGTTGCTTTGTCGGCGATGCGCATGATCCGGATGATTGCGACGACTGCGCCACGCAAGGCGTTCTGGGCGCGATGTGCGGCCTGATGGGATCCTTTGCCGCTATGGAGGCCATTCGTGCGCTGACCGGTTTTGGAGAGGCCCAGATGGGCAAACTGCATTTGTTCGACGGCATGGCCCCGGCGATGCGGACTATTCGCCTGCCAAAAGACGCAGGCTGCAAGAGCTGCAGCGGCTTAACTGCCTAAAATTTCTTCCACCCACGCTGGTACCACTTCGGTTGCGGGGCCGTGCCGCGATTCTTCGAACCATGATGTGCCATGCGATGGTTCAAGGTTTAGTTCTAATGTTTTTATGCCCTTTTGTCGCGCCTCGCGCACAAGGCCAGCGGCCGGATAGACCGCGCCAGAAGTACCAATGCTGACGAACAAATCGGCTTGGTCCAACGCATCGTAAATTTCGTCCATCCGATAGGGCATTTCCCCAAACCAGACGATATCCGGCCGCAACCGCCCCCCTACGCCACATGCCGGGCAGGCTGGCCGGTCTATCAACGTGCCGCGCCATGGGTGGCGAACGTCACAGGCATTACACCACGCATTCAAATGCTCGCCATGCATATGCAACAGGCGTTGCGTCCCTGCCCGTTCGTGCAGATCGTCCACATTTTGCGTCACCAGCAAAAGATTGCCCGACCATGCCCCATCCAGCCGTGCGAGCGCATAATGCGCTGCATTGGGCTCCACCTCTTGAATACGTTCGCGGCGCATATCGTAAAAACGCAGGACAAGATCGGGATCACGGGCGAAAGCTTCGGGCGTGGCCACATCCTCCACCTTATGCTGCTCCCACAAACCGCCTGCACTGCGGAAGGTATCAATGCCGCTTTCGGCGCTAATGCCTGCGCCTGTCAGGATGACGATATTCTTGATGTCTTGCCCCACATGCTTTCCTTCAACGTCACCCAAAACTTGTTTCAGATGGCTAATATAGTAAGACCCGAACAATAGGTCAGGGCAAGAGATATGAAAATTGGAATAATTGGCAGCGCGGGCCGCATGGGTCAGGCTTTGGTCGATGCAATTGTCGCAGACGGCCACACGCATGCAGGCGGCGTGGATAAGGATGGCGATCTCGCCACATTGATTGCCGCATCCGACGTTCTCGTCGATTTTTCGAGCCCGCATGCAGTGGAAGCTAATCTCGACGCGTGCGTGGCAGCGGGTAAGCCCATCGTCATTGGCACGACAGGTTTGGAGGAACGCCACCATTTCCTGATTGATGATGCCGCGCAAGATATTGCCATTTTGCAGACAGGAAATACATCCTTGGGCGTCAATATGCTCGCGGCGTTAGTCGAACAAGCCGCGCGCCAGTTGGGCACGGATTGGGACATCGAAATTTTGGAAATGCATCACAGGCACAAGGTCGATGCGCCATCGGGCACCGCCCTGCTGCTGGGCGAAGCCGCGGCAAAGGGCCGCGCAATAGATTTAAAAGAACACAGTGAAAGGGGCCGCGACGGAATCACCGGCGCACGCAAGGCCGGCGATATCGGCTTTGCATCCTTACGCGGCGGCAGCGTGGCGGGCGATCACAGCGTCATTCTTGCATCCGACAATGAACGGATCGAGCTTGTCCATCGCGCCGAAAATCGCAGTATATTTGCCCGCGGCGCGGTGAAAGCCGCGGTCTGGTTAACACGGCAAAAGCCCGGCCGGTATAATATGCAAAAGGTCCTTGGCCTTTGAAGAAAGCAGATATATTCGAATTTTACCGGCGCTTGGCGGAGGCCAACCCCGATCCGGAAACCGAATTAGCTTATGGTAATCCGTATCAATTGTTGGTGGCTGTCACGTGCTCGGCGCAATCGACTGATGTGGGTGTAAACAAGGCGACAAAGGCTTTGTTCGAAGAGGTCAAGACGCCCGCGCAAATGGTCGCGCTTGGGCTGGAGGGTTTGAAAGCGCACATCAAAACCATTGGCCTTTACAATAACAAGGCGAAGAATGTCATCGCTTTGTCGGAAATCCTTGTGCGTGATCATGCTGGCGAAGTGCCCGCCGACCGTGACGCGCTGGAGGCTCTGCCCGGCGTGGGCCGTAAGACCGCCAATGTGGTGATGAACACCGCATTTGGCGCAGAAACCTTTGCCGTCGATACCCATATCTTCCGCTTGGGGAACCGCACGGGCATTGCGCCGGGAAAAACCGTGGTCGCGGTCGAAAAAGCTCTGGAGAAAAGCACGCCAAAGCCGTTCCGCGTTGGCGCGCACCATTGGTTGATCTTACATGGCCGATATATCTGCAAGGCACGCACCCCAGAATGCTGGCGCTGTCCGGTAGCTGACTTGTGCCGCTTCAAACCCAAAACGCCCGCACCCAAAATCAAGTCAGCTCCAGTTCAGAGTAAAGCGTTAAAAATCGATGCATGAAATCGGAGAAGTCCAATGAGTAAACTGCTGTTAATCATCCCCGCGATTGCCTTGCTTTCAGGTGGCGGAGCGGTCGCACTTGCGGGCAAGAAGGTCGCTGAACCGGTTCGGTCGGTGGGTGAGCCAAAAAATTGCGTCACGATATCACAGATACGGTCGACGAAAGTCATAGATAACCGTACCATCGATTTTCGCATGGTAGGCGGTAAAACCTATCGCAATAGCCTGCCCCAAAGCTGCCCCGGATTAAAGTTCGAGGACCGTTTTTCCTATCGAACTTCACTCAACCAATTGTGCAGCGTCGATATCGTGCGTGTATTACACGACCAAGGCGGGCAGCTGTATGAAGGTGCAGGATGCGGTCTTGGCAAGTTTCAGATGGTAGAGAAGGTTAAGAGATAAACCTTTTTCTCCGGCTCGTCATCCTAGAGCCGGAGGCGTGCAGAGCACAATTTGTTCAGGATCACACGTTACCCACCTCGTCATCCTGAAACCCGCCTCGTCATCCTGAACTTGTTTCAGGATAACACGCTACCGTTGCCCTGTATCCTGAAACAAGTTCAGGATGACGAAAGCTTATTTACAGCGACCCCGGCAACATGTGGCCATTCACCTGACTGCGCCGCGCCTGTCCAATTTTACTTCCCCGTCCAGTTGCCCGGACGCTTCTCAACGAAGGCAGCCATGCCTTCCTTCTGATCTTCCGTGCCAAATAGGCCATGGAACAAACGGCGTTCAAACACGACGCCTTGCTGCAATGTTGTTTCAAACGCCGCGTTAACCATTTCCTTGCACGCCATTGCGGCCAAAGGTGCCATAGCGGCAATGGCCGTTGCGGTCTTAACGGCTTCTTCGACAAGCTCGGCTGCCGGAACAACCTTTGCGACCAAGCCAGAGCGCTCAGCCTCATCGGCGTCCATCATCCGGCCCGTCAGGCACATTTCCATCGCCTTGGCCTTACCAATCGCGCGCGTTAGGCGCTGGGACCCACCCATTCCCGGGGTGACGGCGAGCTTGATTTCAGGCTGACCAAATTTGGCGGTATCGCCCGCCATGATGAAGTCCGCCATCATCGCCAATTCGCATCCACCGCCCAGCGCGAAGCCATTGACCGCAGCGATCCATGGCTTGCGGGTGGCGGTCACACGGTCATAGCCTGCGAAGAAGTTTGCGCCATACATGTCTGCGAAAGACTGCGACGACATTTCCTTAATATCCGCGCCTGCGGCAAAGGCTTTTTCGCTGCCCGTCAGGACGGCACATCTTTGGCTGTCATCGGCATCAAATGCCGCAAAGGCCGCTATGAGGTCGGCCAAAACCTGACTATTCAATGCATTCAACGCCTGTGGCCGATTAAGCGTTATCAGCGTCACCGCGCCGCGTTTTTCGACTAATAATGTTTCATAGCTCATAGGGGTTTCCATTCTTCCTGTGCCGGCAAGGCAGCAAAAAAATCGTCAATGAGATCTTCGGTCACGCCTTCAGCGGAAGCCGGATCCCATTTGGGGGCATTATCCTTATCGACAATAACGGCGCGCACGCCTTCAGCAAAATCGGGGCGAACAAGCACACGGCTGGCGATACGATATTCCATCGCCATATTATCGGCAAAATCGCTGAGCTTTAAGCTCTCCGACAATTGGCGCAGCGCAACTTTACAGGTTTGCGGGCTTTTGGTTCGCAAGGTCGCCAACTCTTTCATCGCCCATTCGCTCTTGTCACCTTCAAGGCTTAGGAGAATATCTTCGAATTGGTCGGAGGCAAAATGGCGGTTAATGTGCGACAGCGTTTCGACGATTTTCGACGCAGGCGGCGTTTCGGACAATGTGCCCAATATACCGTCGATGCGCTCGACATCTTCGTTGGCGATCCGTGCCTTGGCGTCCGCAAGCGCGCTGCTCGGGAGATAATGGGTCGCAAGGCCAAGCGCGAGGCACCCTGCACCAGCCACGCGTGATCCGGTAAGCGCCAGAAACTGCCCCATGCGCCCTTCCAGCCGCGACAGATACCAACCACCGCCAACATCCGGGAACAGGCCAATGCCCGTTTCAGGCATCGCAAATTTGGTATTCTCGGTTGCTACGCGGAAACGCGCAGGCTGGCTTATGCCAACGCCGCCACCCATCGTAATGCCGTCCATGAAGGCGACCACTGGTTTGGGAAAAGTGAACAACAAATGGTTGAGCTGATATTCGTCATGGAAGAATTTTCGGCCCGACACGCCGCCATCATTGATGGCTGAATTGCGTAAGAAAGCAATATCACCGCCTGCACAAAAGCCCCGCCCATCGACATGATCAATCACCACGCATTTCACCGCAGCATCGTCACGCCACGCCAGCAACGCCTGCGTCATCGCATGCACCATAAGCAGCGTCAGCGCATTCAACGCCGATGACCGGTTCAGGCTGATGATGCCCGCATGGCCATCGATACGCGTCAAAATTTCGCTGGTCATGATGATG
This sequence comes from Sphingomonadales bacterium, assembly GCA_027488785.1. GTDB lineage: Bacteria > Pseudomonadota > Alphaproteobacteria > Sphingomonadales > Sphingomonadaceae > Sphingorhabdus_B. The sequence continues at coordinate 1,947 of JAIYAY010000030.1, read as the reverse complement.
TGCCTACCGCGGCATCGAATATATCCCAACGATTTCCGTATCGGTCACGCACAACTATCAATCGCCCATAATCTTCACACCGTTCGGGTTCCACAACCTCAATGCCTTTCTCGGCCCATTTCGAAACTGTTGCATCGAAATCATCCAGATTCAGGAAAAAGGCGACCCGTCCACCCGCCTGATTGCCAATTGCCGCCTTATGGGCATCGGTCGAGGCTTCAACCAAGCGTAATTTGGCTCCCTTTCCTGGATCAATAACCACCCAACGATGCCCTGAAATATGACGACTGTCGATATGCAGCGCAAACCCCCAGTCGTCCAGATAATGCGCAATCGCATCGTTCATGTCGGGCACCACAATTGTTACCATGAACAGGTCCATGCCCGTCATTGCCTTAGCAAATCCCGGCCAATAATCATGCGCATGACCTGATTGGTCCCTTCCAGAATCGAATGCACGCGCAAGTCGCGCCAGAAACGCTCGATGGGATAATCCCGCAAATAGCCATAGCCGCCAAATAATTGCAGCGCCTTATTGACAATCTCGCTACCGCTGTCGGTCGACAGGCGCTTGGCCATCGCCGAAAAACGCGACTTGTCAGGGGCGTTCGCCGTCACCTTGGCAGCGGCGATGTAGAGCAATGCACGCGCGGCTTCCAAATCCGTCGCCATGTCAGCCAGCATAAATTGTGTATTCTGGAACTCGGCCACCGGCTGACCAAATTGCTGCCGATCCTTGGTATAGGCAATCGCCTCATCCAAGCATCTTTGCGCGCCACCCAATGAACAGGCACCGATATTGAGCCGCCCGCCGTCCAAGCCCATCATCGCAAAGCGGAAACCGTCCCCCTCTGCGCCAACGCGATTGGCAACAGGCACGCGGCAATCTTCAAAAATGACCTGCGCAGTTGGCGAGGCGTTCCAGCCCAGTTTTTTCTCCGGCGCCCCAAAGCTAAGCCCTGGCGTATCCTTATCCACGACAAGGCATGTCACGCCCTTCGTCTTTTCTTCGCCCGTGCGGACCATCACGACATAGACGTCATTATAGCCAGCGCCCGAGATGAATTGCTTCGTGCCGTTCAGCACATAATGATCGCCATCGCGCCGCGCGCTGGTTTTCAGCGCCGCAGCGTCCGACCCGCTGCCGGGTTCGGTCAGGCAGTAACTGGCGATTTTATGCATCGACACAAGGTCAGGCAAATACCGCGCCTTCAGCTCCGCACTGCCAAAAGTATCAATCATCCACGCCGCCATATTGTGGATGGAAATGAACGCGCTGGTGGTGGGGCAGCCATAAGCCATCGCCTCCATGATCAACGCCGCTTCCAACCGGCCAAGGCCAGTGCCACCCGATTCTTGCGAAACATAAATTGCGCCAAAGCCAAGCGCGCCGGCGGCTTTCCACACATCAACCGGATAATGCGACTTTTCGTCCCATTCGGCGGCAAAAGGTGTGATGGCGTCGGCGGTGAATTTGCGCGCCATATCTTGGATGGCGATCTGATCGTCCGTCAATTCAAATTGGTTTTGCATAAGGTCGCCGTAGCATCGCCCTTTTGAGTTATCCAGATATTAGCGAAGGACAACATAGCTATCGCGCGCGCCATGCGCCCTGCAACTTCCGGTGCAAACTAACCCGTTTCATGCGGCTTTGTCAGAGCAAAAGCGTAAACAAAAAACTGGACCCAAAAAAAACTTGGCGCAACGGCGTCATGCCTGCTAACCGGTCCCGGCTCGCACCCATAGCTCAGCTGGATAGAGCGCTGCCCTCCGAAGGCAGAGGCCAGAGGTTCGAATCCTCTTGGGTGCACCATTTACGTACCAAACCACTAACAGGGATTTTCCCGGTTAGTGTGGTACTAACAGCCTTCTCTAGGCTGGTCTTTTCTCCGATAATGCGGATGTTCTCATCACCCACTTCGATACGGGATATAACGGCGCGCAGGT
>JAIYAY010000007.1 GCA_027488785.1 Sphingomonadales bacterium | reverse complement strand
GGACAACTTCCCAGCCCACTTTCAACAACCAGTTGGTAATCATAACGCTGATGACCTGCTCGTTGCTCCACGTCCCCCAAAAAGCCAGCGGGTAAAAAATGAGGCTATCGATGCCCTGCCCCACAATCGTCGAGCCAATGGTGCGCGACCATAAATGTTTTCCCGCGGTCCAAACCTTCATCCGCGCCATGACATAGCTGTTCACGAACTCGCCCGCCCAAAATGCCGTAATCGATGCAATGACGATCCGCCAAACCTGCCCAAAAACGCTTTCATACGCCGCCTGCCCATCCCAACCGGGTGCAGGCGGCAGGGCAACGACTACCCAGCTCATAAACGCCATGAACAACAGCGCCGCAAAGCCGACCCAGATGACGCGGCGCGCGCGGGCATAGCCATAAACTTCGGTCAGCACGTCACCAATGACGTAGCCCAATGGGAAGAATAATATCCCAGCGCCAAAAATCCATTGCGTACCAGATATCGTGACCGCCGCAGGCTTCGCCGCACCAATGATATTCGAAAGCAACAAAATGGCGACAAAGGCCGCCATGACGAAATCATAATAGCGAAACTGGCGACCAGTGAGGTCGCTTGCGCTTCGGGCGATAATTGGTGTGTCTTGCATAAATTGACATAAGCAGCTTTGCGTTCGCGCGCAAAGCCGTTATTGCGCAGGAAGCGCGCGCCCTTAGCTCAGCTGGATAGAGCGCGAGACTTCTAATCTTGAGGCCACAGGTTCGACTCCTGTAGGGCGCGCCAATCCAAACCGGTCACCAAAGTCGTTTTCCAGACATAACTTCGCGTTAAAGGACCGAGCGATCCGCCCAATGGGCATGGGTGCCGCTGCTAATCTTGTGCGGCAGCGCAATCCGGCACACTGGCCCTTCTGCAAAGCGTTTGCAGTCGATCAATATGCATTCCGATGTCCCGAGATTTTCGTCAGTTACAAAGCTGACGAGATAGCCGTCATCTTCGTCGACCGCACCGACGCGTGGGGCAAAGGGTGCTTCACTGCCGTAACGCCCCTCAGGAAGCTCTAGGGACCATGACTCGCCCGTGACCATGTCATGCTTCACAAAACCGTTAAACAGGAACCAGCCGGGTTTAGACGTCGTGCTATAGGCGTATCTATAGGGCAATCCCAAGTATCGCTGGTTCATCATCCCAAATTCAAGAATGCGGTCGTCCAGACGCTCTTCGCGCGTTGTGCCATCAGCCAAGTTAAACCGCCAGCGGTGCAGCTTTGGCTTGAAGCTATGTTCGTCGACATACGCCATCATATGACCATAGCCGTCCGCATTTTCGAGTGGTGGCGGATAAGGGTCTTCTTCGAAATAGCCGTCGAGTATGATTTCGTCGCCATCTTCATAGGCATTGATGAAGTGCAGGACGAAAGTCGGATCCGCCTCAAACCATCGAATATCCTCAGGCTGCCCATAACGCGGAATGAGCGCAAAACGCGATGGTAGTCCCTCATGCAACCGGGTCACATGGACATTGCGCTTCAGCAATTCTTCGTCCCAGAACAACGGGAAGTCGCACAATATCGACCAGTTTTGCGTGAACATCATGTCATGCGGCAGGCGCGGCCCCGGCAGCGGGATGGGCACATAATGCGCCAACTTCCCAGTGCGATCAACGACGCCATAATGCATATAGGGGGCGTGCTTGGAATAGTTGAAGAACAATAATTCGCCGGTGCGTTCGTCCACCTTGGGGTGCGCGGAAATACCATCAAGCGGAACCCAAGACGCGATGCCCTCTTGCTCCAGCGTTTCGGGGTCAAGCACATAGCCCTCCCCGCATTGGTAGAAAGTGGAGACAGCCTTGCCCGCGTGCACAATGATGTCAGTGCTAGAGGAATCCTTTAGGCTACCATGCGCGCCAAAGCCTGGGCGCTTGGACACGCCCGCTTTATCCATCAGCCCGCCCCATAAGGATCCGCCCGCATCCTGCTCGGCCTGAAAGCAACGGGTGCGGACAAACCGGTTGCGATAGCTTGCCTTGCCGCCAGAAAAATCGATCTGATGGATCATGCCATCGCCGTCAAACGGGTGATAACGTCCCAGCGGTTGATGCAACTGGTTTTCAGTGTTGCGCAAATAAACGCCGTCAATGTCGTCGGGAATACGGCCCTCGATGACATCAAGCTCGGTTGCCGTGACTTCCTCATGCTGCGGCGTCCACGCCCCGTTGAGATAAGGATGGTTGCTCGGTTGCAGCGTTGCTTTCACTGACGGCAGTTTTTCGACCCGCATGCGCTTCTTCCTATCCTTCGTCATCCTGAACCAGTTGCAGGATAACACACCGCTGCTCTTTATCCTGAAACAAGTTCAGGATGACGATATAATCACGGAATTATGTCGAATGTCACCCCTTGCGCAAGTGGCAGATTGTCCGAATAATTTATCGTGTTGGTCACCCGGCGCATATAGGCCTTCCATGCGTCCGAACCCGACTCGCGGCCGCCGCCGGTTTCCTTTTCTCCGCCAAATGCGCCGCCAATTTCCGCGCCGGACGTGCCGATGTTAACATTGGCAATGCCGCAATCACTACCTTCGGCAGACAAAAATCGTTCGCATTCGCGGATGTCGGTTGAGAATATGGAGGATGACAATCCTGCGCCGACGCTGTTTTGCAGGGCAATGGCGTCGGCCAAATCATGATAACGGAAAATATAGAGGATCGGCGCGAAGGTCTCTCGTAACGCTGGGCCAATATGGCCGGGCATCTCGACCAAAGCGGGGCGGACATAGACGCCGTCCATCGCGATACGTTCGCCACCGCTAATGTGTCCGCCAAGTGCCTTTGCTTCATCCAGAGCTGCTTGCATGCTGGCAAATACAGCCTCGTCAATCAACGGACCTGCAAGATTATTGCCGTCCAGCGGGTTACCGACCGCTATCGAACCGCTGGCTGACTGAAGCGCGCTGACGAAATTGTCATAGATCGCGTCATGCACGAACAACCGGCGTAAACTGGTGCATCTTTGGCCGCTGGTGCCAAATGCCGAGAACAACACGCCGCGTAGTGCCAACGCAAGGTCTGCCTTGTCGCTGATAATCGCGGCGTTATTCCCGCCCAATTCAAGAATGGTTTTGGCAAAGCGGTTCGCGGCCACTTGCCCGACCTGTCGGCCCATTTCCGTGCTACCTGTGGCGGAGATCAAAGCGATACGCGGATCAGCAACCAACGCAGCCCCTATATCGCGTCCGCCCTGAACGACTTGCGACAGATGCGCAGGTGCATCGCCAAAAGCGGCAATCGCCTTTTCAAAAATAGCTTGGACCGCAGCCGCCGTCAGTGGTGTTTTTTCCGATGGTTTCCAAATGACGCTGTTGCCACACACCAATGCCAAAGCTGCGTTCCATGCCCACACCGCGACCGGAAAGTTAAATGCGGAAATGATCAGCACGGGTCCCAGCGGATGCCATTGCTCCATCATCCGGTGGCCAGGCCGCTCGCTGGCGATGGTCAGGCCATGCAATTGCCGCGAAAGGCCCACGGCAAAATCGCAAATGTCGATCATTTCCTGCACTTCGCCAAGTCCTTCCGACAGCGGCTTTCCGCAATCAATCGTGACAAGACGGGCAAGGTTATGTTTTTGTTCACGCAATGCATTGCCAAATAAGCGGACAAGCTCCCCACGGCGCGGCGCGGGGACATTACGCCAATGCAGAAAGGCCGTGTTTGATTTTTCAACGGCGTCGTTGATGTCGTCGACCGTCGCAGTCACCACCGCCCCGATACGACTAGCATCAATAGGGCTGTGCACAGCAAGGTCGCCGCCATCTATGATACAGCCCAGCGTTTCGAGAAGCGTTTTCGTTTCGGCTGCGAGTGCCATTATTTTCTCCAGTCTTTATTCTGCAGTCCCATAGCGCATGGCAAGGCGTAGAGTTGATGGCAAGGGTTGCTGTCTTGCCCGCACGCTTATAAAGGCAAACAGGACGCAGGTCGCTATTCAGCAGGCCTTCCCAATGGAGATAAAAATGGCCGAGTTGGCAGCATTCGATTGGTCTGACCCTTTTCGTCTGGAGGACCAACTGACCGAAGACGAACGCATGATCCGAGATAGCGCGCGCGCCTTTGCGCAAAGCGAATTGCAGCCACGCGTTATCGATGCCTACCGGACGGAATGTGATGCGCCGGAATTGTTCCCGTTGATGGGGCAGACTGGCCTGCTTGGTGCCACCATTCCGGAGGAATATGGCGGCGCTGGAGCGTCTTATGTCGCTTACGGGCTGATCGCGCGCGAAATTGAGCGTGTCGACTCGGGATATCGGTCGATGGCATCAGTGCAGTCGTCGCTCGTGATGCATCCCATCTATGCCTACGGATCAGAAGAACAAAGGCGCAAATATCTCCCGAGTCTGGCTGCGGGCACGTTGATCGGCTGCTTTGGCCTAACGGAGCCTGACGCGGGATCGGACCCAGCGGGCATGCGCACCTTCGCCAAAAAGGTTGATGGCGGATATGTCATCAATGGATCGAAAACGTGGATTTCCAATGCACCATTTGCCGATGTTTTTGTCGTCTGGGCAAAATCCGAAGCACATGGCGGCGGCATTCGCGGCTTTGTGCTTGAAAAAGGTATGAAGGGCCTCACTGCGCCTAAAATTCAGGGGAAGCTGTCGTTACGCGCATCGACCACGGGCATGATTATCATGGACAATGTCGAAGTTGGTGAAGACGCGTTACTGCCCGATGTACAAGGGCTAAAAGGCCCGTTCGGCTGTCTCAATCGCGCCCGGTACGGTATCAGTTGGGGCGCCTTGGGTGCAGCAGAATTCTGCATGCACGCGGCGCGACAATATGGCCTTGATCGCCACCAATTTGGTAAACCGCTTGCCGCTAACCAGTTATATCAAAAGAAGCTGGCCGACATGATGACAGATATCGCCATGGGGCTTCAGGCATCTCTGCGTGTTGGCCGCTTGATGGACGAAGGCCAGCTTGCGCCCGATATGATTTCCATCGTTAAGCGCAACAATGTGGGCAAAGCCCTCGATATTGCCCGTGCAGCCCGTGACATGCATGGCGGCAACGGCATTAGCGAGGAATATCAGGTCATGCGCCACATGGTGAATCTGGAGACAGTCAACACCTATGAAGGCGCGCATGATGTGCACGCGCTTATATTGGGCCGCGCCATCACTGGGATAGCAGCATTCTAAAAAAATTGGGCCGCTCAGCTTTTCAGCAGCGGCCCAGGCTAGGCTTCTCAGCCATCGGGGAGGGAAGCGTGTCTCCTGAAAGACGCACCCATCATTCTTATAGAACTAAAATGGTAAATGATTGATGAACGGCCAATGCGCCATTCAAAGAAATGATAAATTAACAAGGCCCAGTTCTGCGGCCTTCCGCTGAAAACGAAAATGGCGCATTATTTCTAATGCCTTGCGATTGAATGTGGATGATCCGGTTCGTTTCCTTACGGATAACCGTCAAACCCTGACCGTGCCCCGCGCAGGTGTAACTGACCGTTAGGGAATTTGCGCTCGAACGCACGACAAATTGTTCGCATGCTAAGCCGCTATGTTGGATTTGCGTAAGGCTTTCCGATTTACCAAGGCATATTTTGGAAGTCGACATAGTGCCACCTGTTGGTCGTAACTGCCACATCCCGCGATCGAGTGACTCCAGCAACGCCATATCGCCATCTGGTTTTGCAACGCCCGCCGCAGCCAGCATAAGCAAAAGAGCACCGGGGAAAGCATAACGAAGGCAAGCATTGTTCATAAGCTACTGTCCGCAAACCAGTCTTACACCGCGAAGCGACCTGTTTTTCGTGCTCTACATAACATCATTTGCCACCTTTTGCACGCTACTATGTAGCGCAAGAAGGATGAATGACGCTGCCGTCGTTGACGTGCAGTTCAGTTGTTAAAACTGGCAAGGCTTATCGGAAACCGGCGCGAACAAAATTCGCAGTCAACGACGATGTCTCCGGCGCCATCCGCCATTTCGGCGCGGTCGGTTGCCGGAAACTTGGCAATAACATCGCGGATGTGCACCGGGTCGCAGCGGCAGCCCTTGGACAGAAGATCGCCTTGTTCAATACGAACTTCTTTTTCTTCATGAAACAATCGCCAAACGATTTCCTCAAGCGGAAGCGCTGGGTCGGCAAGCTCGGCAGCGGCGATGGTCGAAGACATAATTTCGATATGCTCCCACTCAGGATGGTCGAGACGCACATGCAACCGCTCGCGACCTTGCTCACCCTCTGGTAAGTGCTGAACGAGCACGCCACCCGCAACACAACGGCCATCGACATGGTCCACAGCGACACGAATGAAGGTTGGGATTTGTTCGGATTGTACAAAATAACTCTGCGCCGCATCCGCCAGCGTTTCGCCCTCAAGTGGTACGATACCCTGATAACGACCACCGCCCTCGCTGGCTGGCTTCATCCGGTCAAAAGTGATCGCGAGATAGCCTTGTCCGAAGATGCCAAATAATGTCGAGTTCTGCGGCAATGCAGCGGCAGTCGCGGAATCAAACTGCGCATAGCCGCGCAATGCACCATCCTTATAGTCGCAAGCCAATAGCCGGATTGCGCCTTTTTCCGTCTGCGTTTGCAGCGTGAGTTGACTATCCGGTTCCTTCAACGATGCGCCAAGCAGCGCAGTCAAAACCAAAGCCTCCGCCAATGTCCGTTCAATCACCGGCGGATAAGCGTGCGCAGCCAAAATTTCACCCAGCACATCATCCAAACGCACTAGCCGTCCGCGCGCATCGCGTGTCGGTATGGAAAAGCGCAGAGGTTGGTTGGATAATGTTTCCGATTGCTCGGCCATCAGGTTTTTCCAAAGCACCACAATAGGATCGATTTTTGCGCATGCAGCCGGTTTTCAGCTTCATCCCAAATGACAGACTGCGGCCCGTCGATCACAGCGTCGGTCACTTCTTCGCCGCGATGCGCCGGTAAGCAATGTAAGAACTTCGCATCGGCCTTCGCCAAAGCCATCAGGCGTTCATTGACCTGATACGGCATCATGGCCGCCATTTTGTTATGGGCATGCTCCTGCCCCATCGACACCCATGTGTCGGTGACAACAACATCGGCGCCCGCCACAGCCTCGCCTGCATCGCGGGTGAGCGTGATATTGGCTCCAGCGGCTTTAGCCGTGTGTATGAAATTGCCGTCGCTTTCATAGCCTTCAGGAACAGCAATACGCACGTTGAACTTGAATAAACCGGCGGCCTCCACCAAAGAATTCAGCACATTATTGCCATCGCCGAGCCACGCTAATTCTAGCCCCGGCAGCGCCTTCTTATGCTCCATCACTGTCAGAAGGTCCGCAACGATCTGGCAAGGATGCGAAAGATCCGTGAGGCCGTTGATGACGGGCACGCTGGCATAATGTGCCAGTTCCTCGACCTTATCATGGTCATCGGTGCGGATCATGATGGCATCGACATAGCGGGACAATACCCGCGCTGTGTCAGCAATGGTTTCCCCGCGGCCAAGTTGCATCTGCCCCGAAGCCATAAAGATACTGTCGCCGCCCAATTGCTTCATCGCCATTTCAAACGATGTCCGCGTCCGGGTCGAATTTTTCTCAAACACCATCGCCAGCGTGTGGCCCGCAAGCGGTGCGTCGGCATCTGATTTACCCTTTGGCCAGCCTGCCCGCGCATTCTTTCTGCCCATGGCGTCGTTCAGCATCGCCGCGATTGCATCGCTGCCGGCGTCGCTCAAGTTCAGGAAATGGCGCGTCATGCAGCTTGCGGTATCTGGTAGCTGGCGGCACCCGCCGACAGCTTTTCCATGAATGTCTGGATTTCGGCATCACCGATGTTCAACGGTGGCAATACACGGAAGGTGTTGTCACCCGCGGCAACCAGCAACAGCCCATGATTGTCCCGCAAATGCGCCACAAAGGGACGTGTTTCATGTGTCATCATCACACCGAGCATCAAGCCCTTACCGCGCACACCGGTAAACAGGTCCGGATAATTGCCGATAAACTGCTCCAGCATGGAACGTAGCTTGTCGCCTGTTGCGCGTACTTGCGCGAGGAATTCGTCGTTCGCGACGACATCCCAAACCGCCTGACACGCCGCCATTGCGAATGGGTTGCCGCCATAGGTCGATCCATGGGTCCCAATGACCATGCCGCGCGCAGCTTCTTCGGTGGCAAGGCATGCGCCGACCGGAAAACCGCCACCCAGACCCTTAGCCGTCGCCATGATATCCGGAATGATGCCATATTGTTCATAAGCATAAAGCGTACCGGAGCGTGCGACGCCGCATTGCACTTCATCTAGAATCAGCATGATACCATGTTCGTCCGCCAACGCACGCAAGCCTTGAATGAAGGCATCTGATGCAGGGCGAACACCGCCTTCGCCTTGGACGGGTTCAACCAGAAACGCAGCGGTTTTTGGTCCAATCGCGGCTTTTGCGCCTTCCAAATCATCGAAATCGACATATTTGAAGCCTTCAAGCAAGGGCATGAAGCCCTTATGCATCTTCTCCTGATTGCTTGCCGAAATCGTCGCCATAGTCCGGCCATGAAAGGCGTTCTTAAAGGTGATAATTTCAAATCGGTCGCTGCCTTGGCTCTGATGATAGGCCCGCGCGGTTTTGATGGCGCATTCGACGGCTTCCGCACCCGAATTGGTGAAAAACACCGTGTCGGCAAAGGTCGTATCGACCAGCCGCTGGGCAAAGGCTTCACCTTGCGGGCTGCCATATAGGTTCGATACGTGGATCAGCGTCGCCGCCTGATCTTGAATGGCCTTGGTCAGATGCGGATGGCCATGGCCGAGCAAATTAACCGCGATGCCTGCGGCAAAATCCAGCGCGCGGCTGCCATCTTCAGAAATCAACCAAGCGCCTTCACCGCGAACCGGTCGGAAACCGCAGCGCGGATAGACTGGCATCAAAGGCGTAATCGACATGGTTTTGTTCCTTCCGACAAAATATTTGGCATATTCCAAAAGCCAAAAAGCGGCCCCACGGGACCGCTCGTTTCTGCCTTTCCGCTATAGGCACGCGAAAATGGCAAATCAAGCTATGCCTCGGCGTCCTTGTCGCGCTTGGCAGCAGCGATCCGGCGCCTCAGATATCCATAGAGCAACAAATGTACCCCTACCCACAATAGGACAAAAATGATGATCATTTTTGCAGGCGTACTCATACACTATCCATAAAGCCGATTGGGGCCTTAGCAACCCTGATACTAAGCGAAAGTCTAAGGCTGGGTCGATCTTTGCGCAAATTCACTCCACTGTAACGGACTTTGCCAGATTGCGGGGCTGATCCACGTCAGTGCCCTTTGCGCAAGCGACGTGGTAAGCCAGCAATTGCACAGGCACGGCGTAGACCAACGGCGCGATCAGCGGGTGGACAGTCGGCATTTCGATGGTGGCGAGGCAACCTTCACCCGCTTCCTTTATGCCCTCGGCATCAGAAATCAGGACAACCTTGCCGCCGCGCGCGCGGACCTCTTGCATGTTGCTGACAGTTTTCTCAAATAACGGCCCGCTTGGTGCAAGGACGATGACGGGTACGGCTTCATCGATTAAAGCGATTGGTCCATGCTTCATTTCACCTGAGGCATAGCCCTCCGCATGGATATAGCTGATCTCTTTCAGCTTGAGCGCGCCTTCCATCGCCAGCGGATAATCCGGGCCACGGCCAAGGTAGAGCACGTCACGTGCGGGCGCGATCAAATGCGCCATCGCGGCGATCTCTTCATCATGCGCGAGTGCTGCATTAAGGGCAGCGGGCGCCTCAATCAGATGCCGAACGATTTCACGCTCTTCCTCAGCGCTCAACTTTCCCTTCACCAGCGCCAGATGTGCGGCCAATGCAGCCAATACCGCAAGCTGGCAGGTAAACGCTTTGGTCGATGCAACGCCGATTTCAGGACCAGCATGGGTGGGCAGCAATAGGTCCGCCTCACGCGCCATACTCGATGTCGGCACGTTGACGACAACCGCGATTGTCTGTCCATTTTCCTTGCAATGGCGCAAGGCTGCCAGCGTGTCTGCGGTTTCGCCCGATTGGGAAATGAACAGCGCAAGGCCGCCTTCCTCCAACACCGGGTCACGATAGCGAAACTCCGACGCGACATCGATATCAACGGGGATACGGGCGAAGGTTTCAAACCAATATTTCGCAACCATGCCTGCATAAAAGGATGTACCACAGGCAACGATGGTAATGCGCTTTACGCCTGCCAAGTCAAAATCCATCTGCGGCAGGGCAACGGTTTGCTCCAACGGCCGAATGTAACTGGAAAGTGTTTGCGCAACCACGGTGGGCTGCTCAAAAATCTCTTTCTGCATATAATGGCGGTAATTGCCCTTTTCGATCTGCGCCGCAGACACGCCTGAGGTGGTGATCTCGCGCGTAACCGGGCTGTTGTCCTTGTCGAAAATTTGCGCGCCTTCGCGCGTCACGATGACCCAGTCACCTTCTTCCAGATACGCAATTTGCTGCGTCAGCGGCGCAAGGGCAAGCGCGTCCGAGCCCAAATACGTTTCGCCATCGCCGTAACCGACAACCAGCGGGCTGCCGAGCCGTGCGCCAATCAGAAAATCAGGAAATTGCCGAAATGCAATCGCTAGGGCGAACGCACCGCGCAGGCGCGGCAGCACAGCCTTGACCGCGTCAGCGGGCGCATGGCCTGCCTCGACCTGTTCGGACACCAGATGCGCCACGACCTCCGTATCGGTCTCGCTTTCAAACGTCCTACCGCGCGCGGTGAGTTCGTCGCGCAATTGTTTGAAGTTTTCGATGATACCATTGTGCACAAGCGCCACTTCGCCCGTCGCGTGCGGATGCGCATTGCTCGTGGTCGGCGCGCCATGCGTAGCCCAGCGGGTGTGGGCGATGCCGATATTTCCAGCGGCATCATCCGACTTGAGCACATTCACGAGATTGGCCAGCTTTCCTTCCGCGCGGCGGCGGATGAGTTGGCCATCAAACACGGTGCAGACGCCAGCACTATCATAGCCCCGATATTCCATCCGCTTCAGCCCGTCGACCAGCCGGTCAGAGACAGAAGATTTACCAACAATTCCGATAATTCCGCACATAAACTCTAAACCTTATCTGGCGTGATGTAAGGGACGCGAATACCCGGCATATTTGCCGGAAAGTCCTTTACATTGCGCGTCACTAAAATTGCGCCATGTTCTTGTGCTGACGCGAAAATTACGGCGTCCGGCAGTTTGAGCGAGCGTTTGTTGAAACGAAGATCGGCAGCGCGTCGTGCGATCTCCGGCGATAACTCGCGTATGGAATAATTTTGCAAATAGGCTTCGGTTTCGGCGCGTGCTGGCACGGGCATACCAGCGAGAACTTCTATCCACGTCATGCGGCTAATCCACTGGCGCTTAGCGCGGCGAAGCTCGGCAAGTGCCTCGGGTCTTCTCGCCAACGCATCGATAATGATATTGGTATCGAAATAGATGTCGCTCACGCGGCGACGTCTTTCTCACCTGTCAGCGGGCCATGTTTTGCGGGGTCATATTCCGGGTCCCATTCGCGAACCCATTCATCGCGTAGCCGGTTTTGATACTCCATCCCATCTTCCGTGAAGCCATATTTTGCCCACAAACCGAAGCCTGCCTCCAGCCAATCAGTATTGCCAGATGCGGGGCCGTCCGCGCGATATGCCTCCACGGCCTCCCGCAGCACAGCCGCACGCGACTTGCCCTGTTCGGCGGCGCGCTGGTCGAGCCATTTTATGTCTTCATCGGGTAGATCGGCGAGGATGCGGGTCATGATATACTGATATCATATCATGATATCATGTCAAGCTTAGTCACTTCTTTTCCGCCTTCTTCTTCCGCATCGCATCATGGAACCGATCCGCCCAGCCGGGCTTGACAAGTTGTTCGGCGCGGACCAAGCGGAGTTCGCCGTCGGCTACGTCGCGGGATACCGCGCTGCCTGCAGCCACGATCGCGTCGCGGCCGATTTTGACAGGCGCGATGAGGGCACTGTTACTGCCGATGAAAGCGCCTTCGCCGATCACCGTTTGATATTTGAGATAGCCGTCATAATTGCAGGTGATGGTGCCAGCGCCAATGTTCGCGCCTGCACCAATCGTGGCGTCGCCCAAATAGGTTAGATGGTTGGCCTTTGCGCCCTTACCCAAATGCGCTTTTTTGGTTTCAACGAAGTTACCAATCTTCGCCTTTTCCTCCAGCAATGTTCCTGGCCGAAGCCGCGCAAAGGGGCCGATTTCGCAGCCGCTGCCGATGATTGCGCCCTCAATATGGCTGTTGGCGCGGATTTTCACATTGTCCGCTATGCTGACACCGGGGCCGAAGAACACATTTGGTTCGATCAGGACATCACGGCCAAGCTGCGTATCCCACGCAAACCAGACGGTTTCCGGGGCAATCAAAGTGGCGCCCTCATCCATCGCTTGCGTCCGGCGGCGCTGCTGCCACGCCTGCTCCATCTCGGCCAATTGCGCGCGGCTGTTGATGCCCGCCACGTTGTAGGGTTCGGTGGTGACAACCACGCAAATCCGCCCATCTTCATGGGCGATGTTGACGATATCCGTGAGATAATATTCCTTCTGCGCATTGTCGTCGGTCACACGGTCCAGCAAAGGGAACAAGTCGCGCGCTTTAACCGCCATCAGACCGGAATTTGACATCTTTACGGCTTTTTCCGCCTCGGTCGCGTCCTTTTGCTCGACCATCTTAATGATGCGGCCATCTTCGACGATTACGCGGCCATAGCCCGTTGGATCTTCTGGTTCGAACGCCAACACGACCACCGCGGGCGCATCAGGCGCATTGAGCCGTGAAACCATCGCTTTCATCGTGGCCGTCGGTACAAAGGGCACATCGCCATAGAGGATAAGAACATCGCCATCAAACCCCGCCAGAGCGCCTTGGGCCTGCTGCACGGCATGACCAGTGCCAAATTGGGGTTCTTGCACTGCAAGATCTGCCGAACCTGCCAGAGCTGCCTCCAACTGTGCCTTGCCGCTGCCGACCACCACAACCTTCTTGGTCGGGCGTAAGGCATCGACCGACGCCATCAGGTGCATGAGCATTGGCCGAGCGGCGATGGGATGCAGCACCTTATGCAGGTCGGATTTCATTCGCGTGCCTTTGCCCGCGGCGAGAATGATGGCGGCTAATTCAGTCATAAACATCTCCATGCCAGCAAATTGTTGCGGTTTCCAGAACAACACTTCAATGACACCGACATATTATAGTCCGTTCATGTTGAACCCAATCGAAACACAAATAGATAGTTGGAGAGCTTGGCTTGAAATTTCCTTTCGACATAATCGGCTTCGACCTTGACGGTACTTTGGTGGACACAAGCGGTGATCTGACCGCTGCGGTCAATCATGTCTTGGGTAGCGTAGGCAGGCCACTGCTCTCACCCGAAACAGTGAAGCAATATATTGGCGGCGGCGCAAAGCTGATGTTGCAACAGGGTTTGGAAGCGACAGGCGGCATTCCCAACAATGATTTCAAACCGCTCTATCGCCAGATGCTGGCTTATTACGAAGCCAATGTATCTGTGTATAGCAGACCCTTTGATGGCGCGTTGGCGGTGCTGGATGCGCTTGACGATATGGGTGTCCGTTATGCGGTAGTGACCAACAAATTCGAGAGCCTTGCGGTTCAATTGCTGACCGACCTTAACTTGGCGCACCGCATGGGATGCATCTTGGGCGCAGATACTTTGGGTAAGGAAAATGCCAAACCTTCGGGCGCGCCGATCTTTGAAATGATCAACCGCTGTGGCGGCGGACGGGGGGCCTATGTCGGCGATTCCATTTATGATATGATGGCAGCGCAGAATGCCAGCGTCCCGAGCGTGGCCGTCAGCTTCGGCTTTTTGCATGGGCCGGTCGAGGACATGGGCGCTGATGCTGTCATTGATCATTTCAACGAATTGCTTGATTGCCTAAAAAGGTTGGCATCAAATTAGTACGCACAGAGGCATAGGGGGCGCCGGGGCTCCTGCATTTTTCCATCGCCGTTGCTTGCACCAAATCGCTGCGTCTATATGTGTGGCGATCTCACAGGAACTGCAGCAGGGTACAAAGTGAACAGTTGGTTGTCTCCCCGCATGATTGTGGCATTTGCCTTGGCACTTGTCGGTGCCATATTCGCTGACCAAATGGCAGGTTCCGCCGAGCGCATTCTTGTCACTCTTGTTTCAATGTTGATTGCATTATTCATCGCCGCTGATCCGCATGAGCGGGAAGAGGCACCTCAGGAAGACGCTAAGCTCACCACAATAGACACTGACGTTCTAACGATTAGCTCGCATCCCCAGTTGCAGGCATTTATCGATTCATCTGCCGATGCCATATTGATGGTGGAAAATGCGCGGGTAACCGCCGCCAACCAAGTTGCGCTACGCTTGCTGGGCGCAAATATTGTTGGCCAAAATGTGCGTATGGCGTTCCGTCACGCCGGCGCGATTGAGCGGCTGACCGACCCAGATGCGCAGCATAGCGGACATCCGATCCGGCTGACCGGCATTGGCCAGAAAAACCAGTTATGGGACATGCGGATTCAGACCATGGGTCCATCGCAGAAAATCGTGCATCTGGCAGATCGCAGCGGAACACAGGCCGCTGAAAAAATGCGCGTCGATTTTGTTGCCAACGCTAGTCACGAATTGTTGACACCGCTGGCCGCTATCAAGGGCTTTATCGAAACGCTGGACGATCCAGCAGCGGGCGATGACGCCGCGACTCGCGGCCGGTTTCTGGGCATCATGGCCACGGAAACCGACAGGATGCAGGCGTTGGTTCGCGACCTGATGTCGCTAAGCCGGATTGAGGCCGAAAAATATGATCCGCCGCAAACGCCAGTCGATTTTTCCGAAATAGTCATGGAAACTGTTGATCAATTGCGCAACAGTCAAAAGGATCGTGGCACAGATATCGTAATCGATGTGACGACAGGTATGCCGCCGGTTATGGGCGATGCCGGACAATTGCGGCAGTTGGCGAGCAACATTTTGAACAATTCGCTCAAATATGGTCGCGCTGGAACGCCCGTAACGGTCTCACTGTTGCGTTCGCGATCTGGCGCAATGATTAACTTTACGGTGGCCGATGTGGGGGACGGCATTGCCCCTGAACATTTGCCGCGCCTAACCGAACGATTTTATCGCGTAGATTCAGGAAGAAGTCGCTTGGTTGGCGGAACCGGACTGGGCTTAAGTTTGGTAAAGCATATTGTCGATCGGCATCGCGGTCATTTGGAAATCCGCAGCACAGTCGGCAAAGGAACGACTGTGTCGATATTGTTACCGGTTGTACCAACAGGACCGTCATAAAAATGTAACACAAGAGTCATGTATCAGCCATTCGGGTCGTTTAATGGCCCAAAACTGTAGTTTAATCCGTGCCAAATCGATTATGGGGACCGCCAATATGTTGAAAAAATTATCACTCATTGCCGTAAGTGTAGTCGCACTGTCGGCATGTAATGACCAGGCCAGCACTGGCGGCGCTGCCGGTGGCTCACGTCAGGAAATCCGGATTGTGGGTTCTTCAACGGTGTTCCCTTTTGCCAAGGCTGCATCAGAGGCTTTTGCAAAGGCAGACCCATCGCGCAAATCGCCGGTACTTGAATCGACTGGCACTGGCGGTGGTATTGAACAATTCTGCAAGGGTGTCGGTGCAGATACGCCTGATATCGTTAATGCCTCGCGTCGCATGAAAAAGAGTGAGTTCGATAATTGCCAGAAAAACGGCGTGAAAGACGTAATCGAAATTCAGGTTGGTATTGACGGTCTCGCCCTTGCCCAGTCGAACGAGGGTGTGAAGTTCGCATTGTCCACTGCGGATGTTTACAAGGCGCTGGCCGCAAACCCGTTTGGCAAACCACAGACCGCCAAGCTTTGGTCGGATGTGAACCCTTCCCTGCCGAAATTGCCAATTTCGGTTTATGGCCCACCAACGACTTCCGGCACACGCGATTCCTTCCATGAACTAATCATGGAAGTCGGTTGCCAGACCGACGCCGCAACCAAGGCGCTGAAAGATAGCGACGAAGACAAGTATAAGGCGATATGCACCGAAGTGCGCACCGACGGTGCGTTCAAGGAACAGGGCGAAAACGACAATCTGATTGTGCAGAAGTTGAGCTCCAACCCGAACATGGTCGGCATCTTCGGTTACAGCTACATGGAAGAAAATGCGTCGAAGGTGCATGGCATCACTATGAATGGTGTAAACCCAACTCTCGCTACAATTTCAAATGGCAGCTATCCCGGTGCGCGTAAGATGTTCATTTATGTGAAGAAGGCGCATGTCGATAAAATTCCAGGCATTAAGGACTTTGTCCTCGAATTCCTGAAGGGCGGATTAGCTGGCGGATATTTGACCAAATTGGGTATGATTGCATCGAGCGATGCCGATTACAAAGCGGCCAGTGATGCTGCCAACAGCCTAACCGCAATGACGGGCACTGATTTGAAATAAAACTGAAACAATGATGGCGTCTATGGGCTTGGATCGATTCTGTCTTCGATCCAGGCCTGCGCTATTTCTGGGCACTGCATATGACGGGTTTCGGATCATCGGGTCCAAGGGAGCATGGTTAAGTTTATGACTGGAACGGCATTGCTCTTCCTTGTCCTTGGTCTCGGCCTTATTGGCTGGATTGCTGGGCGCGCGCGTGCGGCTGCGTTTGTGCGCAGCGCAAAAGCTGGGCCGCGCGGTAGCGTTAACAGCCTGCCTTATTATCACGGTTGGTTTGTGGCGATCTGCGCCATTGCCCCGGCACTTGCTTTCATGTTCATTTGGCAGTCGATTTCCCCGTCATTGGTCACCAACATGGTGCTGTCGGCCCCTGCGGCTGCCGATTTGCCGCAAGAAGGCTTCGCGCGCGCCGCGATCTTGTCGGAAGCGCGGGCTATTGCACAAGGTTTGCAAACCGCTGCGTTTCAAGATGGGAGCGAAAAGCTGGTCCCATTATACAAAAACGCATTATCTTATTATAAATGGATTGGCGTTGCCGCGACATTATTGCTGCTTTTCGCCGGCGGCGCTTTTGCGTTCACTCGCATAAAGCCGGACTTCCGCGCGCGCAGCAAGGTCGAACGCGTTGTGATGTTCGGGTTGCTGGTCGCATCATTGATTGCAATTCTCACGACACTCGGCATTTTTGCCTCGCTGATATTTGAATCCTGGCGTTTCTTCTCAATGGTGTCGCCATTTGAGTTTCTGTTTGGCACTGAGTGGAACCCTAAATCGACTGTGACGCCAGGCGCGGACAATGGTTATGGCGCGATTCCCTTATTCTGGGGCACTATTTTCATTGGCGCGATCATCGCGATGATCGTGGCCATTCCGCTGGGCTTGATGAGTGCGATTTTTTTGACGCAATATGCGTCCGCGACCGTGCGTAAATGGATGAAGCCAATTCTCGAAATTCTCGCAGGCGTGCCTACCGTGGTATATGGATATTTTGCCGCGTTAACGGTTGCACCAGCGGTGCGTGACTTTGCCGTCATGCTTGGCGTCAGCAATGCCGCGTCCGACAATGCCTTGGCCGCTGGCATCGTCATGGGCGTCATGATTATTCCATTGGTATCGTCCATGTCCGACGATAGCATCGCCGCGGTGCCTAGCGCGATGCGCGATGGCAGCCTTGCGATGGGCGCGACCAAGAGCGAAACTATCAAGCAAGTGTTGCTGCCAGCCGCCTTGCCCGGCGTCGTCGGCGGGGTATTGCTAGCCGTTAGCCGCGCGATTGGTGAAACCATGATTGTTGTCATGGCGGCGGGTTATACCGCGAACCTGACCGCGAACCCTTTTGCGACTATCACCACTGTGACTGTCCAGATTGTCGCGCTTTTGACCGGTGACCAAGATTTCGGAAGCCCGCATACGCTTGCGGCATTTGCGCTTGGCCTTGCATTGTTCGTGACGACATTCTTCCTTAATTATGTCGCGTTACGCGTCGTGAAAAAATATCGGGAAGCATATGAGTAACGCCATCATGGATCCGACACCCACCGACTGGAACGGGCTGATCATGCAAAAGCGTATCGCGCGGCGTTATGCGGCTGAGCGGCGGTTTAAGGCAATGGGTTTTATTGCCGTTTCCTTGTCGACTTTGTTCCTCGCCTTTTTGCTTTTCACAATGCTGGGCCAAGGTTTGCGGGGTTTTCAGCGCACCGAAATTGCGGTCGATTTTGACTTTCCGGCGTTAACGTCAGGCGCAACGGCAGCTTCGATCAGTGGCCCGAACGCCGACGCCGCGCTGAATTCGATGGACGTTCCCGGCATTGTCGAACTTGCCGTGGGTCAGCAATATGGCGATTTAAGCGAGGGACTTTTGACTGCTGGTGCTGCCGGCAATGTGCGGCAGATGTTGATGGATAATCCCAGCCTCATCACATCAAAACAGCAGCTGTGGTTACCGGTGGATTCGCGATTGGATGTTGCGTTCAAGCGCTCTGGTGAGCCCGAAGCCGAAAAGACGGTTGTCGCTCTGGCGCAAAAGGACGCTTTGCGCACGGGCTTTAACTGGACGTTCCTGACAGGTGCTGACGCCACTGACCCATCGGCGGTTGGTATCTGGGCAGCGTTTAAGGGGTCGCTGATGACCATGGCGATCACCCTGATGCTTGCCTTCCCCGTCGGCGTATTGGCCGCTTTATATCTTGAGGAATATGCCGCCAAGAACAGGCTGACCGATATGATTGAAGTTTCGATCAACAATTTGGCGGCCGTCCCCTCTATCATTTTTGGTTTGCTGGGTCTGGCGGTGTTCCTCACCCTATTCGGCATGCCGCGGTCATCTGCATTGGTCGGCGGTTTGACACTGGCTTTGATGACGATGCCCGTCATCGTTATTGCGGGCCGCAATGCGGTTAAGTCCGTGCCGCCGTCGATCCGTGAGGCGGCGTTGGGCATTGGCGCATCGCCGGTGCAGGTCGTGTTTCACCATGTGCTTCCGTTGGCCCTTCCAGGCATTTTAACGGGCACTATTATCGGTATGGCGCGCGCCTTGGGCGAAACTGCGCCACTGCTGATGATTGGCATGCGCGCCTTCATCCCGGCTGCGCCCGAAGGGTTCACCGACGCGACAACGGCTTTACCGGTGCAAATCTATCTTTGGTCGGACGAGGTCAATCAGGGCTTTGTCGAAAAAACCAGCGCCGCGATTATTGTGCTGCTGATCTTCTTGTTGGGCATGAACGCCCTTGCCATCTATCTTCGCAACCGTTTCGAAACGCGTTGGTGACCTATGAACAAAAAGGACGTTAATGTGGGCGTAACCCCAGGAATAGCCAAAATATCCACACGCAATGTGAATGTATATTATGGCGACAAGCAAGCGATTAACGACGTTTCGATTGACGTTGATCGGGAGAATGTGACAGCGTTTATCGGTCCGTCCGGCTGTGGAAAGTCGACGTTCCTGCGGTCTTTAAACCGGATGAATGATACCGTCGCAGGCGCCCGCGTAGAAGGCCAGATACTGCTTGACGGGGAAGACATTTATGCATCTGGCATGGATGTCGTGCAATTGCGCGCGCGCGTTGGAATGGTGTTTCAAAAGCCAAATCCATTCCCGAAATCCATCTACGACAATGTCGCTTATGGCCCACGCATCCATGGTCTCGCCAGTGGTAAAGCCGAGTTGGACCAGATCGTTGAAAATTCCCTCACCCGCGCTGGATTGTGGACCGAGGTCAAGGATCGCCTGAGCGAAAGCGGAACCGCGCTTTCCGGCGGTCAGCAGCAGCGTTTGTGCATTGCCCGCGCCATTGCGGTTGACCCTGAAGTCATCCTAATGGATGAGCCTTGCTCCGCGCTTGACCCAATCGCCACGGCGCGGATTGAGGAGTTAATTCACGAACTGCGCGGAAAATACGCCATCATCATCGTGACCCACAATATGCAGCAGGCCGCGCGCGTTTCGCAACGCACCGCCTTTTTCCATTTGGGCCATTTGATTGAATTTGGCGAAACGTCTGACATATTCACCAATCCACGCGAAGATCGCACCAAAGATTATATCACAGGCCGTTACGGTTAGGAAATTGCGACATGAGCACCGGTACAAAGCACACAATCACCGCATTTGACGATGACATGGACGAAATCCGTGGCCTCATTGCCGAAATGGGTGCCCGAGCCGAGGCTGCAGTTATTGCTGCTATGAAAACGTTGCGCGAGCATGATACCGATGCCGCCGCAACGATCCGCGCCGAAGACAAGATCATCGATGCATTGGAAACCGAAGTAGAGCGACTGGTGGTCCGCACGATCGCCCTGCGCGCGCCCATGGCCGACGATTTACGCGAGCTGATCGCTGCGCTCAAAATGTCTGCCGTCATTGAGCGCATTGGCGATTATGCCAAGAATATCGCCAAGCGCGTACCGCAGATGAATGGCAAAATACCGTCCTCCGCGCTCGAGCAATTGGGCCGCATGGGCGAAATCGTCGTCGAAATGATCCGCACGGCGATGGACGCTTATGCCAAGCGAGACGTTGATTTGGCGCGCGCGGTCACCGTGCGCGACGATGTGGTGGATCAGCTTAACAAGGACTTGTTCGTCGATTTTGTCGCTTATGTCGTCAAAAATCCGCAGAACGCGACGGAAGTTGCGCATTTGCTCTTCACAGCAAAAAACCTCGAACGCATCGGCGACCATACGACGAATGTGGCGCAGATGATTTATTTTACCGAAACGGGTGAAAACCTGCCCGACGCATAAAGCGGAGAGACATATGCCCAAGGCGCAATTGCTATTAGTTGAAGACGACAGTGCACTTGCCGAGCTCGTCCGCTGGCATTTTGAGCGTGAGGAATTCGACGTCCAACACACTGGCGACGGTGAAGAAGCGCTATTGATGGCTAAGGAGCGTACGCCTGATTTGGTGTTGCTCGATTGGATGCTGGAGAATTTATCCGGTATCGAAGTGTGCCGGCAACTACGCAAGTCAGACAATACCGCCAATGTGCCCATCATCATGTTGACCGCGCGCGGTGAAGAAGATGACCGCATACGCGGGCTAGAAATCGGTGCCGATGATTATGTCACCAAGCCGTTTTCACCACGCGAACTCGTCGCCCGCGCCAAGGCCGTCCTTCGCCGCGTCCGCCCAGCTTTGGCTGGCGAAGCCTTGCGCTTCGGTGATGTCGAAATGGACACCGTCGCGCATAAGGTGAAACGCGGCGGGAAGCAGGTACCTTTGGGACCGACGGAATATCGCCTTCTCAAGCATTTCCTCGAATATCCAGGCCATGTCTTTTCGCGTGAGCGTTTGCTCGACAGCGTCTGGGGTCATGACAGCGATATCGAAATTCGGACGGTAGATGTCCATATCCGTCGCCTGCGCAAAGCCCTGAACGAAGGCTTTGACAGCGACATCATCCGGACCGTGCGTTCAGCTGGCTATTCGCTCGATCAAGACGCCGTTTAAAAGGACAATTGTCCGCGAACGCCAACCACATCGACGCTGTAGGTGCGGTTCCCCGCAACAGCGATGACTGCGTCCGTGTAATATAGCTTGGTATATTGGCCCATCAGGCGGAAGGACGCGGCTGGGGTCCAGATGAGCGAGGCAAGGTAGCCATTTTGCTTGCCGCCGATGATCGCGCCGCTGTTAAGATCCAAATAATCATAGCGCAGGTTCAACTGTACCGCGCCAAGCCCGCCTGCCCCAACGGGCTTGCGTGGCGTGATCGCTCCAAACATTCCACCCTGTAGCGGACGGCTGTCTCGCGTTAGGAAAACACCAACCTCGGTATAAGCACCGAAAAATTTCGCGTCGTCCAAAAGGTCGCGTTCTGCCTTTAACCAATGCGCCTCTGCGGCAAAATGCAGTCGACCTTGAACAAAGGCGGCCTCAAGTCCAATGCGATGCTCTTTGGCAACGGATAGTGCCGGTGTCCCGATATAGCGCGTTTCTGTAATGCGCAACGCGGGGCGGCTTTGATAAAGCGTCGATGCCAACTGAAAATCATTCAGGTGCCGCAAATGATATGATGCGCCGAAATGCAGCCTTGTTTTTGCCAGTTGCGGGGACCAATATGTACGCACATCGACCGAGCTACTGTTCGTTTCCACATCATTCAGCCGCACCAACGAATCGGTGTATACTCCGCCAGATATGGCCCAATCGCCTGTCACATAATGTGCGGAAATCCCTGTGCGCCTTGTATAGCCAAAGGCACTGACAAACGCAGCGCGTTCCAAAAAGCTGGTGTTAAGGTTGCTGTTTTCTTCATCGAGCGGAAGCTGCGCCTTTTGTTGACCCAATATGAATTTCACATTCTTGCCGCTCCATTGCAGATAGGCATCCGTCAATTCGATAGGATCAGCGGTCAATTCCGTTTCAAGCCGCGCTGAAAAACCATGCGGCATGGCCAAATCGGCTCCGACCCGCGCACGTCGGACATCTTGAAAATTACCCACCCCATCCAAGCCATCGGGCCCATCAACACTGGCCACGTCATATTGTACGCGCCAGCGTGGCTTAAGCTGCCACTCAGACGCCAATTCGCCTGTCTTGGGTACGCGCGATGCTTGCGCTTGCTCAAACGGCTGCGCAGCGACGGGCGCAGACAGGCCAAGCCCCATCAGCGTTGCAAGTGTCGCAGAAAAACAGCGCAAATTCATATGGTTTGCCTTGGAAGGATCATAAATTGATGGCAGCTGGAGAAGGTTTCGGTGACTTTAACATTAGGATTAATCTCCTTTTTACGGCAATTTTTCCAACCTTGCTTTACGCTTGCGTCAAGTGACGGGTCATGCCAAGACGCGAGCAAATTTGGCGGCTTTGTCCGTTGTGCAGTATGGAGATAGGGAATGACGATCAGTTTTAAAGACAAAGTCGCAATTGTTACAGGTGCAGGCGGCGGTTTGGGCAAGGCCTATGCACTTGAACTCGCCAAGCGCGGCGCCAAAGTGGTGGTCAATGATCTGGGCGGTGCGCGCGATGGCACAGGTACATCTGACGCAGCGGCGCAGGTCGTTGAGCAAATCAAGGCCGCTGGTGGTGAAGCAATGGCCAATGGCGGCAGCGTTACCGAATATGAGCAAATGGTCGAAATGGTCGCAAAGGCGAAAGAGGCCTTTGGCGGCGTGCACATATTGATCAACAATGCCGGTATCCTGCGCGATAAGAGCTTTGCCAAAATGGATATGACTGATTTCAACTTGGTGCTTCAGGTGCATGTCATGGGGTCAGCCAACTGCACCAAGGCGGTGTGGGATACGATGCGTGACCAGGCCTATGGCCGTATCTTGATGACCACATCATCGACGGGTCTGTACGGCAATTTCGGACAGGCCAATTATGGCGCAGCAAAGCTTGGTTTGGCGGGCTTTACCAAGACGCTTCATCTTGAAGGCGCGAAATATAATGTCCGCGTCAACTCGCTTGCACCCGTCGCTGGCACACGCATGACCGAAGATATTTTCCCCGAAGGCCTATTCGAACAATTCACACCTGAAAATGTTGTTCCAGCCGCGCTTTATCTGGTCAGCGAAGATGCGCCGACCAACATGATTATCGGCGCTGGCGGCGGTGGCTATCATGCGGCCTATGTTACCATGACACCCGGCGTCGCGCTGCGTCCAGAAGACCGCAATGTCGAAGGTTTCGCCGCAGCATGGGACAAGATTATCGACCGCACCGGCGAAACGGTGCCGCAATCGGGTGGCGAACAATCGGTCGCCGTCATGAAGGCGTTGCAAGCCCTCGGCTAAGACGTCCCAATCATATCTTAAAAAGCCCGGTCTTTGGCCGGGCTTTTTTATGAGTCGACCAATTTCATTAACTTGCGTTCGACAGGCGCCAACACTGGCCCAAGATCATGGCCGCGCTTCAGTATGGCGCCGCCCTCGCCGACCAACGCCCACATGCCTTGGCGGTTGCGCAAAGCGGGCCGTTTTTCGATGCGATATTCGGGACGTTCAGTGGCGCGGCGGAACATGCTGAACACAGCAGCGTCGCGGCCCAAGTCTATCGCATAATCCCGCCAGTTCCCCGCCGCGACCATCCGGCCATATAGGTTTAGGATCTGCGTCAGTTCATTTTTTTCAAAGCCGACCTGATTATGGCGGCTAACCCAGGGAAAGGGCGTGATGACGGCGCTCAACTGACCTTGCGTCCTTTGGCTGGACGTGGCTTGGCAGGCGTAACGTTGGACGCCGCATCACGGTCCGCCATCAACTCAGCCACTTTCTTGCGCAAGCTTTCAATCTCGCATTGCATGATCTCAAGACTTTGGGTCGAGGGATCGAACATTTCGCGGCACGGCGTGCCATATGGCATGAAATCACGCGCATAGGTTTCCGCCTTAACCAAAGTCGATCGCGCTTTTTGGCCAATCATAGTCGCGCCGGCTGGCACGTCATCGGTCACAACCGCAGCCGCGCCAATGCGCGCGCGTTCGCCAACCGTAATTGGCCCAAGAATCTGGGCGCCTGAACCGATGATGACATTGTCCAATATGGTTGGATGCCGCTTTCCACCAACACCCGCCGTCGGGTTTGTGCCGCCAAGCGTTACATTTTGATACATGGTGACATTATCACCGATTTCCGCCGTTTCGCCAATGACACTAAAGCCATGGTCGAGGAAGAAATTGCTCCCAATTTTCGCACCGGGGTGAATATCGATACCCGTCATAAAGCGTGCAAAGTGATTGACCAACCGCGCCAGGAAAAACATCTGACCCAAAAATAACCAATGTGCGACGCGGTGATAGCCCACCGCCCAAACGCCAGGATACAACAATATCTCCCACCGAGAACGCGGCGCCGGGTCTCGAGCTTTGATCGAGTCGAGATAATCGATGAGATTAGAAATAAACATAATGGCACTTCTGGCCTTTGCCAGTCCCGTTGATTGATACCAAGCTAAGACGTTCCGGTGGGTTTTTCCAGCAAAGGATGCAGTTTACCGATAATTATGTATGGATAAATTGGAAAAACCGATTATATATTCTGTATTGATTAACGGGGCCGATTTATGAGCACATATCTTCCGACGCTCAAACAACTACAATATCTGGTGGCGCTGCAAGAGCATGGGCATTTCGGTAAGGCGGCAGATTCCTGTTTTGTGACGCAATCTACGCTATCGGCAGGCATTCGCGAATTGGAATCCTTGCTTGGCCTCATGCTGGTTGAGCGCACACGCCGCGTTGTTCGCTTTACACCGCTTGGTAATAAGATGGTGGCCAAGGCCCACCGTATATTGCGCGAAGCAGAGGAACTAGCAGAAATGGCTCGATCGGCGGGCAAACCATTAGCCGATGACCTGCGGATGAGCGTCATTCCGACCATCGCGCCGTTTTTGTTGCCCAAATTATTGCCCGCATTGCGCAAGCAATATCCCGACTTGAAATTATATTTGCGCGAAGAAACCAGCGCCGCCGCAATCGAAGCATTACATCACGGGCAAGTCGATTGTGTATTGCTTGCATTGCCTTTTGCTGCCGGCGATATTGAAAAAGCGACGTTGTTTGATGATCGTTTGTTCGTCGCGTTTCCCAAGGACGATCCACGCGACCCGCCCGAAAGTATTGATCCAGAATTGATCGACGAAAGCCGCCTGCTTTTGCTGGTCGATGGCCATTGCCTCAAGGATCACGCTCTTGCCGCATGCAACCGCCCCGAAATGCGGGCATTTGCAACGATGTTGGGGACATCGCTGCATACTTTGGTGCAAATGGTCGACAATGGCCTTGGCCTTACTATCATCCCAGAAATGGCCGTTAAAGCAGGGTTACTGAACGGCACCGATGTGCAAGCCCGCCCGTTAAACGCCGAACATGCATCGCGTGAGATTGCTTTGATATGGCGGACGAATAGCCCGCGACGTGAGGAGTTTGAACTGCTGGCGGATGCACTGCGCGACTTGCACGCAGGCTAGACCCAGCGTTCGGCGCGCGCCTCATCGCTCGCTTTGGCATCCACCCACTTGGCGGTGCCATCGGTATAATGCTCGCGCTTCCAAAATGGGGCTTCGGTCTTCAGCCGGTCAATGAGAAACGCCGTCGCCTCCAATGCCTCCGCCCTATGCAGCGAGGCGGTCCCAACAACGACCACAGGAGCCCCCACAGGGACGATTCCAACGCGGTGGGTGATCATAGCACCCAGCAATGCCCATCGCGCTGTAGCGGCTTCTATGAGGCGATAAAGACTTGCCTCGGTCATGCCGGGATAATGTTCCAATTCAATGGCGTTTACCCCGCCATCATCGCGCACAATGCCGGTAAAACTGGCCAGTGCTCCCCCGCCAAGACCCAATAGGGTAGCTAACTCTTGGTCGGGCTGAATCGCCGCGTTGCTAATCCGAACACGTTTCATCCGCCCGTGACCGGAGGGAAAATCGCCAATTCTTGCGCCGCACCAAGCAGAGCATCGCTCGCAACCATTTCGTGGTCCAACGCGAAACGCAGGCGGGTCTGATCATGTAATGCGCAGGCATGCTCTTCGGAACGCGCGGAAATCCTAGCCACCAGATCGCCTACTGTGCGGGCATCCAGCGGCACATCACACTCTTCGGATGACAGGCCAATTGCCTCGCGCACGCTAGCAAAATAGACCAATTTCATGGCATTAATCCATATGCTTGATGCCGACGCGCAGATAATCCCAACCGGTGATCATCGTCAGCACCGCCGCGATCCACAACAAAAGCAACGCCAGTTGCTTCAGCAAAATCCAGTCCGGCAACGCCCCGGCCAAAATGATTCCACCAAGCGAGACCAATTGAAATGTCGTTTTCCATTTGGCGAGCTTGGACACCGGCACCGAAATCTGAAGCCCGGCAAGAAATTCACGCAAGCCAGACACCATCATTTCGCGCAACAAGATGATCAAGGCGGCGATCACGTGCCACCCCTCCACATCGCGCGTGAACACCAGCATCAAAATAACGGCGGCAATCATGATTTTGTCGGCGATGGGATCAAGGAAAACGCCCAATTTGGAAACCGTTCCCTGCGCCCGTGCCAGATAGCCGTCGAAATAATCGGTGATGCCCATCAGACAATACAACACAAATGCAAAGGCATAATCGAGCGGCATCGGTTGCACGCTTATTGGCTTAGTCCCCGGCCATAATAGGAAAACCAAAATGGGCACGGCGAAAATTCGCGACAGGGTTAAGATATTGGGTAGGCTAAGCATAAAACATCGATAGCGTGATGCGCGGACAAAATCACCTGACTATTTACCAGCGGATAGAAATGCGCTTTGCCATGCCTCCAACCGGCGGCTAAGGCGTGATAAATCCTCTGTATGGGAAACTGGTGAAATTATGGCCACGACAATGTCTTTGATGAACAAGCGCCGCTTTCTTCCGCTTTTCGTCACCCAGTTCCTCAACGCGTTCAACGACAATTTCTACAAAATGGCGATGGTGATCTTAGTCACCTACGAGATTTATTCGGACCCAACGCGCGAAGCAAATTTCAACGCGATTGCGGGCGCCTTGTTCATCTTGCCGTTTTTCCTGTTTTCGGCGCTAGCTGGGCAGTTGGCGGACACGATTGAAAAAACCAAAGTCATCCGCATGGTGAAATCGGCCGAGATATTCATCATGCTGTTTGGGGCAGCGGGTATTTATTTGCAGAATATTCCGCTGATGCTTGCAGCCTTGTTCGCAATGGGCGTGCATTCGACATTTTTTGGCCCGATCAAATATGCGATTCTGCCGCAACATCTGAAAAAAGATGAGGTGCTGGGCGGCACTGGCCTTGTGGAGGCTGGCACCTATTTAGCTATATTGGGCGGCACGATTGCAGGCGGAATTATCCCCAGCGATATTGCCGGCGTCGGCATTATCATCGTGGCAATCATTGGACGGATCACTGCTCAGTCAGTTCCGATCGCTCCACCTGAAAGCGACGCGCCAACCGCCAAAATGGACTGGAATATTTTCCGCAGCAGCTGGCAGTTGGTGCGCGACACTATGCACGTTCCCCATCTCTTCATGGCGATCTGGGCGATCAGCTTTTTCTGGGGCATTGGCGCCGTATTGGGATCGATTTTCCCGCCTATGGTTAAGAACGCCATTGGCGGCGACAACACCGTCGCAACCCTATTCACCGCGTTTTTCTCGGTGGGCATCGCTATTGGCTCCATTGCTGTAAACCGCTTACTTAAAGGAACGGTCTCGGCGAAATATGCACCCGCGTCAGTGATTGTCATGGGGCTGTTCGTCCTCGACCTGTGGTGGAGCGTTAGCCACTGGGGGCCCGTGGGGCCCGAATTGATGAATTGGTACAGTTTCCTGATGCTTGGGAAAGGAGACCGGATGATTATCGATCTGCTGGGCATTTCTATTGCCGGGGGGATGTTCGTAGTTCCACTTTATGCGTTTCTGACTACCACCGTCGCAAAATCTCAAACCGCACGGACCATTGCCGCCAACAATATCATCAATTCCGGCGCAATGGTCATTGGCGCCATTATCTACAGCCTGCTCGTAATGGCAGGCGTCAGCATTGCCGACACTTTGTTCATGATTGCAGCGGCTTGTTTGATCTCCGCTTGGATCGCATGGCGGCTGCATAAAGCAAGCGACATCGCCGCGCTTCAGGGCACGCAATAAAGCGGATGATGACAACGAAAGGGTTTGAAATCATAGCATGAAAATAACATGCAAAACCGCATTGGTAACGGGCGGAACAGACGGAATAGGTCTGGAAATCGCGCGCCAGCTGATGGCAAAAGGCGCAAGCGTGATTGTATGCGGCCGCCGCGAAGACGCGCTGGCATCAGCGCGCAGCGAAGGCTTTGAGGCCATTCAAGCCGATCTGTCCACCGCCGCCGGCTGCGCCACCCTTGCCGCTGCTTTGGCGGATAGGCCCATTGATATGTTGATCAACAATGCCGGGATGAGCGGGAATTTCGGCCCCGGTGAACCACTTGATCTTGCGCTGACGGATCAAGCCATCTTCCTGAACCTCAACGCACCGCTGCATCTCATCGGCCATTTCCTGCCGGCTTTGTTGCAGCGGCCAGAGGCGGTGATTGTCAATGTCACCTCGGGCCTTGCCATTGCACCACGCGCGGGCGGTCCGGTCTATTGCGCCACCAAGGCGGGCTTACGCAGCTTCACCCAATCGCTGCGGCACAATTTGCGCGACACCCATGTCCATGTCATTGAGGCGCTGCCACCTGTGGTAGACACCGCGATGACGCGTGGCCGGATCAACGGCAGTAAAATATCGGCCAAACAATGTGCGGCAGAAATAGTGGATGCCATTGCGACCAATGCCCCGGAAGCCAATGTCGGCATGGTGAAGATTCTGCGGATGATATATTCAATCTCGCCAGCGCTTGTGCGGCGGATCATGATCAAATTCTAAGGGTTAAGCTGGACCGAAGAAGCTGGTTCCCCATTTGGGAAAGTCGTAATCTGCAATGTTCAGAAAAATAAGTGGTGCCCCAGGCCCGACTCGAACGGGCACTCCTCTCGGAACAGGATTTTGAATCCAGCGCGTCTACCATTCCACCACTGGGGCACATCTTTGCCGAGCGAACCCGATAAAGCGGAGGCCCCTCTAACCGAGCCTCCGCCATGATGCAAGTGCATCCTTATTTCTTTAGTTCCGCTATTTCTTCAGCTCTTTTGCCAATGTCTTGAGCGTAGCCTTGCCATAAGGGGCCTTGAATCCGCCCATGCCGGCGACATCGACGCCCGTCTGGTGATAGACCGCGCGCATATGGCTGAACGTCTTGAACCCGTCGGCACCGTGATAATTGCCCATGCCCGATGGCCCAACACCGCCAAAGGGCAGGTCTTCCATCGCATTGTGGAAGACCACATCATTCACAGTAACGCCGCCGGAGATAGTCCGCGTCAGCACGCGTTGCTCCTCGGCCTTGTCCGATCCGAAATAATAAAGGCCAAGTGGCCGATCATGCGCGTTCACATAATCAATAGCTTCGTCCATCGATGAATAAGTCATCACAGGCAGGATCGGGCCAAAGATTTCCTCCTGCATCACCTTCATATCGTCGGTAACATTGCGGACGATGGTGAGCGGCATTTTGTTGCCGTTGGATGTAGCAAATTCCTCATTGGCTGGGTTAACCTCAATGAGCTCCGCACCCTTTTCACGGGCATCGTCAAGATAGCTCTGCAACCGTTCATAATTGCGGCCGTTCACTACGGATGTGTAATCGTCATTGTGCAGCAATTTTGGATATTGGGCGGTGACGCCGGCCTTCACGGCCTCAATCACATCATGCTCCTGATCGCTTGGTACCAGCAGATAATCCGGTGCGAGGCAGATTTGCCCAGCGTTCATCATCTTACCCAAAGCGATTCGTTCGCCTGCCTTTTTCTTGTCCGCACTACGGCCAATGATGGTCGGCGACTTGCCGCCAAGTTCCAAGGTGACCGGCACCAGATTGTCCGCAGCGGCGCGCATGATATGTTTGCCAACGCTCGTCGCGCCCGTGAAGATCATATGGTCAAAGGCTAGCTTGGAAAAGGCCATGCCGACGTCAGCGCCGCCGGTGAAAACCGCCATTTCCTCTTCCGCGAAATATTTAGGCACAATTTCTTCAAACAAGGCCGACACACGCTCTGTAAATTCAGATGGCTTGATCATGGCGCGGTTACCGGCTGCGAGGATACCCGCCATTGGCACCATCACCATGCCAATAGGGAAGTTCCACGGCGCAACGACGCCGACCACACCCTTGGGCTGGAACACGACCTCGGCCTTGGCCCCGATCAGCCCTAACGGAAAGGTGGGTTTGCGCTTCTCGCCCTTGGCCCAGCTTTCAAAATGCTTCTTGGCATGCTTCATCGCGCTGACCGAAGGCATGATGTCGGTTAGCAATGTCTGCTCACGACTGCGATGGCCGAAATCTGCCGAGACGGCCTTTGCAAAATCTTCGGCATGGTCAATCAGAAGCGCAATTGCGCGGTCTATACGGTCGCGGCGCACCGACATCGGCTCCGGCATGGCGGCGGTAAATGCGGCGCGCTGTTTTTCGAGTACAGTCTGCATATTTGCGGTCAATTTCTCTCTCCCTTTAATCCGTTGATGAATTGCTAGCGCGAAGCGTTGCGCATTGAAACCATTTTGGCGTATCGACAATACGAACACGCGCAAAGCGCGGCCATTGGAATGGAGAGAAGATGATCGAGGCAGGCAAAAAATGGACGCCACCTGCGGGTTGGCCTGCAATGACCCGTGATCAGGTAAAGGCCGCCTTGTGCGCGCCGGGCATGCCATTTGAAATGGAAACTGCCGTTATTGAAGGCGTGTCAACGCGCGTCTGGAAAAATGCTTTGCCCAATCTGGCCGTGCTTGCGGGACATGCCAAAGCGGCATTCGGTGACCGCGAATTTGTGGTATTTGAGGATGAACGCATCACCTATGATGCGTGGCACCGCGCGATCGCTTCATTGGCGCAGGCGCTGCAAAAATGCGGCATAAAAAAGGGCGACCGCGTGGCGCTTGCCATGCGCAACCTGCCCGAATGGCCAGTCGCCTTTTTCGCTGCCGCAGTCACTGGTGCGATTGTCGTGCCGTTGAACGCATGGTGGACGGGCGAAGAGCTGGCCTTTGGTATAGCTGATTCGAGCGCTGCCGTTTTAATCTGCGATGCAGAACGCTGGGACCGCATTGCGCCGCTCAAATCCGAAATGCCCGCATTGCAACATGTAATGGTTACGCGTGGCGGTGGGGCAGCGATCGCAGAACCCGCTATTCCGCTCGAAAACATCATTGGTGCACCTAAGGGCTATGCGCAGTTGCCCGACCTAGCACTGCCCGATGTTGCAATCGCATCGGATGATGCCGTCACTATTTTCTACACCAGCGGTACAACCGGCAAACCAAAGGGCGCATTGGGATCACACCGCAATTTGCTCACCAATGCTCTTTCCAGCGCATATTCGGGCGCTGCAACTATGCTGCGTCGTGGTGATCCTTTGCCTGAGCCAAGTATTCGGGCTTCATTGCTCGTGATCCCGATGTTCCATGTCACAGCCTGCTCGGCATCGATGATGCCCACCATTCAGGCTGGTCACAAAATCGTACTATTGCACAAATGGGATACCGTGAAGGCGTTCGAGATTATCGAGCGCGAGAAGATTAATGCCACAGGAGGCGTACCGTTTATTGCTTGGCAGTTGATTGAACACCCAGACCGCGAAAAATATGATCTTAGTTCTCTCGATGCGATCAGCTATGGCGGCGCGCCATCTGCGCCGGAATTGGTCAGCAAGATCCACGAGATATTCGGCGCTTTGCCCGGAAATGGCTGGGGTATGACCGAAACCATGGCGACCGTAACTTCACACTTAGCCGAAGATTATCTCAACCGACCTGATAGCTGCGGTCCGGCTGTCGCCGTATCCGACCTGAAAATCATGTCCGAGGATGGCACGGCGGAATTGCCCGTTGGAACGGTTGGCGAATTATGGGCACGCGGCCCGCAAATCGTCAAAGGCTATTGGAACCGCCCCGACGCCACCGCGGAGACCTTTGTCGATGGCTGGGTACGTACAGGCGACCTTGCGCGGGTGGATGACGAAGGCTTCTGCTTCATTGTTGACCGCGCGAAGGATATGATCATTCGCGGCGGCGAGAATATCTACTCATCGGAAGTCGAAAACATCCTGTACGAACATCCTGCCGTTACCGATGCTGCCTTGGTGGGCATACCGCACCCAACCTTAGGCGAAGAACCCGCAGCCGTTGTCCATCTGGCGCCCGGCATGGCGGCCACCGAGGAAGAGCTTCGATACTATGTCAGCGAACGTTTGGCGAAGTTCAAGGTGCCGGTAAAAATCATCTTCACGCAGGATACTTTGCCGCGCAACGCCAATGGCAAGATACTGAAACGCGATTTGAAGGCGCTTTTCTAAGCCGGCAAGCGGGGTGATTCACATTTGTTTTTGCTGGCCCGGCGACCTATAAGACGCCAAATCCAAACCAAAGGAATCTCCCATGCGTCACGCTGATCCCGTCGTAATCCTGTCTTATGCACGCACGCCCATGGGCGGGATGCAAGGGGTATTGGCCGACGTTTCGGCAACCGACCTTGGTGCGACGGCGGTAAAGGCAGCGGTAGAACGTGCCGGCGTCGATGGCGCAATGATTGAGCGCATCTACATGGGCTGCGTCCTGCCCGCAGGCTTGGGCCAAGCCCCTGCCCGTCAGGCGGCGATCAAGGCAGGCTTGCCCAAATCGGTGCAAGCAACGACGGTGAACAAAGTATGCGGATCAGGCATGCAAACCGTTATCATGGGCAGCGAGGCTCTTGCCGCAGGGTCGGTCGATTATGTCATCGCTGGCGGCATGGAAAGCATGACCAATGCGCCTTATTTGCTGAAAAAGCATCGCAGCGGCGCGCGCATCGGCCATGACACGGCCTATGACCATATGTTCTTGGATGGCTTGGAAGACGCCTATGAGGCTGGCCGCGCTATGGGTACATTTGCGCAAGACACCGCCAATGAGTATCAACTAACGCGCGAGGCGCAGGACGCCTACGCGATTGAATCGCTACGCCGCGCGCAAAAAGCGATTGCCGATGGTGCGTTCAAACAGGAGATCGTCGCCGTAACCGTTGCCACCCGAAAGGGCGATGTCATTGTCGACACCGACGAACAACCCGGCAAGGGCATGCCCGACAAAATCCCCGCGTTGAAAGCGGCCTTTGCCAAAGACGGCACGATTACCGCGGCAACCAGTTCGTCCATCTCCGATGGTGCGGCGGCGCTTGTCCTCACGCGGCAGTCGGTCGCCAATACCAATGGGCAAACACCTATTGCGCGGATCATTGCCCATGCCGCCCATGCCCAGGAACCATCGGAATTCACCACTGCGCCCGTTGGCGCGATCAACACATGCTTGGAAAAAGCCGGTTGGACCATTGATGATGTCGACCTGTTTGAAGTGAATGAGGCCTTTGCCTGCGTCGCTATGTTCGCGATGCATGATCTTGGCATATCACATGATAAGCTTAACGTGCATGGCGGCGCTACTGCGCTTGGCCACCCCATTGGAGCTTCAGGAGCGCGTATCATCACAACCTTAGTTGCGGCGCTCCAACGCCATGGCAAAACACGCGGCGTTGCGTCCTTGTGCATTGGCGGCGGTGAAGCGACGGCGCTTGCGATTGAGCTTATCTAAACAGCTACCACGCGGGGCTATATGCATATCGTTTTCGTCCTATTCGACAATGTAACGCAGCTCGATTTCACTGGGCCAGTCCAGTTTTTATCCCGCCTGCCTGGTGCAAACGTGCATGTCGTTACCAAAGACGGCGAAGCGGTCACTACCGACTGCGGTTTTTCAATCTTACCGCGCTCCGGCTTTGCCGATTGTCCGCAAGCCGACATATTATGCGTGCCCGGCGGCCACGGCGTCCGCGGCGCGATTGCCGATACGGACATTATCGATTTTGTACGTCAGCAAGCTAGGGGTGCCAACTACATCACCAGCGTGTGTACTGGCGCGTTCATCCTTGGCGCGGCGGGGTTGCTTCAAGGCAAAAGGGCAACGTGCCATTGGGCCTATACGCAGTTGCTTCCCCTTTTCGCTGCAACGCACACGCCAGCACGAGTCGTCCGCGATGGCAATCTGATTACGGCAGGCGGCGTCACCTCAGGCATTGATTTCGCGCTGGAGCTTATCGCGGCAATCGCTGGCGAGGATTTCGCAAAGACGATTCAATTGGCGCTCGAATATGACCCCGCGCCTCCCTTTGGCAGCGGTTCACTTGCAAATTCTTCAGATGAAACCATCGGCAATCTGCGGTCGCATGTATATGATAAGGCGGCCTCCGAAATGAAAATTGCCATTCAAAAAATAATTTAATCCACCGATTAAATTCACACTGGACGTAAGCGCGGCATCGGCATAGCTTCTTCTCTCGGGGGAGAAAAATATGACAAAAAAGCTTTTGGCCGCGGCTGCATTGTTAAGCGCGGCATTGGTATTGGGTTCCTGCCAAAAATCGGCGATGAGCTCTGACAATCCAGCCTTTGCCGCGATTGACGGTGATTATTTGAAAACTGGTGGTGACGGTTCCAATTGGGCGATGACCGGGTTCAATTATGATGAACAACGGCACAGTCCGTTGAAACTGATCAACGACAGCAATGTGCAGGATTTGGGTATCGCCTGGTTTGCCGACTTGCCCGATGCACGTGGCCAAGAAGCAACGCCAGTGGTCGTCGATGGCAAGATGTTTGTCTCCACCGCTTGGTCCAAAGTTTTTGCCTATGACGCCAAAACCGGCAAGCCTTTATGGAGCTTCGATCCGCAAGTCGACAAAGCGCGCGGCGTCAAAGCCTGCTGCGACGTTGTAAATCGCGGAGTCGCTTTCTGGAAAGGCAGCGTTTTCGTCGGCACCATCGATGGCCGCCTGATTTCCCTCAACGCCAGCACCGGAAAGCAAAATTGGAGCGCGCAGACGCTGGATCTCGAATCGAATGGCACCATCACCGGCGTCCCGCGTGTGGTGAAGGACAAGGTTGTTATCGGCTTTGGTGGCGCTGAATTTGGTGCGCGCGGTTATGTGACTGCTTATGATGCGGCGACCGGCAAGAAAGCATGGCGTTTCTACACCACGCCCAATCCCAGGGGTGAACCCGACAACGCTGCCAGCGACAAAATCCTGAAAACCGCAGCGACCAAAACCTGGAGCGCAAAGCCCAAAAAGGGTGACTGGCGTGAAAGCGGTGGCGGTGGAACCGTATGGGACGCGATTGTCTATGATGCAGAGTTGGATCAGCTTTATCTCGGCGTCGGCAATGGCAACCCTTGGAACCACGGTATTCGCTCCAATGGCGAAGGCGACAATTTGTTCCTGTCCTCCATTGTCGCGCTCAAACCCGATACGGGCGAATATGTCTGGCATTATCAGGAAACACCTGCCGAAAGCTGGGACTATACCGCAACGCAGCCTATCATCTTGGCCACAGAAACGCGTGGCGGCAAAGAACGCAAAGTTCTCTACCACGCACCAAAGAACGGCTTTTTCTTCACTATTGACCGAGTGAATGGGAAATTGCTCTCCGCCGACCCTTTCATTGACGGCATTACTTGGGCAACCGGGTATGACTTGAAAACCGGGCGTCCGATTGAAAATCCGGAAGCGCGTTATGAAAAAACAGGCAAGCTGTATTTGGCGAACCCATCTGCACTTGGCGCACATAATTGGCACCCTATGAGCTTTAATCCAGCCACCGGCCTTGTCTATATTCCAGCCTTGTATATCGGCGGCGCTTATCTCCCGCCGATTGCCCCAAATGAGATGGAGCGCAAGAAGCTTGGTTTTAACGCCGGCGTTGCAATGGCGACGGCGGACTTACCCGATGACATTAATTTCGTGAAGGCGGTGAAAGCCGCCACAACTGGCAAATTGGTGGCGTTTGACCCCAAAACTGGCAAGGCCAAATGGACAGTTGACCATCCCGCATCGTGGAATGGCGGGACGATGACTACTGCCGGAAATCTAGTGTTTCAAGGCACGGCGATGGGCGAATTTCGGGCTTATGCCGCAGACACGGGTAAGCAATTGCTCAACATCAATGTTCAGTCAGGCGTACTCTCTGGCGCGTCCACTTACACTGTGGATGGCGAACAATATGTGGCGTTTCTCACCAGCAAGGGTGGTGCTTTCCCCTTGGTGTCAGGCTATGCTGGGTCAGCGAGCGCTGCGGTACCAAACCTGCCGCGCTTGATCGTGCTTAAATTGGGCGGCAAAGTTGCTTTGCCCGCATTACCGAAAACGCCGCCTTATGTGTGGAAACCGACCAAGCAATTCGGGACGCCAGCCGATATCGCGGCAGGCGGATCAAACTATCAACGTTATTGCCTCGTCTGCCACGGCCCTGGCGCAGTTGGCAACGGCGTGCTGCCTGACTTACGCAAATCGGGTACGATTGCCGATGCGACATATTGGAAATCCGTTGTCATCGACGGCATCTTGAAAAGCAATGGCATGGTCAGTTTTGCCAGCGTGCTGAGTCCCAAAGAGGCAGAGCAAATGCGCGCTTATGTGGTCAGCCGCGCGCATTATGCAAAGGCCAATGACGCGGCTTTAAGCGGCGGCACAAAAAGGGCAGCGAAGTAAAAATCTGCTGCCCATGAATCTGGCATCTGCCTAAAATTTAGGCAGATGCCATTGCTATGATCTCTTAAAAGGCCGCCGTTTGTGTACCATGCAATCTGGCACGATACTTGATAAGCTTTTGGTATCATCCGTGCGCGCGGAGCCTTTGCGTCACGCGCTAAACAAGGAAATGCCATGAAAAAGATCGAAGCGATCATCAAGCCGTTCAAGCTGGACGAAGTGAAAGAAGCGCTGCACGAAGTTGGCGTATCGGGCATCACTGTGACCGAAGCCAAGGGGTTTGGCCGTCAAAAGGGCCATACCGAGTTATATCGCGGCGCCGAATATGTCGTCGACTTCCTGCCTAAGGTAAAGCTTGAGGTTGTAGTTGAAGACGGCCTTGCTGACCGCGTTGTTGAAGCGATTGCTGCTGCCGCGCAAACTGGCCGCATTGGCGATGGCAAGATTTTCGTTATCCCAGTTGAGACCGCGCTACGCATCCGTACAGGCGAGCGCGATAACGACGCCGTTTAAGACATCCAAATCACCAAAAAGACACGCAAAAGAAGGAACGCATTATGGGCACTTCAGCCAAAGACATCATCAAGCGCATCAAGGATGAGGAAATCGAGTGGGTCGATGTACGCTTCACCGATCCCAAGGGCAAATGGCAGCATCTTACGATGTGCGCTGGCGCCATTGGCGAAGATGAGTTGGAAGACGGTCTGATGTTCGACGGCTCATCGATTGAGGGCTGGAAAGCGATCAATGAATCCGACATGATCCTGAAGCCTGATCTAGACGCCGTATATGTTGATCCATTCTCGGCTACGCCAATGATGATCATCTTCTGCGACATTGTTGAGCCATCGACTGGCGAGCTGTACAGCCGCGACCCCCGTTCAACCGCCAAGCGCGCCGAAGCCTATCTGAAGACCACGGGTATTGGCGACACCGTCTATGTCGGTCCAGAGGCCGAATTCTTTATGTTCGACGATGTGCGTTTTGAAAACAGCTACAACTCGTCTTATTACAAAATTGACGATATCGAACTGCCAACCAACAGCGGCACGAAATATGAAAGCGGCAATATGGGCCACCGCCCACGCGCAAAGGGCGGTTATTTCCCCGTAGCGCCCGTCGACAGCGCCATGGATATTCGTGGCGAGATGGTTTCGACCATGTTGGAAATGGGTCTCCCATGCGACAAGCATCACCATGAGGTTGCCGCAGCCCAGCATGAACTTGGCCTGACTTTTGGTACGCTGACACAGACCGCCGACCGTATGCAGATCTACAAATATGTCGTGCATCAGGTGGCGCACGCATATGGCAAGACCGCAACGTTCATGCCAAAGCCCATAAAGGAAGATAATGGCTCTGGCATGCACACCCATTTGTCGATCTGGGAAGGCAAGACACCGCTCTTCGCGGGCGATGGCTATGCTGGCCTATCGGAAATGTGCCTGTTTTTCATTGGCGGCATCATCAAGCACGCCAAGGCGATTAACGCATTCTCTAACCCAACCACCAACAGCTATAAGCGCTTGGTTCCAGGGTATGAAGCCCCTGTCTTGCTCGCCTATTCGGCGCGCAACCGTTCCGCCTCTTGCCGTATCCCTTATGGCGCTGGCGCCAAGGCAAAGCGCGTCGAGGTTCGTTTCCCTGACGCAATGGCCAACCCATATTTGTGCTATGCTGCTTTGTTCATGGCTGGCCTCGATGGTATTCAGAATAAGATCCACCCAGGCGACGCCATGGACAAGAACCTGTATGATCTGCCACCGGCAGAACTCGCGCAGGTCCCAACTGTTGCCGGCTCACTGCGCGAAGCGCTCGATGCACTGGCCGCTGATCATGACTTCTTGTTAAAGGGTGACGTGTTCTCGAAGGACCAGATTGAAAGCTATATCGAACTAAAGATGGAAGATGTCGCCCGTTGGGAAATGACACCAAGCCCCGTCGAGTTTGACATGTATTATAGCTACTAATCCTAACGCATCGGATCAGTGCTAAAGGCCCGGCAGTTGTTAGACTGCTGGGCCTTTTTTTAGATTTATTTACGACGCGCCGGCTGCCCGTTCGACCTGCGAGCCGAGGAAAAGCGCAAGACGCTTCAATTGGAAAATATAGACGCAACGAGACCGGATTGCGAAAAGGACATAGCATCGCGCTGACGCTGAACGCGAACAGATCGAGCTATTTGTATGTCCGAGTTTAGGTCATTCAGCCGCGAGCTGAAATATTAAAAAAAGAAAAATTTCAATACATTATAAATAGTCAATCGAGGCATTACAAAGCCCATTTAGTCTTTGTTCACTACCAAACCGTTTGGAGTAACATAGGGAGAAATATGGTATAAAGCATAGGTTGACACTTCTAAAGCATAGGTTAACATTCACCTTAGCGATAATCCTAGTGATGTCGCTAAAAGGGGGAGAGAAACCATGGAAAATCTAACTTTTGGCCAATATTCATTGGTCTATAATGCATTCTCATTTACATTTGCCACCATGGCAGCAACCACATTATTTTTGTGGCTCGGCCGTTCGCAAGTTGGCCATGCTTATAAGACGGCATTGACTATCTCCGGCTTGGTCTGCGCCATCGCCGCTTATCACTATTTCCGCATTTTCCAGAGTTGGGAAGGTGCATATTCCATCGACGGCGGCGTAGTAACTGCCAGTGGTTATGCGTTTAATGACGCTTATCGTTATGTCGATTGGTTGTTGACCGTGCCATTACTGTTGATCGAACTTATCCTCGTGATGCGTTTGAGCCAAGAAGAGACCGTCTCTAAGTCGTTGAAGCTTGGTAGCGCAGCGGCGCTGATGATCATCCTGGGCTACCCAGGTGAAATCGCAACCGACATTCCAACCCGCGTATTGTGGGGCACATTGTCGGCGATTCCTTTCGTCTACATCATGTGGCAGTTGTTCGCCGGTCTCGGTGCATCGATCGACAACCAGCCTGAGAATGTACGTGAACTGGTGAAGAAGGCACGTTTGCTGACCTTCGCATCATGGGGTTTCTACCCGATCGTATACATGATC
>JAIYAY010000006.1 GCA_027488785.1 Sphingomonadales bacterium | reverse complement strand
GTCCGCCTGCTCGGTAATTAAGCCGACAGCTTTTTGCGGCCGCGTGCGCGACGTGCGTTCAGGATGTTGCGGCCAGCAGCGGTTGACATACGAAGACGAAAACCGTGGCGACGGGCACGCACGAGATTGCTCGGCTGAAAAGTGCGCTTCATGACTGTAATCCTTAAATTTTTTGCGTCTTGAAATGAAAATGGTCGCCGAATCTGCGCAGCGACCTTTTCTGTTGCAGTGGCCGATACGGTCAGCATGGCGAAAAGTCAACACAGGTCAGGGCATTTTCATGTCAAAGTCGTCGCGCCGGAACAGGTGCATGATGTCACGTTTGACGTCGGGAAAGGGCGGGCGGCCTGTAGCCTTGTTGCGCCGCAGAGCCCAATTTGCCCAGCGGGCATATTCGGGATGTTGCTTTGAAAGCCGCGAATATCGCTTCTTTGCCCAACGCGAATGTTTGAGGATCACGCCGAGCCCGATGATAAACAGCATTAGTCCGCCTGGACCTGGAAGCCAGCTGACAAGTGGTGCCGCAACGATCAGCGCCCAACCCAAAATGACCATCGACCAGCGATAGGCAGGCGTATCGATCCAGTTTTTTCGTTTCGAAGGGTGCATATGGGTTATGTGGGCTGAAGGATCGGGTGTTGCAAGTTCATGTCAGCATCAAGCAGTGTTCGCAGACTTATAAATTCTTTACCTTTGTCTGTTATCGTCAGCATTTATTCATCGTTTCAACGCAATAGAGCCTTATGACTGTCTTTAACCCTTCATGATGAAAACCTTATGACATCTGCGCTCCTTCATCTTCACCGCATTGGCGTGCTGCCGACGGACATTGACTTCATGGGGCATGTGAACAACGCGCGTTACTTGAACTGGGTGCAAGACGCTGTGCTGGCGCATTGGAACAAGCTTGCCCCGCCGGAGACTGCGGCAAAATATCTTTGGGTCGCGCTCAAACATGAAATTACATATCGCCGCCCCGCGTTCCTCAATGATGAAGTGATCGCATCAGTTGTGCTTGAAAAAGTGCAAGGGGCCCGGTCATTTTACGACACGGTCATCAAGCGTGGTGAGGACGTACTTGCAGAGGTAAAGTCCAGCTGGTGCTGCATTGATGCAAAAACGCTTCGGCCTG
Organism: Sphingomonadales bacterium; assembly: GCA_027488785.1. Taxonomy (GTDB): domain Bacteria; phylum Pseudomonadota; class Alphaproteobacteria; order Sphingomonadales; family Sphingomonadaceae; genus Sphingorhabdus_B. The sequence goes on along the minus strand of JAIYAY010000006.1, from coordinate 50,983 downwards.
CGCGCATTGCAGCAGATGTGCAGGCGTATTTTTTTCCGAGGGATTGATTCTGAATAGGCGGTGCGGCGTTTAGGTCGACGCGTTTTGCCAAAGCCGCGTCATCCTGAACTTGTTTCAGGATAACGGGCAGCCGTAGCGTGTTATCCTGAAACAAGTTCAGGATGACGATGAGTTAACGGATGACGATGGGTTAACGGTTGATGATGAGTGTGTATTCAGGATGACGTGCATATTCATAGCGTCGCATTTGCCGAAGTCGCTCCGCTTTCATTAGAAAATAGGGTCGTCCGAACCATCGCCAATTGGCGTCACGGCATTATGTATTCCACATTCCAATTTGTCCCAGCCCTTCCAACGGCCCGATCGCGGGTCTTCACCTGGCGCAACTTTGGTGGTGCAGGGGGAACAACCAATGGATGGATAGCCCAGTTCCACCAAGGGATGTGCGGGCAAAGCATGTTCGGCCATATAGGCGTCGATTTTGCCTTGATCCCAATCGGCGAGTGGATTGACCTTCAAACGGCCATTTTCGATTTCAAACCGTGGCAGTGCGCGGCGCGTTGATGATTGAAACGCTTTGCGCCCCGTAAATTGCGCATCAAAACCGGCCAAAGCGGCATTTAGCGGCAGCACTTTGCGGATTTCGCAGCAGCCATCGGGGTCATATGACCAACGCAATCCCGTTTCGTCCTTTTGCTGGAGCAAATTTGGATCAGGCGTCAGGATGCGTAAATCCAGCAGGCCGAGCTTGGACCGGAGATCTTCCCGATAGGTAATTGTCTCAGGGAAATGCTTGCCCGTGTCCAAAAACAAGACCGGTATCGTTGGATCGATGCTTGCAATGAGGTGCAGCAAAACCGCGCTTTCGGCACCAAAGCTGGAAACCACAGCCGCATCGCCCAACATATTTTCGCGCAACAAGATGGTCAGCATCTCAATCGTATCACGGCCCCGGAACATGTTATTCAGGCGAACCGCGTCGCCTTCTGTATAACGCGGGGCGGTGTTGATACGATCGACGATGCGGACCTTATTAGCCATGCCGTAACTTCCAAATAGGCACGGCGCTATCGGCGGCTCCTTGATACGCATGGTCATAATAAGCGAGCGCGCGTGCGACCGCATCGGGGTTTAATGAGGCTTCGGGCGCGAAGCTGTCAAAACCGCAGCGGCGCATGTACGCAATCTGGTCGACCAGCACATCGCCTTGCGCGCGCAATTCACCTTGATACCCAGCCTCCCGCAATATGCGTGCGGCGCTATAGCCTCTGCCATCGCGAAATTTAGGGAAGGCCACTTCGATCAGTGTCAGCCGGTCGAGGAAAGGGATTAAAGCGCGTGCATCGTCATCGGGCTCCAACCGAACAGCAGTGGCGTTGGATTGGTCCAGAAACGCATCCAGTGTAACCGACGGCTGTTCTGTGACCTCATCGGTGCGGTAACGAAACTCAACCATAAATCGCCTCCTTAAAGGGTTCGAGGCCGACACGGCGATAGGTGTCGACGAAGCGTTCATCGCCCTTCCGCAGTGCCTTGTAGACTTCCGTCGCCTTTTCTACCGCATCGACAACGCCATCTTCGTCAAAGCCGGGACCAATGATTTTCCCGATGCTGACGTCTTCGGCGCCAGATCCACCAAAGGTCAGCTGGTAATTTTCCACGCCTTTTTTATCGACGCCCAATATGCCGATATGTCCAGCATGATGATGGCCGCAGGCATTTATGCAGCCTGAAATTTTAAGCTTAAGCTCGCCCAGATCGCGCTGCCGGTCCATGTCGGCAAAACGTGTCGCAATTTTCTGCGCGACGGGAATTGAACGGGCGTTGGCAAGGCTGCAATAATCAAGACCGGGGCAAGCGATGATATCGCTGATCAGGTCAAGATTGGCGTCGGCCAATTCGGCATCGCGCAAGGCCTGCCACACGGCATAAAGGTCGCGCTTTGCGACATGAGGCAGGACGATATTTTGCGCATGGGTGACGCGCAATTCATCAAAGCTATATTTTTCGGCGAGGTCGGCCATCACATCAATTTGGGCTGATGTCGCATCGCCAGGGATACCGCCAATAGGCTTGAGGCTGATGTTGACGATGGCGTAGCCCGCTTGCTTGTGCGGTTTCACATTTTGGTCAAGCCATAAGGCAAAATCGGGATCATTGCGGTCCGGTTCTACGTTTGCGGCATCATAAGCAGGCGGCGCAAAAAAGGCGCTGATGCGTTCAAGTTCAGCCAAAGGCGGGTCGATGCCCAAGGTTTTTACATGCGTAAATTCTTCGGCGACCTGACGGCGATATTCGTCCGCGCCGATTTCATGGATGAGAATCTTGATCCGCGCTTTGTACATATTGTCGCGCCGTCCGTAGCGGTTGTACACACGCAGGCAGGCCTCCAAATAGCTCAACAGGTCGTCCGCCTTGACGAAGGGGTTGATCTCAGGCGCGATCATCGGTGTGCGCCCCATGCCGCCGCCGACAAAGACCCGTGCGCCCAGTTCGCCATCTTTGCGAACAAGTTCCAGCCCTATGTCGTGTAGACGCATGGCGGCACGGTCCTCATACGACGCAATCACCGCAATTTTGAATTTGCGGGGCAGATAGCTGAATTCCGGATGGAAGGTTGACCATTGGCGTAGCAATTCAGCCCAAGGACGTGGATCGGTGACTTCGTCCGCCGCAGCGCCCGCATATTGGTCGGACGAAATGTTGCGAATGCAATTGCCGCTCGTTTGAATGGCATGCATTTCGACGGTGGCCAGCTCTTCTAGGATATCGGCGCAATCCTCAAGCTTGATCCAGTTATACTGAATATTCTGACGCGTCGTGAAATGGCCGTAATCGCGGTCATATTTGCGCGCGATATGCGCCAGCATGCGCATTTGCCGCGAATCGAGCGTGCCATAAGGAATCGCAACGCGCAGCATATAGGCATGCAATTGGAGATAGAGGCCGTTCATCAACCGCAAGGGTTTGAACTGGTCTTCCGTCATTTCACCCGCAATGCGGCGGTTTATTTGGTCACGGAATTCAGCGACGCGCGCGTCCACCATCGCTTGGTCATAATTATCATATTTATACATGTCAGATTATCCAGTCGCCAGCCGTAGGATCGGCAGGCTTGAGTGTGAGGTCCGTGCGGACGGTTGGTCCCAGCGCGCGGATGCGGTCCTTGATATGCGCGGGCCGCGGGCCGTTTTCGGTTGGCAGCGCATCAATGATGTAAGGCGCGTTGACGCGGCGTGCACCTTCTTCGGCATGGAGTATCGCCTCGCCATGTTCGCCAACATCGGCGGCATCTTCGACATGGATGGACCAGCCATTGCCCGTCCACCATGTTACGGCGCCAGACACCAAATCATTTCCCGTCAGTAATTTCACGCAATTTTCTCCGCCTGTTTGGCAAAATGGAACAGCCGGTCTTCGGCATCGGATTTCAGGACGACGTCGCCGACGATGATGATCGCTGGCGAAACAACGCCTTCGCGTGCGATCATGTCGCCAAGGTCGGTTAAAATGGTACGCATGGCGCGGGCATTGGGCCGTGTGGCGCGCTCCAGCACGGCGACAGGCGTATCGGGCGACAGGCCGTCGCTGATGAGTTTTTCTGTGATATCCGACGCGGTCGCAATGCCCATGTAAATGACTAAAGTGCGGTCTTTACCCGCTAGGCCCGCCCAATTCTGGTCGGTCAGGCCCTTGCATTGGCCCGCAACAAAGGTCACGGCGCTGGCGGCATCACGGTGGGTCAGCGGCAACATCGTCGCCGCTGCCCCGCCCATCGCGGCAGAAATGCCGGGAACTACCTCCACTTCAATACCCGCGTCGCGGCAGGCTTCCGCCTCTTCGCCGCCGCGTCCGAAGATGAACGGATCGCCGCCTTTTAACCGCACGACCCTATGGCCAGAAAGCGCCTCACGGACGAGGATGTCGTTGATGCCGTCTTGCGGTACCGAATGGCGTGAGCGCCTTTTGGCGACGGAAATCAGCCGTGCGGCAGGGTTGATGAGCGCCATGATCGCGTCATCCACCAGGCCGTCATGCACGACAACATCCGCGGTCGAAATCAACCGAACGGCCTTGACCGTCAACAATTCTGGGTCACCGGGGCCAGCGCCCACTAAATATACGCGTGCTTGTTCCATCCTGCTATGATGGGCAATTGGGCCGCCAGCATCAAATCAGGATAAGTTGGCCTAGGCTTAGAAGAACTTTAGCGCATCATTTTGCCGTTACCCATTCGGCGCCATATGGGCTTGCCCCATTTCACGAATAGCATGGATTTTGCGCTCTAGCGGTTCCCAGTCATCGCTTTCAGATATGGCCTGCCAGATATCTTCTACCTCGTGGATCAACATCGAACATATCGCGCCCTTGGCCCAATAATCGTGTCGGTCCCCTTCGACTGGCGCGTAATCGCGCAGCAAAGCGGCAAAGGCTAATTGATATTCGCCGGGGGCTTCGCCCGCGTCCGCCTTGCCATAACGATAAAGATAGAAGAATTGATCGATTGCAATTTTTTCCCGCGACATGGTGCGTTCTGCGGCCTCGACTAATTGCCTGTCCAGCTCCTCTCCGCGCGATGCAACACCCAAACGCCAGAGAAAACGCCGGATGACCGCCTGTTGATACAGGCCCGGAAAACGCTCCAGCGCCGCAATCAATGGCGGAGCATCCGACACCAAGCGCAGCGCAACCGCCAACTGCCCCAAATTCCAATGCAGTGCCTCGGCCTGTCTGCCAAAGGCGTAAAGACCGGATTCATCGAAATAAGCTGCCGTGAATTGCGGGTCCCAATATTCGGTGAAGCGCCAAGGTCCATAATCGAAGCTCTCGCCGGTTATATTGATATTGTCCGTATTGAGCACGCCATGAACAAAGCCCGCGACCATGTAGGATGCGGCAAGATCAGCGACCCGTTCCACAGCTAACTCAAGCAACTGTGCCGCAGGATTTTCCGAAGGGGCAACATCATAAAGCTGCGTTAGGCAGTAGGCGATAAGCTGCTGCATGAATGCGGCGTCGCCCTCGGCGGCGACACGTTGGAAGCTGCCAATGCGGATATGGCTATGGCTCAATCGAACCATCACCGCCGACCGTGTAGGGGACGGTTCATCGCCGCGGATCAGCTGCTCGCCGGTCTCAATAATCGAAAATGTCTTCGAGGTGTTGACGCCCAAAGCCTCCAGCATTTCCGTTGCCAATATTTCGCGCACGCCCCCTTTTAGCGTCAGGCGGCCATCACCACGCCGACTATAGGGTGTGGTGCCCGACCCTTTGGTTGCTAGGTCCAGCAGGCGACCATCGCCATCACGCATCTGCGCAAATAGGAAGCCACGACCATCGCCAATGTCGGGATTATAGACGCGAAATTGATGCCCATGATAGCGCAAAGCCAGCGGTTCAGGCATGTTGTCGGGCAGCGGTTCAAAGCGACCAAAATGGCGCACCCAGGCGGCGTCATCATATTCCGCGAGGCCAACTGTCGCTGCCCAACGATCGTTACGAAAGCGCAAGATCGTCTCCGGAAAGTTTGCAGGCCGGACGGCGTCACCAATTTTCGCACCAAGACTGGCGATTTGCGGATCAGCACGGTAGGGAGAAGGGGAAAGTTTCATGTTCATCTAACGCATCTGGGCGGTGCAAAAGAGAAAGGCAAGTATGGCGGCGGTTCGCATCCTGCATTTGCATAGCAGCTTTGACTTAGGTGATCCGCAATCGCGCACGGTTCGCCTGATGAACCACTTTGGCGGGCAAGCCGAACATACGGTTTTGTCGGCGGCTAGCGATGCCTTTGGTGCGGCGGACGCCTTAGATCGGCGGGTTAAGGTCAGCTTTCCCAAAGACGCAGTGCCTGCGCTTACCGGAATGCCGAGCATGGGCCGCTATCGCCGTTTGGCAAGCTATATGAAGAAATTTCATCTCGTGCTGAGTTACAATTTTGGCGCGATGGACGGGGTCATGGCGCATACCTTGTTTACGCGCAGCATGAAATTGCCGCCGTTGATCCATCATGAGGACGGATTTGAGCAGGACGAAATTAATCAGCTGAAATGGCACCGCAATTGGTTCCGCACCATTGCGTTGCAGCGGACTGACACGCTTGTCGTGCCATCCAAAACACTCGAGCACATTGCCCGAACTGTTTGGCATCAGCCGCTCGAGAAAATCGCGCGCTTTCCTAATGGGATTGATACCGGACATTATAACCGCCGCCCGCAACGCGGCTCTTTTCCAGGTTTTCAGAAACGTGACGGGGAGATTGTCGTTGGCACCATCGCTGGGCTGCGACCGATTAAGAATCTGCCTCGGCTCGTGCGCGCGGTAGCGGCGGCTGGTCCGAATGTCCGGCTTGCGATTGTGGGCGAGGGGCCTGACCGCGACGTCATCATATCAGAGGCCATGCGGCTTGGAATAACGGACCGTTTGATGATGCCCGGATATTTGCGCGATCCAGCGCGCTATATTCGATTGTTCGACATTTTTGCATTGTCGTCGGATAGTGAACAATATCCCGTCTCCCTGATTGAAGCGATGACCAGCGCGCTGCCCATTGTGTCCACAGATGTTGGTGATATCCGCAGTATTGTCGCGCGCGAGAACCGGCCATTTATCATTGCGCGCGATGATGACGACGCGCTGGCGTCGGCTATTACGAGCCTGGCAAAAGATCCGGCGCTTCGTGCAAGCTTGGGCGGTGCAAACCGAATATTGGCCTGTTCTCAACATGATGAGGAGACGATGTTTGCACGCTATCGGCAGCTTTACGGGTCCGTCATGAAACGTGCCGATTTTGCGCGACAAAGCTGAACATTTGCGATAGCGCCGACCGTCAGAAGCGCGCTGCACGGTGCTTTAAGCAAGATTGTCTAGGGGTAGTATTTGTGTTCAAGGGTCTGAAACCCATTATCTATGGTGGTCGTGAAGTATGGCCATTGGTCGAAGGCGGCAAGGGCGTCGCGGCAACCAATCATGCAAGTTCTGGCGCATGGGCTGCGGCTGGCGGCATCGGCACAGTCTCGGCGGTAAATGCCGACAGCTATGATGAAAATGGCGACATGATCCCGCAAGTCTTTCTGGGCAAAACCCGTGCCGAGCGGCATGAGGAACTTGTCGCATATGGCATTCGCGGTGGCATTGCACAGGTGAAGCTTGCGCACGAAATATCGAATGGGCGCGGCGCGATAAACATCAATGTTTTATGGGAAATGGGCGGTGCGCAGCGCATCTTACACGGCATCCTTGAAGCAACCAAAGGCATGGTGACAGGCGTCACCTGTGGCGCGGGCATGCCGTACAAGCTATCCGAAATCGCCGCACAATATGGCGTCTATTATTTGCCCATCGTCAGTTCCGCCCGCGCTTTTCGTGCTTTGTGGAAACGTGCCTATCACAAGGTGCCTGAATGGCTCGGTGCGGTTGTTTATGAAGATCCTTGGCTCGCCGGCGGACACAATGGCCTGTCCAATGCTGAAGACCCGCGCAGCCCCGAAGACCCCTATCCCCGCGTCAAGGCCCTGCGCGATGTGATGCGCGTTGAAGGCATTTCTGATGACGTCCCCATCGTCATGGCCGGCGGTGTCTGGTTCTTGCGCGACTGGAATGACTGGATTGATAATCCCGAACTCGGACAGATTGCGTTCCAATTGGGTACGCGTCCTTTGTTGACGCAGGAAAGCCCCATTCCAGCGGGTTGGAAAGACGCGCTTACGAAAATTCCGGAAGACGGCGTATTGCTGCATCAATTTTCGCCCACGGGCTTTTACTCCAGCGCGGTGATCAATCCGTTTCTTTTGGAGCTTCAGGCCCGTTCGGAGCGTCAGATTCCGTTTGTGCAGGCCGCCGATGCCGAACATACCGCGCAATTGGATGTTGGGGTGAAGGGTAAGAATTTCTGGGTTACCCAAGCCGACCTGATGAAGGCTCGCGAATGGGATGCGCGCGGATTTACCGTTGCGCTGAAAACGCCCGACAACTCGCTTGTATTTGTAACGCCTTCATCGGGTGAAGTGATCCGGAAGGATCAAAAGGACTGCATGGGATGTTTGTCGCATTGCGGTTTTTCGTCGTGGAAGGACCATGACAATAACTCCACGGGCCGCCTAGCCGACCCGCGCAGCTTTTGTATTCAAAAGGCGCTTCAGAACATCGCGCACGGCGCGCCCATTGATGAAAATCTGATGTTTGCCGGACACAGCGCCTATTTGTTTGGACAAGATCCGTTTTATTCAAACGGCTTTGTCCCAACGGTGCAGCAATTGATGGACCGGCTTCTGACGGGCGATTGACGCCATTTTGCGTTTACGGATTGTGGACGTTGCGCGCATAAACTTGCGGCAAAGGGGGGCAAGAATGCCGCGCTTCTTATCCTACGTTTATTGCCAGCCTTCCAAGACTTGATCTGGCGGTCTATGTCCGTCTGCCCACATGCGGATATTGGTAATGACGCGTTCGCCCGAGGCTTCTCTGCCCTCAAAGGTCGCGCTGCCCAAATGGGGCAGCAGCACAACATTGGGAATGTTAAACAGCCGTGAATCCACCGCAGGCTCATGCGTATAGACGTCCAAGCCGGCGCCCGCGATGCGGCCCGTTTCCAAGGCGTCAATCAACGCGTCCTCGTCAATCAACTCCCCGCGCGAGCTGTTGATGATATAAGCGTCTGCTTTCATCTGCGCGATGCGGTCGGCGTTGATGATCTTGTTGGTTTCTGCCGTTAACGGGCAATGCAGGCTGATAATGTCCGACCGCGCCACGAGCCGGTCAATGTCGGGCTCAAAAATGATGCCAAGCTCATCCTCGACACTGGCGGGCAGGCGGTTGCGCTTATTATAGATGATGTTGAGGCCAAAAGCCTTCGCCCGCATCGCCACGGCTTCACCAATTCGGCCAAGCCCGATGATGCCCAAGGTCTTGCCGCCAATCCGGTGGCCAAGCATCCCAGTGGGGCTCCAGCCGCGCCATTCGCCGTTGCGTATAATGCGGTGTCCTTCGCCAAGGCGGCGCGGGACGTTGAGGATAAGCGCCATCGTCAGGTCGGCGGTATCGTCCGTGAACACTCCGGGGGTGTTCGTAACCATGATGCCCTTCGCCTTCGCAGCGGCCAAATTGATATGGTTCACACCCGCGCCATAGCTGGCGATGAGTTTGAGCCGCTGCGGGGCGGCGGCGATAACATCTGCATCGATGCTGTCGGTGACTGTTGGCACAAGCACGTCGCAATCGGCCATGGCAGCCACCAATGCGTCGCGGCTTAATGGGGTGTCGTCGGCATTGAATTTTGCGTCAAACAGCTCCGCCATGCGTTTTTCGACCGCAGGTAATAAACTGCGCGTAACGCGGATAGATGGACGTTCGATGCGGCTAAGTTCTGGCATGGACTGACTAAAGCGGAATTCGCGGCTAGGTCAAGACAGGATGGTTGCGCTCGTCGCAACGCTTGCCGTATAAGATACAAACGATGTTAAAGAATATGGCTAGTCAGAACAAATCGATAGTGCGGTATGGCGCCGTGGCGCTCGCGCTTTTGGGTGCGGTATCTGCCGCTGCACAGACGCAGCGCAAGCCGCCTTATTGGGCCTCTATTGAAAAGCCTGAAGCCCGTATGCGCACAGGGCCCAGCACTGAGTTTCCAGTTACATGGGTGTACAAAAGACAGAATTTGCCGGTGAAGGTCGTCGCGGTACACAGCGTCTGGCGCAAGGTCCAAGACCCCGATGGGGATCAAGGCTGGCTGCACGTTCGGTTGCTAAGCCCCACGCAGACCGCCATTGTTATTGGTAAAGGCATCGGCGCATTGCGGGATTCGCCGCAAGCCAATGCGCATATTTCATGGCGTGTTGAACCCGGTGTCGTTGGATTCATTGATGAATGCGAGAAGGGATATTGCCGTTTTGAAACCAATGGTCGGTACGGCTATATCGAAAGGTCCCGTATCTGGGGCGATGAGGCGCTGTAAATAAGCGCAGCAAACGCGCGAAGCTTAAGCTTCGACGCGTTCTGCGAGTACAGTAAGGCCGGCTGCGTTCACTTCGGCAAAACCGCCTGCGATCATGAGGCGCTCCGGCGTTGCATCTTGCGTCTTGTAAATCTCGAGCGCCGCGTCGTTGCGCAACGTGCTCATCATCGGGCTATGGCCCTCCAACACGCCGAAATCGCCCTCAGTGCCCGGAACGACAACCATATAGACGTCGTCCGAGCGATAGAGCTTCTCAGGGGTTACGAGTTCGAAGTGCAGCGGCATAATGGCTTACGCCGCTTCCGCAGCCATTTTGGCTGCCTTTGCAACCGCTTCTTCGATCCCGCCGACCATGTAGAAAGCGGCTTCTGGCAGATGGTCATATTCGCCATCGACGACTGCCTTAAACGACTTCACGGTGTCTTCGACCTGAACGAACTTGCCGGAGATGCCAGTGAAGACTTCTGCAACATGGAAAGGCTGTGACAAGAAGCGCTGGATCTTACGCGCGCGGGTAACGGTCAATTTGTCGTCTTCTGACAATTCGTCCATGCCTAAAATCGCGATAATGTCTTGCAGCGACTTATATTTTTGCAGCGTTTCCTGAACGCGGCGGGCGGTGTCATAATGCTCTTGGCCAACAACCGCTGGCGTCAAAACGCGGCTGACCGAGTCAAGCGGGTCAACGGCTGGATAAATACCAAGCTCGGAAATTGCGCGGTTCAGCGTGGTCGTTGCGTCCAAGTGAGCGAAAGACGTTGCTGGTGCAGGGTCGGTCAAGTCATCTGCAGGAACGTAAATAGCCTGAACCGAGGTAATCGAACCCTTGGTGGTTGACGTAATACGCTCTTGCAACTGACCCATGTCGGTTGCCAATGTTGGCTGATAACCCACTGCCGAAGGAATGCGGCCCAAAAGTGCGGACACTTCGGAACCAGCCTGCGTGAAGCGGAAAATGTTATCGACGAAGAACAAAACGTCCTGGCCTTCTTCATCGCGGAAATATTCCGCCATGGTCAGACCCGAAAGCGCAACGCGTGCACGGGCGCCGGGAGGCTCGTTCATTTGACCGAAGACCAACGCAACCTTTGAACCGTCTGGGGTTGGATTGCCGTCGGCGTCCTTGGCGATAACGCCAGCGTCGAGGAATTCGTGATAGAGATCGTTACCTTCGCGCGTACGCTCACCCACGCCAGCAAACACCGAAACGCCGCCATGGCCCTTTGCGATGTTGTTGATCAGTTCTTGAATGAGAACAGTCTTACCAACGCCGGCACCGCCGAACAGACCGATTTTGCCGCCTTTTGCATAAGGTGCGAGCAAGTCGATAACTTTAATACCAGTGACAAGGATCTCTGCCTCGGTCGACTGGTCGGTGAACAAAGGCGCTTCTGCGTGGATCGGGTTGGACTTTGCAGCGCCAACGGGGCCACGTTCGTCGATGGGCTCGCCGATAACATTCATGATGCGGCCAAGGGTCATTGGGCCAACTGGAACCGAAATCTGCGCGCCGGTGTCGCGAACAGGCTGACCACGGGTCAGACCTTCGGTTGCGTCCATGGCGATGGTGCGGACAGTGTTCTCGCCGAGATGCTGCGCAACTTCGAGGACCAAGCGGTTGCCGTTATTGTCGGTTTCAAGCGCCGACAAAATCGATGGCAATTGGCCAGTGAAGGTTACGTCGACAACAGCGCCAATGATCTGGCTGATGCGGCCAGTTGCGCCAGCGACGTTAATCGCAGCTTGGCTAGCGCCAGCCTTTCGAGCGGGAGCCTTGGTTGCAGCGGCCTTTTTCACAGGCGCTTTTTTAGCGGCTGCTGCGGCCTTTGGAGCTGCGGTCTTCTTCGGGGCGGTTGCCATTTGCTTCTTCCTTGCCTTTGGATGTCGTTAAAGCGCTTCTGCGCCTGCGATAATTTCGATAAGTTCAGTGGTAATCGCCGCTTGGCGCGTGCGGTTATATTGAATGGTCAGCTTGTTGATCATGTCGCCTGCGTTGCGCGTTGCATTGTCCATAGCTGTCATTTTCGAACCTTGCTCCGACGCCGCATTTTCGCGGTTCGCACGCAGCAACTGAACGGCCACATTGCGTGGCAGCAATTCGGCGAGAATTTCTTCTTCATCGGGCTCATATTCTACTGTTGCCGACAGGCCAGCAGCGTCGCCTTCGTCAGCGGTCACTGCAACGGGCATCAATTGAATCTGCGTTGGTTCTTGTGTCAGCACCGTGACAAACTTGCTGAAGAACAAATGCGCGACGTCAAATTCGCCAGCTTCAAAACGCGCGGTCAGATCTTCGCCCCATGTTTGCACATCGGCAAAGCTCAGCTTTCCGAGGTCGCCCGGTTCGATGCTGTGGATGATGTCGCCCCGGAAAGTGCGGCTCAGCTGATCGCGGCCCTTTTTCCCAATGGTGTAGAATTTTACGGTCTTGCCTTCGGCTTTCAACGCCTCCGCCTGGCGGCGGGCGAGGCGGACGATGTTGGTGTTGAACGCGCCGGCAAGGCCCTTGTCGCTGGTTGCGACAACGAACAGATGCACGTCGTTCTTGCCGCTGCCGGCGAGCAGCTTTGGCGATTGCGGGCCAACAGATACCTTGGACGCGATGCTCGACACCACTGCCTCAAGCCGCTCGGCATAAGGGCGCGATGCTTCGGCCGCTTCGGTTGCCCGACGCAGCTTTGCCGCGGCGACCATTTTCATCGCCTTGGTGATCTTCTGGGTCGATTTGACCGAGTTGATCCGTATTTTGAGGGCCTTAAGAGACGCCATCTATTCTTCCCTTTGCCGTCACCCTGAACTTGTTTCAGGGTCTCAATTAAGATGCTGAAACAAGTTCAGCATGACGGGTGATTGTTAAGCGAAATTCTTCGTGAACTTGTCGAGAGCCGCCATCAGCGCCTTCTTGCTGTCGTCGCTGAAGTCGCGGCTGTCGCGAATGGTCTTCAGAATGTCAGCATGGTTGGCGCGCAAGTCAGCGAGCATCGATTCTTCGTAGCGGGTTACATCAGCGACTGGAATGCCATCGAGATAGCCGTTGGTGCCTGCAAAGATCGACGCGGTTTGCTCTTCGAACGGAAGCGGCGAGAATTGCTTCTGCTTCAACAATTCGGTCAAACGCGCACCACGGTTCAAAAGCTTTTGCGTTGAGGCATCAAGGTCGGAACCGAACTGCGCGAACGCAGCCATTTCGCGATATTGGGCAAGCTCCAGCTTAATCGAGCCAGAAACCTTCTTCATTGCCTTTGTCTGAGCTGCCGAGCCCACGCGGCTCACCGACAGACCCACGTTAATCGCAGGGCGAATACCCTGGAAGAACAGATCGGTTTCCAAGAAAATCTGACCATCGGTGATCGAAATCACGTTGGTAGGAATGTAAGCCGAAACGTCACCAGCCTGTGTTTCAATGATCGGCAATGCGGTCAATGAACCGCCGCCATTGGCGTCGGACATCTTTGCTGCGCGCTCCAACAAACGGCTGTGCAGATAGAAAACGTCGCCTGGATAGGCTTCACGACCTGGAGGACGACGCAGCAGCAAGGACATTTGACGATAGGCCACAGCTTGCTTCGACAAATCGTCATATACGATGACGGCGTGCATGCCGTTGTCGCGGAAATATTCACCCATCGCAACGCCGGTATATGGCGCAAGATACTGAAGCGGTGCAGGCTCAGAAGCGGTTGCGGCGACAACGATGGAATATTCCATCGCGCCTTGTTCTTCCAATGCGCGGACAATCTGCGCAACGGTCGAACGCTTCTGACCCACGGCGACGTAGATGCAGTAAAGCTTCTTCGATTCGTCCGTGCCCTTGTTGACTTCCTTCTGGTTAATGAAGGTGTCGATGGCGACAGCGGTCTTACCTGTCTGACGGTCGCCAATGATCAATTCGCGCTGGCCACGGCCAACAGGGACGAGGGCGTCAAGCGCCTTGAGGCCAGTTTGCACAGGCTCCGAAACCGATTGGCGCGGGATGATGCCTGGCGCTTTCACTTCAACGCGGCTGCGCTGCTTGGTTTTCAATGGGCCCTTGCCATCGATGGGGTTACCAAGGCCGTCCACAACGCGACCAAGCAATTCCTTGCCGACGGGAACGTCCACAATCGTGCCGGTACGCTTTACAACGTCGCCTTCGCGGATTTCACTGTCCGAACCGAAGATAACAACACCAACATTGTCCGCTTCCAGGTTCAGCGCCATGCCCTGAATACCATTGGCGAATTCGACCATTTCACCAGCCTGGACATTGTCGAGGCCGTGAATACGGGCGATACCGTCACCAACCGACAATACGCTGCCGACTTCCGAAACCTGAGCTTCGGTGCCGAAATTGGCGATCTGGTCCTTGATGACCTTGGAAATTTCTGCGGCGCGGATATCCATGTTGCTACTTAGCCTTTCATCGCGTTAGCGAGGGTGTTCAAACGGGTTTTGATGGAGTTGTCGATCATCTGGCTACCGATTTTAACGGTAAGCCCGCCAAGAAGTGACGGATCGACTTTGGTCTGGATGGCGACGGTGCTGCCGACGCGTGATTTAAGGGAGGCTAATAATGCCTTGGTCTGTGCTGCGCTGAGTGCGTGGGCGGAGGTTACTTCTGCCGTGACTTCGCCGCGATGGGCCGCAGCAAGCGTTGAAAACGCGCGGGCAACCGAGGCCGTTTCGTTCAAGCGGCGGTTGTCGGCGAGCACGCCCAACGTCTTTGCCGTCAGCGCATCAAGCTTCATGGCTTTTGCGACAGCTGCAATGGCTTTCTTCGCATCGCTTCGGCTGAGCACTGGGTTGCTGGTGAGTGCTTTTAGATCAGCCGATTCGTTTACGGCTTGGGCAATCGCCCGCATGCTCTTTTCAACGGCATCGATCGCCTTCGCGTCGCGGGCCAGTTCGAACAATGCCGTCGCGTAACGGCCAGCAAGACTGGCTTGAATATTAGCGCTTGTGCCGCCGGAATGATCCACGCGTCGAATTCCTAAATTGTGAGACTGAATTACTTGCCGACCGCACCGGAGGGTTGCCCCTTGGTGGCGTCGCGCCGCGCCTAGCAGGGGTTTTGTTGCGATGCAAGATGGCGATTGCCGCTTGTGTAAAGCTAATTGTTATCCTCAACTTGTTTCGAGATAACAAACCGCGGTAGGACGTTTTCCTGAAACAAGTTCAGTGAGGAAAAACGGAGAGAGCAATGGGCAAAATGATTCGCATGACGATGTCGGATGGCGCGGAAATCGCGGTTTACCATGCCGAAGCTGAGGGGGTTCGTCGCGGTGGGCTTGTCCTTGTTCAGGAAATATTTGGCGTGACCGACCATATCCGCGAATTGTGCGATGAATATGCCGCTGATGGATATGAGGTCTTGTCTCCCGCCATTTTCGACCGCGAGCATCCGGGGTTTGAGGCGGAGTATACCGGACCCGATTATAATCGGGCTGTCGAGTTAGCGCGCGAGCTGCACCCGTTCGAACAGTCGCTCAAAGATGCACAGGATTGTATCGATGCACTGAAAGATGCAGGCCCGGTGTTTATCACAGGCTATTGCTATGGCGGCTCTGTCGCGTGGGCCGTCGCTGGGATCAGCGATGATCTCGCCGCGGCCAGCTGCTATTATGGCAGCCTCATTCCGACGATCTATGCTGATCAAACCCCGAAATGCGCAACTATTGCCCATTTTGGGCGCTATGACGCGGGCATACCGATGGAGGGCGTCGAAGCGCTTATTGAAAAGGCCCATCCGACCGCGCAAATATTTGTTTATGACGCCAATCACGGCTTTAATTCCGACCGGCGCAAGGATTATCATGAACCCAGTGCCGATTTGGCGCGCGAACGGACGCTTGCCCTATTTCAAGCCTGCGGAGGGTGAATGTAAATATGACACCAAGTGCTTGGATTAACGGCGGCGCAGGCGTGTCGATATATTGGGCGGTGGCTGAAACCGCGCTTGGCCCGATGTTGCTGGCCGCAACCGACAAAGGGATTTGCCGCCTGTCGTTTGACGAAAATGAAAGCGCGCTAAAGCGCCGCTTTCCGAACGCGACCCTGTTGGGTAAAGGCGGTCCGCTCTCGGCCCTGATCGACGGTGCCGTCTTCGCCGTACAAAACCCAAGGCAGATGCCCCAATTGCCCTTGGATGTCAGCGGCACTGAATTTCAGATGGCGGTGTGGCAGGCGTTGGTGCAAATACCCGCTGGGGAAACGCGCAATTATGCCGAGATCGCAGCGGCAGTGGGAAAGCCTGATGCGGTGCGTGCAGCGGGCACCGCCAATGGGGCCAACCCTGTGTCGGTGCTCATTCCCTGCCACCGTGTCATCCGGTCAGATGGCGGCCTTGGCGGCTATGCTTATGGGCTGGAACGCAAGCGTCGTCTCTTGGCGTGGGAAAGCGGGCAGGGCGGTCTGTTTTCAGCCTAGGCTGAAAACCAATTTTTAAGGATATAACGCGCGCACAAAATATAGCCCTTCGGGCGGCGCATTTTCCGCCAGAGCCGATCGGTCGGCGGCATCCAGCGCTGCCTTTAGGTCTGCGGCCGTCCAGCGACCAAGCCCGACGGCGACAAGGCATCCGACCATAGACCGCACTTGATGATGCAAGAAGGATAAGGCCGCTGCCTCGATAATCACATGCTGCCCCTCGCGCCGCACCTTTAGGCGATCGAGCGTTTTGACGGGACTGGCGGATTGGCACGCGGTGGAGCGGAAGGTCGTGAAATCATGCAGGCCGACAAGTATCTGCGCCGCGTCATGCATCGCATCGGCATTCAGTTCCGGTCCGACGCGCCAAACGCGACCCTTTTCCAAAGTCAGCGAGGCCCGGCGGTTGAGGATACGATATTCATAGGCCCGGCCAATGCAGCTATAACGCGCGTGCCAATCATCAGCGACTTCCGCGCATGCCAGTATAGCGATGGGGTGTGGACGCAAATGGGCGTTGACGGCCTCCATCAAGCGGAAAGCTGAAAGGCCTTTTTCAACATCGACATGCGCCCGCATACCAAGGGCATGAACCCCTGCATCTGTGCGGCCAGCGCTGTAGACTAAAGTCTTTTCGCCGGTGGTTTTGAATATCGCCTCTTCGATAGCCCCTTGGACTGAGGGGCCATGGTCCTGCCATTGCCAGCCCATATAAGGGCCGCCGTCAAATTCTATGGTAAGCGCAAAGCGGGTCATAACAGGATTGTCCCAACGGGAATGGCCTTGCCGCGCAGCAGGTCAGCGGTGGGCATAGCCGGTTTGCCTGCGCGTTGGATGCGCGTTGGGCGAATGGCGTTGGTGTTGCAGACGATGGTAAGTTGGTCGTCCATAATCGTGCCTGTCATGCCATTGGCTGTGACGATTTCGGCGGCTAACACCCGATATCTCTCGCCTTCAAATTCGAACCATGCGCCGGGTGCTGGGTTGAAGGCACGGATTTGTCGTTCGACGGCTTCGGCGGACAAAGAAAAATCCAGCTTCGTTTCGGCCTTCTCGATCTTAGCGGCATAAGTAACGCCGACTTCCGGTTGCGCCACACAAGGGAATGCCTCTAAATCGGCCAAAGTCCGGACCATCAATTCGGCGCCAAGCTCCGCCAGCTCTTGGGTAAGCTGGCCTGTCGTCTTGTGCCCGATTTCGATTTCCGTTGTAGCGCGTACGGGGCCGGTATCTAGCCCAGCCTCCATCTGCATGATCATGACGCCCGTGGTGGCATCGCCCGCCAATATTGCACGTTGCACAGGCGCAGCGCCCCGCCAGCGGGGCAGCAAGGATCCGTGGACATTCAGGCAACCATGTATAGGCGCGTGCAAGATCGCTGGAGGCAGTATGAGGCCATAGGCCGCGACGATGGCTACATCGACACCCAGTGCAGCGAAATCAGCCTGTGCAGCCTCCTGACGCAGCGAGAGGGGTGATTGCACGCGCAAGCCCAGCTCCTCGGCACGTTGATGAACCGCAGACGGAGTTAGCTTCTTGCCGCGATTGGCGGGGCGCGGCGGCTGCGTATAGACAGCGGCCACATCATGCCCAGCCGCCACCAACGCATCGAGCGTCGGCACGGCAAATTCGGGTGTTCCCATGAAGGCAAGACGCATCGTCACTTTTCCTTTTTTCAAAAGCCCCCTAAGACCCGGCGCATGGCATCGCAAGAAATAGACGCACTCGCACAAGCATTGTCGAAGTTACCGGGGCTTGGCCCGCGGTCGGCACGGCGCGTCGTGCTGCATCTGATGAAGAAGCGGGAGAGCGTGTTGCAGCCGCTTTTGCGCGCCTTGCAGAATGTGGAACAGCGCCTTGTGGTGTGCAGCACCTGCGGCAATATCGACACCGGAAACCCATGTGGCATTTGCGTTGACCCGCGCCGTGACATCCGGTCCATCTGCGTGGTGGAGGATGTATCCGACCTGTGGGCATTAGACCGCTCACGGCTTTTCCCTGGCAAATATCATGTTCTGGGCGGCCGCTTGTCCGCCTTGGATGGTGTTCGACCGGAGGATTTGAACATCGACGGATTGGTCAGCCGTATTGCGATGGGCGGGGTTGACGAGGTGGTGCTGGCGATGAACGCCACGCTTGAGGGGCAGACAACGGCGCATTATCTGGCCGAGCGATTGGAGCAATTTCCCATCCGCCTCACGCAATTGGCGCATGGTGTGCCGGTGGGCGGGGAGTTGGATTATCTCGATGATGGTACCTTGGCGCAGGCATTGCGTGCCAGACGCCCTGTCGGTTGATTTATCCAAAGACCGTCCCTATTTGCGACCCATGGCCATATTACCTATTCTTGAAGTGCCCGATCCGCGGCTGAAAACCATTTCGAAACCTGTCGAGAGCTTCGACGACGATTTGAAAACGCTCGTCAATGACATGATCGAGACGATGTATGCCGCGCCCGGCATTGGCTTGGCGGCCATACAGGTGGGTGTGCCAAAGCGCTTGTTAGTCATCGACTTGCAAGAAGAGGAAGCGGAAGGCGAAGAGCCTCTGCGCAACCCGCGCGTTTTTGTGAACCCCGAAATTTTGGATCCGTCCAACGAGCATAGCCTGTATAATGAAGGTTGCTTGTCCGTCCCCGACCAATATGCCGAGGTGGAACGCCCCGCCCAAATCCGCGCTCGTTGGCAGGACTTAGATGGCAAGGTGCATGAAGAAGTCATGACTGGCCTGATGGCGACATGTTTGCAGCATGAAATGGACCATTTGGAAGGCATATTGTTCATCGACCATCTATCGCGGCTAAAGCGTCAGATGGTGTTGAAGAAGATCGAAAAGGCTCGCAAAATGGGCGGCGGTCATGTGCATGGCCCGGATTGCCGCCACTGATCCTATATTTTGAACCCCCGCGTGAAGCGGGGGTTTCTAACATTTAAGTTTACTTCACAAACTGTGACGGCGCCGGGCTTACGGTGACAAATTTGCCCGCCTGAACTTCCTGCACCTCCAGCATACGGTCGGTCAGGCCATTGGGGTTGAAGCGAAACGCCCCATCCACGCCTATGAAGCCCTGCGGATCAGTCAACTGCGCCACAGGAAAGCGCGTTCCCGGCCGCCAATCACGCGCGACGCGCGCCACCAACAGCACCGAGTCATAGCCAAGGCTCGAAAGGCGCAAAGGTGCCTTGCCGAAACGGGCACGATATTTGGTCGCATATTGGGTGTAGAGTGTGTCCGATACACTTGCGAACCAAGCGCCATACATAGGCGAGCTGCCCGCAAGCGTGCCTTCAATATTCCACAAATCGGTGCCCAAGATCTTGGCCGTACGAAGCCCGCCGCGGCGCAAGGCAGGCACAGTTGTAATCGCCGCGCGGCCGCTGTCAGCCACTAAAATGGCATCAATAGCGCCCATTTGTGAAAGGCGTCGGGCGGCGGCTTCGGCAGATGCAGCCGTTCCGTTTGTTTCCTGAATGCCCACCAATACACCGCCAGCTGCGCGTACGGCTGTCGTCAAATTCGATTGTGCACGCTGTCCGTAGACATTGGATGACACGACACCTGCAAAGCGGTTCATGCCCTTTGACTTGGCATATAGCACCACGCGTTCAATGGCTTGGTTCGGTAAATGGCCAAGCAAAAACACATTTTGTCCGGCCACGCCGACATCATTGGAGAAGCTGATGATGGGAACGCCTGCTGGACGTGCAATTTCTGCGACCTCAATCACATTGTCACTGCGTAAGGGGCCCAAGATGACCTTATTTCCATCGGCAATAGCGCGCTGCGTCGCGGCAGCTACACCCAGGCCCGTATCATAGGTGACCATGCGGATGTTGGTGACTTTGGTATCTGCCAGCGCGAGGGCCGTCGCATTGGCAATTGATTGTCCTACATCGGCGTCAGGACCAGTTACCGGCAGCAAGAGCGCGACACGGTGCATGCCGTCGGACGGTTCCACTATCACAGGCGCCTTGCTACGCGGGACCGTGCTACATGCAGCCAGCAGGACAAGCGACGCCAAGACCAGCAGCTTTTTGATTTGGCCTGCTAAAGCTTGCGGCTGCGCGTGCGTTGCGGCAATGGATGCACTCATTTTAGGTTCCTTGGAAAAAAGCTGCATATTCCGATGACTTTCGAATCAGGCTTATATGTCGTTGCGACCCCCATCGGCAACCTTGCTGATATGTCACAAAGGGCGATCGACCTTTTGAAGGCCGCAGACATAGTCGCGGTTGAAGACAGCCGTGTGACGGGCAAATTGCTACATCATTTGGGCATTAAAAAGAAAATGCGCCGCTACAACGACCATAGCGGAGACGTTGAGCGGGAGTCCTTGGTCGCTGCGGCGCGTGGAGGCGTGATTGCCTTGGTGTCGGACGCTGGCACGCCGTTAATCTCCGACCCTGGATATAAGCTTGTCCGATCCGCACGGGCGGCTGGCGTACCTGTGTTTACAATTCCGGGTGCAAGCGCGGTGACGGCGGCTTTGTCGATCTGCGGCCTACCCACAGATCGGTTTTTGTTTGCAGGTTTTCTACCGAACAAAGCCAAAGCGCGGGTTGAGACATTGACCGAGCTTAAGCCAATCAAGGCGACATTGGTGTTCTATGAAGCTGGCCCGCGTCTGGCCGCAAGCTTGGCCGCCATTGCCGATACTTATGGCGACCGCGAAGTTGCCGTGGCCCGCGAACTGACCAAGAAGTTTGAAGAGGTGGTTACTGGAACGGCAGGGGAACTGGCAGCGCGTTATGCCGCGCAGGAACCTAAAGGCGAAATCGTCCTCATCATCGGCCCGCCTGCTGACGAGGTGGTGGCGGAATCGGGGGATGTCGACACGGCGCTGAAAGAGGCGCTGGAAACAATGTCCGCCGCCAAGGCCGCAGGCGCGATTGCCAAGCGTTTCGGGCTGGAGCGCAATGCCGTCTATGCCCGCGCCACGGAATTGAAGGCAAAGTGAACCGCCGTGCCGCCGAACAACGTGGACGGCGCGGAGAAGCGATTGCCGCTTTGTTCCTGCGCCTGAAAGGATGGCGGATTGTGGGCAAGCGCGTAAAAACCCCGCGAGGTGAGGTGGATATCATCGCACGGCGCGGAAAGAGCATTGCTTTTGTCGAGGTAAAGGCGCGGACGAAAGCCGTTGATCTTACCACGGCGATTGACGCCAGTCGGTTGCGCCGTGTGGCCGCCGCGGCGGAAATTCTCTTGCCCAAATATGGCAAAGAATGTGAAAATATGCAGATTGATGTGATTATGGTTGCGCCTTGGCGCTTTCCTAAGCATTTGCCAAATGTCTGGCACGGATAGGAACGCACGAAATGACAATCAAAATGGCGGTCCAGATGGACCCTATGGACGGTATCAACATTAACGGCGATTCCAGCTTTGCGTTGATGCTTTCCGCACAGGCGCGCGGTTATGATATCTGGCATTATGATGTTGGCACGCTGACACTCGATGCCAATGACCGGCTCACCGCTGTGGCGCATCCGGTGCACGACCTGCAACGCGTTGAAGGTGCGCACTATCGTTTTGGCGCGTCGAAGAAGTTGGATTTAGGCGCGGATATTGACGTTGTGTTGATGCGCCAAGACCCGCCTTTTCATGTCGGCTATATCACCGCCACCCATTTGCTGGAACGCATCGAGCATGAGACATTGGTGGTCAATAACCCTGCCAGCGTCCGCAACGCGCCTGAAAAAGTGATGGTGCTTGATTATCGGCAATATATGCCGCCGACGATCATCACCCGTTCGGCAGACGAAGTGCGCGACTTCCAAAAGATACATGGCGCTGTTGTTGTAAAGCCGCTGCACGGCAATGGCGGTAAAGCCATTTTCCGCATTGATGAAGATGGCAGCAATCTGGGCGCCTTATTTGAAGTGTTCAACAGCACATGGCCCGAACCGCATATGGTGCAGCCATTCCTGCCCGATGTGGCGTTGGGTGACAAACGTATCGTCATGATCGACGGCGAAGTGACAGGCGCGATCAACCGCCGTCCGGGCGAGGGCGAGTTCCGGTCCAACTTGGCCGTTGGTGGCAGCGCGGAGTCGACCGAGTTGACAGCGCGTGAACGCGAAATCTGCGCTGCGATGGGGCCGCGTTTGAAGGAGCTTGGTTTGATCTTTGTCGGCATCGATGTCATCGGCGGACAATGGCTAACCGAAATCAACGTGACTTCGCCCACGGGTATTGTCGCCATTGACCGCTTCAACGGCACGGACACACCCGCGCGCATTCTCGATGCGATAGAACGCAGATTGGCGGAGAAATAATCATGGAAGATTGGATCATTCGCTTGGTCGAATGGGGCCATTATTGGGGCGTTGCGCTTCTGATGCTGCTCGAAACGATATTCCCGCCGATACCGTCCGAAGTCATCATGACCGTGGCGGGCGTATCCTCTGCACGCGGCACTATGAGTTTGGCCGGCACCATTGCGGCGGGCACGGCAGGCGCGATGCTGGGAAATTGGATTTGGTATTGGGTGGCAGTCAAATTTGGCGAAAAACGGATGCAAGTCTTCATCGACCGCTATAGCCGTTGGTTGACGCTCGATTGGGACGAGGTAGAGCGCGGCCAAAGACTGTTCCGCACGTATGGATCCATCATCGTGCTGATTGCGCGCATGGTGCCCACATTGCGGTCGCTGATCTCAATACCGGCTGGCTTATTCGGCATGACCTTTCGCCGCTTCATGATCTTCTCGACGATTGGCACCGCCGGATGGACCGCGGCCTTGGCCAGTGCAGGCTATTTTCTGGGGTCGCAGTTCGAAGATGTTGAAAAATGGCTTGGGCCAGTTTCGACCCTAGTGATTGCAGGCATCGTCGTGACTTATGTTTGGCGATTATTGCGGTGGAAGCCTAGTCCTAAGCCCGTGGATGGGCGTTCTGATACTCATCCAAAAGCATAGCGGTATCGACGGCCGTATAGACCTGCGTCGACGACAGGCTGGCATGGCCCAATAATTCCTGCAGACTGCGTAAGTCCGCGCCGCCCGCCAGCAAATGCGTGGCAAAGCTGTGGCGCAGCGCGTGTGGCGTTGTCCGGTCGGATAGGCCCAATCGCGTGCGTGCACCTTGAACCGCGCGGCGAACCAAGGCGGGCGATAATGGCCCACCGCGCGCGCCGCGAAACAATGGCTGGTCCGCACTGGTCGCATAAGGGCACAAAGCGAGATATTCCTGAATGGCGGTGCGGACTGTCTCCAGCAAGGGCACGATGCGCGTCTTGTTGCGCTTGCCTGTGACGCGCAACGTAGTGCCAAGCGGCATGATGTCGCCCATCAGGCCAGTCGCCTCACTGACGCGCAGGCCGCTGCCATAGAGCAGCAGAAGCAACGCCCAATCGCGTGCACCGATCCAGCCATCCTTTGCATTTTCGGCGACGTCATCGGCGAGTGTCAGCACATCATCCGGGTTCACGGGGCGCGGAAGACTACGTTGCACGCGCGGCCCTTTCATCACTGGCAAAGTCACATCATCGCCCAAGGCAAAGCGCAAAAAATGTCGCGCTGCGGACAATTCGCGCGCTGTGGAACGGTTAGTGATGCCATCACCTCGCCGGTCGGCCAGAAAAGCACGCATGTCCGCCGATGAAATCTTGTGCAGAGTTTCGCGTGTGACGTCGCTGCCCCAATGCCGTTGCAGAAACCCCGCCAGCCGATCCGCCGTTGCATGATAGGCGCGTACGCTATGTGGCGACATCCGGCGGTTGTCGGTCAGGAACGCGAGATATTCATTTAACAAGGACGCCATATGCACCATGCTATCAGGCGGCGGCATCCGCCTCAACATTTACTATCTGCGGCAAGATGGCATCAAGCAACGGCATACCCTGTGGCGTGACGGTGACGTGGTTGTCAGTGCGGGTGATCAGGCCGAGCTGCGCGATTTTATCGACCGCATCCATGTCCAGCAAGTCGGTGGCGGCGATGCCCGTCCGATGTGATAGCCGGCCAAGGTCAATCCCCTCCGCCAGCCGCAATCCCATCAACAAGCTTTCAGTCGCGCGTGTCGCTGCATCAAGATGCTCTTCGCTGCTGATACCGTGGATGTTACGTTCGACGGCTGACAGGAAATTTTCCGGCTTTTTATGGCGCTGGGTTGCCACGTTCAGCCGCCGTCCATGGGCGCCGGGGCCAATGCCGATATAATCATCATAGCGCCAATAGCTTAAATTATGGCGGCTTTCGCTGCCAGGGCGGGCATGGTTGCTGATTTCATAGGCCGGAATGCCTGCGGCCGATGTCATATCTCGGGTCAATTCATATAATGTTGCGGCATCATCATCATCGGCAGGGATAAAATGGCCCGTGCGCACCAAAGTTTCAAAGCGCGTGCCCGGCTCGATAGTAAGCTGGTACAGGGACATATGGTCGGTGCCAAAGGACAAAGCGCGTTGCAGCTCCGCTTCCCACTGGGATGCGGTCTGATCAGGCCGCGCATAAATCAGGTCGATATTCACACGGGTGAAATGACGTTGTGCAATGGTTAGCGCGTCCAAGCTTTCCGCAACTGAATGCGCGCGTCCCAGAAACGTCAGCGCGGCATCATCCAGCGACTGCAGCCCGAGCGATACGCGGTTGACACCTGCCGCCGCGAGGTCCGCGAAGCGTGCTGCCTCTACCGAAGACGGGTTCGCTTCCAACGTGATCTCAATATCGTCCGCAAAGCCCCAATGCCGTTCCGCCGCGTTAATGAGTGTGGCAACGGTGGACGGCGGCATCAACGATGGCGTGCCCCCGCCGAAGAAAATAGAGGTGAGCTTACGTTCCGACGTCAGCGCTGCCTCATGCGCCATATCCGCCAGCAACGCCGCACACCACGCTGCGTCGTCCACCGTGTCGCGAACATGGCTATTGAAATCACAATATGGGCATTTGGAAACGCAAAATGGCCAATGGATGTAAAGGGCGAGGGGGGTCGTCACCAAATCTCCTGGCTCAGGAGAATACAGCCGCGACCAATTTGCGGAATGCGTCCGCCCTGTGGCTCATCGCGTGTTTTTCTTGTGGGTTGAGTTCGGCAAAGGTCTCACTGCGGCCATCCGGCACGAACACAGGGTCATAGCCAAAGCCAAGCAACCCACGTGGCGGCCATGTCAGGCTGCCCTGCACGCGGCCTTCGAAAATTTCCTGATGCCCATCGGGCCATGCAAGCGCCAAGGTGCAGACGAAATAGGCGCTCCGGTCAGTATTGGGGCCAAGTTCGGACAGCTTGCCCTCAACCTTGCCCATCGCCATATACCAGTCGCGCCCGGGTCCGCCTTCGAATACCTGCTTTTCCGCCCAATCGGCGGTGTAGACCCCCGGCGCACCGCCCAAGGCAGAAACACATAGCCCGCTGTCGTCGGCAAGGGCAGGTAGGCCCGCCCCTTGCGCGGAGGCATGGGCCTTCAACAAAGCATTTTCGGCAAAGCTGGTGCCGGTTTCTTCGGGCTCCGGCAGGCCAAGTTCGCCAGCGGAGATGGGTTCAATGCCAAAAGGTGCAAGCAAGGCACGGATCTCGCGGACCTTACCAGCATTATGGCTGGCGATGACCAGCCTACCAGGTTCGAGTTTGCGGTGATTCATAACGCTTACCTCTAACTATAAAGTCCGTCGCCCCAGCCTGTGCTGAGGCGACAGATCCTTACTTAACCGCGTCGGCCTGCGCCGCGAAAATTCGGTCGGTCCCCATGCGCGCAAGGCGGAGCAAACGTAGCAGGCCTTCTTCGTCATAGGTCGCGCCTTCGGCAGTGGCTTGCACTTCGGCAATCTGGCCACCTTCGATTAGAACGAAATTCGCATCGGCATCGGCGTCAGAATCTTCGATATAATCAAGATCCAAAACGGGCGTGCCTTTGAAGATGCCGCAGCTCACAGCAGCAACCCGTCCGCTGATGGGATCTTCCTTGATCGCCCCTGACGCGAGCAGGCTATTGACAGCAAGCCGCAAGGCAACCCAAGCGCCCGAAATCGCGGCGGTGCGTGTACCGCCATCGGCTTGCAACACGTCGCAATCGACGGTGATTTGGTTTTCACCCAATTTCTTTAAATCTACGACAGAACGTAAAGAACGTCCAATAAGGCGTTGAATTTCTTGTGTCCGTCCAGACTGCTTGCCCTTGGCTGCTTCACGCTGGCTGCGCGTATGCGTGGCGCGGGGGAGCATCGAATATTCCGCCGTGACCCAGCCTTCACCCTTGCCGCGCAACCATGGTGGAATGCGATCTTCGACGCTGGCGGTGACCAGAACGCGGGTGTCACCAAAACCGATAAGGCAGCTGCCCTCGGCATGTTTGGTAAAATGGGTTTCAATCGAAATGGCCCGCATTTCGTCTGGCGCACGGCCGGAAGGACGCATGATAGTCTCCTGATAATGGGTAAGGGGCTGCCATAGCCTGCCCCGCTTGCTTTGCAAGTGCGCGCTGCGCTACACTGTCGCGGTGAACCAAACACCCATCCATGAATTGAATGACCGAACACGCATCATTTTCCGTATGGTGGTGGAAAGCTATCTGGATAATGGCGCGCCGGTTGGATCGCGGACAGTGTCCAAATTTGCTGGGTTAAACCTATCGCCTGCCTCGATCCGCAACGTCATGCAGGATCTGGAGGAGGCTGGCTATCTCGCCTCTCCACATACCAGTGCCGGCCGGGTGCCAACCGAAAGCGGTCTACGTCTTTTCGTGGACGGCATGATGCAATCGGCGGCGCCATCGGCTGAGGAGCAACGCGCGATTGAATCGCAGATACGGGGCGATGGGCCGATTGAAGAGGCGCTGGCGGCGGCGACCTCGGTTCTGTCGGGCCTGTCTGCATGTGCCGGTATCGTGTTGGTGCCAAAACGTGACGCGGTCCTAAAGGCATTTAGCTTTGCGCGTCTGTCGCCGTCACAAGTGCTTGCGATCATGGTTGGTTCCGACAACAGCGTTGAAAATCGGCTGGTGTCGATTGACCCGGCGATTAGCGAATCCATGCTATCGGAGGCCGCGAATTATATCTCCGCTCGCCTGTCGGGGTTGACGCTTTCCGAAGCTTTGGAACGGCTCGACAGCGAAATTCGCGCCGAGAAGGCGGAGCTTGACGTGGCCAGCCAAAAACTGGTGCGCGATGGGCTGGCGATCTGGTCGCTCGATGCGAATGACCGGCCAGTGCTTATCGTGCGTGGGCAATCGAACCTGATCGACGAAGCAGCCGCAGCCGACCTCGACCGTGTCCGGCAATTGCTGGACGAGCTTGAGAGCAAAGAGGAAATTGCACGGCTGGTCGACAGCGCGCGTGAGGCGCAGTCAACGCGGATATTCATTGGTTCTGAAAATAATCTTTTCTCGCTTTCAGGATCGTCGGTCATCGCCGCGCCCTATCGGGAGGCAGGTGGGAAGGTGGTTGGCGTGATCGGTGTGATTGGCCCGACGCGCCTTAATTATGCGCGTATTGTGCCCATGGTGGACTTTACCGCGCAGGCGCTGAGCCGTTTAATTAGGCCGGCCTAAATGATGCGCGGGTTGATGAAATAAAATTGCTTTCTATATGCAAGCAGCAACAAACGACCACAAAGTCGCAACGTAATTGGGTTAATCAGGTTTATGACAGAGAAGAAATCAGCCGCAGCCGATCCTGCTGTAGAACAAGAACTTGAAGGCGTGCCAGAGCATATGAAGAGCGATACGCCAGAAGAGACAGATACTGCCGATGCGCAGATTGCGGCGTTGGAAGAAGCGCTCGCTGCGGCACAGCAAGACGTTTTATACGCGCAGGCCGAAACGCAGAATGTGCGTCGCCGTATGGAGAAAGAGGCGCAAGACGCACGCGCTTATGCCGCGACAGGTTTTGCCCGCGATGTGCTGTCGGTGTCCGACAATCTGTCGCGCGCATTGGAAGCAATTCCCGCTGAAATGCGGGAGAGTGAGGCAATGAAACCGCTCGTCATCGGCCTTGAAGCGACGGGCCGCGAGTTGGACAGTGTTTTTGCCAAAAACGGCATCACGCGCATTGCTGCAATGGGTATGCCATTGGATCCCAATCAGCATCAGGCGATGGTTGAAATTCCCAGCGCCGATGCCGAACCCGGTACCATCGTCGCCGAAATGCAGGCAGGGTATATGATTAAAGACCGTTTGTTGCGCCCGGCTTTGGTTGGGGTAGCAAAGGCAGCGGAGTAAGTTCGTCCACATCATGACCATTACGCCGGGGGTGGTCTAACGGAACGCGCTCGGCTATCGATCCCGTTATATGACCGCAACGGCAGTTTCCTCGGGCCATCAGCCCCCTTGGCGCGATGAACTTCGCGCGACCTTGTCGCTTGCATGGCCGTTGATCCTGACCAATCTATCGATGTCATTGATTGGCGCGACCGACGTTGTGATGGTGGGTTGGCTCGGGCCAACTGAATTGGCGGCGGCGTCATTGGGTTTCAACCTTTGTATGACGGCGGCGATTTTCTGCATGGGCCTTGTCACTGCGACCGCGCCGATGATGGCAAGCGAGCGCGGCGCAAAGGCGCATTCGGTGCGCGATATCCGCCGCACATTCCGGCAAGGATTGTGGGTTGCGGTGGCGATCATGATCCCGATCTGGCTGATCTTGTGGCAGACAGAGGCCATATTGCTGACGCTTGGTCAGCAAGCAGAACTTGCGGTCAAGGCGCAAAGCTATGTCCGCGCCTATATGTGGTCAATTCTACCATTTTTGTGGCTGATTATCGCGCGTAATTTTCTGTCGGCGCTGGAGCAGCCCTTATGGTCGCTGGTCATCGGCATATTGGGCGTTTTTGCCAATGCGGCATTCAACTATGTCCTCATTTTCGGGAAGCTGGGTGTGCCAGCACTGGGTATAATCGGCGCTGGTATTGGTAGTATTTTGGCCAATATATTCATGTTTTTGGGCATGGTTGCGGTCATCACTTACCATCCTAAATTCCGGAGATATCATCTGTTTGGGCGTTGGTGGCGTAGCGATTGGCCGCGTTTTCGGGCGCTGTGGAAACTGGGCTTGCCGATTGGCGTGACAATGGGTTTGGAAGGCAGCGTGTTTGGCGTTGCGGTCATGCTCATGGGGTTAATTGATACCGCCTCGGTCGCAGCGCACGCCATCGCGCTACAGGTTGCAAGCGTTACTTTCATGGTGCCGATGGGTCTTGCGCAGGCCGCAACAGTGCGTGTGGGTATTGGCTATGGCCGGCGCGATCTTGCGCTAATCCGCCGCGCCGGTTGGACCAGTTTCGTCATGGGAACGGGGTTCATGGCGGCTATGGCAATGCTGATATGGATGTCACCAGAATTGCTGATTGCGCTGTTCATCGACCGCGATGCTGCGATCAATGCAGAGGTGGTGCAACTCGCCGTCAGCTTCCTGGCCATTGCGGCCTTGTTCCAGATTGTCGATGGTGCGCAAGTCGTCGGCGCGGGCATGCTGCGTGGATTACATGATACCACCGTGCCTATGCTGTTCGCGGCCTTCGGCTATTGGGTGGTGGGCATCGGTGTTGGCGCGTGGCTGGCATTTTACCAAGGTTGGAACGGCGTTGGCATCTGGGTCGGCTTGGCGACTGGACTTGGCATTGTCGCCGTGCTGATGCTCGTGCGTTGGTCGATGCGCGCGCGGCTTGGACTGCTGCCGTTAGAACATTAAAACGCGGTAATTCTGAAACAACAAGCGTCATCCTGAAACAACAAGCGTCATCCTGAACTTGTTTCAGGATAACGCCTCAACGTTGCTTGTTATCCTGAAACCAGTTCAGGATGACGAAGTTGGGGGGCATTATGAAACAATTGCGTCTTGCGCCGCTCTGTTTCCAGCCCGCGCCCTTCAGCTATCAATGGCTTTCTTCTCATCCGGGTCGCTGCCGTCGATTTCCTGCACGCGCGCCTTTACCAATATGCGGACATTATTCGAAAAAAGAAATTCAGTTTCAATCACGCCCAAGCGCCGGGGGATGAGGTTGACGCCCCACATCATCACATGCTTGCCGCCTTTTTTGAAGGCGACTTTCTCCCCAGCTGGGATGAGTACGCGGTCCATAGGCGCCATGTTCACGGCGCCGGTTTTTGCATCTACTGTGACATCATGCATTTCAACGCGAACCGCCGATGGTGAACTTACGCGCAGTAAATGCACATCCTCTGGCCCGCCATAGACGTTGAAATGCATGGCCGACGGGTTGTTGTCGACGGGCGATAAAGTCAGCACCGCTTCTTTCACCTTTAACTGGGGTGTCGGGCCACATGCGCCCAGCAAAAGGGCCGCCGCTGCGGCGCTGAATGTAAATATACGTCGGTTCATAACGTGCTCCTTTTGCTGTGAGGTGTGCGCTCTGTTGCGCCCACCTTATACAGAGTTTTCACTTAACTTTTTCCCTATCTAGGAACGCCGAAGTCTTGTGCCAAGAGAATTGGCACCTATATCGCCGCTACAACGTCACGTTATGCGGAACCCCAGTGCCTGATAGGGCTGGTGCGAAACGGGACAGGGTAAAGTTCAATTTTTAAAATTTCGGGGTAAGTTTTTATGGCTAAAGTTATTGGTATCGACTTGGGCACAACAAACAGCTGCGTTGCGGTAATGGACGGCGGCAAGCCTAAGGTCATCGAAAATGCTGAAGGCGCGCGGACAACGCCATCGATCGTGGCCTTTGCTAAGGACGGAGAGCGCTTGATCGGCCAGCCAGCCAAGCGTCAGGCGGTCACCAATCCGGAAAGCACCATTTATGCGGTGAAGCGCCTTATCGGCCGCCGTTTCGACGATCCATTGACCAAGAAAGACATGGACCTTGTTCCTTACAGCATCGTCAAGGGCAAGACCGGCGATGCTTGGGTTAAGGCAGGCGGCGAAGAATATTCGCCCTCACAAATTTCGGCCTTCACCTTGCAAAAGATGAAGGAAACGGCGGAAGCTTATTTAGGCGAAACCGTCACGAAAGCGGTCATCACCGTTCCCGCTTACTTCAACGATGCCCAGCGTCAGGCAACGAAAGATGCGGGCCAGATTGCCGGCCTTGAAGTGCTGCGTATCATTAACGAGCCAACCGCTGCAGCGCTTGCTTATGGCATGGACAAGGATGAGAATAAAACCATCGCGGTTTATGACCTTGGCGGCGGCACGTTCGATATTTCGATCCTCGAAGTCGGCGATGGCGTGTTCGAAGTGAAGTCGACCAACGGCGATACATTCTTGGGCGGTGAAGATTTCGACAGCGTGCTCGTCGAGCATCTGGCAGCCGATTTCAACAAGGCTGAAGGCATTGACCTGACTAAGGACAAGCTGGCGCTGCAACGTTTGAAGGAAGCAGCGGAAAAGGCGAAGATTGAATTGTCGTCCACACAGACGACCGAAGTCAACCTGCCATTCATCACCGCGGACCAAAATGGTCCAAAGCACCTTGTGAAAACCATCACCCGTGCCGACCTTGAGAAACTGGTCGACAACCTGATCAAGCGCACGTTGGAGCCTTGCAAAAAGGC
The DNA here is from genome assembly GCA_027488785.1 of Sphingomonadales bacterium. Classification (GTDB taxonomy): domain Bacteria; phylum Pseudomonadota; class Alphaproteobacteria; order Sphingomonadales; family Sphingomonadaceae; genus Sphingorhabdus_B. Next base: position 19,182 of record JAIYAY010000006.1, on the reverse strand, counting down.
TTTAGCCGATGCGGGTATCAAGGCCGATGGCATTGATGAAGTCGTGATGGTCGGCGGCATGACCCGCATGCCCAAGGTACGCGACGTCGTGAAGAATTTCTTTGGCAAGGAACCGCATACTGGCGTGAACCCTGATGAAGTTGTTGCCATGGGCGCAGCCATTCAGGCGGGCGTTTTGCAGGGCGACGTCAAGGATGTGTTGTTGCTCGACGTGACGCCATTGTCCTTGGGTATCGAAACGCTGGGCGGCGTATTCACCCGTATGATTGACCGTAACACGACAATCCCGACGAAAAAGAGCCAAGTCTATTCGACGGCCGAAGATAATCAGAATGCCGTAACCATTCGCGTGTTCCAAGGTGAGCGCGAAATGGCCGCGGATAACAAGCTGCTTGGCAATTTTGACTTGGTCGGCATCCCACCTGCGCCGCGGGGCGTGCCGCAAGTTGAAGTGACTTTCGACATTGACGCCAATGGTCTGGTCAGCGTTACAGCCAAAGATAAGGGCACAGGCAAGGAACAGCAGATCAAAATTCAGGCATCGGGCGGTTTGTCTGATGCGGATATTGAACAGATGGTCCGCGATGCCGAAGCCTTTGCCGAAGAAGACAAGAAGCGTCGTGAATCGGCAGAAGCCAAGAACAATGCAGAAAGCCTTGTCCACTCCACCGAGAAGCAGTTGGAAGAGCATGGCGACAAGATTGATGCCGCATTGAAGGGCGAGATCGAAGCGGCTGTGGCTGAAACCAAGACTGCTATCGAAGGCGGGGATGTAGAAGCGATGAAGGAAAAGGCTAGCGCCTTGGCCCAAGTCGCGATGAAGCTTGGCGAAGCGATCTACAAGGAAGAGCAAGCCGCCGGTGCATCAGCAGATGCCGGATCGGAAGAAGCGCCAGCAGACGATAATGTCGTGGATGCCGAATTCTCCGAAGTCGAAGACGACAAGAAAGACTGATGTTGCTTATTTCCGACTGTCGCCGCCGAAACGCAGCGACGGTCGGAAAGACCGGGGGGTTAGTCGTTCATGAATCTCGACATTGATTATTATGAATTGTTAGAAGTCGAGCGGACAGCGGATGAGAAGACGCTGAAAACCGCGTATCGCCGGATCGCGATGGAATGTCATCCCGACCGCAACCCGGGTTGCGACAAATCCGAAGCTAAATTTAAGGCGGTGAGCCAAGCTTATGACGTCCTGAAAGACCCGCAAAAGCGTGCAGCTTATGACCGTTATGGCAAAGAAGCATTTGAAAATGGCGGCATGGGCGCCGGCGGTGGCCAAGGCGGCGGGGGCTTTGGTGATTTTTCCGATATCTTCGAAAGCTTTTTTGGCGACGCCTTTGGTGGCCGCCAGCGTGGCCCTGCGCGTGGTGCAGATTTACGCTATGACCTTGAAATATCGCTCGATGAGGCCTTCCACGGCAAGGAAGCGGAAATCACGATCGATGTCGCTACCGCATGCGGAACTTGTGAAGGCACGGGCGCGACGCCGGGGTCTGGTAAACGTCGCTGCAACCTGTGCGCTGGTCATGGCAAAGTGCGCGCACAGCAAGGTTTCTTTGTGGTCGAGCGCACATGCCCGACGTGTCACGGTCGCGGTGAAGTGATTGAGTCTCCATGCCGGGCTTGCGGTGGTGAAGGTCGGGCGGATGAACGCAAGACCATCGCCGTCAATATTCCGCCTGGCGTCGACGAAGGCACGCGCATTCGCGTTGCTGGTCGAGGCGAAGCTGGGCCAAATGGCGCCGCGGCAGGTGATCTATACATCTTCATCCATCTGTCGCGCCACAAGGTGTTCGAACGCGATGGCACGACATTGTTCTGCCGTGTGCCCGTAAGCTTCACCACAGCCGCGCTGGGTGGCGAAATCCGCATCCCTGGCCTCGATGGTGCCGAACACATTATCGTCGTTCCAGAGGGCATACAGTCGGGCAAACAGCTTCGCCAGCGCGGGGCAGGTATGCCCGTGCTGCAAGGGCGTGGTCGCGGTGATATGGTTATCCAAATCGACGTTGAAACGCCGTCAAAGCTATCTGCGCGGCAGAAGGAAATTTTGCGCGAGTTCCGCGAAACCGAAACCGGGGCAGAATGTCCGCAATCAACGGGCTTTTTTGACAAGCTGAAAAGCATTTGGGACGACATCACAGATTAAGTTTGGGTGCAGGAGGGGATCAGCTGTGTATCTGGTCCACCTCGGTCCGTAAGGACATGATCAGGGGCTGGATATGCGTCAGCCGATCCTGTTCCTCATCCAATATCGCGTGAAACGCGCGTTTTTTGTAACTTTGCGCGCGGTCCGCTGAAAATGCATGGCCTGGCGGTAGGGATGATATCAGAATATCGATCATCCGTTCCGCGCCATGCAAACGGCCCCATAAATAGTCGTTTTCCCGATAGGCGCGGCTAAAAAACGCCCCGAAATTGTTGAACTCTATGCCCTTTAATGTCGCAGCCGTACCGCCAGTTCGGATGGATGCGCAGTCGTCGGGGGAAATGCGGTCGACCTTAACAGGGTCAAATTCGTCAAAGCCCTCATCCTGCAACAAGGGTAGGGTGGCGATGTCATAGAGCGCATAGCCCAAATAACCGAGCAGCATGGTCCGGCGTGCTGCAACAGGCAGCGTCAGCATGGCATCGCACAATATTTTATCGACCTTGGCATCGGTGCGCACCAGATCGCGCTGTACCGCGAGCTGGTCGATCAAGCCTGCGGGATCATCGATGCCAGATTTGGCTGCGATTGCGAAATCTACGCCTAAAAACTCCGCCGTTTCCAGATCGAGAAACAAAGCGAGGCAATTGTAAATGGCATCGCGCATTTTGGCGATATCATCATCCGGCATGTCGATGACATTTTCGACCTGTTCGGTCAGATGCCGGGCCAGAAAACGCAAGCGTCGTATACGGAAACGCAGGTCATGTGCGCGGAAAAAGGCAATTTGGCGCGCGGTAGCTTTGCCCTTATGCGGTGGCATATGGTCGAGGTCACGGGCACCGACTTCGCTCCAAAGCGCGGCGCGCAAGTCCCGGAAAAACGCGCTTGATGCGTCGGGCAAGCTGCGTCGCGCGGTGGCGACAATATCGTCAACAACGCCGGCGATTTTGAGATGGTTATAGGCACGATAGCCAAAGCCGGCAGTAACAATCGCCTTCTCCTGCGCCGAATGCCGCCATTTTTGCATACGTCTGGTGGTTGGCTGGGTCAGGAACCACGTCTTGCCCAGCAGCGCCTCGACGGTATCTTCCACCTCATTCCGCAAGCTATCGATGACGCGTTGCATCCGTTCAATACGTTCCGAGCGGCCCGTGATTTTTTCAAGACTGTCCCGAATGGGCTGCGCACGCGGAATGTTGGATGTCGCCCCCAATATCGTCGAGAAAAACCCCGGTGGCTTGCGTGGTATCTCGGCGGAGCCGTCCGCATTGCGTTTGCCAAATCGGAAACTGGGGTGGCCCGGTTTTGGGTCGATATAGACAAAGCGGCGGTCCACTTCGCGCCGCGCTGGCCGGTTGCGCAAGGCGGAAATTGCTTGGTTAAACGGCGCATTGGCCAATACCGAGCCGTCGATTAACATCGTATCTTCGGCGGCATTGGCGGCAAATTGCTGCGGCAATATGCGTTTCAAAAATGCAGATCGACCAAGCCATGGGACATTTTCCCGCGCCAGCAAGCGATCAAGTTCACGCACCGAAAATGGCGGGAAAGCGCCCGGAAAACTGGCCGTTGCGCGCGCTGCAAAAATCAGCTCGGGAATGTCGGCAAGCCCCGTTCGTCCGCGCGTTGAAAAATCAACGGTGATGCGATGTTCGGATTCGGTGACTTCTTCCGGGCTGTTGAGGCGCAGCACCCGATCATGGCCATAATAATCGGTTACGGTGACAAACAGATCTAGCGGCTGGTTTTCGGGTAAAAGCGGTGGCTCTATTTCGCTCTTGGCCATTATGTTCAATGCGTCGAGCAACAATTTTGAAAATACATTCCCGCCAAAGGGCGGCGCAAACCAGCGCGCACGGATAAAGCGCGACAATTTGGTCGCGACCTCCTCCTGCGCTTCCTTCGCAACGGTTTGTTCAACTGCGCCACCGCGCCGGCGCAAGATCATCCAAGCAATGGGCGTCGCCCAAAATTTGGTGAAGCGCGACAGCGGGCGGGCGTCCGGATCAAGCAATATGTCGACGTCTGCCATGTCCAGCCACATGTCAGTCAACGGCTCCAATGATTGGCCGGTGACGATAGCTTGCGACAGGAAAATGCCGTTGATGCCGCCCGCGCTTGACCCCGCAATGATGTCTGTCAAAACCCGCAGCTTTACGTTACTAACCCGCGACATTTCCGTGAGCAGGTCGTGATAGACAATTTCGCTACGCCGGGTTGGTGGTGTGCCGTCATGAAAAGCGCGGCTCGCGCGGACCATGTGCCAAATCTCGCGCGTGACACCATGCATGTAAATGGCAAGGCTGACCCCGCCATAGCAAATAAGCGCCACCCTGAGTTCTTTTTCGCGCATAGCCATGATGTGGCATTAGGCTGCGTCCCACGCAAGCGCTGATACGGCGCACTTATGTCTTGAGTTCTTGATTTGTTCTGTTAATCATGGGCCATGGCAAAGGCAAAGCGCAGATATGTGTGTCAGGCATGCGGTTCGGAATCCAACCGCTGGCAGGGGCAGTGCGACGATTGCGGCGAATGGAACAGCTTGGCGGAAGAGGCCAAAGCCACTGTTTTTGAGCTAAAGCATCATTTGCACGCGGGCGGCCGCGCGGTCGAATTGTCCGGATTGAACACCGACATCAAGCTGCCGGAACGTGCCTCGACAGGCATAGCCGAATTTGACCGCGCCTTGGGTGGCGGCCTTGTGCCGGGTTCGGCGACCTTGCTGGGCGGAGATCCCGGCATTGGTAAGTCGACTTTGCTATTGCAAGCGGCCGCAAACCTCGCGCGACGCGGCCTTTCGGTGGCTTATATTTCCGGTGAAGAAGCGGTCGACCAAGTGCGCTTGCGGGCCCGCCGGCTTGGCCTGGGCGATGCGCCAGTGCAGCTTGCCGCCGCAACCTCTGTGCGCGACATATTGACGACGATGTCCCAAGGTGCGCCGCCCGCTTTATTGGTCATCGATTCTATTCAGACCATGCACAGCGACCTCATCGAAGGCGCGCCGGGCACCGTCAGCCAAGTCCGCGCATCCGCCCAAGAGCTTATCCGCTTTGCCAAGGAACGCGGCACGGCGTTGATGCTCGTCGGTCATGTCACCAAGGATGGAACGATTGCCGGACCACGCGTGCTCGAACATATGGTCGATACGGTATTGTCGTTCGAAGGCGAACGCAGCCACCAATATCGTATCTTGCGGGCGTCCAAAAACCGCTTTGGCGGGACGGACGAAATCGGTGTTTTTGCGATGGTAGAAGAGGGGCTGACCGAGGTTGGCAACCCCAGCGCATTATTCCTGACCGATCGGGCTGAACAGGTTACGGGCGCAACGGTTTTTCCGGCGTTGGAGGGGACGCGGCCAGTTTTGGTCGAAATTCAGGCCCTGACTGTAAGGCTATCAAGTGGAGCAACACCGCGCCGCGCCGTTGTTGGCTGGGACAGTGGCCGTCTAGCAATGATATTGGCGGTGCTTGAGGCGCGATGTGGGCTCAGCTTTTCAACCGCTGAGGTCTATCTCAACATTGCGGGTGGCTATCGCATTTCCGATCCCGCTGCCGATCTTGCGGTGGCGGCGGCGTTGGTTTCGGCGCTGTCCGAACGCCCATTGCCGTCTGATGGGGTTCTTTTTGGCGAAGTGGCCTTGTCGGGTGAAATCCGTCCTGTCGCGCATGGTGCGTTGCGACTGAAGGAATCGGCGAAGCTTGGCTTTGGCCGCGCATTGGTCCCGCCATCGGTGAAAGGTCAGGCGGGCATTTCAACGCAAGAGTTCCGCACGCTTGCCAATCTCGTTGACCATATGCTGGGACGCTCCTAAATTCGCTTTGAATGATTATTAGGGCATCAACATAAGACGCCTTCCGCAGGTTAATCACAACGCGTTTGGGTCATAAGGACAACAGGATTAGATGACGGCACTAGATATCATTGTCCTGTTTTTGCTGGGTAGCGGGGCTGCATTCGGCTTTTTACGCGGCTTTGTGCAAGAGGCTCTGTCGATGATTGCATGGGTGCTCATCATCTTGGCCGTTTATATGTTTCATACCCCTGCGACGGGAGCTTTGGCGGAGGTTGTGGGTTCGGATTCCGGCGCGGCCGTGCTCGCTTTTTTGGCGCTCGTCATCGTGATCTTTGCCGTGGGTAAATGGATTGCGAAATCGATTGGCGCCAAATCGCGCAAGTCGTTGCTTGGCCCGATTGATCGCGTTCTTGGTTTTGGTTTCGGTATGCTCAAGGGCCTAATTATCGCGACCCTTATCTTCCTATTGTTAGTGATGGGATATGATTTGGTCTATGGCGCGGACGCAGGGCGGCCCGAGTGGATGACCAGTTCACGCACTTATCCTTTGCTCAATGCGAGCGGTGACGCCATGTCCGAATTTGTCCGCGAACAACGCCTCGCTGCTGATAGCGATGCGGAAGCCGCGAACTGATGGACTCCGCGCTCTACAATCGGGATATCTTAAGGTTGGCTGCGTCTTTGGTCGCCGGCGATCACCTTGCTGACCCCGATGGAACCGCCGAAGTGCGTTCCCCATTATGTGGTAGCCGCATTCAAGCAGATGTTGTGATGGACGCAGAGGGCATATTGCGTGACCTTGCCCTGCGCGCCAATGCCTGCGCACTTGGGCAGGCTTCTGCGGCTATTTTGGCGCAAAACGCGGTTGGAACAGCCATGACTGAAGTCGCCAAATTGCGCGATGGCGTGGCGCAGGCGTTGCAGCAGGCGGGCGATATGCCCAGTTGCTGGCCGGAGCTCGCTTTGCTGGCTGCGGCCTGTGATTATCCGTCACGCCATGCTGCGATCTTATTGCCCTATGACGCGATCCTCGCCGCCGCCGTGCAGGCCAAAGAGAAAGTCTGATGGAAGAAACATCACACCATCTCGTCGCTGATGTCATGTTGGGCGGGGTGGTGCTGCTCGGTGCGGCGCTTTTGGCCGTACTGATTTTTAGACGTCTGGGCCTTGGTGCCGTTCTTGGGTATCTAGTGGCCGGTATTGCCATTGGGCCTGATGGCCTTGCATTGATCGACTCGCCTGAGACGATTTTGGCCTATTCCGAAATCGGCATCATCTTGTTGTTGTTCCTCGTCGGGCTCGAGCTATCGCCCAGCAGGCTTTGGCTGTTACGGCGCGACATTCTATTGTTCGGGCCGTTACAGGTCATTTTGTGCGGCCTTGGCATGTTTGCGATCATTCATTTCGCGATGCCAAGCTTTAGTTGGCAGGCGGCTTTGGTCCTTGGGCTTCCACTGGCTTTGTCTTCCACCGCGCAGGTGTTGCCATTGCTGCAATCGCGCGGCCGTATGAAGACCGATTATGGTGAGAAAAGCTTCTCCATTTTATTGTTTCAGGACATTTCCATTGTTCCCTTGCTGACTATCGTCGCCGCCTTGTCGCGCGCACCGGCGGAGGACGGCGCGATTGAGGGCTGGTCACTTGTGTTTTTTGCGGTGCTTGCGATTGCCGGGCTGGTGCTGGCCGGACGCTACCTGCTGTCGCCGCTCTTGCGCTTAGTCGGCAAGATTTCAGAGCGCGAATTGTTCATCGTCACGGGCTTATTCACCGTCTGTGTCAGCGCCGCGGTGATGCAGGCGATTGGCGTATCACCCGCCTTGGGTGCATTTGTTGCGGGCGTCATGTTGGCGGAATCCCCCTATCGGCATGAGTTGGAGGCCGACATTGATCCATTCCGTTCGATCTTGCTGGGGTTGTTTTTCTTGGCTGTCGGCATGTTACTGGACGTTGATGTCATCTTGTCGCAGCCCTTTTTCGTGGCGGGTCTTGCGCTGGCATTGGTTACGGTAAAGATTGCGATTATCTTCGCACTTGGCCGATTTTTTGGTCTCCAAAACACGCCTTCGTTCATCATGGCGATGCTATTAAGTCAGGGTGGTGAGTTTGCCTTTGTGCTATTTGCCGCCGCGCAGAGTGCCCTGTTGATTGAACCCGAAGCCGCGAGCCTTTTCGGTGCAGTCGTAACCTTGTCCATGGCCACCACGCCGTTTCTCATGATCTTTGCGGGCAAGCTTGCGGCGCGAAAGGTCAAGGGTGATGTTCAGTTGGATGACCCGGAATTGGCTGCGCAAGCCAATGTCATAATCGTCGGACATGGACGTTTCGGGCAGCAGGTATCGCAGATCATGCACGCCGCAGGGCGTTCGGTGACGTTGATTGATATCAACCCGCAGACTATCGATCGTAGCGGGGACTTTGGCTTCAAGGTCTTTTATGGCGATGGCACGCGTGTCGACTTGCTCCAAAGGGCAGGGGGCGAAGATGCGCAGGCAATATTCTTCTGCATTGACGACCGGTATATGACCGCAGAATCGTTGATGCCCGTGCGCGAAACATTCCCGCGCACAAAATTGTTCGTGCGGGCTTACGACCGGCAGCAAGCCTTGTTGTTGATGCAAGACGACGGCATCAGCATCATGCGTGAAGTGTTTGAATCTTCCATCCGGATGTCTGCTGACGCGTTGAAATATTTTGGTACGGATCGTGCTAAGATCCACGACATTATCTTGGAATTCCGGCGGCGTGACCGCAGCCGCCTAAATGCACAGTTCACCAGCGGGGACATGCATGCCGGAAGGCGTCACAGCTTCGGTGGCGATGGCTCCGACGACTTTCTGATTGCGGACGATTAAACTTCGCTGTCTAAAAATGTGGCGACGTCATCCAGCGCGACATCTTTGGACAAAAATGTCTGCCCGATACCGCGCGCGAGCAAGAAGGGCAGCGTCCCCGCGCTCATTTTTTTATCATGCCGCATATAGTCGACCAATGCCGCGCCATTGGCGGTTACACCGGCTTCGGATAGTGTCGTAGGCAGACCAGCGCGTTGCAGAAGTTGGGTGACACGTTGCGCATCTTCTGCGGGGCATAGGCCCAGCCGCACCGAGTATCGAAACGCCAAGGCCATGCCAGCCGCGACCGCTTCGCCATGAAATAGCCGGTCGGAAAAACCTGTATCGGCCTCCAGTGCATGGCCAAAAGTGTGGCCCAAGTTCAACAATGCGCGCGTGCCGGTGCGTTCGGTTTCGTCGGCGGCAACGATCCGCGCTTTGGACTGTACGGACCGAATGATGGCCTGTGCGCGGATGTCAGGGTCCCCGTCAAAAAAGCTGTCGAGATTATCTGCACAAAAGTCAAAAAATGCCCTGTCGTCGATCAGGCCGTATTTAACCACCTCGGCAAATCCTGCCGCGAGTTGACGGGTTGGCAGGGTTGAAAGCAATTGCGGGTCGATGAGCACCAAAGTCGGCTGATGAAATGCCCCGACCAGATTTTTGCCCGCCGCGCTATTGATGGCGGTCTTGCCCCCAACGCTGCTGTCGACTTGAGCAAGCAGGGTCGTAGGTATCTGCACAAAGGCGCAGCCGCGTTTGATGATATGCGCGGCAAAGCCCGTAATGTCCCCAACCACGCCGCCGCCCAGCGCGATGATATGGTCGCTGCGTTCCACATGCTGTTCCAGTAACCAATCTGTGAGTTGCTCTAGTTGCGTCCAGCTTTTTCCCGTTTCGCCCGCTGGTAGAGTGAACGTTGCGCATGAAATACCTGCGCCGCGCAATATGGTTTCAAATTGTGGCAGAACGGCTTGCGCAACATTTTCGTCTGTAACCACAAGCAAGCGGCTGACGCGGGCATAAGGCTTTAAGATAGCGCCGACATCGCCCAGTAACCCGGCGCGGACATGTATGTCATAAGGTCGGTTAGACAGATCGACGGATATCACGGTCATGCGGCGAGGGCCTTTAATATGTTTTCAACGGTCCGCATATGCGGCGAAGTGTCGCTGCGAATATGGAGATTGGCAGCGGCATATAAGGGGTTACGGACCTTGCCAAGCTCAGTCAGTACAGCCACTGGATCCTTGCCTTTCAACAAAGGGCGGTGGTTGCGCCGCGACACACGGTCGGCAAGTACCTGCACATCGGCATTAAGCCAGATCGACGTTGCGCGTTCCAAGATTAGTGCGCGGGTATCGTCATTGACGAAAGCGCCGCCGCCTGTCGCGATGACCTTAGGTTCGCCTTCGATAAGCCGGGCAATCACGCGGCGTTCACCATCTCGAAAATATTCCTCGCCAAATTTCGCGAATATTTCTGTAATCGAGAGGCCCGCTGCCTTTTCAATTTCGTCATCGGCATCAACAAAGGCTGTGCCTAGGCGGGCGGCAAGCCTCTTTCCGATGCTAGTTTTGCCGACACCCATCATCCCGACAAGCACCACAGGACGATTAATGACCAATGCCGCCTGCAGGCCATATTTTGGTTTTTTGGGTGGGTGAAGTTCAGCCATGACAAAATGGCCTATATATTGCCTTGGCGTCAGCCGAAAGCAGTTTGCCACTTTAGGAATTTTCGTGGTAAATACAGGACAATAAGTTGTATAAAGTCGCATAGTTGCGTGAAATTCCGTTTTTGCGGTTTCTATCGGTTGCCGCACGGGGCATAGGCTTGCTATTCTCTGGTGAGGGTTGCGGCAATGGCAACGGATGATAATGGGACATACCGCGTTACTGCTCGCAGATATGGAAACAGGTTCGCATCATTGACTGACAAGATTTCAAAAAGCGGCCTTTTGGTTGCCAGCGCTCTGGTTTTGGTATTTTCTTTGCCTGCGCTCGGGCAGCAGGGACCTGAATCCTTGCTTCCGGAAGGCTTTGGCGATCCTGCCCCTCCGCCGACACCCGTAACGGGCCGACCAGCGCCCAATGGCACCGCATCGCCCGTTGGCACAACTTCTGCGACATCTGTGACGGAGGACGAAAGCGCAACCGAAGAAGAGGATGCAGAAGAGCCGGAATTGGCCATCCGTTTTGATGTGCCACCTTCGGCACGCCAGTCGTTGAACGATATCGGAATTTTATCGGAAGCGTCCGGCGGATTTCCTGCGAACTCTTTTGGTAGTTTGGACGGTGCTTTCCTGAACCAAATACTAAAGCGGACGACGGGGCCGATTGCCTCGCGCTGGGGGACCATTATGGCGCGGCGCCTTCTTGCCAGCCGCACCAGCACGCCAGCCGGTGTCAACGGCGCGGATTGGACAGCGGAGCGTGCGTGGTTGTTGCTGCGCATGGGCGACTCGGTTGTAGCGCGAAATCTTGTTCAGCAGGTTGACGGCGCAGATTACACAAAACGCCTCCACGAGGTCGCGATGCAGGCCTATTTGGCCAATGGCGATTTAGCGGGCATGTGCCCAATCAGCGAAAGCGGCGCGCGTCTTGTGAACAATGGCCGCTGGAAAATGACCCGCGCTATCTGTGCGTCCTTGGCAGGTGAACAAGGCAATGCGACGGCGCTGATAAATCAGGGCCGCTATCAAGGCTGGGTCCGCGGCGTCGATTATCTTCTGGCTGAAAAAGCGGTTGGGGCCGGCATGAACGGACGGCGTTCGGTCAAAATTGAGTGGGAAAATGTAGAGGGTATGAACCCTTGGCGCTTCGGTCTTTCCGCTGCCGTTGGCCTCGAACCTCCCGAAAGCCTATTTGCCCGCACGGGGCGGCAAATCGACGGTTGGCGCGTCCAGTTGCCGATGTTTACGCCGACGATCCGGGTCAAATATGCATCCAATGCTGCGGCGCTTGGCATTTTGTCGAACCGGAACATGGTGGATCTCTATGCGCAGGTCCTTGCGGATCCCGATGCGCCCGACGCCGCGCGGGCACAGGCAGAAAGCCTCGGAAATGCGTACACTGCTTCTGATGCAGATGCCAAGGTTGCGGCTATGACATCCTTATGGACTACGGCGGCTGCAGGTGCAGACTATCAGGCGTCATTGGTGATGACCGCGCGGGCAGCAGCGCTTATTGCGCCCGACAGCGATCATCAGGCAGAGGCCGACCAGCTGATTGCGTCTATGCTGACGGCTGGTCTAGACCGATCCGCTGCGCGATGGATGAACGTTGTGGCGGATGGATCGCTGGGTTGGGCGCTTTTGACATTGGCGGCGCCAGGGCGGGTAACGGCCGCTGATTATGGCAGCCTTGATGATTTTTTCGGCAATGATGACAGCACCGACGGACATAAGTCGCGGCTTTTATTAGCTGGCCTGTCCGGGCTTGGCCGAATTGAAAGCGACGCGCGCACGGATTTTGCAAGCGACCTCAAAATCAACATTGCTCGGCAAACCGCTTGGTCAAAGGCGATTACCGCTGCCGCAGAACGTGGCGAACAGGGCACGGTCGCGCTGATGGCGATGGCGGCACTTCAGGCTCCGTCATGGTCGTCTGTGCCCGCCAATCATCTATATTATATCGTTCGTTCCTTGCGACAGGTCGGTTTGGAGGCCGAAGCACGGATGATTGCTGCTGAAGCTGTCACTTTTGCCTAACGATATGGCAATGACGATCGTCAGCCAGTCATGAGCTTAGCCGATCGTGATCTGATTGCCCGTTTTCTGGAGATGCTGGCGGCAGAGCAGGGGGTCGCTAAGAACACGCTTTTGGCGTATCAAAGTGACTTGATGTCGGCATCCGGCCTTTTGCATGGTAAACTGACCTCGGCGGGGCCTGACGCGCTGGTGGAGCTCGCGCGTGAATGGCGTGACCTTGCCAACAGCTCTGTAGCACGTAAGGCATCGGCATTACGGCGCTTTTTTGCCTTTCTGCATGAGGAGGGCTTTCGCGCCGATAACCCGTCGGCAGCTCTGCCAAAGCCAGCACAGATGCTACCCTTGCCCAAAATTTTGGATAAAGACGAAGTCGACACTTTGTTCGCGGTCATTGATGCAAAGCTCTTACAGGCGCACCCCATTGCAACCGATTACCGGCTGTCGGCGCTTATCGAGCTACTCTACGGCTCAGGTCTGCGTGCGACTGAATTGGTTGGCCTGCCGCGCAATGCGGTCGTTTCTGATCGGCCGTTTATCATCATAAAAGGCAAAGGCGATAAGGAACGATTAATCCCCATTTCCAACCGTGCACGCCAAGCGGTTAGCGCTTGGTTGGACTTTGTTCCTGAAAAATCGCGGTTTCTCTTTCCATCGCGTGGGGGACATATCAGCCGCATTCGCCTGTTCCAGATCATTAAGGATCTGGCCGCTTATGCTGGGCTGGACCCGGTAAAAGTCAGCCCTCATGTCTTGCGGCATGCCTTTGCCACGCATCTTTTGGCGGGTGGCGCGAATCTGCGGGCGTTGCAGTCCATGCTGGGGCATGCGGACATTGCGACGACGCAGATTTACACGCATGTCGACAGCAGCAAGCTCGTCGAACTGGTCAATCGACGGCACCCATTAGCAACGCGCACATTGACCCGCCGCACAGGAGGTTCTAACCCGCAAGCATGATGGTATATCTCGATTTTGAAAAGCCGGTTGCCGCGCTCGAAGCGCGCATCCTTGAACTGCAAGATGCTGCGCGTGATAGCGACGTCGATGCGGGCGCCGAAATCACCAAGTTGCGCGCCAAGGCGGACAAGCAGTTAAAGGATACCTATGCCAATCTAACTGCATGGCAGAAAACGCAGGTCGCTCGTCACCCGGAACGTCCACATTTCAAACATTATATCGAAGCGATGTTTGAAGATTTCATGCCTTTGGCAGGGGACCGCGCCTTTGGTGACGACCAAGCAATTATTGGGGGTCTTGGCCGCTTAAATGGCCGCCGTGTGATGGTCATTGGGCATGAAAAAGGCGACGATACGCAAAGCCGCCTGCGCCATAATTTTGGCATGGGCAAGCCCGAGGGCTATCGCAAGGCCATTCGCCTGATGGAACTAGCGGATCGGTTTGGCATCCCGGTGGTGAGCTTGGTTGATACCTCGGGTGCGTTTCCGGGCATTCAGGCCGAAGAGCGCGGACAGGCTGAGGCGATTGCCCGTTCCACCGAAAAATGTCTGGCATTGGGCGTTCCGATGATTGCCTGCATCGTGGGGGAGGGCGGTTCAGGCGGTGCCGTTGCACTGGCGGCTGCCGACCGCATTCTGATGTTTCAATATGCCGTTTACTCGGTGATATCTCCCGAAGGTTGTGCCTCGATTTTGTGGCGCACGGGCGACAAGGCGGCGGACGCCGCGCAAGCCATGAAGATGACCGCAGACGATCTGAAAGCGTTGCGCATCATTGACCGGATTGTTGCGGAACCCATTGGCGGTGCGCATCGCGATCATGCGACAGCTGCGGCAGCGCTTGCGACCGCCATAGACGAGGAGTTGGATGCATTGTCCGGGTTTTCGTCCAAGGAATTGCTGCAACAGCGTCGCGCAAAATTCCTGTCCATGGGGGCTTGAACTGCTCCGGTTGTAAACACCCCTATGGCCGTTCATGTGTACGGCGGTGAAACGGCAGATTCCAAGCGACGTTGCCCGTATGTGGGGAGGATATTGATGCGTTTTTCGAAGCTGTGTCTTATTACCAGTGCCGCAATTTTCGGACTGGTGTTGATTGGCGGCGCTATTCCCGCCGACGCACAGTCCAGAGCCACAGGCCCATCGCCGCCAAAGCCCTTTACCACTCAAGAAAAGAATGAGGGGGCCAAATATCACACAGAAATTTTGAGAGAATTTGGCGGACCGATGCAAAGTCCGCAGACAGCCTATGTCGTGCGCATCGGCAAAAATGTTGCTATGCAGTCGGGGCTTGGGAACGCGCAAAGCGACTTTAACGTAACATTGCTCAATTCATCGGTGAACAACGCCTTCGCCCTGCCCGGTGGTTATATCTACATCACGCGGCAATTGGTTACCTTGACCAACAGCGAAGCCGAAATGGCAGGCGTGCTTGGGCATGAGGTCGGGCACACCGCAGCGCGGCATAGCGAAAAGCGTAAAAATAACGCCACGCTTGCTGGTCTTTTGGGGATGGGTGGCAGCATATTGGGGGCCGTACTTGGTAATTCTGGCGGCTTATTGGGGGCGCTGGGGGGTGGATTGCAGCAATATGCAGGTCCATTGGCGCAGGTCTTCTCTTTAAAATATTCACGCACGCAAGAAGAGGAAGCCGATGATTACGGTATCAGGTATTTGAGCAAGGCCGGATATGACCCAAGCGCCCTAGCATCGATGCTCAATTCCTTGGCGTTGCAGACCAGCGTGGATATGCAAGTTGCCGGCTTGGCCGATAACCGGGTTCCGGAGTGGGCAAGCACGCACCCTGATCCTGCGCGCCGCGTTTCGCGGGCGGCATTGCGCTCCAAAAGCTATCCCGCCAGCACCTTTCGCAATGCGGACGCGCATTTGGCGACGATTGACGGCATGCTATATGGCGATGACCCTGCGCAAGGTGTGGTCGAAGGGCAAAATTTCCTGCATCCGATACTGAAGATGCAGTTCGCCGCACCCGCTGGCTTTGGCATGCAAAACAGCAGTGATTCCATCGCGATAAACGGCAACGGCGGGAAGGCGATATTCACAGGTGGTCCGTTTGATGGCAATCGCAGCAGCTACATAGCCAAAGCGCTGAAGACAGTGTCGGGCGATAATACAACCATTCCGGCAGGAGAAATCCGGCGAACAACGGTGAACGATATCCCGGCTTTTTATAGCAATTCTGTTGTTAACACGCAGCAGGGGCAACGCGTCGTTACGGTGTTCGCGTATGAATGGGCACCGGACACGGCCTATCATTTTGTGACAATTACGGCCAGCAACGCCAACCCGTTTGATCGCATGTTTGCTAGCATGTCGCGCCTGACCGACACGCAAGCATCGGCGGTAAAGCCACGCAAGCTGCGCATCGTCACCGCAGGACCGCAAGATAATGTCGCATCGCTTGCGGCGCGCATGGCATATCCTTCTTTGCGGACCGAACGCTTTAGGGCTCTGAACGGGCTTTCATCCAACGCGACCATTCGCGCGGGGCAGAAGCTGAAGATCGTGACCTACTGAACGAAAAGGGCTGGCTACGCATTCCCCAGTTGCGAGGCGCTTCAAAATCCCACACAGCCTATCAAAACCTTGTGATGTGATGTGAATATGGAAGTTAGTTCGACGATATTGTTCGTGGTTGCCGCTGCATTGACCAATGACAATGGGGAAATTCTGCTCCAAAAACGTCCTATTGGGGGACAAATGGGTGGGCTGTGGGAGTTCCCCGGTGGCAAGGTCGATCTTGGCGAGTCTCCTGAATCGGCGCTGGTACGCGAGCTCGAAGAGGAGCTGGGCATTATCGTTGCCGCGCAGGATTTGGTGCCAGAAACTTTTGCCAGCGCGCCTTTGGGCGATCGTAATCTAGTGTTGCTGCTCTATCGCTGTGCCAAATGGACGGGTACGCCGACAGCGATTTATGCGTCCGATATCCGTTGGGTATTAGCCCAAGACATGGCGGACTTGCCGATGCCGCCCGCCGATTATCCCTTGGTACGGAAACTTCAGGGCATATAGCCCGCTTGATCTTTGGACAATATGTCGGCGAGAGACACCTGCCCACTTCCTCTCTTGGCGGGGCGGGGTTGGTTTTCGGACGGTGCCCATCCGCTTAAGTAGATATGCGCAAAGCCTTCGGTCACCTTGCCTTGGGCATCGGCACGCGCAGCGAACGCATGATCCAGCCGGACGGCGATGTTTTTGCCCAGATAGTTGCGCGGTCCCGCAAGCGCATTACCTAGCCCAGCGTCCCGTATGTCTGACACGATGGAGCGCCAGTCTCCATAACGCACGGCGGACATGTCCTGATCTGCTACAGGCAAAGTGAAGCCAGCACGGACGATAAGGTCTGCCGCGCTGCGCAGATCAATTTGTGGGTGGATATGCGGGGTAACGCGATCCGCATCCGCCTCCAGCAACATCGCCTTGAGTGTGCCTAAAGTGCCAGCTCCAAACATATGGCCCAGGAACAAGCCATCGGGCCGCAAGAGGCGGCGGATTTGAATCAGCGCACCTGGCAAGTCGTTTACGCTATCCAGCGTTCCCGCCGAAATCACGAGATCAAAGCTGCCGGGCGTGAAGGGCAGGCGGTCTTCTTCCAACGCAACGGACGTATCGCTCGCCGTTCTCGCACCAGCTCGTGCCCCAGTCTCTGTATCGCGGAGAGGGGCAAGGGTGCAGGGGACATTTGGCGGCAAGATATCCGCCTGCCATCGTCCGATAGGCCCGATGATGAGGGCATGTGCGAACGTGCGGGTAACCGCGGACAGCCGCTCCGTCATATCCTGCGCGATGTGGTGCCACAGAAAATCATCCCCCAAACGCCCAGCGGCCCGCGCGCGCAACGCATGACGGCGGCGGCGATCAAAAATTTCCGGTGGATTCAATTCATTATGCATTTGTGCCCTTGTGCAGCCCCATGCTTTGTTCGACAAGTGCGATATGGCAAAAGGCCGCCACATTTTCCATAGGATGTTGAATTGGGTATTGCCCGAACGCTGCCCTTGTTGCGGTGTTATTACCGCAGCCGGTGGGCCATTTTGCGTGTCCTGCTGGCAAAAGTTGGAATTTTTGGGGCCACCTTGGTGTCGGGGATGCGCAACCCCCTTTGAATTTGACCGTGGCGCGCACGCTTATTGCGCGTCCTGTATCGCCAATCCGCCCCGACATGATGGCATCCGCGCGGCAGTAAAATATGATGATTTATCGGCGCAAGTTGCGCTTCGGTTAAAATATGGCGGCAAAATCGGGCTGGCTCGGGTGATTGCGCAACAAATGCTGCGCCATTTGCCCGAAGGGCAAGAGCAATTGATCATCACGCCAGTGCCATTGCATTGGACACGGATTTGGTCGCGCAGCTTCAACCAGTCGGCGTTAATCGGCAAGCAGCTTGCAGCCATGAGCGGTCTCGCCTTTGTGCCCGATATATTGGTCCGACATAAACGCACGCCCAGCATGCGGGGGTTAGACCACAAACGCCGCAGACAAGCCGTGGGACGCGCCTTTGCCTTGCATCCAAAATATAAGGGTAAGTTGAAAGGACGCAGCATCATCCTGATCGACGATGTTCTGACTACGGGCGCAACCAGCGATGGCTGCGTCGCGGTGCTGAAGCGCGGCGGCGCAGATTGGGTACAGATATTCTGCTGGGCGCGGACCTTGCGTGGCGCCGGGGCGCAAGCTGACGCAGTGATATCGTTCGACGCTTGACTTGCAGGACTGGGAACACCATTTCAGTTTCATGACTGCAAATGTTGAAATCTACACCAAATTCGCCTGCCCTTATTGCGTGCGGGCCAAGCATCTTTTGGACAGCAAAGGCGTCAAATATACCGAATATGACGTGACAATGGGCGGCGCAAAGCGTGCTGAAATGGTCGCACGTGCGCCGGGCGCTCAAACCGTACCACAGATTTTTATCAATGATGTCGCAATTGGCGGGTCGGACGATTTGCGCGCACTCGATGTCCAAGGAAAGCTGGATAGCATGCTGGGAGCCAGCGGCGCAGTATGATCACATTTGATTTGAATTGCAGTAACGGACATCAGTTCGAAGGCTGGTTCGCGTCTTCTGCCGATTTTGATACACAGAAATCCAGCGGTCTGCTCACGTGCCCAACCTGCCACGACGGTGTGATACAAAAGGCTCTGTCCGTGCCTAATGTTCCGCGCAAGAGCAACCAACAGGCGGTCAGGCTGCCTTCGGTGGCTCCCGCAGCGGCTGCAACGAACACGGATGCACCGGCAACCGAAATTCCCCCAGCTATTGTGGCGGAGCTGGTCCAAAAATTGGCCCGTGCGCAATCTGAAATGCTGGATAAGTCGCAATGGGTGGGCGGCAACTTCGCTGAAACCGCGCGGGCGATCCATTATGGCGAAGAACCTGACCGCCTGATTCACGGCGAAACCAGCCGTGATGAGGCAAAGGCTTTGGTCGAAGAAGGCATAGACGTTGCACCTTTGTTGTTTCCGGTCGTCCCCCCTTCCGCAAAAAATTGACCGTCTAATTGCGCGCAGCTATGGCCATTTGCCATGCACCCATAGCTCAGCAGGATAGAGCATCAGATTCCTAATCTGGGGGCCACTGGTTCGAATCCAGTTGGGTGCACCATTTACGTACCAAACCACTAACAGGGATTTTCCCGGTTAGTGTGGTACTGACAGCCTTCTCTAGGCTGGTTTTTTCTCCGATAATGCGGATGTTCTCATCACCCACTTCG
>JAIYAY010000022.1 GCA_027488785.1 Sphingomonadales bacterium | reverse complement strand
ACGAAGTCGAGCTGGTAAGGATAAGATAGATGGCAATGACCGATCCTTTGGGTGATATGCTCACCCGTATCCGCAACGGCCAGCGGGCGAAGAAAGACTCTGTAGTCTCGCCAGCGTCCAGCTTGCGGACCCGCGTTCTCGATGTGTTGCAGCGTGAAGGCTATATTCGTGGTTACAGCGAAGAAGCTTTGGGTGCGCACAAGGGCCTTCGCATTGAGCTGAAATATTTCGAAGGCGCACCTGCAATTCAGCATGTCGCGCGCGTTTCAAAGCCAGGTCGCCGCGTATATTCAGGAAGCCAAGAGCTTCCGGTTATTCGCAACGGCCTTGGCATCACCATCGTTTCGACGCCAAAGGGCGTTTTGTCGGACGCCGAAGCGCGTGCACAGAATGTCGGCGGCGAAATCCTGGCGGAGGTATTCTAATGAGCCGCATTGGTAAGAAACCTGTTCCCATTCCTGCAGGCGTTACCGCCAGCATGGAAGCGGGCACGCTTTCGGTCAAAGGACCGAAGGGCGAACTGAAAATGCCGATGAGCGACCTGATCTCCTACGAGATGCAGGACGATGGTCTCATGGTGAAGCCTGCGAACGGTAGCAAAGCGGCACGCGCCTTTTGGGGTATGCAGCGGACGCTCGTTCAGAACTTGGTCACCGGCGTGACCGAAGGCTTTACTAAGGTGCTTGAAATCACCGGCGTTGGTTATCGTGCCAACAGCCAGGGCAAGATGTTGAAGCTGCAACTTGGCTATAGCCATGATGTTGACTTCGCGATCCCTGAGGGCATCGAAATCAAGACGCCTGACAACACTACGGTGGAAATTTCGGGTATCGATAAGCAGAAGGTTGGGCAGGTTGCTGCTGAAATCCGTCGCTGGAGGAAGCCAGAGCCTTATAAGGGCAAGGGCATCAAGTACCGCGGCGAATATATCTTCCGCAAGGAAGGGAAGAAGAAATAATGGCAAAATTGTCTCTCTTTGCACGTCGCCGTCAGCGCGTTCGCTCCAAGTTGCGGGCGCAGGTTGCTGGACGTCCCCGTCTTTCGGTGCACCGCACTGGCCGTCATATTTACGCGCAAGTCATTGACGATTCGAAGGGTACGACGCTTGCGTCTGCCTCAACGCTCGACAAGGACGTGAAGGCGAAGAACGGCTCGACAACCGAAGCTGCTGCCGATGTTGGTAAGCGGGTTGCCGCAGCCGCCAAGAAGGCTGGTATTTCCAGCGTGGTATTTGATCGTGGTGGCTTCCTGTTCCACGGTCGCGTCAAAGCGCTTGCTGATGCAGCGCGCGAAGGCGGATTGGAGTTTTAATGATGGCTGAAAACACTGAAAGCACTGCACCTGTGACTGACGGCGCAGCCCCTGAAGCAGCTGAAGGCCAACGTCGCGGACGCGGCGGTCGTGGTGGCGGTGACAATCGCGGTAGCGGCGGTGGCCGTGGTCGTGGCAATGATCGTCGTCCTGCACAGGAAGAAGATGACGGAACGATTGAAAAGCTCGTGCACATCAACCGTGTTTCGAAAACTGTTAAAGGCGGTAAGCGCTTTGGTTTTGCTGCACTGGTCGTTGTTGGTGATGGCCAAGGCCGCGTTGGTTTTGGACATGGCAAGGCGCGCGAAGTGCCAGAAGCCATTAACAAGGCAACTGCTGCTGCGAAAAAATCGATGATCCGCGTGGCATTGAAAGATGGCCGCACGCTGCATCACGACGGCAAGGGCCATTTCGGCGCTGGCAAGGTAACATTGCGCTCGGCACCTGCGGGTACCGGCATTATCGCAGGTGGCCCAATGCGCGCCGTCTTCGAAAGCCTTGGCGTTGCGGACGTTGTGACCAAGTCGGTCGGCACGTCGAACCCATATAACATGATCCGTGCTACTTTTGCGGCCTTGTCTGAACAGACGAGCCCCAAGTCGGTGGCGCAGCGTCGCGGTAAGAAAATCGCCGACCTTCTTGGTCGCGGTGGCAGCAAAACTGCTGAAGCCGACGCAGAAGCTATTGCGGAGTAATCGATATGGCGAAGATTAAAATTAAACAGACCGGTTCGCCGATCCGCCGTCCCGCTTCGCAGCGCGCAACTTTGAAAGGCCTTGGCCTTGACAAGATGAACCGCGTTGTCGAAATCGAAGATACTGCCGAAGTGCGCGGAATGATCCGCACAGTTCGTCACATGGTCCAAATTCAGGACTAATCACCTTAGCGCGAATTAAAGCGAAAGCGAGTGCACGACATGAAATTGAATGACATTAAAGATAACGAAGGCGCACGCCATCGTCGTATGCGGGTCGGCCGTGGTATCGGTTCTGGTAAGGGCAAGACCTCAGGCCGTGGCCAAAAGGGTCAAACCAGCCGTTCAGGTGTTTCGATTAACGGATTTGAAGGCGGCCAGATGCCACTTCACATGCGTATTCCAAAGCGCGGCTTTAACAATATCTTCGCCAAGGACCATGCCGAAGTAAATCTTGGTATGATTCAGAAGTTCATCGACGCCAAGAAAATCGACATCAAGGCCGTTGTTGACCATGCTGCATTGAAGGCAGCGGGCCTTGCACGCGGCGGCAAGGACGGCGTTCGTCTGCTCGCAAAGGGTCAACTGACTGCGAAGGTAAACTTTTCGGTAGCTGGCGCTTCAAAGGCAGCGATTGAAGCTGTCGAAAAGGCTGGCGGCAAGGTTGAGGTTCTCACCAAGGCTTCTGCTTCGGAAAAGGCGGCTGCAAAAAAATCTTCCGTCAAGAACGCTGCTAAAGAAGCTGCGGCTAAGAAATAAGACTGGAGCGACGACTTCGCTCTTGTCATGCCAGCCCCGCTTCCCGATATGGGCTGGCGGGGTTTGACATTTCTGGGGGACGTCCGGATACAGTCAGGCGTAATTTTTGGGATTAAGCCGATGCGCACGCAAATTGCGTTCGGCGTCAATCCGGAACCAAGGAACGAATATCATGGCATCTAGGGCCGACCAAATGGCCTCGAACCTCAATCTATCGAAGTTCGGGCAGGCAACAGAGCTTAAGAACCGCATTTGGTTTACCATAGGCGCGCTCATCATATTCCGTTTATTGAGTTTCGTGCCATTGCCTGGCGTCGATCCTGTCGCTCAAGCGGCTTTATATGCCAATAATGCCGCGGGCGGCGTTCTCGACATTTTCAACACCTTCTCGGGCGGCAGCCTTGAGCGTATGAGTCTCATCGCGCTTGGTGTTATGCCGTATATCACCGCCTCGATTGTGGTACAGCTTGCGGCATCACTGTCGCCCACGCTTGCCGCGATCAAGAAAGAGGGTGAGAGCGGGCGCAAGAAGCTCAACCAATATACGCGTTATGGCACAGTGTTCCTGACCGCGGTGCAGGGCTATTTCCTTGCCGCTGGTCTCGAAAGCCTTGCTGCGGCCAACGGCATTGGCGCTGTGGTCGAACCGGGCCTGATGTTCCGTATCGTCGCAACCATCAGCCTTATTGGCGGTACCATGTTCCTGATGTGGCTGGGTGAGCAAATCACGTCGCGGGGAATCGGTAACGGTATTTCGTTGATCATCATGGCAGGTATCGTCGCGCAAATGCCGCGTTTGTTCGCACAATTGCTAGAAGGCGGCCGTACGGGATCGATCAGCGGTTTCGTCATTGTAGGTTTCATCGCGATGTTCATCAGCCTCACGCTGCTGATCTGCTTTATGGAGCGTGGCCAGCGCCGGGTGCTTATTCAATATCCCAAGCGCGCAACGCAGCGCGGGATGATGCAGGCGGACCGCAGCCACCTTCCTTTGAAAATCAATACTGCCGGGGTTATTCCGCCCATTTTCGCTTCGTCGCTGCTGCTGTTGCCGGTCACGATCACGCAATTGGGCGGTAATACGGTAGCGGGCGAAAGCGCCATGGGTGACTTTGTGATTTCGCTGAACCAATATCTTGCCCACGGGCAGCCAGTGTATTTGGCTCTCTACGGCCTTGGTATTGTCTTCTTCTGCTTTTTCTACACCGCAGTGGTGTTCAATCCGGAAGAGACTTCGGAGAACCTGAAAAAGGCCGGCGGCTTCATCCCCGGCATTCGCCCTGGTAAAAACACCGAATCCTATCTGGATTACGTGCTCACGCGTATCACGGTGCTTGGTGCAGCCTATCTGACATTGGTTTGTTTGCTGCCGGATTATGTGATGGCACAGACAGGGCAGCAGCAATTCTTTGCCATTGGCGGAACCAGTCTGCTGATTCTGGTGAATGTTACCATCGACACGATCTCGCAGATCCAGAGCCATTTGCTCGCGCACCAATATGGTGACCTGCTGAAAAAGGCGAAGCTGAAGGGTGGACGCACCCGCTAAACGGTGCGACATCGAAACGAATCGGGGACACGTTTCATGAATATCATCCTTTTGGGGCCTCCAGGCGCGGGCAAGGGCACACAGGCTGCCTTTCTTGTCGAGAAATATGGCATGGTCCAATTGTCGACAGGTGACATCCTGCGTGCGGCGGTCAAGGCTGGTTCGGATGTCGGCAAAATGGCGGATGACATCATGAAAGCCGGGAAATTATTTCCTGATGAGTTGATGGCAGAAATCCTTGGCGAACATATGGACGCCATACCCGCCGACAAGGGTCTCATTTTCGATGGATACCCGCGCACTGCGCCGCAAGTCGCGTTGTTGGATGGGTTGCTCTCCGCACGTCACCGGACCCTTGATCATGTCATTGAGCTGGTTGTTGATGAAGACGCCTTGGTTGCACGCGTGGTTGGCCGCTACACCTGCGCGAATTGTGGCGACGGCTATCATGATGTTTTCAAGCAACCAGTAGTTGCGGGCACTTGCGACAAATGCGGTGCGCATGAATTCAAGCGCCGTCCAGATGACAATGAGGAAACAGTGCGGACCCGCATGGCGGAGTATCGCGCAAAGACCGAGCCGATTTTGCCTTTGTACGATGCACGCGGCCTTGTCAGCCGGGTTGATGGCATGGCTTCGATTGAGGACGTGACAGACGCCATTACCGCTATTGTCGGCTGACCCCGTCACCCTTGCGTAAGCAGGGGCATTGGGCATTCACGCGCGATGGTTGGGATGGACAATTCTGTCCAAAATGAACGGTGCTTTTATTTCCATTCAATCAGGTCTAGACCTTTTACATGAAAAGCGCCCTTTTTACTGCCGGACTTCTTGCCGCAATATCCTCTCCTGCCTTTGCTGAAGTTAAAGCGGCTTCCGATACGGGTTTCAACTCGGTTCATATTGCGACCGTTGAGGCGACGCCTGAAGAGATTTGGAAAAGGCTGCTAACTCCGAAGGATTATTGGAACAAGGCACACAGCTGGTCGGGCTCAAGTGCAGGCTTTTATATCGATGCGCAGGCCAATGGTTGCTTCTGTGAATTGTTTCAGGAGGCTGATGTAAATGGCACGCTGAAGACCGTCGGTAGTGTTGAACATATGCGGGTTATATTCGCGCAGCCGGGCAAAGTATTGCGTATGCAAGGTGCACTCGGTCCGCTCCAGTCGGAGGCAGTGATTGGCACACTTACCGTTGCCATGGAGCCAGCTAAGGACAGTGCGGGAACGCGGGTCAGCTTCTCTTATGTAGTGGGTGGTTACATGCGCTACAATGTATCGGAAATTGCGCCTGCCGTAGATAAGGTGCTGGGTGAGCAATTTAAAAACATGCTTTTGCCTTTCGCCCCGGCAACGACGGAAGCCACCAAAGTGGATAGTTTCAAGCTCGATATTGAGATGATTGAGGAAGAAGGCTCTGACGAAGCGTCTGAGGTCCGCACTGCGACTCCGGATGAAGATACCTCCGCCAGTGAACCGCCCCAAACTTTATGAGGCGCCTGAAGTTGATCGCCGCATCGTGCGTTTATTCAACCGCGAACGGCAAGATCATCGCGTTCATCGAAGAAAATGCCAGCCATGGCAAAACTAAGACCAAAGGCAAGGGATAGCGCGCCTCTGGCCTTGACAGTTGATGCGACTCACCGTAAGGCGCGCCTAATTTCGAACATCTGGTGCAGCCAGCAGCGCGATTATGCGTCCGCTGGTTTTGTGCGTTTCGGGATATCATCAGCGTTGAGATAGGGTTTGTCCTTTCGGGGGCACCTGTGGAGCAGGAGTAAATAAATTGGCACGTATTGCCGGAGTTAACATTCCAACCAACAAGCGCGTGATCATTGCGCTTACCTACATTCACGGTATCGGCCGCACTAAAGCTGTCGAAATCGCGACTAAGTTGGGAATTGATCATAGCCGTCGTGTGCAGGACCTTTCGGACGCCGAAGTTCTGCAAATCCGCGAAACCATCGATGCGGGCTACACCGTAGAGGGCGATCTTCGCCGTAACACATCGATGAACATCAAGCGTTTGATGGATCTCGCCTGCTACCGTGGCCTTCGCCATCGTAAGGGCCTTCCCGTCCGTGGTCAGCGCACGCATACCAATGCGCGCACCCGTAAGGGCAAGGCTAAGGCAATCGCGGGCAAGAAGAAGTAATTGCTGGCCTTGGCCTGATTATTTTTTCTTCGCATTTTCGAATAGGATACACTTTATATGGCACGCGAACCACAGCGCATTAAAAAGCGGGAGCGCAAAAATATCTCGGCAGGCGTCGCGCACGTCAATGCCAGTTTTAACAATACCATGATCACGATCACCGATGCCCAAGGCAACGCGATCAGCTGGTCGTCAGCCGGAACCATGGGTTTCAAGGGAAGCCGTAAATCGACCCCTTATGCAGCCCAGGTTGCCGCCGAAGATGCCGGCAAGAAAGCTGCTGAACATGGCGTTCGTACTTTGGAAGTCGAAGTTAAGGGCCCAGGTTCCGGTCGTGAATCGGCGTTGCGCGCATTGCAGGCGGTGGGTTTCACCATCACTTCGATCCGTGACGTAACCTCGATCCCGCATAACGGCGTGCGTCCTTCCAAGCGTCGGCGCGTCTAAGCATTCGTTTCAGGGACGGCTGTTCAGTCGTTCCTTCTTTTACCCGCGAACCGGCACGGTGCACCAAATTGCCGGTCCCGCAAAACCCAAGGGGAAATCCATGTCCGTCAATATCAAGAACTGGCAGGAACTGAAAAAGCCCAACGCACTTGAACTCAAATCAGGTAGCGATGCGAAGCGTAAGGCAACTTTTGTTGCAGAACCGCTGGAGCGTGGCTTTGGTTTGACTCTCGGCAATGCGCTGCGTCGCGTATTGCTTTCATCGCTGCAGGGCGCAGCGATCACATCGATCAAAATCGAAAACGTGTTGCACGAATTCTCGTCGCTCGCTGGCGTTCGTGAAGATGTCACCGACATCGTTTTGAACATCAAGCAAGTTGCGTTGAAGATGGAGGGCGAAGGTCCAAAGCGTCTTCAGCTTTCGGCAACTGGCCCCGGCGCGGTAACCGCTGGTGACATCGCTGTTTCGGGCGACATCCAAGTGATGAACCCTGATCTCGTCATCTGTCATCTCGACGATGGCGCGACGCTGAACATGGAAATCACTGCCGACATCGGTAAGGGTTATGTTCCTGCAGTCGCCAACCGTCCAGCGGATGCGCCAATCGGTCTCATCCCAGTCGACAGCCTGTATTCGCCTGTACGTCAGGTTGCGTACAAGGTGGACAATGCACGCATCGGTCAAGAACTTGACTATGACAAGTTGTCGTTGACCATCGAAACCGACGGCACCGTAACGCCAGAAGACGCCGTGGCTTATGCCGCACGCATTCTTCAGGACCAGTTGCAAGTGTTCGTCCACTTCGAAGATTCGATGTCTGCATCGTCGCCAATGATTGGCATGGCCGCACCATCAGCTTCTTCGGAAGAATCGGATGCAAACCAGCTCAACCGTTACCTTCTCAAGAAGGTCGATGAATTGGAATTGTCGGTCCGCAGCGCAAACTGCCTCAAGAACGACAACATCATCTACATCGGCGACCTCGTTCAAAAGAGCGAAGCCGAAATGCTGCGTACGCCTAATTTCGGTCGCAAGTCGCTGAACGAAATCAAGGAAGTGCTCTCGTCGATGGGCTTGCGCCTTGGCATGGACATCCCCGGATGGCCGCCAGAAAACATCGAAGAGATGGCAAAGAAGCTTGAGCAAGAACTGCTTGGCTAAAGAATATTGGGCCGAGGCAGTGCTTCGGCCCAACCAAAAGGGAAATGGCCGCCCTTAAACGGCCAGGATCGGGGTACCTGATACGGCCCCCCTACGAACGAAGGAATGAAATATGCGCCATAAAGTTGGCCACCGTAAGCTGCAACGTACCACGTCGCACCGTACCGCGATGCTTCGCAACATGGCAGCGTCGCTTATCAAGCACGAACAGATCAAGACGACTTTGCCAAAGGCGAAGGAACTGCGTCCTTACATCGAAAAGCTGATCACGCTTGCGAAGAAGGGTGGCTTGTCCAACCGTCGTCTCGCGATGAGCCGTTTGATGGACGACAAGCAGTTGGTAAAGTTGTTTGACGAACTGGCAACGCGCTATGCCGACCGCAGCGGTGGTTACAGCCGCGTGATCAAGGCTGGTTTCCGTGGTTCCGACGCCGCACCAATGGGCGTCATCGAACTCGTTGACCGCAATGTCGACGCTAAGGGTCAGGACAGCGGCCCAGTTGAAGTATTGGACGACGCTGAATAAGCACGTCTTGCTTTAAGAGTTTCAAAAGGGCGGTATCCGAAAGGGTGCCGCCCTTTTTCATGGGTTTATGGTTTCGCCCGAGCGCTTCGATCGGCCAACCAAAAAAGTAGGCTGGAAATCAGCCATGCCACCGAAAGCACAATCGTAAATCGACCGCCGTGCGCGTCGCTGCCCAATATGCCGGCAAAGACGCCAATGCTTATCTGCACGATGCCGGCAACCAACATAGCCTGCTGCAATATGCGCCTGCGAAACCGCGATGCGATGCTGCCGACAATGGCGATCAGCAAAACCACGCCGAACCATAAATTGACGGGATTATCCTCATTGCCAATCATGCCGACAGCCATGTTGGACCAGATAACCATGAACCCTGCCAGCACAGCAAACATTGATCCAAAGCGGAAATACCAGTTTGATGACAGGCGCTCCGCGAATTCAATCAGGCCGCCTAGTATGCCGAAAATGACGGCGGCGACGATGAAGTCGGTTTCGTCCCAATTCACTTCTGTGGTGAACTGCATCGCGACCAATGGCGTCAGGATAAGCGCTAATGCGCCGCCCCAGCCCAAGATTCGCCAGATATTCCGTCGCGGCCTTGCTGGCCGTATATTCTCCGCATGCATAGCATTGCCCTTTTCCGTGAACGAGAACTATGCATAGCACAGCGGCAGCGCGGTGAATGATTTCGACGAAAATGCGAAATATTCTTGCGGGCGACGGCAGGAATAGTTGGCGTTCACGCGTGGACGCTCTAGTCGGATGACAGAGATTTTGAGAGTTGGGGAAATGATAATATGCGAAGTGTATTTTTGGTGGGTGCAGCCGTTATGATGGCACCGATTTCGTCGGTCGCTGTGGCCGCAAATTCAGCCACCACCGATGTCGCAGTCAAATTGACCTATCCGCAGACCAAAACCGTCAATGTCGTCGATGAACAATTCGGCGTGAAGGTTGCGGATCCCTATCGCTGGCTGGAAGATGATGTGCGCGTCAATCCCGAAGTCGCCGAATGGGTGAAGGCACAGAATGCCGTCACCGACGCCTATTTGGAAACCTTGCCCGGCAAGAAAATACTCGCCGAGCGCATGAAGAAGCTTTTCGATTATGAACGCTTTGGCCTTCCTGAAAAAGCCGGTGGCTATTATTTCTTCACAAAGAATGACGGCCTGCAAAACCAGTCGGTCTTGTATGTCCGCAAAGGTCTGACGGGTGCGGATCGTATTTTGATCGACCCCAATCTATGGGCAAAAGACGGCGCCACCGCGCTCGATAGCTGGGTACCATCGAAAAATGGCAAGCTGCTGGCTTATGCCGTTCAGGACGGCGGTTCCGACTGGCGGACGATTAAAGTCCTCGACACCGTGACCGGCAAGGTGCTTGCCGACGAAATCAACTGGGCTAAATTCACCAACATAAGCTGGGTGGGCAATGACGGGTTTTTATACTCGCGGTTTGCCGAGCCAAAAGAAGGCGCCGCATTCCAGCAGCTGAATTATAACCAGACGATCTATTACCACAAAATCGGCACGCCCCAGTCGGAAGACAAGGCAATATACGCAACGCCGGACAAGCCCGAATATGGGCATAGCGCGCAAGTGACGCACGACGGCAAATGGGCGGTCATTACGACCTCGTCCGGAACCGATGAGAAGTATGAACTGCACGTCATGCCACTTGGCAAAAAGCCAACATGGAAACCGCAGCCGCTCGTTACGGGTCTGGAGCATGATTGGGGCCTGATCGAAGGCATGGGCAATACTTTGTGGTTCACCACCAACAAGGACGCGGCAAAGCTTAAGGTTGTGACGGTTGATCTGGGTGCGAAGACGCCGACATTTACGGACGTTATAGCGGAGCGTGCGGAAACCCTATCGCGCGCGCAGATCGTCGGCGACCGGTTGATCCTGTCATATATCAAAGATGCCAAATCGATGGCGCTGATGACCGACCTCGCAGGCCAGCCTGTGCAGGAAATCAAGCTCAGCGCGATTGGGACGGCCAGTGGCTTTTCAGGAACGCCGGGTGATCCAGAAACATTTTACGGTTTCTCCAGCTTTAATCAGCCCGGCGCTGTGTATCGCTTTGACAGCAAGACGGGTGCTTCGGCGCCGTTCGCGCAGCCAAAGCTGAGCTTTAACCCAGCCGACTTTACGGTCGAACAAGTGTTTTACCCGTCGAAGGATGGCACGAAGATCCCGATGTTCGTCGTGCACAAGAAAGATCTCGATCTGACGAAGGGCGCGCCGACATTGCTCTATTCCTATGGCGGGTTCAATATTTCGCAGACGCCCACTTATTCAGCAACGCGTATGGCTTGGCTGCAATCGGGCGGCGTATTCGCCCTCGCCAATATTCGTGGCGGCGGCGAATATGGGAAGCCGTGGCATGATGCTGGTCGTTTGATGAACAAACAAAATGTCTTTGACGATTTTGCTGCCGCAGCGGAATATCTTATTTCCAGCGGTGTTTCGGCCAAGGGCAAGATTGCCATTGAAGGGCGGTCAAATGGGGGACTGTTGATTGGTGCCGTTGTGAACCAGCGTCCTGACCTGTTCGCGGCAGGCCATGCCGCAGTGGGCGTGATGGATATGGTCCGCTTCGACCGTTTCACCGCTGGCCGCTATTGGGTCGATGATTATGGCTACCCCAGCAAGGAAGCCGACTTTAAAATGCAGATGACCTACTCCCCCTATCACAACATCAAATCGGGGGTCGAATATCCAGCCGTCATCGTCTCGACCGCGGATACCGATGACCGCGTGGTTCCGGGGCATAGCTTCAAATATATCTCCGCCTTGCAAGCCGCAGACACCGGCAACAAGCCAAAGATCATCCGCATCGAAAGCCGTGCGGGCCATGGTTCAGGCAAGCCGACCGATAAAGTTATTGACGAATATTCGGATATTTATGCGTTTCTCGCCAAATGGACGGGGCTGACCCTCATCGATTAATCGTTCATGAAAATGGCAATTTAGATGAACGGATGCTGACAAGTCAATTCAGCATCCGGACAACCCGAATCGCATATTCGCTCTCTATCGGCACAGAATGACTGGACCGGTGCAAGGAGAACGAAGATGAATTTCATGACCAAAACTTTGCTTGGCGCGGGAGCTGCTGCTGCAGCTTTGGTGAGTGTAACCGTTCCCGCCCAAGCGCGTGATCGCCATGACCGCAACCGCGACCGTGATAGCATAAGTGCCGGCGAGATTATTGCCGGAGCGGTTGTGCTCGGTGGTCTTGCCGCTGTGCTTTCAAGCGGCAACAATGGCCGCGGTTATGATGACCGCTATGATGATAACCGCGCAGGCTATGGTTACGACATTCGCAACGGCAGCGGCCGCGCCGCTATAAACCAGTGCGTCGCGAGCGTTGAACGTTGGGCCAATGGCTACAGCCGTTCAGACGTCACGCAAGTGCGCAGCATCGAACGGACGCGTTTTGGCTATCGGGTCCAAGGCAATGTCGTTGTGCAAGACGGCGGACGCGGCCGGTATGACAATAACCATTACGGCAATGACCGATTTGGCGGCAACGCGTACCAGCGCGGTTACGACAAGGGCCGCTTCACCTGCTTTGTAGAACGTGGCCGCGTGGTCGACATTAATTATCGCGGATTGGAACAGTGGCGCTGAATGTTCACATGAGCGTGGGTATAATGAGGCTCAATCTGGTGACAGGTTGAGCCTCTTGTCATTTCGGTACCGTGATATGCGCGGCACCGGATGCGCACGTTGGCTGTGCTTGCCACAATCCTAAAAACCCGCCACAGATGCCTTATGGCAAATATCCTCGCATTTCTGTTTGGCCTGATTGCGCTCTTGCTGGCTATTATCGGGTTCATCCCCTTGCTGGGATGGTTGAATTGGCTCATTATTTTGATCGCTGGCGTCGGCGCGGCCTTTGGCTTCGCGTCGGAAAAGGACAGCGGCCGCAACTTCTGCTTGGTCGTTATAGCCATTTGCGCACTGCGCCTCTGGATAGGCGGCGGGATCATTTGATCCCCTCGTGAAGGCTTAGCACACCATATGACCGACAAATCTGAAACCGCGCAGCCCAGTGGCTTGCCTTATGCCCTGTCGGCATATCTCATCTGGGGCTTTGTCCCCGTTTATTTCAAGCTGTTGAGCCATGTCTCGCCAATTGCGGTCGTTGCCCAGCGCGTCTTGTGGTCCATTCCGCTGCTGCTGGTCATTATGGCCTTTCGCAAACAGCTTGGCGAATATGCCGCCATTTTCCGCCACAAGGCGCATCTGCGCAATTTGCTCGCCTCTGCTACGTTGGTCGCTATTAACTGGCTGATCTACATTTGGGCCGTTTCCACGGACCATATTTTGGCAGCCAGCCTTGGCTATTATCTCAATCCCTTGGTGAACGTCCTGCTGGGGCGTCTGTTTTTAGGGGAACGATTGCGGCCGCTTCAAATGGTCGCCGTTGCCGTTGCCGCCATTGGCGTTGCGATCCTCATCGGTGATGCGCTCGACACCTTATGGGTATCGATATCGCTCGCTTTAAGCTTTGGCCTCTACGGCCTTATCCGCAAGATTACCCCCGTTGGCTCTGTTCCCGGCCTTGCGACCGAGACAACATTGCTGGCGCCACTGGCATTGGGCGCGGTGCTCTATTTCGCGCACGTTGGCGGCGGCGGATTTGGGGATGATGTGACGACGTCGAGGCTTTTGATATTGGCAGGTGCGGTCACCGCCATCCCGTTGCTGATGTTCGCGACCGCCGCCCGCCGGATGAGCTATACCAGCCTGGGCTTTGTGCAATATACGGCACCGTCCATTGCGTTCCTGCTGGGTGTGTTCGTGTACGGTGAGCCATTGAGCACGACGAAGCTGGCGTGCTTCATCCTGATCTGGTTCAGTATCGCGATTTTCTGTGCCGACGCGATTAAAACCTACAGGGCATCAAAAGCTTAAGCTTTCAGACGCCAGTGCAATGTTTCCCCTGCGTGGAACGGAACGACATCAAGCCCTTCCAGCGTCAACAGCTCGGGCACGACGATATCGGTGCGTTCCAATATTATGCGCTCCTCGTTCAACGGCAGGCCGTAGAAACGCGGGCCGTTTT
>JAIYAY010000031.1 GCA_027488785.1 Sphingomonadales bacterium | reverse complement strand
CTCCCCGGGAGGGATTCGAACCCCCGACCAATTGATTAACAGTCAACTGCTCTACCACTGAGCTACCAGGGAACAGCCCGATATGCTCGGGCAGAGGCGCGCCTATAGCAGCGCTTTTTTGCTTTTGGCAAGCGCCCATTGCCCGTTCAGACAATAAATTGTTCCATCGCAATGCGATCATCCAAGGCATGTTCGGGATCGAACAACAAAGTGAGCGCGCGGTTGCGGTCCAAAGCCACTTCGACATGCGCAATATCCCGGATTTCGCGTTGATCGGCGACGGCGCTTACCGGCCTTTTATTGGCCTCTAATATATTGATTCGGATAACATAGCGGTCCGGCAATATCGCGCCTTTCCAACGCCGCGGCCGAAAGGGACTGATCGGCGTCAAAGCGAGCAACGAGGAGTCCAACGGCAAAATGGGGCCATTGGCGGATAGATTATAGGCGGTGGAGCCAGCAGGCGTTGAGACCAATATGCCGTCGCAAATAAGCTCAGGAATGACGGCTCTGCCGTTGACGGAAATCTCCAGTTTCGCCGCCTGACGCGTTTCGCGCAGCAGGGACACTTCGTTAATGGCCGGTAATGTGAATTTTTGGCCACTGATGGTGGTTATCTCCGCCGTCAACGGACGGACAGAAAAGGACTTGGCGCGTTGCAACCGTCCGGGAAGGTTATGGACATCCCAACCATTCATCAAAAAGCCGATGGTGCCGCGGTTCATGCCATAAGCTGGAATGTCACGACGGCTTTCCAACAACTGGTGCAAGACCTGAAGCATGTGCCCGTCGCCACCCAGCACAATGACCGCATCGGCGCTGTCGAGTGGCACAAATTCATGCACTTCGCGCAAAAGTGCCTCCGCTTCACGCGCTTGCGGGGTTGCTGATGAGATGATCGCAAGTTGCATATTTCGGTTCATCCACCTGTTGCGTTCATATGTCGCGCAAGCCTTAAATCGGGCTGCGCAAGCTGCGTTTCGAATTCATGGCGTTGCGGTTTAAGGCGCAAAGCCTTTTGAAGCAAATAATCGACATCTGCTAGCGTGTCCTCACGTAGCGCTTTGCGTAAATCGACATGTAGTTCGGAGCCAAGGCACATGTAAATCTTGCCGTCGGTGGTGAGGCGAATGCGGTTGCAATGATCGCAGAAATTATGGCTCATGGGTGTGATGAAGCCAAGTCGAAGGCCCAATGGTTCGACGCGCCAATAGCGGGCAGGGCCAGCGCTCTT
This sequence comes from Sphingomonadales bacterium, assembly GCA_027488785.1. Taxonomy (GTDB): domain Bacteria; phylum Pseudomonadota; class Alphaproteobacteria; order Sphingomonadales; family Sphingomonadaceae; genus Sphingorhabdus_B. The sequence goes on along the minus strand of JAIYAY010000031.1, from coordinate 38,430 downwards.
GTGCGCGAGGGGATGCAGATCATATTGTGCGCGCAGTGGCGCCGTAAAATCATCGAGTGAGATGTAGCTCTCTTCGCGTTCCAAAACGCCAGCACCCAAGGGCATGGTTTCTATGAGCGTGAGATCAAGCCCATGTTCGGCGCAGAAATGCGCCATCGGTAAAAGCGCGTCTTCATTCTGCTGCTTCAGCGCGACCATGTTGATTTTTACATCCATGCCGTGCGTGCGCGCCGCGTGGATGCCCCCTAACACTGTATTGAGGTCGCCACCTCGGCTGATCCTGCGACAGGCTTCGGCATCCAACGTGTCGAGGCTGACATTAATTCTTTTCATGCCCGCCGATGCAAGCAAAGGCGCAAACTGTTCCAGCCTACTGCCATTGGTCGTCATGGTGAGTTCGTCGAGCCTGCCATCGCGGACATGCTGACCCAGCGCGTCGATCAAGATATGGATGTCGCGCCGCACAAGGGGCTCGCCGCCGGTCAGGCGGATTTTGCGGATGCCATGTGCGATGAAGCGTTCCACCAAAACCATGATTTCGTCATAGGTCAGTAGGTCGCGATGCGGCAGAAAACTTTGCTGTTCGGGCATGCAATAAGTGCACCGAAAATTGCACCGGTCGGTCACCGATATCCGTAAATAGTCGATATTGCGTCCGAAACCGTCGATCATTTTCGCGATGTAAGCGTAAAAGTGCGTGGACGAAAGCTTTATCCAACAGCAGCGACGGCGGGGGGTGGGGGCTAATTCGATTTGCGCGCCAGATTGGCAAGGCCACGCGACAGTTGCAAGCATCCGTTTAGCCGTGCCGCAGGGTCGCCCCAGGCTCGGTTGATCACCAGCTTGCTATCGGGACGCAACTTCGCCGTTTGGCCAAGCTTGTCGACATAAGCAAGCAAGCCCGCGACATTGGGCGGCGTATCCTGATGGAAGCTGACCAATGTCCCGCGGGCGCCAACCTCAATCTTGGCGACTTGTGCGATAAGTGCGTTTTGTTTGATCTGGATAAGTTTGAGCAGATTTTGCGTGGGTTCAGGGATCGGGCCAAAGCGGTCCGTCATTTCCGCAGCGAAGCCTTCGATGTCCTGACCCTCTTCGAGATCGTTCAGGCGGCGATACAGCGCCATGCGCACCGACAGGTCGGGGACATAATCGTCTGGTATGAGAATGGGCGCGTCAATGGTGATTTGCGGCGAGAAGCTGCCGCGTGGCTTGGCCAGACCATGCGCGCCCGCGCGGGCCTCCAAGATCGCTTCTTCAAGCATGGATTGATAAAGCTCAAAGCCAACTTCTTTGATATGGCCCGATTGTTCATCACCCACCAAATTGCCGGCGCCGCGAATGTCGAGGTCATGGCTTGCAAGCTGGAAACCTGCGCCCAAGCTATCGAGGTCGCCAAGTACCTTCAGGCGCTTCTCCGCTGTCTCGGTGAGCACACGGTTCGGTTCATGCGTCAGATACGCATAAGCGCGCGTTTTGGAGCGCCCCACACGGCCGCGAAGCTGATATAATTGCGCAAGGCCGAAACGGTCGGCGCGGTGAATGATCAAGGTATTGGCGCTGGGAATGTCGAGGCCGCTTTCGACAATGGTCGTTGAAAGCAGAACGTCATACCGCTTTTCATAGAAAGCGCTCATCCGTTCCTCGACTTGGGTGGGCGACATTTGCCCATGCGCGGTGACATATTTTATTTCGGGTATTTCGGTGCGCAGAAATTCTTCAATCTCCGTCAAATCGGTGATGCGCGGCACAACGAAGAAGCTTTGCCCGCCGCGATAATGTTCGCGCAACAACGCTTCGCGCAGCACCACTGGATCCCAGGGCATGACATAGGTGCGCACGGCCAAACGGTCGACCGGCGGGGTTTGGATGACCGACAGCTCACGCAAGCCAGACATCGCCATCTGCAATGTGCGTGGGATGGGCGTTGCGGTGAGCGTGAGCATATGCACATCTGACTTCAGTGCCTTCAACTGCTCCTTGTGATTAACGCCAAAGCGTTGTTCTTCATCGACAATGACGAGACCAAGGCGCTTAAACTGCAGTGACTTGGCCAGCACGGCGTGCGTCCCAATCACAATGTCCACGGTGCCATCGGCAAGGCCTTCACGCGTTTGCGTGGCTTCTGCAGCAGGCACAAGCCGCGACAGGCGACCCAGCCTTAATGGCAAATCACGGAAACGTTCGGCGAAGTTCGCATAATGCTGTCGCGCCAATAATGTGGTGGGCGCAATCACTGCAACCTGAAGTCCGGCCATAGCGGCGGCAAAAGCGGCGCGCATCGCAACCTCGGTTTTACCAAAGCCAACATCACCGCACACCAGACGGTCCATAGGCTTGCCCGCCGATAGGTCTTGTAGCACTTCTTCTATTACGCGTAGCTGATCTTCGGTTTCCTCATACGGAAAGCGGTCGACGAAGCTTGCATAAGCCGGGCCATCCACCTCAATAACCGAACCCGGACGCAAGGCGCGTTCTGCGGCGGTCTTGAGCAATTCGCCGGCAATGGCACGGATGCGTTCTTTCAGTTTTGATTTGCGCCGCTGCCATGCCTCGCCGCCCAATTTGTCGAGCGCGACATTTTCACTGTCAGAACCATAACGCGACAGAACATCTATATTTTCAACCGGGACATATAATTTGTCGCCGCCCGAATAAGTAAGGGCGACGCAGTCATGCGGGCTGTTGCCAACGGGGATGGAAATCAGGCCGTCATAGCGTCCGATACCATGGTCTTGATGTACCACGAGATCGCCCGGTGTCAGCGCGGCCAATTCGGCTAGGAAAGCGTCTGCGGACTTGCGCCGCTTTTGACGCCGTACCAAGCGGTCGCCAAGCATATCCTGTTCGCTCAACACCACAAGATCGGGCGTGGTATAGCCATGATCCAAGGGAAGGACGACAATTGCGGTTTGGCCAGCCGCGACGCCCAAGGCTTGCTGCCAACTGTCGACTGCGACAATCGTTGGTGCGTTATGGTCCGCCAGCAGGCTTTTCAGGCGTTCGCGCGCGCCAGCGGAGTAGCTGGCAATGACTGTCTTGGTTTTGGCGGCATGTAGCGATTTAAGGTACGCGGCGACCGCCTCATACACATTGGCCTTTTGCGCCCGTTCCGGCGCAAAGTCGCGTGCGGCACCAATGCCGAAGTCGATGATGTTGGCAGAATCTGGCTGCGCGAAAGGCGTAACCAGATGCGCGGCGTTATCGGCAAATAACTGCTCAAGCGCATCGCCGTTCAAATACAGCATTTCCGGCGGCAGCGGACGGTAGCTTCCCGGCTCCGCCGCCTGTGCCTTCACACGGTTTTCGTGATAGTCGGTGATGGAGTCGAGCCGTGACTGCCCCGCTGCAATCGCCCCGCTGTCTCGGATAATCAGAGCCTCCGGGCCGACATGGTCGAATATCGTCGCCATCCGCTCTTCGAACAAAGGCAACCAATGGTCCATGCCCGACAGCCTGCGGCCTTCGGATACGGCTTGATATAATGGGTCACCCGTTGCGGTGACGCCAAATCGCTCGCGATAGCCCACACGAAAGCGTTTAATCGCTTCTTCATCCATTAAGGCTTCGACAGCGGGTAAGATGTCGAAATGCTCGACTTGGTCAATGCTGCGCTGATCCGACGGATTAAATCGGCGGATGCTTTCAATTTCATCGCCAAAGAAATCGAGACGCAGACCAACTTCGCTACCGGCGGGAAACAAGTCGACAATGCTGCCGCGTATGGCGAATTCGCCTGCATCGGCGACGGTGTCCACGCGGAAATAGCCGTTGGATTGTAGTAAGGACGCAAGCCGTTCGCGGCTGATCTCACGGCCAGCGGCTAATCGCTCGCCCGTCTGGCGGATACGGAACGGCGTTACATATTTCTGAATAACTGCGCCGATGGTCGTGACCACAAGCTGTTTCTTTTTGGATGGCTGCTGCAGCGCCTGCAGTGTCGACATACGCTGCGAGGTGACGGCGACTGAGGGCGAGGCGCGGTCATAAGGCAAGCAATCCCAACCGGGCAGAATAAGAATTTCAATTTCAGGTGCAAAAAACGGCACCGCATCGGCAATCGCGCGCATCGCTGCTTCATCGGGCGCAATGTAGAGCGCGCGTGTCTTTGCCGCGCGCGTCAGGTCCGCCAGCAACAAAGGCGTAAAGCCGTTTGGCACCGACGCAAGCGTTAGCGCTTGACGGCTGTTTATGATGCGCTGCAGGTCAATCATCACTTATGCGTGCTAAGCCCTTCAGGAAGCACAATGAAATCCAGTTTCATCATCTGGTCCATCAACGGCCCAACAAAGGCCGGGTCGGGCTCTGCTGTGCCGAGGGCCCATGCCATGATGTCGACATCCTGTTCATCGAGCAGCCGTTCAAACCACGCATATTCGGCTTCGCCCCATTGCGCAGAGCAATGATCGAAAAATCCGCCGACCATAGCGTCGGCCTCACGCGTGCCACGGTGGTGCGCGCGATAATGCAGTTTGCGACGATAGGGGTCAGCGTCCATTGCGCGTCCTTTAGCTTCTGGTGGATTATGATTATCGGGTTATAAGCGGCCCTAGTCATGCGCCCCGATATACTCAATCCGTTATTTACAGACATACGCGCCCTGAAGGGTGTTGGTCCCGGCCTTGCTAAGCCGTTGGAGCGGCTTGGGCTGGAGCGGGTGAAGGATGTTCTGTACCATTTTCCGAACAGTTGGACCTATCGTAAGACTGTGTCGCGTTTGGATATCGCCGATGTGGGGCAAAACATCATCCTTACCGTCACCGTCATGGATCATCGCGGCGGCAGCAACCCGCGCGCGCCGTTGCGGATCTTCGCTTCAGATTTGGATGGCAATTACATCACGCTGACATTTTTTGGTCGGAATGGCGGTTGGGCGCGAAAGCAGCTTCCTATTGGTGAAACACGCATCATTTCGGGTAAATTGGACCGTTATGGGGACGAACTCCAAATGGTGCACCCTGACCATATTGTACCCGTCGGCACCGACGCTGCACCGGGCCTTGCCGAACCGATTTATCCCTTGTCTGACGGCCTAACAAACAAGCGTATGGGCCAATTGGTGGCAACATCGTTGCAAGATGTGCCGGATTTGGCGGAGTGGATTGAACCGACTTTGATATCCAGTCGGGGATGGTCAAGTTGGTCCAAGTCTATCAACCTACTGCACAGGAAGGATGACGAAGACGCGCGGAATCGGCTGGCTTATGATGAGCTATTCAGCAACCAACTGGCCATGCGTTTAATCCGCGCGGCGATGGACAAACGCGCGGCTGTGCCGATACATGGCGACGGTTCTTTGGTGTCAAAGCTGGCATTGCCCTTTCCGCTCACCGGCGCGCAGCAGCGCGCCATAACCGAGATAGAGGGCGATCTTGCGCAGTCGCGCCCGATGCTCCGCTTGCTGCAAGGTGATGTCGGCGCTGGTAAGACAATGGTCGCGCTGATGGCGCTTTTGCGCGGTGTTGAGGCAGGGATGCAGTCGGCGATGCTCGCACCGACAGAGATTTTGGCGCGGCAACATTATGCCAGCTTGCAAAAAATACTCTCTGGTCTGCCCATCAATATCGCCATTCTTACGGGCCGCGAAAAAGGGAGTTTGCGGGAAGCCACTCTGATGGGGCTTGCCGATGGATCGATTCACATCCTGGTCGGCACCCATGCGATATTTCAAGAGGCTGTAACCTATAAGGCGCTGGCGGTTGCTGTGATTGATGAGCAGCACCGTTTCGGCGTGTCGCAGCGTCTGATGCTGTCCCGCAAGGGCAGGGGTGTACCGCATTTGTTGGTCATGACCGCAACCCCGATACCGCGCAGCCTGGCGCTCGCGGCTTATGGCGAAATGGATAGCTCGATCCTCGACGAGCTTCCTCCAGGTCGAACGCCGGTTGAAACCCGCGTGATGTCGCAAGACCGTTTGGCGGAGTTGGTCGATGGCGTCGCGCGGCATCTCGCGGCTGGAAAACAAGCATTTTGGGTGTGCCCATTGGTGGAGGAAAGCGACAAGAGCGACCTCGCTGCCGCCGAACAACGCGCTGAACAGCTTCGCTTGCGCTTTGGTGATCAGGTTGCGTTGGTGCACGGACGGATGCGCGGACCGGAAAAAGACGCGGTCATGGAGCGTTTCGTGGCGGGAGAAACCCGCTTGTTGGTTGCTACAACGGTAATCGAAGTCGGCGTTGATGTGCCGAACGCTAGCCTCATGGTGATTGAGGCCGCAGACCGCTTTGGCCTTGCCCAGCTTCACCAATTGCGCGGGCGGGTTGGCCGTGGGTCCGAAAAATCGGTCTGCATCCTTGTGCGGAGCACACATGTTGGTGAAACTGCACGGGCTCGGCTGGCCTTGATGCGAGAAACTAACGATGGCTTCCGCATTGCCGAAGAGGACTTAAAATTGCGCGGCGCGGGTGAATTGCTGGGCACAAGGCAGTCGGGCGAAAACCCGTTTCGCGTCGCGACGCCCGAACAGGTCCGCGCGCTGATCGGCGTTGCCGCAGATGATGCGCGGTTGTTGCTTGATCGTGATGGCGGGCTTGATGGTCCACGTGGCCAGGCAGCGCGGGTAGCGCTATATTTATTTGAAAGAGACGCAGGTGTAGCGACGTTGCGCGGCGGATAGACGCCGAGGCTTATACGAAGTTGATCAACCCGTGTTTTTTCTTACCCGCTGAGATTTTGACTGGGCCTGCCTGCATTGCAATGACCGCGTCTTCGTCGGTCACCGCGTCACCATCGACACGCGCGCCGCCGCCTTGAATCATCCGGCGTGCCTCTTTCTTTGAAGCGACGAAATTTAATGCGACCAAGGCATCGATAACCGAAATCTCGCCCGATGCGTCAACGCTGGGCAGGTCTCCACCGGATGCGCCTTCTTCGAATGTTTTGCGCGCTGTTTCGGCTGCTAGCGCCGCAGCGTCTGCCCCACGGCACAGTTCGGTCGCAGCGTTGGCCAAGGCAATTTTCGCCACATTGATTTCCGAACCGCCGAGCGATTCAAGTCGAGCAATTTCGTCCAACGGAATGTCGGTGAACAAGCGCAGGAAACGACCGACGTCACGATCATCCGTATTCCGCCAGAATTGCCAATAATCATAGTCAGGCAATTGTTCGCGGTTGAGCCAAATCGCGCCAGAAACCGATTTGCCCATTTTTGTGCCATCGGCCTTGGTAATCAGCGGGGTCGTTAGGCCAAATACTTCACTGCCGTCCATCCGGCGGGCAAGCTCCATGCCGTTAATGATGTTGCCCCATTGGTCGGAGCCACCCATTTGTAAACGAACGCCCATAGTCTTGCTCAAATGACGGAAGTCATAGCCTTGCAAGATCATGTAATTGAATTCGAGGAAGGTCATCGGCTGTTCGCGCTCAAGGCGTAACTTCACCGAATCGAATGTCAGCATGCGGTTTATGGTGAAATGCGTGCCAACTTGCTGCAGCAACTCAATATATCCCAATTTCCCCAACCAATCATGGTTGTTGACCATCACGGCATCGGTTGGGCCGTCGCCAAATGTTAGAAATTGTTCGAATGCCGTACGGATTGAGCTGATGTTCGTTTCAATCGTGTCGTCGGTCAGCATCTTGCGGACTTCGTCCTTGCCCGTTGGGTCACCAATCCGGGTCGTTCCACCGCCCATGACCACTACTGGCTTGTGGCCCGCTTGCTGCAAACGCCGCAGTAGCATGATCGAGACAAGATTGCCGACATGAAGCGATGGCGCAGTTGCGTCGAAACCGATATAGCCAGGAACAATCTCTTTGGATGCCAGTGCGTCCAGCGCAGGGGCGTCGGTTGTCTGGTGAATATAGCCACGTGCATCGAGCAGGCGGAGGAGATCGGATTTATAAGCAGTCATAGCGCGTTCGCGCCTAGCATGGAGTTTCGACATTGGCCAATATTTCAATGACCGAAGTGCCGTTGATTTGCCATGCGCAGTCGGATTCGGGCGGTGTTGATGCAATCAAGGTTTCAATTACGCGCGGGCAGAGTGGAGAAATTACGCTGCGTTATTGCATGGTCGGCGCACTGGATGCGCTGGAAATTGCATCGCCAGTAACAGCGGATCGGATTGACGGATTATGGAAAAGCACCTGTTTTGAGTTGTTTATAGGTGATTTCGAAGATGCGCATTATTTGGAATATAATTTTTCGCCGTCGGGTCAATGGGCGGCATATCGTTTCTCTGGCTATCGTGCGGGCATGTCTGAATTGGAAACACATGTTCCCCCCATTAGTGTCGAGCAATTTGCCGAAGAGCTTACCCTAATCGCGACGATTGCCTTACCCGATGCTTGGCGGGAACGTGATCTTCGCGCAGGGTTAAGCGCAGTTATTGCCACGAAAAGCGGAAATATCTCTTATTGGGCCGCGGCACATCCCGTGGGTAAGCCAGATTTTCATCATAAGGATTGCTTTGCCGTGCAACTGGAGGCACGAAGCGCGGCATGAAATTTGGAATTGATCGCCTTTTGGCAGAACCTCAACTGCGTGCGCCCTTGAAAGGCAAACGCGTTGCTTTGTTAGCGCATCCCGCCTCTGTTACCGCTGACTTGACCCATTCGTTGGATGCAATTGCCGCTTTGAGTGACGTTAATGTGACGGCCGCATTTGGTCCGCAACACGGCCTGCGCGGCGATAAGCAGGACAATATGATGGAATCGCCGGATTTCATGGACCCTGCGCACAATATCCCGGTGTTCAGCCTGTACGGCGAAGTGCGTCGCCCGACCGCCGCCTCTATGGAGACTTTTGATGTCATCCTCATCGATCTGCAGGATCTGGGTTGCCGCATTTATACGTTTATAACGACCCTGCTATACATTCTGGAGGCCGCTGCTGCGCATGGCAAGTCGGTTTGGGTTCTGGACCGTCCCAATCCCGCCGGACGCCCTGTAGAAGGGCTTACGCTGCGTTCTGGATGGGAAAGCTTTGTTGGGGCAGGTCCGATGCCCATGCGGCATGGTCTGACGCTGGGCGAGATGGGCAAATGGTTCATCGATCATTATAAGATTGATGTGGATTATCACGTGATCGCGATGGAGGGCTATACCCCGGACGCTGCCCCAGGGTTCGGTTGGCCTGCGGACCGGCTTTGGATTAACCCAAGCCCCAATGCGGCGAATGTCAATATGGCGCGGACTTATGCGGGGACCGTTTTGCTGGAAGGCGCGACCTTGTCAGAGGGTAGGGGCACGACGCGTCCGCTCGAGATATTTGGCGCACCGGATATAGATGCGCGCGCCGTTATCGCTGAAATGCAAAGCTTTGCGCCTTCATGGATTAAGGGCTGCAGTCTGCGGGAAATCTGGTTTGAACCAACATTCCACAAACATGTGCATCAGCTTTGCCATGGCGTGCATATCCATGCCGAAGGGACGAGCTACGACCATCAGGCCTTCCAACCCTGGCGGTTGCAGACTTTGGCATTCAAAGCCATCCGGCGTCTGTATCCGGATTATAATCTGTGGCGCGATTTTCCGTATGAATATGAATTCGGTAAGCTCGCCATTGACGTCATCAACGGCGGGCCGGCTTTGCGCGAATGGGTTGACGCCGCCGACAGCACGCCAGAGGAATTTGATGCGCTAACGTCAGTCGATGAGCAGGCTTGGATACAAGAACGGCTTAAGCACCTGTTGTATTAATGTCCGTGCTTACGGCTTAGCTCGCGCATCGCGTCATCCAGACCTTCGAGCGTCAGTGGATACATGCGATCGTTCATCAGTTCCTTGATGATCTTCGTCGACTGCGAATAGCCCCATTGTTTTTCGGGTACGGGGTTTAGCCATACGGTCGCAGGATAAGTGCTGGTGATACGGTGCATCCATACCGCGCCCGCTTCCTCGTTGAAATGTTCAACCGAACCGCCGGGATGGGTAATCTCATAAGGGCTCATGGAGGCATCGCCGACCATTACCACTTTATAGTCGTGCGGGAATTTGTGGAGAACGTCCCACATAGGCGTACGTTCGCTAAACCGACGCTTATTGTCTTTCCACACGCCTTCATATGGGCAGTTGTGAAAATAGAAAAATTCTAAGTTTTTGAACTCGCTAGTTGCAGCACTGAATAATTCTTCGCAAAGTTTGATGAACGGATCCATCGATCCGCCAACATCCAACATCAGCAGCACCTTAATGGCATTGCGGCGTTCCGGACGCATTTTGATGTCGAGCCAGCCTTGGCGCGCCGTGCCGTTAATCGTGCCGTCTATATCTAGCTCTTCCACTGCACCATCGCGGGCGAATCGGCGTAATCGGCGCATTGCGATTTTAATGTTGCGCGTACCCAATTCTTTGGTGTTGTCGAGATTCTGAAATTCCCGTTTGTCCCATACTTTGACCGCACGCTTATGTCTGGATTCGCCGCCAATCCGCACGCCTTCGGGGTGATAGCCTGAATTGCCATAAGGCGAGGTGCCGCCAGTACCGATCCATTTGTTGCCACCCTGGTGGCGCTTTTCTTGTTCTTCGAGTCGCTTCTTCAGCGTCTCCATCAATTCGTCCCAGCTGCCCATTTTTTCTATTTTCGCCATTTCCTCGGGCGAGAGATATTTTTCGGCGATGGCTTTCAACCAATCGGCGGGGACATCAACGGGGTTTTGGCCATATTCAGTAAATATGCCTTTGAAAACTTTGCCAAAAACTTGGTCAAAACGATCCAGTAATGCTTCGTCTTTTACCAAAGTGGTGCGTGCCAGATAGTAGAACTCTTCTGGGCTTTGGCCAATGACATCGGCGTCCAACGCGGCAAGTAACGCCAGATGCTCTTTCAGCGATGCCGAGATGCCCGCAGACCGCAACTCTTCCATGAATGAGAAAAACATCGGCTGGTTCCTGTATAAAGTGACCGATTATGCTTTGGCGAATGAGTGGCTCTTGAGGTGAAAAGCGCGCGGACGAATCTTATGTGTTGGGGCGGCGGGCCATAAAGGCAAGCCGTTCAAACAACATGATATCTTGCTCATTCTTTAGCAGCGCGCCGTGTAAAGGCGGGATCGCCTTGGTCGGATCACGCGACTGAAGCACATCCAATGGCATATCTTCATGCAGCAACAGCTTCAGCCAATCGAGCAATTCGCTCGTGCTCGGCTTTTTCTTTAGACCAGGCACGTCCCGCACTTCGTAGAAAATGTCCATTGCCTTAGATACCAGCATTTTTTGAATGCCAGGAAAGTGTACATCGATAATAGCCTGCATCGTCGTGCGATCGGGGAATTTTATATAATGGAAGAAACAACGACGCAGAAACGCGTCCGGCAGTTCTTTCTCATTGTTTGAGGTGATGATGACAATGGGGCGCTCAACGGCCTTGATGGTTTCCTGTGTTTCGTAAACGAAGAACTCCATGCGATCGAGTTCCTGCAAAAGATCGTTAGGAAACTCAATGTCGGCCTTGTCGATCTCGTCGATCAACAGCACGGGCAATTGGGGGGAGGTAAATGCTTCCCACAACTTTCCCTTTTTAATGTAATTTTTGATGTCATGCACACGTTCATCGCCCAATTGGCTGTCGCGCAGACGGGCAACGGCATCATATTCATATAGGCCCTGATGCGCCTTAGTTGTGGACTTGATATTCCATTCGATGAGTGGCGCACCCAACGCAGTCGCAATTTCCTGCGCAAGGACGGTCTTGCCGGTGCCTGGTTCACCCTTGACCAGCAAAGGCCGGCGCAACTTTGTAGCGGCGTTAACGGCGACCTTCAGGTCATCAGTGGCAACATAATTATCAGTGCCTTCAAAGCGCATGGACGAACCCTTTTTGTTAATCGAACGATTAATTCGTTAAGTGGGCTCATCAGGATATGCAACAGGATACTGTGCGATAAAGTAGGTGGCTGAACGCCGGAACATAGGGCGAGCCAGCCCATAAGAAAACATGCCCAATCCTTAGAGTAGGAAAGGACCCGGTTTCATTCATGGGTTCAGGTTTATTGGTCGAGGAAGCTTCGCATTTTGCGGCTGCGGCTTGGATGCTTGAGCTTGCGCAGCGCCTTGGCTTCAATCTGACGAATACGCTCACGCGTTACGCTGAATTGCTGACCGACTTCTTCAAGCGTGTGGTCGGTGTTCATCCCAATGCCGAAGCGCATGCGCAGCACACGTTCTTCGCGAGGTGTCAGCGATGCCAAAACACGCGTGACCGTTTCCTTCAAATTTGCCTGAATGGCAGCATCGACAGGAATAATCGCATTCTTATCTTCGATGAAGTCACCCAAATGGCTGTCTTCTTCATCGCCAATTGGGGTTTCAAGGCTGATCGGTTCTTTGGCGATTTTCATCACCTTGCGCACTTTTTCAAGCGGCATCGAAAGGCGTTCGGCCATTTCTTCCGGAGTAGGCTCGCGCCCTTGTTCGTGCAGGAACTGGCGGCTCGTGCGCACCAATTTGTTGATCGTTTCAATCATATGCACGGGGATACGGATAGTCCGCGCTTGATCAGCAATCGAGCGTGTAATCGCCTGACGGATCCACCAAGTTGCATATGTGCTAAACTTGTACCCACGGCGATATTCAAACTTGTCGACCGCCTTCATCAGGCCGATATTGCCTTCCTGAATAAGGTCGAGAAACTGCAAGCCACGGTTGGTGTATTTCTTGGCAATGGAAATCACGAGGCGCAAATTCGCTTCAACCATCTCCTTTTTCGCGATGCGTGCTTCGCGCTCGCCCTTTTGCACCATATTCACGATACGGCGGAATTCGCCAAGTGACATGCCGGTATTGGCTGCGATGTCCGCGATTTCGCTGCGGATACGCTCTACGCTCTCAGCTTCGTTTGTGGCAAAGGCCGTCCATTTTTTGTCGATGCTTGACACTTCGGCGAGCCAATTCTCATCCAGCTCATGCCCCATATAGCTATCGAGGAAGGCCTTGCGGGGGACCTTGTGCCGTTCGGCCAAGCGCAACATCTGACCACCAAGCGCGGTCAGGCGACGGTTGAATGAATATAATTGATCGACCAGATATTCGATCTTATTCGCGTGGAACTGAACGCTTTCAACTTCTGCGGTCAATTCTTCACGCAATTTGTGATATTTATTTTCCGAGGCTGTGGAAAAATCTTCCCCAGCGTTCAGCGCGCGCATACGCTCAAGCTGAATGTTTGAGAATTTCTTGAACAGTGAAGTGATCTTGGCGAAACGCTCAAGCGCTGCGGGCTTCAACGCCTCTTCCATTTGCGCGAGGCTGAGGGTGTTATCTTCTTCCTCTTCCTCGACAGGACGTGAGCGCCGCTCCGTCAAATCTTCGTCATCGTCGCTTGCCGCTTCGGGTTCGTCCTCGACTTCATCTTCCTCTTTATAGGAAGGCCCAGCGGTCTTCTCGCTGATTTCGCCATCGCCTTCTTCTTCGCCATCTTCAGTCAGCGATTCTGGGGCCGGCTCTTTCGAAAGCATGGCGTCCAGATCAAGAATTTCGCGCAACTGCATTTCGCCGTCATTGAGCGCATTGGACCAGTCGATGATTGCGTGGAAAGTGATCGGGCTTTCACAAAGGCCCAAGATCATGGTGTCGCGACCAGACTCGATACGCTTGGCGATAGCGATTTCGCCTTCGCGAGACAGCAATTCTACCGCGCCCATTTCGCGCAAATACATACGGACAGGGTCGTCGGTGCGTTCGCCTGTGCCGGTCTTCTTGACCGTACTCGTCAAAGAACGTGGGTCATTCTCAGAAATATTGTCGATGGTCTCGACATCTTCCTCGGTATCGTCCTCATTATCGTCGCCGGCTTCGTCATTCTCGACGATCTGCACGCCCATGTCGTTAATTGCAGACATGATGTCTTCGATTTGTTCGGACGACATCTGATCCTGCGGCAGGGCAGCATTTAATTCATCATAGGTCAGGAAACCGCGACGCTTAGCCTTAGCGAGCAGTTTCTTTACGGTCGCATCATTCAGGTCAATCAGCGGTGCATCGCCGGCTTCGCCGATATCGTCTTCGTTTTCATTTGCGCGACTTGCCAAAATAATTCCCCGATACTCTTACAAACTATCCGCATCACGTCGAAAAAATTCGATGATACGGTCGTCAAATGCCTTTTTCTCGTGTCGCAACCTTTGCTGTTCAGCAAAAGCTTCTTCAGTCATCTCCAAACTCGCCAACTGCGTGGCACGTTCCAGAGCTTCTTCAAGCGCAGGACGCTGCTTCATAAGCCTGATTGCTTCACCCAAATCTTTTGAAGCGTTGGAAAATCCGTCGCCTCCCGTACCGAACTCTCCGCGATTAAAGGCAAAAACCTTACCATTGCTGTGTAGCAGTGTTGAGGCGACATTATACAACCTATCGCCCAATATGGTAATTAGCCCCTCGGTATCAAGCGTTTCTTTACCAAAAGATTCGTTGAGCATCCCATTGAGCAAAGCGGCGTGATTCGGGTCGGGTGGAACGAAGTCACTCAGCGCCTCATGATGCTGTGCAATAAGTGCGGGGTGGCGCAACAGCGCCGCCAGTACACCTTGAATGAGAAAGTCCGAGCCCTTGGCGTTGAAGTTTTTCGTTTCGTCGCTTGGCGGTAAAGTGTGTGGCTTGCCCCACTTAGGTTTTTGTCCGCGCGTATAGACTGGGGTTGGCTTATATGGAGTGCTGCGTCGCGGGGCGAATAAATTGTCATACCGCTCGCGAAAGGCATCGGCATAATGACGGCGAATTTCGCCGTCTGCGATATTTGCCATATGTGCGCCTAGGCGCTGTTTAAGCCCTGCACGGTCCTCTGGTGTGTCAAGTGGCCCCGCAGACACTTCTGCCCTCCATAGCCTCTCTACAAGCGGCTGAGAGGCTTCTAGAAGCGCTGTGAGTGCGGTGGCACCCGACGCCCTGACCAAATCGTCTGGGTCTTTTCCCTCAGGCAAGGTCACAAACTGAAGACTGTGGCCGGGTTTCAACAATGGCAGCGCGCGTAAAGCCGCGCGCATGGCGGCTTTTTGACCTGCAGCATCGCCGTCAAAGCATAATAACGGCTTTTCTGTCATTCGCCACAGCATCTGGATCTGCTGTTCGGTCAGCGCTGTACCCAACGGCGCAACCGCGTCGGTAAAGCCCGCCTGCGCAATAGCGATGACGTCCATATAGCCTTCGACCACTATCACGCGGCCTGTTTGGCGCGAAGCAGGGGAACATTTGTCCAAATTGTAAAGCGTGCGGCCCTTATCGAACAAAGGCGTGTCGGGTGAGTTAAGATATTTAGGCTCGCCTTCACCTAATATCCGGCCACCAAAGGCAATCACGCGCCCACGCGGGTCGCGGATGGGTATCATCAGCCGACCGCGAAACCGGTCATAAGGCGCTTTCCCGTCAACCGAGATCAGCAACCCTGCCTCAATCAGCATTGGATCGCCAAATTGCTTGAGTGCAGATTTTAAGCCCGTGCGATTGTCCGGTGCGAGACCGAAACCAAAGTCGCGGATTGTTTGCTCCGTAAATCCGCGTTGTTTAAGGTACCCACGCGCCGCGGCGCCCTCAACGCTAAACAATTGCGTAACAAACCACGCCTGCGCTGCCGCCATGACATCGTAGAGGCTGTTTGCTTTCTCAGCACGCTGAGCTGCCTTAGGATCAGGGGCAGGGACCTCCATCCCGGCCTCTGCTGCAAGCTCTTTTATGGCATCCATGAAAGACAGACCGCGCTGGTCGGTCATCCAGCGAATGGCATCGCCATGCGCAGAGCAGCCAAAGCAATGGTAGAAACCTTTTTCATCGTTGATCGTGAAGCTAGGCGATTTTTCGTTATGGAACGGGCAGCAGGCCTTAAACTCGCGGCCAGCCTTGGTAACCTTAACGGTACGGCCAATCAGCGCGGATAGCGTGGTCCGCGCGCGTAATTCGTCTAGCCATTGCGGGGTAAGTGCCACCTTAACCCAACGCTGCCTTTACCAAAGCACTGGCCTTGCTCATGTCGAGTTGAGGCCCATGACGCTCTTTCAAGACTGCCATGACGCGCCCCATATCCTTCAGGCTCTCCGCGCCCAGTTCAATCTTGATGCTTTCAATTGCGGCGCTGGTTTCTGCGTCGCTCAACTGCGCAGGCAGAAAATCTTCTATAATCGCAAGCTCAGCAGCTTCAACCGCAGCAAGCTCGGCGCGACCACCTTGTTCATATAACGCAATCGATTCGCGGCGTTGCTTGATCATTTTCTGCATGACCTCAACCACCATCGCGTCGTCATCGGGTTGCTGCGATGCGGTACGCAGCTCTATGTCACGGTCTTTAATCTTGGCGAGGATCAGGCGGACTGCCGCCAGGCGGTCCTTATCGCCCTCTTTCATGGCAGTGATCTGGGCGGCTTTTATGGTGTCACGAATCATGATGTTCTTTCCAATCAGGGTATGTATCGCCGATAGCTAATCCACACCAAACCGTCACCCTGAACTTGTCGGCGGTCATCCTGAAAGCAGTTCAGCATGACCGCTGGCATCGAATATTTCGTTTTATGACTTATTCCACAGCTTTCTCGATTTCCGCATTGACGCTTTGGGTCACCATCTCTAGGCGCGGTGCCTTAGCGACATTGCTGTAATCTGCTTATCAGGAGCGACCCTATCATGGCCGACCCCATTTCTTCGCGCGCGCCTTCTGGAGCGACGGGGGTATTGGTTCTGGCGTCCGGGGAAGTGATTTGGGGCAGGGGCTTTGGCGCCGAGGGACAAGCAGTTGGCGAAGTCTGCTTCAATACCGCGATGACGGGATATCAGGAAGTGATGACTGACCCGTCCTACGCCGGACAAATCATTAATTTCACATTCCCGCACATCGGCAATGTTGGCACTAATCCAGAGGATGTCGAGGCGTTGAATCCGCATGCCTTGGGCGCGATTGTCCGGCAAGATGTGACTGACCCATCCAATTTCCGAAGTACGCAGCATTTTGATGCGTGGATGAAGGCCAATGGCCGCATCGGTATCTCCGGCGTTGACACCCGCGCACTCACCCGACTGATCCGTATAGCGGGCGCACCTAACGCCATGATTGCACATTCCGCCAGCGGCGATTTTGATGTTCCCGCCATGTTAGCGCGGTCAAAGACATGGGCGGGGCTTGAGGGTATGGACCTCGCAAAGGATGTAACGACGCTGCAAACTTATGGTTGGGATAAAGGGCTTTGGAAGCTGGGTTCGGGCTATGCGGCGCCAGCCAAGGGCAGCAAAAAGGTCGTCGCCATTGATTATGGCATCAAGCACAACATCCTGCGCAACCTCGTCGATGTAGGATGCGACGTGACCATTGTGCCGGCCACCGCAACTTTTGAAGAGATTATGGCCCACGCGCCCGATGGCCTGTTCCTTTCGAACGGCCCCGGCGATCCCGCAGCGACGGGCGTTTATGCTGTGCCGGTGATCCAAAAATGGCTGGAAACTAAGAAACCCTTGTTCGGCATTTGCCTGGGGCATCAAATGCTTGGTCTTGCGGTCGGCGCAAAGACCGAGAAGATGCACCAAGGTCATCGCGGCGCGAACCATCCGGTCAAGCGCCTCAGCGACGGTGGTGTCGAAATCACCAGCATGAACCACGGTTTTGCGGTGGATGCCGCGACCTTGCCCGCCAATGCGAAGGCCACGCATGTCAGCCTGTTCGATGGCAGCAATTGTGGCTTCGAACTCGCCGACCAACCTGCATTTTCAGTGCAATATCACCCAGAAGCCTCACCTGGCCCGCAGGACAGCCATTATCTCTTCGAAAAATTCGCGGAGATGATGGGGTGACTGCTCCGAATGTTTCACACAAATGGGAATATGTTTTTGTCCAATATGTGGACTGTTCCTGGATTAGCACGTTGGCTGCGGCCTATATTCTCAAGCGACAGGTAGCATATGCCCAAACGCACTGACATAAAATCCATCCTTATCATCGGCGCTGGCCCTATCATTATCGGGCAAGCATGCGAGTTTGATTATTCGGGGACGCAAGCGTGTAAGGCGCTGCGTGAAGAGGGCTATCGCATCATCCTCGTCAATTCCAATCCGGCGACAATTATGACGGATCCGGATATGGCCGATGCAACTTATGTTGAGCCGATCACGCCCGAAATTGTTGCCAAGATCATAGAGAAAGAGCGTCCCGACGCAGTTTTGCCGACCATGGGTGGGCAGACGGCATTGAACGTCGCTTTGGCTTTGTTCAACGATGGTACGCTGGCGAAATATGGTGTCGAAATGATCGGCGCCGATGCAGAAGCCATTGATAAGGCCGAGGACCGGATTAAATTCCGCGACGCGATGACCAAAATTGGCCTGGAATCGGCGCGTTCAGGCATCGCACATTCGATGGAAGAGGCGCTCGAGGTACTGGAACGCACTGGCCTTCCGTCGATTATCCGCCCAAGCTTCACTATGGGCGGCACCGGCGGCGGTATTGCCTATAATCGCGACGAGTTTATCAAGATCGTCACTGGCGGGTTGGATGCGTCGCCGACAACCGAAGTGTTGATTGAAGAGTCACTGCTCGGTTGGAAAGAGTATGAGATGGAGGTTGTCCGAGACCGCGCTGACAACGCCATCATTATCTGCTCCATTGAAAATGTCGACCCGATGGGCGTGCATACCGGCGATTCCATCACGGTTGCACCAGCATTGACGCTAACCGATAAAGAATATCAGATTATGCGCAATGCGAGCATCGCGTGCTTGCGTGAAATCGGAGTAGAAACAGGTGGTTCAAACGTACAGTTTGCAGTCAATCCGAAGGATGGCCGCCTGATCGTCATCGAAATGAATCCGCGCGTTTCGCGCTCTTCTGCGTTGGCGTCAAAGGCGACCGGTTTTCCTATCGCCAAGGTCGCGGCGAAGCTAGCCGTTGGCTTCACCCTCGACGAAATCACCAATGACATTACTGGTGCAACGCCAGCGTCGTTTGAACCGACGATTGATTATGTCGTCACCAAAATCCCGCGCTTCGCATTTGAGAAATTCAAGGGCGCCCAGCCGTTGCTGCATACCGCCATGAAGTCGGTGGGTGAGGTGATGGCGATTGGCCGTAATATTCACGAAAGCATGCAAAAAGCGCTTCGTGGGCTTGAGACCGGATTGTCGGGCTTTAACTATATTGATGCCCTGCGCGGGGCAACTAAGGACGAATTGTCCGCTGAGCTTAGCCGTGCGACACCTGACCGCCTGTTGGTTGCGGCGCAAGCGCTGCGCGAGGGCATGAGCGTATCCGAAATCCATGCCATCGCGAAGTTCGACCCATGGTTCCTCGAGCGGCTACAAGAAATCATCGCTGCCGAGAATGACGTTAAGACGAACGGCCTGCCCAATAACGCAGAGGCGCTGCGTCGTTTGAAAGCCATGGGCTTCTCCGACAAGCGGCTTGCGTATCTCGCGGTGGAGTCGGTTAACGTACGCCCTGGCATGGAAACGGCAATCCGTCGTGGTTCCGGCATTGCGATGCAAGCGGCCCGTGCGATGGCGGGCGCAGTCACTGAAGACGAAGTACGCGCGCTGCGTCACAAATTAGGTGTGCGTCCAGTGTTCAAGCGGATTGACACCTGCGCTGCGGAATTTGAAGCGAAAACGCCGTATATGTATTCTACTTACGAGGCACCAAGCTTTGGAATGCAGGAATGCGAGAGTCAGCCAACCAATCGTGAAAAAATCGTCATCTTGGGCGGCGGACCAAATCGTATTGGGCAGGGCATCGAGTTTGATTATTGCTGCGTCCATGCCTGCTTCGCGCTGGCGGACGCGGGCTATGAAACGATCATGGTCAATTGTAATCCCGAAACGGTGTCGACCGACTATGATACGTCCGATCGTCTGTATTTCGAACCGCTGACCGCCGAGGATGTCCTCGAAATCCTGCATGTCGAACAACAGAATGGTACTTTAAAAGGCGTCATCGTCCAGTTCGGGGGGCAGACGCCGTTGAATTTGGCAAAGGCACTTGAGGCGGCAGGTATTCCCATTTTGGGGACGTCACCCGACGCCATCGATTTAGCCGAAGATCGCGAACGTTTTGCCGCACTGATCAGTAAGCTCAAGCTGAAGCAGCCCGAAAATGGCATTGCGCGCAGCCGTGAAGAAGCCATCAAGGTCGCCGAAAACATTGGCTATCCGGTGCTTATGCGTCCATCTTACGTGCTTGGTGGTCGCGCGATGGAAATCGTCGATACGCAGGCGCAGTTGGAAAATTACATCCAGACGGCCGTTATTGTCTCTGGCGACTCACCGGTTTTGATCGACAGCTATCTGCGCGACGCGATTGAAGTTGATGTCGATGCGTTGTGCGACGGCGACGAGGTCGTGGTTGCTGGTATCCTGCAACATATCGAAGAGGCAGGCGTGCATAGCGGCGACTCTGCTTGCACTATCCCGCCATATAGCCTGCCTGCCGATATCATCGCAGAAATTCGTCGTCAGGCGGAATTGCTGGCAGTAAACCTGCATGTGCGTGGGCTGATGAACATCCAGTTCGCGGTGAAGGATGGTAAAGTTTATCTCATCGAAGTGAACCCGCGCGCCAGCCGCACCGTGCCGTTCGTGGCCAAAGCCATCGGTGCGCCCATCGCGAAGATCGCGGCGCGCGTCATGGCGGGTGAGATGTTGAAGGATTTGCCACCTATCAATCTCGATATTGATTATATCGCGGTGAAAGAAGCCGTGTTTCCGTTTGATCGCTTTCCTGGCGTTGATCCCGTGCTTTCGCCCGAAATGAAGTCAACAGGCGAGGTCATGGGTATTGACCGTGATTTTGCGACGGCCTTTGCCAAATCGCAAATCGGCGCACGTATGCCGCCGCCGATGAGCGGGAAGTTATTCGTATCGGTAAAAGATACAGACAAGCCGGTGATTGTGCCTGCGGTCCGTCAAGCGCTTGCGTGCGGTTTCACTGTTTGTGCTACGGATGGCACCGCAAATTATCTCCGTGCGCAGGGCATAGAGGTCGAACGCGTGAACAAGGTTGCCCAAGGCCGCCCGCACATTGTCGATAAGATCAAGGATGGCGAAATCCAGCTTATCTTCAACACCACCGAAGGATGGCAAAGCCTGAAAGACAGTGAAGAAATTCGCCGTTCCGCGCTTGCTGGCAAGGTTTCGCAATACACCACAGCCGCCGGAAGCGTGGCGGTTGCGCAAGCTATTGCCGCGCTGCAACAACGGCAACTTGAAGTTCGGCCACTTCAAGACTATTATTAATACGCGCAGTATCTTTCCCCGACAATTGAACTGCATATCGGATGAGCGGTTACAGCGCATCCGGTCGGGATATTTTTGTGACGAAGGATTTTTGCCTGATGGCGAGTTTTGAGAAATATCCGATGTTGGCCGAAGGCTATGAAAAGCTGACGACTGACCTGAAGCGCCTTCGTGACGAGCGACCCTTGATTGTGGAGGCAATTGAGGAAGCGCGCGCGCACGGCGATCTGTCGGAAAATGCCGAATATCACGCCGCAAAGGAGCGTCAGGGGCAGGTTGAAGCCGCGATTTCCGAAATCGAGGACAAGATTGGTCGTGCGCAGATCATTGACCCTTCAACCCTGTCTGGCGACAAAATTGTCTTTGGCGCAACCGTCACCTTGTTAGACGAAAATGATAAGCCTGTGCGCTATCAGCTTGTCGGCGAGACCGAGGCCGACGCAAAAGCAGGCCGGATTTCCTATAATTCGCCATTGGGCCGCGCGCTTATTGGCCGCGTTGTCGAAGACGAAGTTGAATTGACTGTGCCGTCGGGCGATAAATATTATCTCGTATCGAAGATCGAGTTTATCTGATCATGCGCTTCGTTGGGAAGCGTCTGATTGCCTGATATGCAATTTCCGCGTGGCCCTGTTACCAATATATTGGTGGTTATCAATCTGGTGATCGCAGCAATATTGCTGGTGCCGTCTTGGTGGCAATATGCGGTGATATCGGGCGGGCTATTCCCGATACGTTTAAGCAACGGTAGTGCAGCATTTTCCGATATCGGATTTCTGGTGCCAGCTTATTTGACGCCTTTGTCTGCAGCGTTTCTGCACGGCGGCGTCGCGCATGTCGTGATGAACATGCTGATGCTTTTACTGATCGGTAAGATGGTTGAGCGTGTATTGGGCGGCGGACTCTATCTCGCGCTTTACATTGGATCGGCTTATGCTGCTGCGGCTATGGAGTGGTTTGCCTCATTTATGGCA
Organism: Sphingomonadales bacterium; assembly: GCA_027488785.1. Classification (GTDB taxonomy): domain Bacteria; phylum Pseudomonadota; class Alphaproteobacteria; order Sphingomonadales; family Sphingomonadaceae; genus Sphingorhabdus_B. The sequence goes on along the minus strand of JAIYAY010000031.1, from coordinate 16,324 downwards.
TGGCCGATGTCTGTGGACATGATGGCGCCAGCCATTGGCGCAAGTGGCGCTATTTCGGGAATTATTGGTGCTTATGCGCTGCTCTTTTCGAACAAAAAACCGAAGGCTTGGGGAACGATCCCTGCCGAATATGCCCGGCCATTACACTTAACTATCGCTTGGGTGGGGTTAAATCTTGCGCTTGGTTTTGTAGGGCCGGGTTTGGGGATCGCTATTGCAATATGGTCCCACATTGGCGGTTTTATCGCCGGATTATTGTTAGCGCGGCCATTGTTATTGTGGCGATATCGGCGCGCCTAATCGAGGCTGCTTTCCGTTATTAGCTATCGGGTTGCAAAAGCTTATGCAGATGTACCACTACATATTTCATTTCGGCATCATCGACTGTGCGCTGGGCCGCCCCGCGCCATGCTTCCTCCGCACTTGCATAATCGGGGAACATGCCGACAATGTCCAAATTTTCGAGATCAGTGAATTTTAACGTTTGCGGGTTATCAACGCGGCCACCAAAAACGAGATGCAATTTCGTATCGCTCAAACGACTATCCTTAATTCTTTTCTTTCGCCGCCTCAGTAGCGGCCTGACCGGCGGCCTTTACAGCGAGAGCGGCCTTGCTGACAAGCTCTCTAAACTGCGCGCGCATGGCTTCGCCATTTAGGCCAAGCGTGTCCACTTGCTCCATGCCAGCGACTTTTGCTGCATCGGCTATTTTGCGTGCTTTTTTGTTCAGTTTCTTGCCTGCCTTGCCCAACATTTTGGTTTCACGTTCGGTGCGCGGCAAAAGCGCGCCGACGATGGCCCCAATGGCAATGCCACCAAGCACAATGGCAAGCGGGTTTTTGTCGATACCGTCGCTGGTCTTGGTCTTTGCCTTGCGGGCCATTTCCTTTGACTGCTCGACGCCGGTGGCGGCGGCATCTTTGCTTTTTTCAAATGCTACCGAAGCCTTCTGACGCGCCGCAGCGGTCGAACGTGTCGTCTTTGCTTTCGCGCTATCAGCCGCGGATTTGATGCTGTCGCCTATCTTGCTCATATATTGTTCCTATATCATTTGCTGGAGGGCGTTTTGATTTTACTTTGCCGTAACCTCGAAATCCAACGTGAAATCGGACCGCGCGTCGCAATTAACAAGGCACTTACCCCAATAACACCAATCATGGGGGCATTTTTCTTCGCAATTTGCACTGTCTCGTCTGCGATCTTCTTGGCTTGGGTGGTTTGACGCCCGACAAAGCGCCGAAGCTGATTGCGTGGATTAAGGACATCACGCGTGACGGCCAAGCTGTCTTTGAACTTACGCCGCAAGTACCGCCGCTCAGCGTTGGACAAGATGACGCTGTCCCGGTCGGTAACAACAGGTTCTTCAGGTAAGATCGTCGTCATTTTTCTGCATTTCCGGGAAGTAAACTTTCCGTATCCATCTTCGGGCCAATGCGGCGGAAATTATGCCGATAATCAGAAAGCTCAGGGTGACCAGTAAGGTTGCCGCCAATGGGCCAATTAATGGCGAAAGTGTAAGAACCAGCCCCAGCACCAGCGCAATGAACGCTCCGCCAAATGCGAATACCGCGACTGTGCCATATCGGAATGACCAGCTAAAAACGTGGCGTGTGTAGTCAAGTCGCGACCGATGGTAACGCATTTCTGCCTTCACCATCGCGCGCAGATCCTCCATAACCAACGCAACCTGTTCGCTCACGCTTGGTTCAATCGGCGGTGGAAGGTCATTCGACGCTTCGGGTTGTTGTTCTTCGAGCTTCATCCTACCCGCTTATCGGCCATTGGCGGCATTTTGCAATGCAACTGTGGTGGTGCTCAAGCGTCTTTGCCGCCCGAACGTATGAGGCGCGCCAAAACAAATCCAATTGCGGCGGCTGCACCAATGGCGACAGCAGGGCTTTTGCGGACGAATTGCCGCGCATCCTCTGCCAGCGCATCCACGTCTTTCGCTTCCATTTTGCTAGCGAAGCCATCAACCATGTCGGCTGCACTGCGCGCATAGTCACCATATTGCTTGCCCACATTATCGTCGATGGTGCCCGCACTATCGCGGATAAGCTTGCCGATGCTGCCAACCGCCTCTGTGGCGCGATCCTTGCCCTTGGTTGCTGCCGCGCGGACGCTGTCGGTAGCTTGCGTTTTGAAATCATGCATGTCTGATTTGACCTTTGATTTGACGTTCTCGGCCTTGCCTTTGGCTGGTTGCGCCTTTGCGACTGCCTTTGGTGCAGCTGACTTAGTCTTGGCAGGTTTTGCTGCTGGCTCGGCTGCTGGCTTGTTTCCAGCCGGTTTAGGTGCGGCTTTCTTGGTCGCTGTGGGCTTTTTGATCTCGGTCATAAGAATGACTCCTTAAACAATTGGGTGCGAAAGAAATTGTCTTCGTACTTATGAATATTTGTATTGCGGGTGACTTAGTCAACTATAGCACCACAAATTTAGTTTTAAAATCGATATGTCGGAGCATCGTTGCCAAAAGCCGATCACAAGGATAGACGCGCTGATATATCTCCAAACACGCACAAACGGACCATAGTTATGACAGCTATCCTCGATATTCACGCACGCCAGATCCTCGACAGCCGAGGCAATCCTACGGTTGAAGTCGATGTCGTGTTGGAGGATGGCAGCTTAGGTCGTGCCGCGGTGCCGTCAGGTGCTTCTACAGGCGCCTATGAAGCCGTCGAGAAGCGTGATGGCGACATGTCTAAATATATGGGTAAGGGCGTGCTTCAGGCGATTGAGGCCGTTAACGGTCCCATTTTTGAAGCGCTTGTTGAACTGGACGCCGAGGAGCAGGAAAATATCGATGCGGTCATGATTGACCTTGATGGCACGGACAATAAATCGAACCTTGGCGCGAATGCGATCTTGGGTGTAAGTCTTGCTGTAGCTAAAGCGGCAGCGGAGGCGCGCGGACTTCCGCTGTATCGCTATGTTGGCGGCGTAAATGCGCATGTCCTGCCGGTACCAATGATGAATATTATCAATGGCGGTGAACATGCCGACAACCCTATTGATTTTCAGGAATTCATGGTCATGCCCGTCGGCGCTGGCTCAATTGCAGAAGCTGTCCGCTGGGGCTCAGAAATATTCCACACACTGAAAAAAGGCCTGCATGAAAAGGGGCTTGCAACTTCAGTTGGTGACGAAGGCGGTTTTGCCCCTAACTTGGCCTCGACCCGCGACGCGCTGGATTTTATCATGGCGTCGGTTGAAAAAGCAGGGTTTAAAGCTGGCGAAGATGTCGTTTTGGCACTGGATTGCGCCGCGACTGAATTTTTCCGCCACGGCAAATATGAAATATCAGGTGAGGGGCTCTCGCTCACGCCGCATGAAATGGCCGATTATCTCGCAGCCCTGTGCAAGGACTATCCTATCCTGTCGATTGAAGACGGCATGAGTGAAGATGATTTTGAAGGTTGGAAGGCTATCACCGACAAAATCGGTTCAGATGTGCAACTGGTGGGCGACGATTTGTTCGTTACCAATCCGGAGCGCCTATCGATGGGTATCGGCAAAGGGCTGGCAAACTCCTTGCTGGTTAAGGTCAACCAAATCGGTACTTTGACGGAGACATTGGCTGCCGTATCTATGGCACATCGTGCGTCTTACACAGCCGTTATGTCGCACCGTTCGGGTGAGACCGAAGATGCAACGATTGCCGACTTGGCCGTGGCAACCAATTGCGGTCAGATCAAAACTGGAAGCCTGGCGCGCTCCGACCGGTTGGCAAAGTATAACCAGCTTATCCGTATCGAAGAAGAGCTTGGTGCATCTGCGATATATGCTGGTCGGTCTATTTTCCACTGACCGTGATATCCTTGCTAACTTGTGTAAAATATGATTCAGTATGAACATGGTCCGCGGCAATAAAAAACCGGAATATATAAAGTCAGTTGTCGGGCCCGCTTTAGGGCTTCTCGCGTTGCTCGGAATCGCCTCTTATGCGCTGCTGGGGCCGACGGGAATTATTGCATGGACCGACTATCGCGCGGCTTTAAGTGAACGCAAAATTGAGTTGGCAAAGTTGCAGAAAGAACGAGATGCGCTAAGAAATCGGCAGCTCTTGTTGGACCGGGACAATGTCGATCCGGACCTTGCAGGGGAACTGATGCGTAAAGAATTGAACGTTGTTGCCCCAGACGAGGTTGTCGTTCCGTTAAATTAATGCGCTTGCCGTCAAATGAATAGCTATGCACCGCTTTTCGTTGCGGAAAAGCGCTTTTCACCTCCCCCGATTTTGGCTAGGCGCCGTTGCACGCGCAAATAATAATTCCACTAAAGGAAATGATTTTGGCCACCACCCCAGCGAAAAAATCTGCTTCCAAGAAGGCAAGTGTCAGCGAAGACGCAGCACGCGCCAATCGGGAGCGTCCCACCGAGCCGGTGCCGTATAAAGCGACTAAGGAAGAGCTGCTGAAGTTCTACCGTGATATGTTGCTGATCCGGCGTTTTGAGGAAAAGGCGGGGCAGCTTTACGGCCTAGGCCTGATTGGTGGTTTCTGCCATTTATATATTGGGCAAGAGGCGGTCGCGATTGGCCTGCAATCCGCTCTGACGCCAGGCAAAGACAGCGTCATCACTGGTTATCGGGACCATGGCCATATGCTGGCTTATGGTATCGACCCGAATGTCATCATGGCAGAGCTGACCGGCCGCGCTGCGGGCATTTCGAAGGGCAAGGGCGGGTCGATGCACATGTTTTCGACCGAGCATAAGTTTTACGGCGGACATGGCATTGTTGGCGCGCAGGTATCGCTCGGTGCTGGCCTTGCCTTTGGGCATAAATATGCAAACGATGGCGGCGTGTGCCTTGCCTATTTTGGCGACGGCGCATCCAACCAGGGGCAGGTATATGAAAGCTTCAACATGGCGGAGCTTTGGAAACTGCCGATCATCTTCGTGATCGAAAATAACCAATATGCGATGGGCACCAGCGTCAACCGCGCCTCTTCCGAAGACCAGCTGTACCGCCGCGGTGAGAGCTTCCGCATTCCCGGTATTCAGGTTGACGGCATGGATGTGCTCGCGGTTCGCGGCGCGGCGGAGGTTGCGCTGGATTGGGTACGCAGCGGCAAAGGACCTGTATTGTTGGAAATGAAAACCTACCGTTATCGGGGCCATTCCATGTCCGACCCTGCTAAGTATCGAAGCCGTGACGAGGTCCAATCGGTCCGCGACAACAGCGACCCTATTGAAGGCTGCAAAGCCTATCTCGCCGAAATGGGTGTGGGTGAAGACGCGCTGAAGGCGATTGAAAAAGAGATCCGGCAGATTGTCAATGAGTCCGCGGATTTTGCCGAAACTTCGCCTGAGCCGGACCTTTCCGAACTATATACTGACGTGCTGGTGGAGCAATATTGATGGCAATCGAACTTAAGATGCCGGCGCTTTCGCCAACGATGGAAGAAGGCACCTTGGCCAAATGGCTGGTTAAAGAAGGCGATCATGTCAAATCTGGCGATATTCTTGCGGAAATCGAAACCGATAAGGCGACAATGGAATTTGAAGCTGTCGACGAAGGCGTGATTTCTTCGATTAATGTTGCCGAGGGGACAGATGGGGTCAAAGTTGGCACGGTGATTGCGCTGATCACAAATGCGGACGAGAAATCCGCTGCGCCTTCTTCCAAACCAGTTGCATCGGTCCCAGTTGAGATGCCGGCACATAGTGCGCCACCTTCAAATGCCTCGAATCCAAGGCCTACTGAGACCAGCGCTGCGGCCGCGAACGGTGCAATGCAAACCGTCACCTTACGCGAAGCCTTACGCGATGCGATGGCCGAGGAAATGCGCCGCGACGACCGCGTGTTTGTTATGGGTGAGGAAGTCGCTGAATATCAGGGCGCTTATAAGGTCACGCAAGGCCTGCTCGACGAATTCGGTGCCCGCCGGGTCATCGATACGCCCATCACGGAATATGGATTTGCTGGCGTTGGCACAGGGGCCGCAATGGGTGGCTTAAGGCCAATCATCGAATTCATGACGTTTAACTTTGCCATGCAGGCGATTGACCACATCATCAACTCGGCGGCGAAGACCAATTATATGTCCGGCGGCCAAATGCGCTGCCCCATTGTGTTCCGTGGTCCCAACGGTGCCGCTGCGCGCGTGGGGGCGCAGCACAGCCAGAATTATGCACCTTGGTATGCCAGTGTACCCGGGCTCATAGTCATAGCGCCTTATGACGCCGCTGACGCCAAAGGCCTGTTGAAAGCGGCCATCCGATGCGAGGATCCGGTCGTATTCTTAGAAAATGAATTGCTCTATGGCCGTAGCTACGAAGTTCCTATGGGTGACGATCATGTTCTGCCTATCGGCAAAGCGCGAATCATGCGCGAGGGCACCGACGTAACCATTGTTAGTTATTCCATCGGTGTTGGCCTTTCGCTGGAGGCAGCGGATAGGCTTGCCGAAGACGGGATTAGCGCTGAGGTTATTGACCTGCGCACCATTCGTCCCCTCGACAAAGCGACGGTTTTGGCAAGCCTTGCAAAAACCAACCGCTTGGTGGTTGCCGAAGAGGGTTGGCCAACCTGTTCGGTTGGCAGCGAAATTCTGGCAATATGCATGGAAGAGGGCTTTGACGATTTAGACGCACCTGTTTTGCGCATCACCAACGAAGACGTGCCCATGCCTTATGCGGCAAATCTGGAGAAGGCGATGCTCGTGAACGCCGACAAGATTGTGGCTGGCGTTCGCAGAACGCTCGGGGTTTAATCGCGCGGTGACCAGCTTGTCTCGGCGCTGGTTATTTGAAGGCGATTATAGCTTTGTTGCATGTAAAGTGCGCAAATGATCATGAACCCTGTTTTGGAATTGGCTCCACCTGCGCGGTTGGCAATTGCTTATGCGCCGGCAGACGTTCGCTCTGCATTTGCGCTGCTTCTGCACATCGACAATCGCTTTGCCGAGATATTGCGCAATTCGCGCGAGCCGATGATCGCGCAAATTAAGATGGCCTGGTGGCGCGAAGCTTTTGCTAGCGCAGTTGAGGTGCGACCGAAAGGCGAGCCATTGCTGCAAGCGCTAAACCAAGAGGGCGACCGTATTCCGGTAAGCGCATTGGAGGCGCTGGCTTCGGCGTGGGAGCATCTGCTGGGAAGTGAGCAGTTCAGCCAAGAGGTCATAGACGCGCATGCTGAATTGCGCGCTGAGGCGATTTTTCTGACCTATGCCACTTGGGTGGGCACTATGCAGGATGTGCTACCCATTGGTCGGAGCTGGGCGCTTGAAGCCTTGCGCATTGCTTTTCCAGAACGGGTTGCAGACTGCTATACGCCATCTGCGCCGTTGCCAAAGGCGCGGGTCTTACGTCCATTATCTATTTTGACGATGTCCGTGCGAAACGTATCAGGGCCAAGATTAATTTTACATGCCTTAACAGGTATTTAGGTGTAGCCTCCGATTATTAGATATTAATCGGGAGACGGTTACAATGCAGCGTGTGTTGATTGGCGGCGTTGCCACCTTATTCATGGCCGGCGGCGGTCTCTTGGTGTGGCAGAGCATGGCCAATCAGCCATCGCTTATCCCTGCGCCGCCGCCGCCCGCTTCTATTTCTGACAGCCTGCCAATAGCCGGATCCGACGCGCCTGCCTTTGGCCTCGCGCCGCCCACACCGCCGGAAGCGCCTAAAGCCAGCCGTGAGGAAATGCGTTTCAACCGCTATGATCGTAACAAGGATGAGCTTGTCTCACGCCTTGAAATGATGGGCAGCCGGACCAAGGCGTTCAAGTCGCTGGATAGCGATGGCAATAATTTGCTGACATTTGAGGAATGGGCTGCCGCCACTGGCCAGCGCTTTGCGAGCGCAGATGGTAACAAAGATCAGCTTCTTACGCGCAAGGAATTTGCAAGAACCCGGCCCAAAGAAGCGGCAAAGCCGGGATGCCGTTGCTAAGGGCAGAGCCCTATGCTGCTATCGCCTGGCTCGCAATCCAATTAGTTAAATCTGTCCGCGCCCTGCCGGTCATCGCGGCCTTGCGCGATTTCTTATGCACTTTTTCATCCAGCGGAGCGAATAGGCCAAAATTGATGTTCATGGGCTGATAATCGTCGGCCAGCGCGTCGCCCGTAATATGGCCAAGCAATGCGCCAAGCGCCGTGGTCGATGGTGGTGCCGTTACCGTGCGTCCGCCCAATTCTGCCGCCGTCATGATGCCCGCCATCAGGCCGACCGCGCTGCTTTCCACATAGCCTTCGCAGCCCGTAATTTGTCCTGCAAAGCGGATATGTGGCGCGGATTTTAACCGGAGCTGACGGTCTAACAATATCGGTGAGCGGATAAAGGTGTTGCGGTGTAACCCGCCAAGACGCGCAAACTCTGCCTTTTCGAGGCCCGGGATAGTGCGGAGCAGTTCGACCTGCGCTTTGTGCTTCATCTTTGTTTGAAAGCCGACCATGTTCCAAAGCGTGCCTTGTTTATTATCCTGCCGTAATTGTACCACAGCATGCGCCCAACGACCCGTTTTGGGGTTGTCGAGACCAACAGGCTTCATGGGACCGAAGCGCAGCGTGTCTAACCCGCGCAATGCCATGACCTCAATCGGCATACAGCCTTCGAAATAGGGCGTATTGGTTTCCCATTCCTTGAACTCAGCTTTTTCCGAGTCCAATAAGCCCTGGTGAAAGGCGCGATATTGTGCCTCGTCCATAGGGCAATTGATATAGTCCTTACCATCGCCTTTGTCCCAGCGTGAGGCATACCACGCAATGTCCATGTCGATGCTCTCATGATAGACAATAGGCGCAATCGCATCGAAGAAAGCGAGACGATCTTCGCCGGTTTTCGCCATGATGTTTTCGGCTAGGTTTGTTGCGGTCAACGGGCCAGTGGCGATGATGACTGGCCGGTCGGTTGGAATAACGTCAACGCGTTCGCGCACGATTTCGATGTTACTGTGGCCTTCGAGATGTTTTGTGACGGTCTGTGAAAACACATCACGGTCGACCGCGAGCGCTGACCCAGCGGGCACCTTTCCGACTTCGGCAGCTTGCATGATGAGCGAATCCAGATCGCGCATTTCCTGATGCAAAAGGCCCACGGCATTGTTTTCGGCATCGTCCGACCGGAAACTATTGGAGCATACCAATTCAGCCAGGCCATCGGTTTGATGGGCGGGCGTCATATCGCCCGATCCGCGCATTTCCGACAGCCGTACACGGACACCGCGCTGAGCCAATTGCCACGCTGCTTCGCAGCCCGCGAGGCCGCCACCTATAATCTGGACATCATGTTTTTTGGTCATGACCGCGCGGCTAACAAAAATCTTTGGCGCTGCACAGGCAAAAGCGCCAAGATGGGGCAGAGGATTTATACCTAACTTTTCTGGCGGCGGAATTATTTCTCGGCCAAAGCTGGTTCGGCGGCCGACTGGCGCGCACAAGCATAATGGTGGGGCATACAGTTTGCACGCCCACGGCGTGATTGCATTTGACATAACGCGCCGGGGTTACCCACGGACATTATGATTGGTCATATTCCACTTGTTTTGCGCGGGTGTTTGCACGATGCATTGGAACATGGCTCAGGATCTTGCACATAAACGCCCCTATCTGTTCGGCAGCTTGATTGCCGGCATAAGCTTTCCTGCGACATGGTTGTTCCTGCCGATTGACGGCGGGCTATATGCCATGGTCTGGAAAATGGCGGCGGTCGGGCTGCTGGTACCTTTTGCATTGCGCCGACATCATCAAGGTGAATTTATCCTGCTGGCGATTATGCTCGCATTTTATATGCTGGGCGACGGGTTGATTGAACTCAGCATGGTTGCCGGGGCCTTGGCTTTTGCTGCCGGACATTTGGTAGCGATGTTCCTCTATTTCCGTCACCGCCGTGTGGGCGCAGTATTCAGCCAAAAGTTGCTGGCTGCGACCATATTCGTTGCCACTCCAGTGATTGCCTTTGTCCTACCGCCGACCCAAGACGAAGGCATTCAGGTGGCATCCTATAGCGTCATTCTTGCCGGCATGGCCGCTATGGCATGGAGCAGCAATTTCCCTCGGTACCGCGTCGGTCTTGGTGCGATATTGTTTGTGATTTCAGACTTACTAATCTTTGCGGAACTTGGACCGTTGGCAGGATCGACCATGACGGGAATCGCCATCTGGTATCTCTATTATTTCGGGGTGCTGATGATTGCGGTTGGCGTCGCGCAGACATTGGTAAAGCGCGGGCATTTTGCCGATGGTGAAGAGCGCGACTGATTAACGCGGGTTAGTTGCCCTTCCTAACGTCACCCTGAAACAAGTCAGGGTGACGCAGAATTGATCAAAGATAACGGTGGCCTGGGCTATTCCGTTATTGGCGCATCGGTGACTGCGACATCGCCTTCAGTCCCGTTTTCGTTGGAGGTTTCGGCGTCATCTTCATCGCTCTCGTCAATCTTGGCTGCGCCAACCACATGTTCATTGTCGCCGACATTGAACAAGCGCACACCGGCGGTTCCGCGACCCAAAACGCGCAAACTGTCGAGCGGCATGCGGATAAGCTTTGCCTGATCGGTGACAAGCATCAATTGATCGCCCTTGGTTGCGGGGAAGCTAGCCACGACAGGACCGTTGCGTTCGATATTGTCAATGTTGGTGATACCCTGGCCGCCGCGGCCCGTGCGGCGATAGGCGTAAGCAGATGACAATTTGCCATAGCCATTGGCGCACACCGTTAAGATGAACTGTTCACGCTCTGCCATTTCCGCAATGCGTTCGGCGGAGATGGTCGGCTCACCATCCTTCTCCGGTTTCCAAGGGGCAAAGCGCAGATAATCCTCGCGCTCTTCCGGCAAAGTGCCGACACGTTTGAGGATCGACAACGATATAACCGCGTCACCCTTCGCCAATTTCATGGCGCGCACACCCGTTGATGCCCGGCTTTGGAATTCACGAATGTCATCGGCGGCAAAGCGGATGGCTTTGCCATAGCGGCTTGCGAGCAGAATGTCGTCCTCGGGGCTTAACAATTCGACACCGATCAACTTATCGTCGGCATCGTCGCCTTCGAACTTCATGGCAATTTTGCCGTTGCTTGGGACATTGGCAAAGGCGTCCATGCTGTTACGGCGGGCATAGCCCTTTGCTGTGGCAAATACGACGCTGAGGCCGCCCCATTCGGCTTCATCCTCGGGTAAGGTCAAAACATTGGATATGACTTCGCCTTCACCCAATGGCAGCAAGTTGACCATGGGACGACCGCGTGTCGACGGGCCACCTTCGGGCAGCTTCCACACCTTCAGGCGATAAACTTTACCGATGTTGGAGAAGAACAATACGGGCGTATGGGTACTGGTCACGAACAATTCGGTAACGGCATCCTCATCTTTCGTCGCCATGCCGGCGCGGCCCTTGCCACCACGGTTTTGTGCGCGGAACGTCGCCAAAGCAGTACGTTTGATGTATCCACCATGCGTGACGGTCACGACCATTTCCTCGCGTTCCATGAGGTCTTCGTCGTCCAAGCCATCCCAGCTTGCGGTTATCTCGCACAAGCGCGGGGTGGAGAATTCGGCGTCAATTGCGACCAATTCGTCGCGCAAAACGGCATATAGCTTTACCCGGTCGCCCAAGATTGCGAGATATTCTGCGATATTTTCTGCAAGACTCTGAAGTTCCTTGCCAATTTCGTCGCGACCAAGAGCTGTCAGGCGATGCAGACGCAATTCAAGAATGGCGCGAACCTGCAACTCCGACAACTGATAGCTGTCACCGCTAATCTCGGTTTCGACCGCTTCTACTAATTTGATGTAGGATGCGATTTCGGCAATGGGCCATTTGCGCGCAATCAATGCCGCGCGCGCTTCGGCGGGGCTGGCGGAACCACGAATGATCCGCACGACTTCGTCCAAATTGGTAACTGCAACAACAAGGCCAAGCAACAAATGCGCGCGTTCGCGGGCCTTGTTCAGTTCAAACTTTGTCCTGCGGGTAATCACTTCTTCTCGGAACCGAATGAAGGATTCGATGATGTCGCGTAGGTTCAAGACTTCGGGTCGGCCGCCACGAATGGCGAGCATATTGGCGGGGAAGCTCGACTGCGCCTGTGTGTGGCGCCACAATTGGTTGAGGACAACGTCAGTGGTGGCATCGCGCTTTAAGTCGATGACGATGCGCACGCCCTTGCGACTCGATTCATCGCGAATGTCGGAAACGCCCTCAATCCGCTTGTCCTTCGCGGCTTCAGCGATTTTTTCGACAAGGGCAGATTTGCCCACCTGAAACGGAATGCTGGTAAGGACGATGGAGCGGCGATCGCCTTTTCCTTCTTCAATTTCATGCCGCGCGCGCTGCATGATGGAACCCTTGCCCTCACGATAAGCCGCACGAGCGCCGCCCGTGCCGAGGATCAACGGACCGGTTGGAAAATCGGGGGCAGGGACGATTTCAATCAGCTCATCAATCGTAATTGCCGGGTTATCAATATAGGCCAAGCACGCCTTGATCACTTCGCCCAGATTATGCGGCGGAATGTTGGTAGCCATGCCGACGGCAATACCGCCAGCGCCATTGACCAAAAGGTTGGGGAAACGGGCGGGTAGAACCTGTGGCTCTTCACGGCTGCCGTCATAATTGGGTTGGAAATCAACTGTGTCTTTATCAAGATCATCCAAAAGTGCATTGGCGACCTTGTTCAACCGCGCCTCAGTATAGCGCATCGATGCTGGTGGATCGGGGTCCATCGAACCGAAGTTCCCCTGACCATCGATCAATGGCACCCGCATTGACCAATCCTGAGTCATACGTGCCAATGCGTCGTAAATCGCGCTGTCGCCATGTGGGTGATAATTGCCCATGACATCGCCGACGATCTTTGCCGATTTGCGATAAGGCCGCCCGGCGACAAAGCCACCTTCCTGGCTGGCGAACAAAATTCGGCGATGAACGGGCTTCAAACCATCACGCACATCGGGCAGGGCCCGCGATACAATGACCGACATGGCATAATCGAGATAGCTCGACTTCATCTCATCAACAATATCGACGGGTGAAATGTCTGATGGGTCCAATGTAATAATGTCGTCGGTCACGCCGCGAAAATCCTTATATTTTTATAATAAACGGACCCTAGACCCAACGCGCCGAAATGGCCACATGCGACTGCCCCAACTGCGGGTTTTTCACCAGCTTATCCACAGATTCGCACCTTAGCGGCGGTTAGGGCGCGACCAAGCTTCCGTCATAAGCAAAAATTTGTCCGCTTTGTTCCGGTTTCAGTCCCCGGAGCACATTGAGCATGTCCACTGCTGCCCGCGCTGGGGTGAAGCGTTCATGCGCAGGATTGCCCTTGAACGGGGCGCTTAGCGGGGTTTCGACGGTGCCGGGATGTAGGCCGACGATAACGGATTGCGGATTTTTGCGCTGCCATTCGATTGCGATATTGCGGATCAACATATTAAGCGCGGATTTAGATGCACGATAGCTGTGCCACCCACCCAAGCGATTGTCGGAGATACTGCCCACCCGAGCCGACAAGGCCGCAAAGCAGATCGGGTCTTGCTTGGCCATGATCGGCAGGAAATGCTTGGCGACCAGCGCAGGCCCGACCGTGTTGATGCGGAAGTTTTCTATCATCCAGTCCGGATCAAGTTCGCGAAGACTTTTCTCAGGGCCTTTTGAGTTTGAATGCAGCAGTCCGGTCGCAACAATGACCAAGCTTATCGGCGGATTTGTACCCGACAGGTTTGCTGCGGCTGACGCGATGCTCGCCTCGTCCAATAAATCCAAGGGTTGGGCGCCTTCACGGTGCAACCGGATGACCTGCGCATAATTGGGGTCATGTTCCAAAATATCTGCCAGCGCGGCTCCAATGCCGCCGCGTGCACCAATGATGACTGCACTGCTTTCACCCACTTGTTTTTTGCTCCGGTTCGTTCAACGGGAAATTCTGCAATCGCGCTATGGTAATTGCACAGTCGATAGCAAGGTCCTATAAACCAAGCCGTAGAAGGCCCAAGGCTTAATAATTATGCGGAGAGTTACATGAAACTGGTTTCAAAATTTGCCCTCGCTCTTTCGTTGGTAGCAGTGTCTGCTGCACCTGCCGCATTTGCGCAGTCCAATGAAAAGCCCAAGAAAGAAAAAAAGGGTAAGGAAGCGGCCGCACCCAAGAGAAATTATTCAAAGCCTTTTATCGCGGCTTATTTGCCCGTGTTGAATTTGTTGAGTAAATCCAAGGACGCCGTAGCCGCAAAAGCAGAATTTCCTAAGGTGATTGCTGCCATTGGCAATGACGATGACCGTTACGAAGCTGGCATTTTGGCCATAAACATCGGCGCGCCTTTGAAGGATCTCGCGTTTCAGGAACAGGGCATTGATTTGTTGATTGCGTCGGCGACCACTCCTGCCGATTTGAAGCGGGAATATACCTTCCGCAAGGGCGCGATTGGTTATGACGGCAAGCGCTTTGCAGATGCCGAAAAACATATGATCGACGCCTATAATCTGGGTCACCGTGACAACAACATCGAATTTCTGATTTCCAACGCTATGTCGCAGCAGGGCAAGGATGCAGACGCGGTTGCTTGGATAAGTAAGGCGATTGCCGCCAGCAAGGCTGCGGGGGCCGTGAACAAGACCTATGTCGTCCGCGCTGCGATCTTGTCCGCCAAGGCTAAGGATTATGCTGGCGCAGCTAATTTCTACAAGGATTTGATCATAGCCGAGAATAATCCGGATTATTGGCATGATGCGCTCGCATTTTTTGATCGCTCGCGCGAATTCAATCCAGAAGAAACGCTGGACATCATGCGCTTGATGCGCGCGACAGATGGTATCCGTTTTCAACAGGAATATGCCGCTTATCTCGACAGCCTCAGCTATATCGGTGTGCGTTATCCGGCAGAGGCCGTATCCTTGCTGGACGAAGGCTTCGCCAAGGGTTTAATCTCGCGCAACAATGTGACGTTCAGCGAGCGCTATAACGAAGCGAAAGCCCGCCTTGCGGAAGACACGCGCACTCTCGCAGGCACCATCGCCCCTGCTAAAGCTAGCCCGAGGGGCATGTTGGCCTCGCTTACCGGCGACTCCTTCTTTTCGCACAAGGATTACAAGACCGCCAAGGAATTGTATGAATCGGCGTTGAGCAAGGCACCGGTGCTGGACAAGGATGGCGGCGACCAGACTGATCGCACACGTTTCCGTCTGGCGATGTCAAAAACGATGCTTGGCGATTATGCAGGTGCGAAGGCGGACTTCGCTAAGGTCACAGGCGCGAACCGTAAGGCGATTGCCGAATATTGGCTGATGTTCATCGACCATCGTGCAAATGCCGCACCAACGCCCGCTGCCGCAACGCCAGTTACCTGAGATTTAGTCAGATAAAGTAAAAAGGGCCCGCGCAATCGGGCCCTTTTTTATGCCTGGGGAATAGGGACGCCGGGTTCATCCTTAGCTGTGCGGATCGTTAGCGAAGTTTTGACGCTGCTGACATTGGGTGCAGATGTCAGCTTTGAGGTCAGAAATTCCTGAAATGACTGAAGGTCGCGGGCGACGATTTTCAAAATAAAGTCAATTTCGCCATTGAGCATGTGGCATTCACGCACATCGGGTAATGCACGGACATGTTGTTCAAACGCTTTCAGATCGTCCTCAGCCTGGCTTTTCAGGCTTACCATGGCAAAAACGGTGATGGTGTACCCCAAAGCGCTTGCGTCGACATCAGCATGATAGGATTTAATTGTACCCGATTGCTCAAGCGCACGCATACGGCGTAAACACGGCGGGGCGGTCAATCCGACCTTTGTAGCGAGTTCCACATTGGTTATGCGACCGTCGGCCTGCAATTCGGCCAAAAGCTTCATATCTATCGCGTCAAGGTTCGTATTGGCCATGATTTGGTAATTTCCATTTCTATTTCGCCCTATGCTTATAATATAATTATGCGGCAAGGCAATTGTCCCATAATGAGGGGCCCAAAATTGATGCATTTATGGACGCGATCGGGCGTTGACGATCGCTAGGCTTTGCCATTGTCGCGAGGCCTGTGTGCGTTCTGTACATTTGGACACTTTGGTTCTGTTTTTAAATTTACCGCGTTGATGTCAGATAAAGACTTGCGCATTCTCCCAAAGTTCGGCTATCGGCCCGCTTGTAGTTGGCGAGCCGGTCAGGGCCTGTAGCTCAGTTGGTTAGAGCTGGCCGCTCATAACGGCTAGGTCGGGGGTTCGAGTCCCTCCGGGCCCACCAGCCTCGCATCGCGAAGTTGGCAGGCAGCCAGCCGCGCGGACATTGTTATACCAGTGATCCCATGTCGGGGAGTAGCGCAGCCTGGTAGCGCATCTGGTTTGGGACCAGAGGGTCGCAGGTTCGAATCCTGTCTCCCCGACCATTT
>JAIYAY010000021.1 GCA_027488785.1 Sphingomonadales bacterium | reverse complement strand
TGCGTCACCGAGGTGTAAACACCCCGACAACTAGCAATCATCGTTTACGGCGTGGACTACCAGGGTATCTAATCCTGTTTGCTCCCCACGCTTTCGCACCTCAGCGTCAATACTTGTCCAGCGAGTCGCCTTCGCCACTGGTGTTCTTCCGAATATCTACGAATTTCACCTCTACACTCGGAATTCCACTCGCCTCTCCAAGATTCTAGCTTTCCAGTTTCAAGGGCAGTTCCGGGGTTGAGCCCCGGGATTTCACCCCTGACTTAAAAAGCCGCCTACGTGCGCTTTACGCCCAGTAATTCCGAACAACGCTAGCTCCCTCCGTATTACCGCGGCTGCTGGCACGGAGTTAGCCGGAGCTTATTCTCCCGATACTGTCATTATCATCTCGGGTAAAAGAGCTTTACAACCCTAAGGCCTTCATCACTCACGCGGCATTGCTGGATCAGGCTTTCGCCCATTGTCCAATATTCCCCACTGCTGCCTCCCGTAGGAGTCTGGGCCGTGTCTCAGTCCCAGTGTGGCTGATCATCCTCTCAGACCAGCTAAAGATCGTCGCCTTGGTGAGCTTTTACCTCACCAACAAGCTAATCTTACGCGGGCTCATCCTTAGGCGATAAATCTTTGGTCTTTCGACATCATACGGTATTAGCACAAATTTCTCTGAGTTATTCCGTACCTAAGGGCAGATTCCCACGCGTTACGCACCCGTGCGCCACTAGACCCGAAGGTCTCGTTCGACTTGCATGTGTTAAGCATGCCGCCAGCGTTCGTTCTGAGCCAGGATCAAACTCTCAAGTTTGATTCAAAAACCAGACTGGCACGGATAAATCCGCAAACCAGCAAGGCTCGAACTTTCAGGCGTTGTTCCTGCACAAATTACTATACATGGTGTATAGGACATATGTGCTGAACGACGTAATTTTTAACCAAGCACCCGGAGCCTAAAAACCCCCGGACCTGGCGCCGTCGCCCACATGTCCCTTCATCTAAATATCACAATGTCAAAGAGCCGAACCGGTGTGACCCGATTACCACCGACAAAAAAGCGGACACCTAAGGTTCCCTGATATTGCTACCAGAGGAGTAGGTGACCCGTTTGTTGGCGACCGAACCGCAGAAACGCTTGCTTCCCGTCCGGTGAGAGGGCCTCTAAAGTGACTTCGGGATTCGGTCAACCGCCATTTGCAATTTTATTACAAAAAAAATGCACTTTTGTCGTAAATCGACGGTATTCTGCGGTTTTCAGTTCATCAGGCCAGGCTGGATTTCGCGCAATTTGATAATATCCCTGACCGTTAAAAGTGCCATATTCCGCCAAAATTGGTTGTTTTTGGCGATTCTGATACTCTGATTCTAGCTGGGCACGACATTTGGGATGCGATTCTCGCTGCCGTTCCGAATCTCCACAGCGGAATAGGCCCCCTGTTTTGGTTGTTATGCCTTTAGCAAACCAATCTCGATCAACCGTTCGCGCAGATAGTCATCGGCGAGAATCGGTTCAGGGTAGCGATTGGGATTTTCTGCGTGCACACATTGCGGCAGTGTCGATATCGGGAAGTCCGAGCGCAAATGTAAGAAAAAGGGCATTGAGTAACGACTAAAGCGCGATCGCTCCCCTGTCGGGTTTACCACACGGTGCGTGGTAGATGGCAGCATATGGTTGGTTAACCGCTGCAACATATCGCCCACATTGACGGCCAGCCCCCCTTGCGGCGGCGAAACATCCATCCAGCTGCCATCGGGGCGCAATATCTGCAGACCCGCCTCTTCTGCCCCCAGCAGCAGGGTAATGAGGTTGATGTCCTCATGCGCCCCTGCCCGGATGCAGCCCTCCGCATCGCCCGATATGGGGGGATAATGCAACAGGCGTAAAATTGAGTTCCCGTCCGCAATCGCCGGGTCAAACCAATCCGCTGGCAAATCAAGATAGCGCGCAATCGAAGACAATATCCGGGCGCCGACCTTATCCATCTCTTTATAGAGCAGCTGGAACGTCTCTTTAAACTCAGGAACATCTGGCCAGATGTTCGGCAGCATAGATCCCGCAAGCGGACTATCCGGTGCCACGTCGCGACCGACATGCCAGAATTCCTTCAGGTCATGAAAGTCCGCGCCCTTGGCAATTTCGGTCTTAAACGGCGTGTAGCCACGCTGACCAGCGATGGTCGCGTCAAAGCCCGCCCGCTTTTGCGCTTCGGATTGTTCAAACAACGTCTTCGTCAGCGCCCAGGCCTTCGCAACCAAAGCCGGATCAAGGCCATGGTCAATAACGGTTGCAAAGCCATAGGCCTGGAATGAATTGCCAAGTTGCTGGCCAAGAGCATCGGCATCGCCGCTGCTAAGTGAGATTACGGGCATAACTGTCATGGACAGCGCAATACTGCCTGCCTTAAAGGCTTGCCAGCGAAAAGGAGTGACAGGTGGCAAAACAATTTTGGCTCATGAAGTCCGAACCGAACGTTTACAGCTATGACGATCTGGTGGCGGAGGGCGAAGGCACATGGGACGGCGTGCGCAATTATAGCGCCGCAAATAACTTGCGTACGATGAAGGTCGGCGATGAAGCCTTTTTCTACCACAGCAATATCGGGCTGGAGATTGTGGCCATCATCACGATCAGCCAAGAACATTTCATTGACCCCACCGATGAGAAAGCGCGCTTCGTTGCGGTGAAGGTCAAGCCTGCGCGTACATTAAAGCAGCCGGTGACATTGAAGGCGATTAAAGCGAACCCTAACCTTGCTGAGATGGAAATGCTGCGGCAGTCCCGCCTGTCCGTCGCCCCAGTCCGCCCAGCCGAGTGGAAAGAAATATTGAAGATGGCGGGCGAATGAGCGGCCTTCGTATCGCGATATTGTGCCCGACGCCGGAATATGAAGAAGATTGGTCACATATACAGGGCGATTATACGCGTTTGTTAGGCGATAGCGCTGTTTTTATCGACTGGGCCAAGGCGAACGACTTTAGCAGCTTTGACCTTATCACGCCCTTGCTCGCCTGGGGCTATCCCCGCAAATGCACGCGTTGGTTTGCTTTGCTAGACCAATTGGAGGCCGAAAATGTGCGGGTAAGCAACCCGGTCAGCATATTGAGATGGAACAGCGATAAGACCTATCTGGCGGAATTAGACGCGGCCGGAATTCCTTCGGTTCCCACAATATGGAGCCCGCTACTCGACAGGGTCGCACTCGAAGACGCGCGGAAAAGCTTCAATGTCGAAACCTTAATCGTCAAGCCACCGATTTCGGGTGGGGCGGACGGAACTTTCCGCTTGAAACGCGACGATATGGTGCCGGCTTCGGTTGCTGGTCAGCGCATGATGATCCAGCCTTATGTGCCCAATATTGCAGAGGAAGGCGAATATTCGCTCTTCTATTTCGCCGGGATATTCAGCCATTCCATCGTTAAACGCCCGGCGAAAGGCGACTTTCGCGTTCAGGAACAATATGGCGGTCGGGAAGAGGCCGTCACCGCGCCCGATTGCGCGCTGATGCTGGCCGAGCGTGCATTGGCGGCCACTGCCGAGATAACCAAGTCCGGGCCGCTGGCTTATGCGCGGGTCGACATATTGCGCGACGGCAATGGCGTTTTCCGCCTGATGGAACTGGAACTTATAGAGCCGTCTTTGTTCCTGCGCTTTGCGCCCGATGCAGGCGCCGCATTTGCCCAAGCGTTGGTTTCAAGCGCTTAGCCGCCGGGCACGCTGGAATCAACGGCCATCCTGTGTCTTAGCCTTGGCGATAATCGGCGGTTATCACGCCGCAGTCCTTAAGCTCCGCCTCATGGCCGGCTTCACGCCAACTCTCGGCCAACGCATCCTTCTCCCAAGCCAGCATTGGTGCGAGCCCAAGCATATGATGCACCCACGCTTTGCCCGCTGGCCCCACATCCAATCCATATGTCCGCACCCGGAACGCAACAGGCGCGAAGAAGGCATCCACAACGGTAAATTGAGACCCAGCTAAAAATGGTCCACCAAAACTGTCCAAACCCTGCGCCCAAAGCTCCGTCAGCCGCGCGACGTCACGCTTCAACGCGGCAGACATCGGCTTGGGCTGCACCCTAACCCCGACATTCATCGTGCAGTCATTTCGCAGTGCGGCAAAGCCACCATGCATTTCCGTAACGGCACATTGCGCCCATGCCCGTGCAGCGGGATCAGACGGCCAGACGCCTTCGTGCCGGTCCGACAGATATAAAGTAATGCCTAGCGAATCCCAAATCGTCTGGACGCCGTCCAAAAGCACGGGCACTTGGCCAGTCGGGGAAAATGCCCGAAATGCATCATAATTGCTGTCGGCAGCGAAAGGTTCGATGCGGTCCTCAAACGGGATACCGAGCATCGTCATCAGCACCCAAGGCCGCAAACTCCAGCTCGAATAATTGCGATTCGCGGTAATCAGCGTGTAGCCCATGTCAGTCTTCCTTTCGGTTACCGAAGCAGACCAAGCGCCTACCTCTTCCGTCAGTCCAGTTCCAACCAACGCGATTCCGTCCGTTTATGGTAGCTATCAAACACGGCAAATGGAATGCGGAAGGGCGTGCCCCAGTTGCTATTCCACATGGCGACAACACCCACACGCGCGGCCGGATCAAAAATCATGGTCGCGCGGTAGCCATCAACGGCGCCGGAGTGCCCCAACAAGATATTGCCGTCATATTTAAAGCTGCGCCAGCCAAGGCCATAATGCGCCTCCGAATTCGCCTGTCGCAATTCGCCGCCATAAATCGGAGCTGTATTCACGCGCGGGGATTGCGCAATCCGCAAAGTTGACTCAGGCAGCACATCGGGGCGATCGCCCATTGTCGCCTGCATCCAACGGGCAAAATCGACGATATTGCTTTCAACCCCCGCAGCCGCCGGGACCCGCCAATAGGTTTCTTTCACGGTACGAACCATGCGGCCATTATGCGGCCGCGCCCAATCTTTCGCATTGGTAAGGCCAGCCATGCCGAAATTTGCGCTATTCATTCCCAAGGGTAGAAAGAAACGCTCGCTCACCGTATCGGCGTAAGACCGCTTCGCTGCTTGCTCCAAAATCTCTGTTACGGCGTCAAAGGCGATATTCTGATAGGTGTGGCAGGTACCCGGCTGACACTGCAACGGCGCGCTGGCCAGGCTGGCACGCAACGCACCTGGATCTTGGCCATCCTCCAACCTTTCGTCAAAAGCGTTTTTGGTAAGGCCGGTTTGCTGGGACAGCAATTGCTGGAAACTCACGCGCGATTCAGCACCCTCGGGCAAGCGCAGCGTTGTTTGATAACGCGCGACTGGCCGGTCCAAATCAACCAGCCCCTCATTGGCGAAAGTTGCTGCCAATGTCCCTGCAACGGTCTTTGACACCGAAGCCCATCGAAAAACCGTTCCCAGCGTCACCGGTACATTCGTATCCCGGTCAATCACGCCATATGTGCGGACAAAGCGCAGTTCGCCATCTTCGACAATAGCAATGGCAAGCCCCGCCATTTCTGATCTTTGCGCCATGACCGCAAATTGTTGATCCAGTTGGGCGTAATTTATGCGGCCACGCCATTCGTCAGGCTGGTCCGGCAAATTCGTCTCGGTCTTGGTAAATGTACGCAATATTGCGGCGACCTGATTATCATCAGGCGCGGCCCGCATGGCATATAGGCCAGTCAGCCCCAGCACAGAAACCGCGATCAAGGCTAATAAAGTCCGCCGCATGTTGCTGATCAGACCGCAACCTCAAAATGCGCCGTTGTCTTTGCCCTTACATCATCAACGCTGACACCGGGTGCAATCTCAATCAGCTTGAACGCCGAGGCTTTGTCGGTTCGATGAAACACGGCGATATCGGTGATAATCATATCGACGACGTTTTTGCCCGTGAGCGGCAGGGTGCAAGCCGGAATGAATTTAGGCGATCCGTCTTTGGCATTATGTTCCATCACCACGATGATTTTTTTGACGCCAGCAACAAGGTCCATCGCGCCGCCCATACCCTTGATCATTTTGCCGGGGATCATCCAATTCGCAATGTCACCATTTTCAGCGACCTCCATCGCGCCTAAGACGGTCAGATCGATATGCCCGCCACGGATCATAGCAAAGCTAGCAGCGCTGTCGAAATAGGCCGTTTGTGGAAGCTCGCTAATCGTCTGCTTGCCTGCGTTAATAAGGTCAGCATCCTCTTCGCCCGCAAAGGGAAACGGGCCGATGCCTAGCATGCCATTTTCCGATTGCAGCGTCACTTCAACGCCCGGCGGAATGTGGTTCGCGACTAAAGTTGGAATGCCAATGCCAAGGTTCACATAAAATCCATCGCGCAGTTCCTTCGCCGCGCGGGCGGCCATATCATCACGGGTCCAGCTCATAATGATGCCCCCCTTTCGCGCACGGTTCGGAATTCAATCTTTTTGTCATAAGGCGCGCCGACGATCATGCGCTGCACATAGACGCCGGGCAAGTGAATGCAGTCGGGGTCAAGGCGGCCGACTGGCACCACTTCCTCGACCTCAGCCACACAAATCTTGCCGCATGTTGCGGCAGGCAGATTGAAATTACGCGCGGTCTTGCGGAAAACCAGATTACCGCTTTCATCCGCCTTCCAAGCTTTGATGATGGAGAGGTCGGCGAAGATCCCATGCTCAAGGATATAATCCTCGCCGCCAAATGCTCTCACTTCTTTGCCCTCCGCGACCAAAGTACCCACGCCGGTTTTGGTGTAAAAGCCCGGAATACCAGCGCCGCCAGCGCGCATCCGTTCGGCCAGCGTACCTTGCGGGCAAAACTCAACTTCCAACTCACCCGACAGATATTGCCGCTCAAATTCTTTATTCTCACCAACATAAGACGAGATCATTTTCTTGACCTGTTTGGTCCGCAGCAGCTTGCCAATGCCTTCATTGTCGATGCCAGCATTGTTCGATACGAACGTCAGGCCAGTCACCCCGCTGTCGCGTACAGCGTCCAACAAGCGTTCAGGAAGCCCGCAAAGGCCAAAGCCGCCGCTTGCAATCAACATGTCGTTTTTTAGTACGCCTTCAAGCGCCGATTTTGCATCGGGGAAGAGTTTCTTCGCCATGAAATGCTCCAAATAGTGGGAGAGACGGAACAGTCCTCCGCCTAGACGCCAAGTGGCGTAAAGGTCAACGCCAATAGCGCACCTAAATCCTGTAAAGCTTGCTCACCACTTGTGACTTTGATTGCAGCCATCCCCATAGCGGCCGCAGGCTTACAGTTGATGCCAAGGTCATCCAGATAGATGCATTGCGATGGCACAACCGCTAACGCTTCGCACATCATCGCATAAATACGCGGGTCGGGTTTGCGCACCCCTGCCTTGCTCGATTCAATGATATGGTCGAACCGATCCATGACCGCAGAGATCGCCGCCGCTTTCTCATCACTCCCGGCCATGCCAGCGCCTTTGCCAGACGGCACATTGTTGGTGATGCACCCAAGCGTAAAGCCTTTGGACTGCAAAACATCCATTGCGGCGACCATAGCAGGGCGGATGTCACCCGATAAGCAGGCAATCACCGACGCGCCGTCAAGTTCATGCCCCAATGCCCGCGCTTCTGCGGCAAACAACGCGTCAAATTCCGCTGCATTGCACTCCGCCCGTTCAAACTTCGCCCATGCATTGTCATCCGGGTTGCGCGCATTCACACTACGCACGAAATCCTTGGGCAGACCGCGTTTCGTTTCCATGCGGTTGAATGCCTCAAAAGGCGATGTTGTAATGACACCGCCAAAATCGAAGATAACAGTATTGAACGACATGTTTTTCCTTAGGTGACCGTTGTACCGAACAATGCGCCAATAGCAGCAGTTGCCGCCATCGCAATCGCACCCCAGAAGGTAACGCGCATCACCGCCCTGCCAATGGGCGCGCCGCCTGCTTTTGCGCCGACTGCGCCGAGGACGGCAAGGAAAAACAAGGCGGCAATCGACACGGCCACAGTGAGATACGGCGCGGGTGATAGCGGTACCATCGCCAAGGGCAAGGATGCGCCGATAGAAAAGGCCGCAGCCGACGCTAACGCCGCTTGCACTGGCCACGCGGCGGTGTGTGGGGCCATGCCCAATTCGTCACGCAAATGGGTCGCCAGCGCGTCGTGCGCGGTGAGCTTGTCCGCCACTATCTCTGCGAGCGCGCGATCGAGACCCCGCGCTTCATAAATACCCACCAGCTCCTCGCGTTCCTTATCAGGAATTGTGGCTAGCTCATTCTCTTCCCGCATTCGGTCAGCATTTTCTGTATCCGCTTGCGAGCTGACCGACACATATTCGCCGGCCGCCATTGACATTGCGCCAGCGACCAGTCCCGCAATCCCCGTCAGTAATATGGTCGCGGGCGTTGCTTGCGCGGCGGCTACGCCGACAATCAGGCTTGCCGTCGACACAATGCCGTCATTCGCCCCAAGTACTGATGCCCGCATCCAGCCGATGCGGTCAATGAGGTGGGCTTCCTTGTGCCATGGCATATGCCGATTTCCAGTTCTAATAATGCAGCTTCAATCCCGGCCGCGCCCATCGGGTTTTTACGAGACGCCCGCTACCCGACAGGCAAATATAAGCGTCCATCATATCATCGCCGCCAAAGGCAATGTTGGTTGTGAAAATATCGTCGGTTGCAACAAATTCGACCAGCTCGCCAGCAGGCGAAATGACGCTAATCCCGCATTCACCGATTGTGGCGACGCAGATATTACCATTGGCCTCCATGCCCAGGCTATCGAAAAACTTATATCCCGCCGGACGGTAAACTGGGATGCCGGGACCGCCAGGGCCAGCATCACCAGCAACCTTACCGGGCTCGGTAATGTTGAACTTCATCAAACGACAAGTGTAAGTTTCGGCGGCGTACAGTGCGCTGCCATCTGGCGACAGGCCAACACCATTCGGGTTGTTTGACGGGAAGATGACTTCTTCCAAATGGCTGCCATCTGCCTTCGCATAAAAAATGCCAACAACATCATGACTGCGCTTGGCATAGTCGATCTTGCCATGATCGGTGAACCAGAACCCGCCATGTGCGTCGAATACGATGTCGTTCGGCCCACGCAGGCTGCACCCGAAGTCGCCAGATTTATACAATATTTCGACCTCGCCGGTTTCAATATCGATGCGCTCAATCCGGCCGCCTGAATAATCCTTCGCAATGCCATGCGGCGCAAGAAAGCCATTGGCTTCGATATATTCGAACCCGCCATTGTTGCAGCAATACAGCTTACCATCCGGCCCCATCGCCAGGCCATTCGGTCCGCCGCCGGGCTTGGCAATAACGGATTTGCTGCCATCGGGACTCACACGCGTGATTTGTCCTTGCGCGATCTCCACTAATATGACGCTGCCGTCGGGCATGACCACAGGTCCTTCGGGGAAGCGAAGCCCATCGGCGACCAATTCAAACTCAGCCATATTTGTTCTCTCCTTATCGCACGACTATCGCGCACTCATCCTGTAATCGATCAGGCAGGCTCTCGCGCTGGCGCTGATCGGTCTCCCTCACCAAGCTCGGCTTGCATATAGACGGTGTCAAGCCAGCGACCGAATTTACGACCAACGTTGCGCATACGTCCGGCATGGGCGAACCCCATCTTATGATGTAAAGCAACCGAGGCGGGTTCGCCGCCGCCAATGACGGCAATCATCTGCCGAAAGCCGCAATTGCTAGCTCGTTCCATTAAGGCGCGCATCAACTGCCTGCCCACACCCTGCCCTACAAAAGCTGGATCGACATAGATCGAATCTTCGCAGGAAAAGCTATAAGCAAGCCGGTCACGAAACGCGGTCACATAGGCATAGCCCATGATCGTTTCGGCACGCTCTGCCACGATGAACGGCCATCCCTTGGACAATATTTCTAGGATCTTCTCTTCGGTTTGAACCGGTGTGCGGGGAATAGCATCAAAGCTGGCAGTGCCATGTTGCACATGATGGGCATAAATACGGGCGATGGCTTCCGCATCCGAGGCGCGCGCAGTTCGCATCGCCAAATTCGTTAAAGCCGTTCTTCCTTCATTCATGCGTCATGGCTGACATAATATCCCACGCTTTGAAAGTTTTTTGCTGTGTTTGATGTCCATCAATGACTTTGCTGCGTTTAGGTCCAGAATAACAAGCGTGAGACCGGCGCAGTTCTACCGGCCGTTAGGTAAGGAAATGACAATGAAATCTATCATGGTGCATGCAGGCGGAGATGCCGCCTTTGAAAGCAGATTGCAGGTGGGGCTTGACCTCGCAAGGCGTTTCCACGGGCATATGTCGCTCATATTGCCGCGGCCGACGCAGGATTATGTGGCGTTCGACATGTTTGGCGGCGCGCATTTCGTCGCCGAGGCATTTGAAGCTGCGGAAAACGAACGTGAAAAATTGTGCACGCGGATCGATGCACGGTTGAAGACAGAGGATGTACCTTGGGATTGGCAAATGTTTGATGGCACGACATCAGACGCGCTGATCGATGCTGCACGGTTGGCGGATGTCCTCGTCATGTCGCTGGATTCACCGGGCGCGGCGAGCACTGCTCGCGCTTGGATTAGCGATGTGGTAACAGCATCGCGCACTCCAGTTCTGGCAGTCCCTGCTAAAGCCACACATCTCTCCTTCGACCGAGCCATGGTCGCATATGATGGCGGTTTCGAAGCCGCCAATGCATTGCGTGCAGCATTGCCATTGCTTCAAGCCGCATCTTTTGTCCGCATATCTGAAATCGAAATGGTGCCACAGCAATTCCCAGTCACCGACGCCGCGATGTACTTGTCGCGCCACGGCATCAATGCCGAAATAGCCGTGGCTGCAAAAGGCGATCAGAGCGTCGAGGAGAGGCTTTTGGCAGAAGCCAGTGCTTGGGCACCCGATTTCCTCGTCATGGGTGCCTATAGCCATGGCCGGTGGCGTGAAACGTTGTTTGGCGGCGTAACCCGGTTTATGCTGGGCGAACTTGGCATCCCGGTTTTATTGGCTCATTAAACAAAGATTGGCTTTTGCCCCTGTTCATGCCAGCTTGACTTAATGAGGGGAAAAGTCGTGAAGCAAGAGACAGTCGTAACAGAACGGCCCATGGGGTTCTGGATGGCGCTCGCTTTGGTCATGGGCAGCATGATCGGGTCAGGCGTATTCTTGCTTCCGGCAAGCCTTGCACCCTTAGGGTGGAACTCAGTTATTGGCTGGGTGATAACCGTGTCTGGCGCGTTATGCGTCGCATCGGTCTTTGGCGTGCTGAGCAAAGCATTGCCCAAGGCTGGCGGGCCTTATGCGTATACCAGAGCCGCCTTCGGCGATGGTGCAGGCTTTGCGATTGCATGGGCCTATTGGATTTCGATGTGGGTCGGTAATGCTGCCATAGCGACAGCAGCAGTCAGCTATCTTAGCCAATTATTTCCCGTAGTCGGCACCCATGGCGTGTCCGCCGCCGTTACTATAGCTATCGTATGGGCATTCACGCTCATCAACATTCGCGGCACAAAGCTTGCGGGGCAAGTGCAGATCATCTGGACGATTGCCAAGTTACTGCCGCTCATCGCAGTTATTGGCCTTGCCGCATATATATTAACGATTCAAGGCACCGGCGTTGTCCGCAGCTTCGAACTGTCAGACATTTCAACGGCAAGCATTTCGACGGCTACCATCTTGACGCTGTGGGCCATGCTTGGCCTTGAACTGGCAACGGTGCCAGCAGACAAGGTGCAAGATCCAGAACGCACCATCAATCGCGCGACATTATTCGGAACCGCTGGCGCCGGCGGCATTTATATTCTGGTCTGCTCAGCCGTCGTTTTGATGTTGCCTGTCGCGATCACCAGCGTCTCTGCTGCGCCCTTCGCCGATTTTGTGAGCGTCTATGCGGGGACCAACGCTGGCACCGCTATCGCTGCTATTGGCGCCATCAGCGCACTTGGCGCGTTGAACGGGTGGATTATGTGTCAGGCAGAATTGCCCGCCGCTTTGGCACGTGATGGCTTGTTTCCGGCATTCATGGGAAAGGCCGCAGCTAATGGCACGCCGCGCAATGCACATCTGTTCTCCACCAGCCTGTTGACGCTTGTCATTCTAATGAACAGCAGCCGGACGATGGCATCCATGTTTGAATTTCTGATATTGCTGACCACGGCCATCGTGTTGGTCATGTATTTCGGTTGCGCAGCGGCCGCGTTCCGGCTCATCCAGACGGGCATATTGAAGGTCAGCGCAGGATTTAAAGTCATCCTATTGCTGGCAGCCATTTATTCCTGCTGGACGATTTATGGCGCAGGCTCCGAAGCATTGGTCTGGGGCATCGCCTTGTTGCTCGCGGGCTTTCCGGTTTTCTGGCTTTTGCAGCTCGCTAGGGGTTCCAAAGCAGTCAGCTGACGCCTACAAGCAGGGCTCACGAAATTTGCAGGAAAACCGATGAGCTATTCCACTGATTTGGGCCTATATATTGATGGCATCTGGCGCACGGGCCAAGGCCGCGACACGCATTCGGTTATCAATCCGGCCACTGGTGAGACGCTGGCAGAATTGCCGTTGGCGACGGCTGCTGACCTTGATGAGGCTCTTGCCGCCACGGCAAAGGGCTTTGCCCATTGGCGAAGCGTAGACGTAAATGCACGCGCTGTTATACTGCACAAGGTCGCTGACCATATTCGCGAACGCGCCGAAACAATAGCCGTTCTGCTTACCACGGAACAGGGCAAGCCGCTCGCCGAAGCACGCACTGAGGTGCTGTCTTGTGCCGCGCAATTCGATTATTTCGCCGAGGAAGCCAAGCGCAGCTACGGACGCGTGCTTGTGCGGCCAACGGGGCAGCGGGCGATGGTACTGAAGCAACCGGTTGGGCCTGTGGCCGCATTTTCACCATGGAACTTCCCGGTGAACCTGATGTGCAAGAAAATGGCGGCTGCTTTGGCCGCGGGATGCTCGATCATCGCAAAGCCCCCGGAAGAAACACCTGCAAGCACGTGCGCAATCATGCAATGTGTCATCGATGGCGGCGTGCCCGGTAATGTGGCGCAATTGGTCTACGGTGTACCCGATATGGTCAGCCGTCATTTGATCGCTTCTCCCATCATCCGCAAAGTGAGCTTCACAGGATCCGTACCCGTTGGCAAACATCTGCTTAAACTTGCCGCCGACGGTGTAAAACGGACCACTATGGAGCTGGGCGGCCATGCGCCTGTGCTAATTTTCGACGATTGCGATCTGGAAAAAGCGATCAGCTTGTCGGCCACCACCAAGTTCCGCAACGCGGGCCAAGTGTGCATTTCGCCCACTCGATTTTATGTGCAAGAGGGCGTCTATGACCGCTTCGTTGCCGGTTTTGCTGAGTATACGAAAAAGGTTCAGGTCGGCAACGGCCTCGACGCCGACACCATCATGGGCCCATTGGCCAATGCGCGGCGGCCGTCGGCCATCGCGGCGTTGGTGGAGGATGCGACGTCAAAAGGCGCAACACTGCTGACCGGCGGGTCACGCGGCAACCAAGGCTTTTTCTTTGCACCGACCGTGCTTTCAGATGTACCGATGTCGGCCAAGGTTATGGACGATGAACCCTTTGGTCCAGTTGCATTAATGCGGCCGTTTAAGACTTTTGATGAAGCCATTGAACAGGCAAACCGCCTGCCCTTTGGCCTTGCCGCTTATGCTTTCACCGAAAATGCACGACAGGCAAACCTCGTCGCCGACGCGCTAGATACTGGCATGGTTGGGCTAAACAGCTTTGTAATCTCGATGCCTGACGCGCCCTTTGGCGGGGTCAAGGAATCCGGTTTTGGCAGCGAGGGCGGTCCCGAAGGGCTTGATAGCTATTATGTGACCAAGGCGGTTCACCAATATTGATACAGCGGCAGCTTTATCTGTGGGCTGGCTTGCTGGCTCTTGCCTTGGGCACGACAGGTATTGTCCTGCCCTTGTTGCCAACGGTGCCGTTTATGATCTTGGCCGCCTTCTGTTTCGCACGCAGCAATCCGGCGCTTGAAGCGCGACTGCTGAACCATCCAAAATTTGGCGCCCATCTTGTGGCGTGGCGGGAAAAAGGTGCCATTAGTCGGCGCGGAAAATGGTCGGCAACTATCGCATTTAGTGTCAGCATTGCGATTGGCTTTGCGGTTTTAACGTTGCCATGGTCGCTTGCGCCCGTGGGAGTAGCTGTGCTTTGCCTTAGCTGGATTTGGCTTAAGCCCGAAGCTTAAGGTCAGGACCTTTTAAATGGCAGCATCGCGGACAATCGCGATGCCAGCCTCGCGCTGTTTTTTAAGATCCGCCTTCAATTTGGCCGGATCACGCGCGAATACAAAGCCAAAGCTTACGCCACCTTCCTTGCCAATAGTGGCATGGTGTAGCTTATGCGCCTGCACCAACCGTTTCGCATAGCCACTGCGCGGGACATATTTGAAATAACGTTGATGTACGAGACCATCATGCACCACCGTATAAATGATGCCGTAAACCATAACGCCAAGACCAACCCATGTCGCGGGTTCCCACGCATGGGAACCAAGGATTAAAGGGCTGCCCATTGCGAACAGCGAAATGCTGGCGACTGCACCTACAATGCCATAAAGATCGTTCTTTTCCAGTACATTATCATGCGGCTCATGATGATCACGGTGCCATTCCCAACCCCAACCATGCATGATATATTTATGACTGGACCAAGCCACCCATTCCATGACGAAGACCGTTGCAAGCACGATAAGGATAATGCTGAAAATGCTCATACGTCATTCAATAGACGTAAAGTTTGTAACTTTGAAGTGCAAGCAACGCTGCCTCACTTGATTTCGCTGCAATCGCTTCTATGGCATTTTTATTATGTCAGCACCGCAAACACTGTACGAAAAAATCTGGAATGCCCATGTCGTGGAACAACGCGACGACGGGACATGCTTGATCTTCATCGACCGCCATTTGGTTCACGAGGTCACTAGCCCGCAAGCTTTTGAAGGCCTTCGCGTTGCCGGACGCCGTGTAAGGCGACCAGACCTGACTTTGGCTGTGCCGGACCACAATCTTCCAACTACCGCGCGCTTAGACGGAAACGGCAACAATATCCCGATTGCTGACCCCGAAAGCGCACAACAATTAGAAGCGCTGGAACGTAACGCACCGGAGTTCGGTATCACCTATATCGACGCCACGGACGTTAAGCAGGGCATCGTCCATGTCGTAGGGCCGGAACAAGGTTTTTCTTTACCCGGAACGACAATTGTCTGCGGGGATAGCCATACCGCATGTCATGGCGGATTGGGTGCTCTTGCCTTTGGTATTGGTACATCCGAGGTCGAGCATGTTCTGGCCACCCAGACACTTCAACTCAGCCAATCCAAGTCAATGGAAGTCCGCGTTGAGGGGGAGCTTGCTCCCGGCGTTTCGGCAAAGGATGTTGTTTTACATATTACGGGCGTTTTGGGCGCGTCGGGTGGGACGGGCCATGTCATCGAATATACAGGCTCCGTCATTCGCGCGCTCAGCATTGAGGGCCGCTTGACCATTTCGAATATGGCCATCGAGCATGGCGCACGCGCTGGCTTGGTCGCGCCGGACGATGTGACCTATGCCTATCTTAAGGGCCGCCCGATGGCCCCCAAGGGCGACGACTGGGATGCAGCCGTGGCCTATTGGCGTTCACTCGCAACCGATGCAGGCGCAACCTATGACAAGGTCGTAACCATCAACGCCGCCGACATCGCGCCAAGCGTCACTTGGGGTACGAGCCCAGAGGACGTATTGCCGATTACAGGCGTTGTTCCCGATCCGTCGACTTTCGCCGATCCATCCAAGCAAGCAGCAGCCAAAAAGTCACTGGAATATATGGGTCTGATACCTGGCACGCCGATGACCGATATATCCGTGGAAAACATCTTCATTGGCAGTTGCACCAATAGCCGCATTGAAGATCTGCGCGCTGCTGCTGCCGTGCTTAAAGGTCGCAAAAAGGCGGATAATGTCAAATGGGCAATCGTCGTACCTGGCAGTGGCCTGGTGAAGCAAATGGCAGAAGCCGAAGGGCTGGACCGAATCTTCCTAGACGCGGGCCTCGAATGGCGTGAGCCGGGTTGCTCGGCCTGCTTGGGCATGAACCCCGACAAGGTGCCCGCAGGAGAGCGCTGTGCATCGACCAGCAACCGCAATTTTGTGGGGCGGCAGGGTCCGGGCGCTCGCACGCATTTGGTCAGCCCAGCTATGGCGGCGGCCGCTGCTGTCACCGGAAAGCTGACCGATGTGCGCGCGTTGATGGACTGACATATAGCGTCGCCATTCGCAGTTGCAGGTTCTGCCTTTCGCAAAGATAAGCTATTCTCTTTACTTGTCATAGAAGCCAAAGCTAAGGTTTAACCTATCAAGGAAGAGACATATGACCGACAAAAAATCCGATGGCAGCGACAAATGGTCGACCACTGCAAAGGTTGGCGCAGCAGTGGGTTCTGCAGCCCTCGTGGCTGCATTATTATACGCCGGACGGCGAAGCCTGACTCAGAAAAAGGGCAAGCTTGAACCCTTATCGCCGGAACCCGAAGGTTCGCCGATGGGCCATAATCAGTCCAAGACAGATACGGACTAAACGCATGCAGCCGATTAGCACCGTTAAGGGTAAGGCTTATCCGCTTGGGCTCAAAAATGTCGATACGGACATTATCATTCCGGCAGCGTGGTTAAAAACCATAAGCCGGTCTGGGCTTGGTAAAGGCGCGTTTCAAACCTTGCGCAGCGTGCCAGGCAATGTATTTGATGATCCGGCATATGCAGGCGCACCCATATTGATTGCCGGCGACAATTTCGGTTGCGGGTCAAGCCGCGAACATGCCGCTTGGGCTATGGCTGACCTTGGTATCTCGGCGGTCATTGCGCCGAGTTTCTCGGATATATTTTCGGGCAACGCATTCAAAAATGGTCTGCTGGCCATCGTGCTGCCGCAAGAAGCCATCGACCGCCTGATGGAAGTAGCAAAAACCGATGAGATCCACATTGATCTGGAAACGCAGACAGTCACCACGCCGTTTCAGGATCGCTTTCCATTTGAAATTGACCCCTTCCGCAAACATTGCCTGATAAATGGAGTCGACGAAATCGGCCTGACGCTGAAAAGCAGCGACGCCATTTCAGCCTATGAAAACAAGTTATCGGCGAGCCAGCCTTGGCTGTCGCCCAACCAAGCCTAGGAGAGAGACATGCGCGCATTATTATCAACTGCCAGCGGCGGCCCCGAAACGCTGATTATGGGCGAATTGCCCGAGCCCGTTGCTGGCCCCGGCCAAGTCGTCGTTGCGGTAAAGGCATGCTCAATCAACTTCCCAGACACGTTGATGATTGTCGACCTGTATCAGTTCAAACCAGAACGCCCCTTTGCGCCCGGCGGCGAAATCGCTGGTGTCGTAGAAGCGATTGGCGATGGCGTCAGCGGATTTGCCATTGGCGACCGCGTGATCGGTCTGTGCGGCAATGGCGGATTGACCGAAAAGGTCGCGGTTGCGGCATTCAATTGCTTCAAAATGCCCGACGCCATGTCTTTTGACGATGGCGCGTCATTGCTGATGACCTATGGCACGTCGATTCATGCGCTGAAGGATCGTGGGCATATGAAGGCTGGGGACAATGTTCTTGTCCTTGGCGGGGCTGGCGGTATCGGCATTTCGGCGATTGAGTTGGCCAAGGCCTATGGCGGCCGCGTGGTGGCAGGCGTTTCCAGCGAATCTAAAGCAGACATCGCGCGTGCGGCTGGCGCCGATGAAGTTGTTGTTTATCCGCATCAACCTTTCGATAAAGACCAATCCAAGACCGTGGCCGAAATGTTCAAGGCTGCCGCTGGCCGCGATGGTTTCAACATCATCTATGACACTGTCGGCGGTGACTATAGCGAACCTGCGGTCCGCTCGATTGCATGGGAAGGCAAGTTTTTGGTCGTTGGCTTCCCCGCAGGCATCGCCAAGCTACCTTTGAACCTGACATTGCTGAAAAGTTGCGACGTTTGCGGCGTCTTCTGGGGCGCCTTTGCCGCACGCACGCCGCAAAAAAACCACGCCAACATTTCGGAATTGTTCGATCTTTATGCCGCAGGCAAAATCAAGCCACGTATTTCGGAGACTTTCGCGCTGGCCGATGCCGGGACCGCGATTGCCCGGCTTGGTGACCGCGCAGCCGTCGGAAAGCTAGTGGTGCATATTTGACGCCATCAGCCTTGTTGATTGGACGCAAAGCCATTATCTTGGTCTGGCAACAGATAGGAACTGCAACATGACTAGTTTCGACAACCGCGAGACCGCTTTTGAAAACAAGTTTGCGCATGACGCAGAAACGCAGTTCAAGATAACCGCCCGCCGGAACAAGCTTCTTGGACAGTGGGCCGCCGAAAAAATGGGCCTTACGCCAGAAGAAACCACCGCTTACGCCACTTCCGTGGTGCAAGCGGACTTTGAGGAAGCTGGCGACGAAGATGTTGTGCGCAAGTTGCTTGGTGATTTGACGTCGGCAGGTGTTGAAATTGACGATGACA
Organism: Sphingomonadales bacterium; assembly: GCA_027488785.1. GTDB lineage: Bacteria > Pseudomonadota > Alphaproteobacteria > Sphingomonadales > Sphingomonadaceae > Sphingorhabdus_B. The sequence goes on along the minus strand of JAIYAY010000021.1, from coordinate 54,612 downwards.
TGATTCGTAGCGCACTTGAAGACAAGATGGTTGAAGCGCGCCGCCAGTTTATCGAGACAGCCTAATGGCAATGCAAGCGGACGAAATAGAAGGCATGATCAGAGCAGCTTTGCCCGATGCCTTGGTCGAGATTACCGACCTTGCAGGTGACGGCAACCATTATGCTGCGCGTGTAGTGAGCGAGAGTTTTCGTGGGCTACCCCGCGTAAAACAGCATAAGGCGGTTTATGATGCATTGGGTGGACGGATGGGCGGCGTTTTGCATGCCTTACAGCTTACAACAGCCATTCCTCAGAACTAGAATTTTGGAGTATAATATATGAGCGTCCATGACCGGATCGAAGAGATCGTCAAAGGCAATAATGTCGTCCTGTTCATGAAGGGCAGCCCGCTGTTTCCGCAATGTGGCTTTTCGAGCAAGGCAATTGCCATTCTCGATCACTTGAACGTTGCTTATGAAAGCGTTGATGTGTTGCAAGACATGGAAATTCGCGCCGGCATCAAGGACTACAGCGATTGGCCAACAATACCGCAGCTTTACATTAAGGGTGAATTTTTGGGCGGTTCCGACATCATGATGGAAATGTACGAGGCTGGCGAATTACAAGAACTTGTGGCCACCCACGGCCTAGCAAAATCAGCATAAACTTTACGATGACTTAGAACGTCATGTGGCGCTCTGATGCCCCACATGACGGGTCCCGATCTAGCCATCATGTGCCGGGTGCTGCTGCTTTCTCAACGCGCCGAATATTTGGTAGCAGCCAATGCAGCCAGCCCAAGGCGAGTAAATAAGACGCCGCAGCAAAGATAAACAAAGGTGTGAAGCCCAGCCCCGCTGCCAAGACGGCGCCTGTCACCAGCTGGATCAATGCGCCGCCCATATTGCCCATGAATGCGCCAAAAGCGGTCACGCGCCCAACCTTGCCGCGCGGAACGACGTCGGTGATGATAGAGAATATCGACAACGAAAATCCTTGATGCCCTGCCATCACCACGCCCATCATGATCGCCACGGGCCAGAAAGAGTCCAGCGTGAGTACGAAAGGCAAAGGCACTACAATCGCAGCGGAACCGAACATGATTGTCTTGCGCACGCGGTTGACGCTCCATCCCGCCTCCAAAAGTCGCGTTGATAGCCACCCTGCGAATAATGCGCCTGCTCCCGACCCGAAAAAGGCAATCGCCAGTGGAATCGCCAGTTCGCCTGTCGTGAGGCCAAATTCCTTGCGGTAAAAATCTGGTAGCCAGAAATTGATCAGCCACCAAGTCGCGTCGGACAACATTTTAGCAATGACAATTGCCCATGTGCGCCGTTCCATCAATATCGGGCCATAGGGAGCGCCGTCGTCTGCAAAATCGCGATTAGCGTCTTCAGCCTTATCGTCAAACCGCACCCCGCGCGCGAACCACAGCCACATCGCCAATGTTATAAAGCCGCCGATCCCGGCAAAGATGAGCGCGCCGCGCCATCCCCAGATAGCGGCAATCACCGGGATGAAAAACGGCATAGTGATGGTGCCAATACCGGCAATCGCCGTGCCCACACCAAAGGCAAACGAGCGTTTGTCCGGGGGAAAAAGCGTGGCGACAGTCTTGATTGTCAGCGGCGTCTGCACGGCCTCGGTCGCGCCAAGGCCAATGCGCGCAGCGACCACATGCCAGCCTGCAACTGCCCAGCCATGCGCCATCGCCGCAAGGCTCCAAGTCGTTACACCAGCAATCATTGAACGCAGCACGCCAATTTTATCAACGAGCCACCCCGTGAACAGGAACGAAAGCGCTGCTGCGACCTGCGTAACAAAAGCGAGGTTGGCAAAATCAGTATCGCTCCAGCCGAGGTCAGCCGAAATGTCGGGCTTCAGGATCGCGATAACGGGGCGGTCCATGGCATTAAAAATACCGGCGACACACAGCAGCCCAAATAGGATCCAGCGCAGCGTTGGCGTAATTGGCTTCATGTCGCTTGCCCCCACGGCATCATTGTCCCCAATTGGTTGATTGCACATCCCGCTTTATGCTGGAACTCCTCGACCACTCGCCTATAGAAGGCCATATGACACCGCAAGACATAAACGCGAATTACATCGCTGACCTGTACGGCGAAACCTACCTCGCAGAGGATAATCCTGTGCGCGCCAAACGGTTAGTGATCAGCGCCCTATTTCCAGGACTTGCGGTCGTCGGTGTTGCCGCTGCGGCTGCGACTTGGTTTTCCGAACATTATGGCATGCCCGTCATCTTGGCGGGTTTATTGCTTGGCCTTGCTCTCAATTTTGTGTCTGCAGAACAAAAGGTGCATCCGGGCCTTGATTTCTGCGGAACGACTTGCTTGCGGTGGGGCATCGTACTGTTGGGTACACAGGTCACCGCGATGCAAATTGGCGGGCTTGGTGCGCTGACATTTTTGGGGCTTATTGGCATCATGTCTTTGGTCATGGGGGCTGGACTTTTAGGCGCGCGGCTTAGCGGGCAAAGCCGCTACGCAGGCTGGTTAGCTGGCGGCGCAACCGCCATTTGCGGCGCATCCGCAGCCTTGGCAATTTACGCCGTCATCGGTCGCGAGCGCCTGAATCAAACGCAGTTTACACTCATTCTCGTTGGTGTGGCCTTAGCAAGCGCCTTAGCCATGTCTTTCTACCCGCTCATTGCTGCACAGCTCGATTTCACCGACAAACAAGCTGGCTTCTTGATGGGCGCTGCGGTGCATGATGTCGCCCAATCTTTGGGGGGCGGCTACAGCTTCTCCCAATCGGCGGGTGAGACGGCGACTATCGTAAAACTGTCCCGCGTCGCGCTACTTGCACCAGCCGTTGCACTTGTCGGGCTGGCCATTGGATCGACCGATGGACGCTCCAAAAGCTTTGTTTCCAAACTTAAACTGCCGTGGTTCATTGTCGCTTTCTTTGTTGCCGTTGCCGTAAATTCCGTCATTGAGGCACCCAACTGGGTGGCGGAATATGGTCTGATCGCTTCCAAGGCGATGCTGTTATTTGCGGTGACGGCCACTGCTATGCGGTCACGACTTGATCTGTTGCTTACTCAAGGGTGGAGGGCGCTGCTTCCAGTAATGCTAGCAACCCTCACCGCCTTTATCACTGCAGCTGCATTTGCATGGGCGTTTTTATGAAACAGATAATCTATGATTTGGCCGTGATAGGCGGCGGCATTAATGGCGCAGGCATCGCACGGGACGCCGCTGGCAGGGGCGCGAAAGTCATTTTGCTTGAGCGCGGAGATTTGGCGCGGGGTACATCGTCAGCCTCTACGAAGCTTATCCATGGCGGGCTTCGCTATCTGGAACATTATGAATTTGCGTTGGTTCGCGAATCCCTAATTGAACGCGAACGCCTTTGGGCGATTGCGCCGCATATCATCTGGCCACTGCGCTTCATTCTGCCGCATCAAAAGGGCATTCGTCCTGCATGGCTGGTGCGACTTGGTTTGTTTCTTTACGACCATATTGGTGGCCGAAAGCTGTTGCCCGCAACCCGGACAGTCCGTTTGAAAACCGAGCTTGCGGGTAAGCCGCTTCGGCCCGAATTTGTGAAGGCTTTTGAATATTCTGACTGCTGGGTCGATGACGCACGCCTGGTCGTTTTGAATGTTATGGATGCCGCCGAACATGCAGCAGACATTCGCACCCGATCCGAAGTCACCCATCTCGAGCGCCGCGATGGATTGTGGCGTATAGAGGTTGCAGGACAAGAACCCGTTTTGGCGCGCGCAGTTGCCAATGCGGCGGGGCCAGCCGTGCTGGACTTGCTCGCACGAACAAGTGGGCATGACCGCCCATCAGGTGGCACAATTCGCTTAGTTAGAGGATCACACATCGTCGTCCGCAAGATGTTCGACACACCGCAGGCCTATTTCTGTCAAAACCCCGACGGACGCATATTCTTCGCCATTCCGTATGAAGATGATTTTACCCTGATCGGGACGACTGATGCTGATCATAAGGGTTCGCTGGATGACATTCACGCGACGGCAGAGGAGATTGATTATATCTGCGCGTCAGCCGGGGCCTATTTCACGCAACCTATCACAGCGGCCGATGTGCTATACAGCTTTGCCGGCGTGCGGCCATTGGTCGACGATGGCACAGGCAAACCTGAAACCGCATCACGCGGATATCATTTCGAACTGGATGTCGATGCGGATGGCGCAGCGCCCATCCTCTCAGTCTTTGGCGGCAAGATAACAACCTATCGGCATCTAGCTGAGAGTGCGGTCGAGCAGCTTTCGAAGCACTTGGCTGTTCTAAAAGGCGAAAGCTGGACATTGCGTCAACCATTGCCAGGTGGGGATTTCCCAATTGATGGTGCCAATCGACTCGCCCAGGATATTCAGCGGGAGCATGCCTATTTACCCGCCGCACTGGTTCACCGTTGGGTGCGGAGCTACGGAACAAAGACCCGTGCTTTATTATCAAACGTCAGCGCACTTGCCGATTTGGGCAAGAACTTTGGACATGGCCTCTATGCGGTTGAGGCGGACTATCTCGTTGATCACGAATGGGCGCAATCCGCCGAGGATATATTGTGGCGGCGCAGTAAGCTAGGTTTGCGTTTCAATGCTGAAGAGGCGCAGAAATTAGAGGATTATGTTGTTAGCCGCCGATGCAATTAGAAACATGTAGGCGCTACTGCATCTGCAGCGTCGGTACGCCTGATATCTCCACTCAATGCGGCATTGGGCATTTCCGCAATATTGAATCCTTTCTGGCTTGATTTCCACTCATAAAGGGACCATCTGCCCCCAATCGGAGTAAATTTATCTGATTAGGGGGACGCAAGATGCGTTTGTCGAATATGGCTGATTATGCAGTGGTAATCATGAGCGCAGCTTCGCGCCACTGTGGCTTTGCGCGCGTGTCGGCCACTGATCTTGCCGCCGAAACCGGCCTGGCGCTGCCGACAACGCAAAAACTTGTGAGTATATTGACAAAGGCGGGCCTTTTGCGGTCGGCCCGCGGCACGGGCGGCGGGATCACGCTGGCCCGTCCCGCAGCGGCGATCACGATGGCCGACATCATTGAAGCGGTCGAAGGTCCGATTGCGCTGACGACATGTTGCGATTCGCACAAACAGGCGATGGGACAGCATTGCGTGAAGGAAGGCAGCTGCAACGTCCAGGCACACTGGCCAATGGTGAATAATGCAGTGCGCGGTGCGTTGGCGCAAATCAATTTGGCGGGATTAACGCGATGAGCGATGATATGGACATCAAGGATAAGGCCGCTTGGGATGCCGCAGATCGCGTTGCTGATTATGAGCATGGCTGGTCGTCAGACATCGAAACCGACTTTGCGCCTAAAGGTCTTACCGAGGATACCGTCCGGTTTATTTCCGCCAAGAAGAATGAGCCTGCATGGATGCTTGAATGGCGATTGAAAGCGTTTGCGAACTGGAAAACCATGACGCCGCCAGATTGGGCCAAGCTTAACGTGCCGCCAATCGATTATCAGGACGCTTATTATTATGCCGAACCAAAGGCGAAGCCAAAGCTTGGCTCATTGGATGAAGTTGATCCCGAAATCCTGCGCATTTATGAAAAGCTTGGCATTCCGATTGCCGAACAAGAAGTTCTGGCGGGGGTCGAAGGCGCGCGCCGCGTCGCGGTAGACGCCGTGTTTGATAGCGTATCGGTCGCCACCACTTTCCGCGCCGAGCTGGAGCGCTCTGGCGTTATCTTCCGCAGCATATCGGAGGCGATTAAGGAATATCCGGAGCTGGTCAAAAAATGGCTCGGCAAGATCGTGCCGATGCACGACAATTATTTCGCGACATTGAACTGCGCGGTCTTCTCCGACGGGACGTTTGTGTACATCCCCGAAGGTGTGCGTTGCCCGATGGAGCTCAGCACTTATTTCCGGATTAATGCTGAAAATACCGGCCAGTTTGAACGCACATTAATTATCGCCGACAAAGGTAGTTACGTATCCTATCTTGAAGGCTGCACCGCGCCGATGCGCGATGAAAACCAACTGCACGCTGCTGTTGTCGAACTGGTCGCGCTCGACGATGCCGAGATTAAGTATTCGACCGTCCAAAACTGGTACCCCGGCGATGCCGAGGGCAAGGGCGGCATCTATAACTTCGTCACCAAGCGAGCGTTGTGCCAAGGCCGGAACAGCAAGGTGAGCTGGACCCAGGTCGAAACCGGCAGCGCCGTGACGTGGAAATATCCAAGCTGCGTTTTGAATGGCGAGAATAGCGTGGGCGAATTTTACTCCGTTGCTGTCACCAACAATTATCAGCAAGCCGACACCGGCACGAAGATGATCCACAATGGCAAAGGCAGCCGCTCGACCATCGTCAGCAAGGGCATCAGCGCCGGACACAGCAACAACACCTATCGCGGCCTCGTCCGCGTCGCACCAAACGCCGAAGGCGTGCGTAACTTCACCCAGTGCGATTCACTGCTACTCGGCGGCTCATGCGGCGCGCATACCGTGCCCTATATCGAAGTGCGCAACCCAAGCGCGCAAATCGAACATGAGGCGACCACGAGCAAGATCAGCGACGACCAAATGTTCTACGCGCAAGCCCGCGGCTTGAACACCGAAGAAGCTGTAACGTTGATCGTCAACGGCTTTGCCAAGGAAGTATTGCAGCAACTGCCCATGGAATTTGCGGTGGAGGCACAGAAACTGCTGGGAATTAGCTTAGAGGGGTCGGTCGGGTGAGCATCGCTTCCGCCTTAGTACTGGCAGTAGCGCTTGGATCCAGCTCTACATTGCCCCTCTCAGCAGTTGACGAAGAGATTGTTGTAATCGGCAAAAAGCTGGAGATCATCAAATACACATTGTCAGTTAACAAAAACGGCGGAATTGCAAGCTGCACAATTACTCAGTCGAGCGGTGACCAAGAACTCGATCCGATGCTCTGCGATGCTCTGCGATCCTGTAACTCTCAATTCAAATTTAATCGAAGAAACAGAAACCTCCTGCCGCCATGTTTAAAAGAACAAATGATGCGACGACAGAGAGATTTGGCGGAAAGACGGGTAAAAAATAATGCTCCAAATAACTAACCTCCACGCCAATGTCGGCGACAAGCCTATTCTCAAGGGCCTCACGCTCTCGCTCAACTCTGGGGAGATCCATGCGATTATGGGGCCGAATGGCGCTGGAAAATCGACCTTGGGTTACGTGCTCAGCGGGCGGCCCGGTTATGAAGTGACTGAAGGCTCGGTGACTTTTAATGGGCAGGATTTGCTTGCACTCGAGCCGCATGAGCGCGCCGCCGCTGGATTGTTTTTGGGCTTTCAATATCCTGTCGAAATTCCCGGCGTATCAAACGTCCAGTTTCTGCGCGAGGCATTGAATGCGCAGCGCAAATATCGCGGCGAAGCAGCATTATCTGGCGCCGAATTTCTGAAAGTTGCGCGCGAGCAAGCGGGCGCGCTCAGCATGGATATGGACATGCTCAAACGCCCTGTAAATGTTGGCTTTTCGGGTGGTGAAAAGAAGCGCAACGAAATGGTTCAAATGGGCATCATCAACCCCGCGCTCGCGATCCTCGATGAAACCGACAGCGGCCTCGACATCGATGCATTGCGCATTGTCGGCGACGGCATCAACCGTATCATGCGCAAACCGGACAAAGCCGTGTTGCTCATTACCCATTATCAACGGCTGCTCGATTATGTGAAGCCGGACTTTGTCCACGTCCTCGCCGATGGCCGCATCACGCGGAGCGGCGGACCTGAACTCGCGCTGGAGTTGGAGCGTGACGGGTATAAGGAACTGGCTGCTTGAACGTGCCCGTGCCCACCCGCCACGACGAAGCGTGGCGCTACAGCGACATTGCCGCTGTTGAGACTGCGTGGCCATTGCCCGCCCCTGAAAGCATCGTCGTGCCCGCAGGCGGCAATTTCGCTCGAACAATTGTTCAGGACGCTGGCTCAATTCATCAGCTTGAAATCGCGATTGGCAAGGCGGCAACAGCCGCCGTCCATATCCTTAACATCGGCGGCGATTTCGGCCGCGTTGAATTGAATGTGACGTTGCATGATGGCGCGGATTTCAAACTAGGCGCAGTGCAGATTGGCGGCGGTGAACAAACACTCGAAATCGTGACCACCGTCACCCATGCCGAACCCAACGCAACATCGTCACAGATCGTGCGTTCGGTCCTCGCTGACACCGCGACCGGGACATATTTGGGCAAGGTTGCCGTTGCGCGCGATGCGCAACTGACCGACAGCGAGCAATCCGTAAAGGCCATTTTGCTTGACCGCAGCGCGACCGCCAATGCGAAGCCCGAACTCGAAATCTATGCCGACGACGTTAAATGCGCACATGGCTGTGCGATTGGCGAGCTGGACCCGATGGGGCTATTCTATCTGCAAGCACGCGGCCTATCGCCAGCGGATGCGAAGAAGTTAATGTTGCAGGCCTTTGTCGCTGGCGTGTTTGAAGGCGCGGCTGACGAAGAAATGCTGACCGAGGCGGCGCTCAAGAAATTGGGAGATTTGGTGTGAGTGCACTGCTCCCTCTTAATCGTCGTCACCCTGAACCTGTTTCAGGGTCTATTTTGCCTCTCGTACCTTTGGTCTCGGCTGCACGATGGATGCTGAAACAAGTTCAGCATGACGGTGTTTTGGTATGTTGAAATCCACTTCATCCATTCGCGACCAATTCCCGGGCCTCGCTAACAACTGGCATTATCTCGATACTGCCGCGTCAGCGCAAAAACCTCAGGTCGTGCTCGACGCGATGATGCGGGCAGGCGGCATTGATTACGCCACTGTCCATCGCGGCGTCTATGCACGGTCGGCCAATATGACTGTTGCATTCGAAGCGACACGGACCCGCGTTGCGCGGTTTATGGGTGCGGCTTCGGCCGATGAAATTGTCTTTGTGCGAGGTGCAACGGAAGGCATTAACCTCATTGCGCATAGCTGGGGTACAGCCAACCTGAAGGCCGGCGACCGCATCATGCTGAGCCAGTTAGAGCATCATAGCAACATCGTTCCATGGCAAATGGTGGCCGAGAAGGTTGGCGCGTTTATTGATGTGTGTCCCTTGACCGAGGACGGACAGATCGACCTTGATTGGTTAGAGGCCCATCTTACACCAGCGCACAAGATGGTGGCACTCGCACATGTATCGAACGTGCTTGGTTCGGTGCTCGACGCAAAGCGTGCCGCGCATGCGACACATGCGGTTGGCGCGAAGCTACTGCTTGACGGCTGTCAGGCCGCGCCCCGTATGCATCTGGATATGGCAGCACTGGGTTGTGATTTTTACGTCATGTCCGGGCATAAATTATATGGCCCGACCGGCGTTGGCGTGTTGTGGGCGAAGGCCGAAACGCTGAATGCGATGCCCCCCTATCAGGGCGGCGGCGCGATGATTGACCGGGTGGCGTTTGAAAAGACGACCTATGCCCCTGCGCCATCACGATTTGAGGCTGGGACGCCGATGATCATCGAAGTGATAGGACTGCACGCCGCCATCGATTTCATCGATAGCTTTGGACCAGAGGCAATATTCGCACATGAAAGCGCGTTAGCCGCGCAGGCGCGTGATGCGTTGCGATCAATCAATTCGATCACTTTATACGGCCCTGAAAAATCGGCGGGGATTGTCTCTTTTTCAATGGAAGGCGTGCACCCGCACGACATCGGCACGATATTGGACGAGGAAAATGTCGCCATTCGTGCTGGCCACCATTGTGCTCAGCCGTTGATGGACCATTTGGGCGTGCCTGCCACAGCGCGGGCAAGCTTTGGGATTTATAATGACGAAGATGATGTCGCGGCTTTGGTGCGCGGCCTCGAACGGGTGAAGAGGATTTTTGGATGAGCGAGAACATCCGCATACAAGAAGTCGATAGCGTAGAGAAGCCACCAAAAGCGCGGGTTGATAGCCCAAGCGAGACCGTCGAACGCAAGAAGGATTATCTTGAAGGCTTCCTCGCGCAAAAGCCTGCCGCGCCTGCGCCAAGTGAACCTGATGGCGATTTGTACGAGGCGGTGATTGCGGCGCTCAAGGAAATATATGACCCCGAAATTCCGGTGAACATTTATGACCTCGGATTAATTTATAATGTCGAGATCAACGATGGCCATGCCATTGTCTCGATGACGCTGACGACACCGCACTGCCCGGTAGCAGAATCCATGCCTGGCGAGGTTGAGCTGCGCGTTGGGGCGGTTCCCGGGATTGGCGATGCCGAAGTGAATTTGGTGTGGGAGCCAGCATGGAGCCCAGCCAATATGACGGATGAAGCCCGTTTGGAGCTTGGAATGTTATGACCGATGTGAAAACACGCGCACGCCCCGCCGCCGTCATGCTCACTGCGGCATCCGAAGCGCGGATTGCCGAGCTGATGTCCAAAGCGCCCGAAGGTGCGATTGGCGTGAAGCTGTCCACCCCGCGCCGAGGCTGTTCAGGACTTGCCTATTCGGTCGATTATGTGACTGAGGCCGTCGCGTTTGACGAAAAGATCGAAACGTCGGGCGGCGTGCTTTATATTGATGGCGGCTCTGTGCTGTATCTCGTCGGTTCAATCATGGATTGGGTCGAGGATGAATTTGCCGCTGGTTTTGTCTTCACCAACCCCAATGCGACTGGAAGTTGTGGCTGTGGCGAGAGCTTTACCGTTTAAAAGTCGAACTGCAGACGGAATGCCAAGCCTATATCATCAGGCGCGTTTTCAAAATGGCCCGGCTCCTGCCGCCAAAACAGGTTCGATGAAAAAGAACCCCGTCTGATGGGGGCGCTCCATGCAAGTTCGCTGGCGATCTCCCGCCCTTTGGGTGCAAGTGAAATCCGGCGAACAGCAAATGTTGTCCCAAGCGTCGCATAATCATAGGCCACAGGTAGATTAAGCGCGAGCCCGCCTTGGGTGACACGCAAGGGTTGGGCAATACGAAAGGCAACTCGGTCATGATTGGTCAGGATATTGCCACCCGACAGATCCAGCGAAAAGGCGTTGCTATGCAGCGAGCTTTGGCCCGTTAGCGATACCCCAGCATTGGCGTGTGTCCATCCCTGCCGCCAGCTTGCACCAAACGACCAAGCGCCAATCAGAGTGACATCACCTCGGCCGTCGACAAACAGGCTGCGCCCGCCATTTTGGCCAATGAAGTTGGCGAAGCGCGCACCAAGCACGGTTTCGTCTTCCCGCATCCAAATTGCACCAACAGCGAATTTGGCAGGCCCAATTCGGTGGTCTAGCGACACGCCGACAGAGGAATACAGATAGCGATTGGGGCTCTTGCGCACAAATGTTGCGCCGCCACGTTCAAACAAGCGCGCTTCGCCTAGCTCAACGCTTCCGGTTAATCCGAAGCGCCCAAGTTGATGGCGCAACGCAAAGGACTGCCCCGGTACGCGTTCAAACCCACCGTCCATTTGCGCGTCGGTGGCGGTCAGAAACGCAGGCCCCGACATACTTTGCAATGCCACGACTTGGCCTGAAGCCGCTTGACGAATGCCAAGGCTAAACCGTGTGTCGCGTGCAATGGCGGCACTGACGCGGCCCGCCAGAATACGCGCTTGGCTCTGTTGCCCATTAGACAAAAGCAATGGCGAAAGGTGCAGGTTGCCCGCGTGGTCGGCGCTGATGGAAAAGGCGAGGTCGGTTGTTCCGCGCGACAGGCTGACGGATCGACCCTGATCCACAAGAGCAGGAGTCAGCCGAAGGCGGGGCGCGCTTGGGCTTAGCCCTTCAGCAATGTTGATCTCATACGCACGGCCATAAATGTCCAACACCACTGTATTTACAAACATGGGGGACAACGCAGCGTCACCCATGGATGTCGATGTTGTCCCGCCATTTCCATTGAGTGCAACAGCCGTATTTGTGCCAGCTAGCGACGTTGTTCCCGCGGGCGCAAAGGCCCGACCAATGTCCAATATGCCGCGCCCATAAACCGCGTCAGTGCCAGTATCCCCGGCGTCACGCGCCGACGTCAACAACAGGTTGACAATTTGCGCGCCGGTTAAATTCGGAAAGGCTTGCGCCAGCAAGGCTGCGGCACCCGCGATCTGTGGCGCAGAATAAGATGTGCCATTATACACGCGCACAGAAGTGCCACCATTAGCCGCAAATCGATAAATAGTATCGTCGCGATATTCGCAGCAAATGCTTTGGCCCAGCGCAGACAATACTGCGTTCTGCGCAACCCCCGCTTTATTGCTGAATTTTGCTATTACACCATTGTCATCAACGGCGGTGGCAATGATGACATGGCCATTGCCATTTGCCAATAATGCTTGCGCAAAGGGGCTTGGGCTATTCGGGTCAAATGCCGGATCTAATTCGTCCGCCTCATTTCCCGCGGATACGACAACCACAACGCCAGCCGATGTCGCGCGACTTATCGCGGTGCGCAGCGCGCTACTCGCGCCACCCGCGCCACCGAGCGAAATATTAATGACGCGTGCTTTATTGTCGACGGCACGGTCAACGCCCGCTGCGATGGCAGAATCGAAGAACGAACACCCCGCTTCGTCCACGCCCTGCGCAGCCGGAGCGCAGCTTCCCGCTTGATCGGCGCGCAAAGCCAATATTGTAGCGTTGTAAGCTATACCGTGGACATCGCGATCATTCTTGGCGGCAGCCAAAATGCGCGAAACGCTTGTTCCGTGACCATCGTCGTCGCCAAGCGGTCGATTGGCACCTGTTACATCCCCCGACTGCGCATGGATTCGACCCGCAAACTCATGGCTATTCGGATCAATCCCTGAATCAACTACTCCAACCGTGATCCCGCGCCCACTGACCCCTGCTTCATAGGCCACGATAGCCCGATGAAAACTTGGGCCGTCTGACTGGATATACTCCGGGGTTGTAAAACTAGGCGGTGGTGGAGGGGGTGGAGGGGGTGGCACCGGTGGCAAATCTGATGAAGGTGGAGCCGGCAGCGGCGTCGAACGGACATCGCTTCCACCGCAAGCTGACAACGCGAGTGCAAAAATGATCGAACTGCCAATTGCAATTTTACGTCCAAAGCGCGGTTCATCCATCAGAATGCCACTTTCAGCGATTGAATTTAGATTTAAGCATAGTTCGCTTTTGCTAATCGTAACGTCCCCGTTGAGTAAAGCAGCTTTTCTGGCTAGGCAGCTGGATGCATTCGCGTTTCGAACATATCGACAGTTGGATTTTTGATCTAGACCTTACCCTTTACGGGCCAGAGGCGAATATTATGGCGCAAGTTCGGGACCGAATTGCGTTATATGTTGAACGGCATTTTAACATCAGCTCAGACGCTGCGCACCAAATCCGGCATACTTATTGGAAGAAATATGGAACCACGCTGGGTGGATTGATGGCAGAACATGCCGTTGACCCGCATGGTTACCTTGATTTCGTTCATGATGTGGACATGAGCCTGTTGCAACCTGCCGCTAATCTCCGCGGCCAGATCGAAGCTTTACCGGGACGCAAGCTGATCTTCACCAATGCAGATGCGCCTTATGCGCATCGGGTTTTGGCCGCGCGTGGCCTTGATGGCGTGTTTGAAGATATATTCGACATTCACCGGATGCAGCATATGCCAAAGCCGGCATCCGCGAGTTACGACAGGCTGTGCACTGAGCTCCATATTGACCCCACTCGCGCACTTTTTGTCGAAGACTCAGCGCATAATCTCCGTCCTGCAAAGGCCTTGGGTATGACAACTATTTGGGTGAATCACGACATCAAAACTGACAGCAACGATGCCGAGCCATTTATCGATCATGAGATTTCCGACGTAAGTGGATGGCTTTCCTCAATCCACGCTTTTGAAAGAACGATATGACTGATCAACTTGCCACGATCATTGATGCAGCATGGGACACACGCGACGGCATTTCCAGCGCCACGAAAGGCGAAGTACGCGACGCAGTGCAAACAGCTTTGGCTGGCTTAGATGATGGGTCGTACCGCGTTGCGGAGAAGCTAGCGGGCAGTTGGCAGGTGCACCAGTGGTTGAAAAAAGCTGTGCTTTTGTCTTTCCGCTTAAATGACAATAATTTGGTCGATGGTGGGGCATCCGGCGCACCTGCTTATGATAAGGTGCCTTCGAAGTTCAGCGGTTGGGATGCCGATCGCTTCCGCAATGCAGGTTTCCGCGTTGTGCCCGGGGCCGTCGCCCGACATGGCAGCTATGTCGGCAAAAACGTCATTCTGATGCCCAGCTTTGTCAACATTGGCGCGCGCGTGGACGATGGAACAATGGTCGACACTTGGGCTACCGTCGGCAGTTGCGCACAAATTGGTAAGAATGTGCATTTGTCCGGTGGCGTTGGCATTGGCGGCGTGTTGGAACCGTTGCAGGCAGGGCCAGTAATCATCGAAGACAATTGCTTCATCGGGGCGCGGTCGGAGGTTGTCGAAGGCGTGATCGTCGAGGAAGGCGCCGTGCTATCCATGGGTGTGTTCATTAGCTCAACGAGCAAGATTATCGATCGCACGACAGGCGAGATATTCGTTGGCCGCGTCCCCGCTTACTCGGTCGTGGTGCCCGGCTCGATCCCCGGCAAGGCCTTGCCCGATGGCAGCCCCGGACCCAATTTGTCCTGTGCCGTGATCGTCAAACGTGTCGATGCGCAGACCCGCGCAAAGACCGCAATCAACGACCTGTTGAGGGATTAACTCGACGAACTGAGTTTCTTGTGAAGCAATCCTGTTGCAATTCGGATTGAATTGCTCCATAACAATGTAGCGGACCGGGCCCCTCTGACGCTCGCTTCTTCGGAAGGAACGTGATGTCGGCCGCATCGGATGTTTCCGGTGCAGTGGTCAGGCGGTCTTCACATACCCCCGAAATACGCTAAACCATGCCCGGAACATCCGATTGAACTTAAACAATGTTCAAAGAGGATGAGCTATGACATTTTCGTCATTCCGATTGTTGCAATATCACCAGAAGATTGACCGCGAGTTACGCGCCGAAATTACCCGGCGCTGGCCCGATATGTTCCGCATTCAAAAACTGAAGCGGCTTAAGCTGGGGATCAAAGATCGGCTTGAGAGCCATGCAAAAGCCCCGTTGCGGGCGCCATTGCGGCTTAAAAAATCTAAAATTTAAAACTTACGCACCACGCGGGTTTTCGTCCGCGTGGTGCACAACATTAGGTAAAACAGGGAATATTTCATGGAATTTTTGACAATGGATTGGTTGGGGACACCAGTCTGGTTTTGGCTGGCTTTTCTGAGCATTGTTATCACGCTCACAGCTTTTGACCTTGGCATCCTGCATAAAGAAGACAAGGAAATGGGCATCGCCGAGAGCCTGAAGCTGTCGGCTTTCTACATCAGCATTGCACTGCTGTTTGGCCTATGGGTCTGGTTCCAAAAAGGCGCCGACATGGGCATGAAATATTATACAGGCTTTTTCATCGAAAAGGCGCTGTCGATTGACAATGTTTTTGTCATCAGCCTGATATTCACCTTCTTCGCAATACCGCGCAAATATCAATATCGTGCGCTTTTGTGGGGTATTATCGCGGTCATCGTGTTGCGTGGTTTAATGATCGCGGCAGGTGCTGCCATTGTGCAGGAATATTATTGGACGCTCTACATTTTCGCTGTCTTCCTCGTCGGAACTGGCATCAAGATGCTGTTCACTGGTGATCAGGAAATGGACGTCGCCAAGAACCCAGTCGTGAAATATATCTCGACACATATGCGGGTGACCAAGGAACTTCATGCCGAGAAGTTTTTCGTCAAAGTGCCTGACGAGAAGACGGGCAAGATGGTGCGTGCAGCCACGCCATTGTTCTTGGCGCTGGTCGTCATCAACCTGGCTGATCTCGTATTTGCGGTGGACTCGGTGCCCGCGATCTTTGCGATTACCACCGATACCTTCATTGTCTATACGTCCAACATCATGGCCATATTGGGCCTGCGCGCTTTGTATTTTGCGTTGGCAGCGATGGTTCATCGCTTCCATTATCTCAAATACGCTCTGGCGCTTGTTTTGGTCTTCATTGGTTCAAAGATCTTCGTGTCAGACTTCCTGCTAGATGGAGACAAATTCCCGCCCGTCTTGAGCCTTGGCGTTACCTTCGGCCTTATCTTGGGCGGCGTCCTGTTTTCCCTCTGGAAGACCAAGGGCGACGGCCAAGCGCAAGCGCCTCATTGAGGCACGCGATGCGCGCCTGCACAGTAGGCATCAACGCCTGTCTTTGGTAGGTGCGTTAAAGTCGGGCGGTTTGTTGGCTATCCAGTCGACAAACCGCCCGATTTCGTCATGCGCCAATAAAGCGTCGACAGTAGCGAAGCGCTTTTCGAGATCGCTGTTGGTGAAATTGGCGTGGATGGTCCGGTGACAAATTGGGTGCACCGGTTGCCGCTCTTTCCCGCCCCGGCTTTTCGGCACGGGATGATGCCACTCTGTCACATTACCCATTGGGCGCGAACAGAGCCAGCAGCTTAATTCTGGCTCCGCCGACGCATCATCCGCTTCGTAATGATCGCGAATTTTGCGCGCCATAATCGCTTCCCTAAACTCTACCTGCCCGGCGGATCAGTTTTTGCTTGGTCCAAGCAAATCGAGCACTGCAGCGGTCGTTGCCTCAATCCCCAGACGCACCGATGATTCCGGATCAATTTTAAACAACGGCGAATGGTGGCCAGCCACTGGCGGCCCACCATTTTTTGCGGCAGCGATCCATTCAGGCTTCGTCCCGCCAACGGCGAAATAATAGCCTGGAATGCCGTGTTTCTGATCCACGAAAAAGGCGAAGTCTTCCGCGCCCATGGCCGTCTGGCGGAATGGTGTCACCACATCCTTACCCAAGGCATTGGCGATAGCTCCGTTCAAACGGCGGGCAAGCGCGCCGTCATTGACCGTGACCGGCGTACTTTCTGTGACTGTGACAATCGGCAACTTATCCTGCGGTAATCCATGTGCTGCGCCAATGCCCTTGGCGACGCGTTCAATGGACGCAATGAGCTGGTCACGCACCGCCTGACTGTTAGATCGCACCGTCACCTGCAAGTCGGCATATTCAGAAATGATGTTGTGTTTTGTCCCGGCGTGGAAAGCGCCAACAGTAATCACGCCAGGGTCCAATGGTCCCTTTTCCCGGCTGATGATTGATTGCAGACCGACAACGATTTGCGAGGCAATATAGACCGGATCGCGGCCCAAATGCGGGGCGGCACCATGAGTAGCGATACCGGGAACGCGGATATCGACGCTATCGGCGGACGAATATTGAATGCCTTCTGAAGCCGAGATTTTACCAGTCTCAAGTTCTGCTGCGACATGGAAGGCCAGTGCATAATCCGGCTTTGGGAAACGGGTGTATAGCCCATCTTCTATCATCGCCTTTGCACCACCGACGCGTTCTTCGGCAGGCTGGACGATGAACAATACTGTTCCCTTCCAGCGATCCTTCATCCGCGCCAGCTGGCGCGCGGTGCCTACCAATGAGGTGATATGCACATCATGGCCGCACGCGTGCATCACAGGCATTTCAAGGCCATCAACCCCGACTTGTTTTACCGTGGACGCATTGGCAAGACCGGAGCGTTCTTGCACAGGCAGGCCATCCATGTCCGCGCGCACAAGGACAACTGGTCCATCACCGTTTTTCAACATGCCGACGACGCCAGTTCCGCCAACCTTCTCGGTGACAACCATACCGGGTACAGCACGCAGCTCCTGCGCCATTCGCGCGGCGGTTTTGAATTCGCGGAATGACAATTCGGGGTTACGATGGAAATGGTCCCACAGGCTCGCTAGCGACTTGTCATAATCGGCCTTGATCGAGTCTGCGTAATCTGGCCGTGCGGCAGCTGGTGTTACGACCAATGCGCTGGTCAATAATGCGCCAAAAATAGCCCTTTTAAACATCCTATTTCTCCCCTTCTTATCCCAATTTTCAATTATCTATCCGCGACGCTATCATGGGCACCGGTCAAAGCAATGCCCAACCGCTGAAAATTCATCGACCATTGTCACATAGCGGAAAAAGCCCCTTCGTTCGGCAGGGTTGATCCAAAAACCTGCGCGCAGCGAATATGCCTCCCCCACATGGCCGAACCAACGATTGCCAGCCTTGTCGGTTAACCAATGCACGCCAAGGCCGTAGCCTGTAAAATAGCCCTTATCATCATCGCCATTTTTGCCGTTGAAAGTCCAGGCCGGACCAACCATCTCGGCAAAGCTATTCGGCGTCAATAATGGCGCGCCACCGCGCAATAGCAATTGACCAATATTTACCAAATCTCGCGCTGAAATACGCAAGCCGCCTTGCGGGCTGAAAGCCGACCCGTTGCGGCCAATCTTGTAGAGCTTATCAACGTCGCAACTGCCATCACTGGCCGGGTAGACCGCGCATGGATCAGGCCCATGCATCGGTGCATCAAGCGCAAGGTCTTCATTGGGCCGCAACAAGGTGACCGCCTCCGCGCGCCGCCCGTCGCTGCACCCGGCACCCCAACTATAACAGGCATCCAACCCGAGCGGCGTCAATACCAGCCGCGCCATCAGCCGATCAAACCGTTCGCCCGTTGCGCCTTCCATTACCGCCGCAATCAAAGGCGAATTGATATTGGCGTAAGCAAAATATGTGCCCGGCGCGTGACCCAGTTCCCATGCTTTTGGGTCAGCAAGAACGGACTCAAGGCTGCCATCCAATGGCACAATATAGTCCACAGTGTCACGCAAACCGCTTTGATGCGATAACAAGGCGCGTAAGGTAATGGGCGCATCCGGAAAAGCCGGGTTGCGGACCCGCCAACCCAGATAGTCATTCACGTCGCGATCGAGATCAAGCTTGCCTTGCTCGACAAGCCGCATGACACCAATGGCGACGACCAGTTTCGAAATAGACGCGACCCGCGCAGGGTCATCTATGGTCACCAACCGCCCGGCAACGCCGGCATCGCCCTCGGCCGTTGCGAGGGTGATGCTGTCCGATGTGAAATCGACTTTGACCATTGCGGGCCGGATAACGATTTGGCCAGACAGCGTCTCCGCACGGCCGGGCGCTGACCATCCGAAGGCCGTCACAACCGCAACCGTTGCGCAGGCTAACCATATGTTGCGTAGATCTATCATGACGCTGGACAGTCCCCTATATATTTGCCGCTTGCTTTGCCCTGCATGGCGACCTTGCCAACTATCGGCAGGCGCACATCAACCTTGCTGTCATAGTTGAAGTCAGTTGTGCCCATCGCACCAGTAAGTTCCATGTCCACGCGGCCCATGCTATCCATGCCGCAAGACAATTTCATGCGCACATTTTGCCCAGAAACATCGAACGCCTCGTACACACATTTTTCGGCGCCATTGCCGACAAAGAAATTCGCCGCTGGTTTTTTGGCTTCGACATCGGTCAAGCAGCTTTGGCTGGAAGTGCTTTTCGACACTTTATCCATGATCTGCTGCTTTTCGGCTTTACCCAACGTCGGAACATTGATGTCTGCAAAGACGAAATTGGTTTCCCAAAGCCCAGGCTTCATCGGAATGAACGCATCATAGTCCATTGCGGCGGCGCGCTCTTGGCCATCGATTACGCCATTGCCATCCTTATCTGCGTGGGTGTCGGCACCCTTGTCCGAACATGCAAATAATGTCAGCGTAGCTGCGCCTAGAAGGAAAAATTTAAGCAACGACGCACCTCCTCGTATCTCTCGACCACATTTGTGTCGCCGCAGCCCCCAAAAGGCAACAAAGATAAAAAATATATGCCGGGTAGGAAAGTAAATTTGATGCATTGACCTGCATTCCGACGCACGCCTCTTGCCCTTGCTGCGTGCAAAGCACATAAAGCGAACATGGCAGAGCTCATCATCCGCCGTGGGTTGGAAGAACCGGACACAGTTGGCACCTTCACCCCGCACCGCCCCGAACGTCCGTCCAAGTTGGAAGGTGGCAGACCATTTAAGGTCGTGTCGGATTATGTGCCGGCGGGCGACCAGCCGACGGCTATTCGCGAACTTGTCGACACGGCGCTGACAGGGGAAAAGAACCAGGTACTGTTAGGCGTCACCGGGTCAGGCAAGACTTTCACCGTTGCCAAGGTGATAGAGGCATTGCAGCGTCCGGCGCTTATCCTTGCGCCAAACAAGATATTGGCAGCGCAGTTGTACGGCGAGTTTAAAAGCTTTTTTCCCGACAATGCCGTTGAATATTTCGTGTCTTATTATGATTATTATCAGCCCGAGGCCTATGTCCCGCGCAGCGACACCTACATCGAAAAGGAATCCAGCGTAAACGAAGCCATTGACCGGATGCGCCATTCGGCGACCCGGTCATTGTTGGAACGCGACGATGTGATCATCGTCGCATCGGTATCTTGCATTTATGGCATCGGGTCGGTCGAAACATACTCGGCGATGATATTCGACCTGAAAAAGGGAGAGAGCGTGGATCAGCGCGAATTGATCCGCAAGCTGGTCGCGCTGCAGTATAAGCGCAACGACATGGGCTTTGCGCGCGGTAATTTTCGCGTGCGTGGCGACAATCTCGAAATATTCCCGTCGCATTATGAAGATACCGCATGGCGCGTCAGTTTCTTTGGTGACGAGATTGAGGAAATTGCCGAGTTCGACCCGCTAACCGGCCATACCGGCGCAAAACTGAACAGCGTGCGCATCTATGCCAACAGCCATTATGTGACACCCGGCCCAACGATGAAGCAGGCCAGCGAAGCGATCCGCTTTGAGCTGACCGAGCGGTTGAAGGAGCTTGTTTCCGAAGGCAAGTTGCTGGAAGCGCAGCGGTTGGAAGAGCGGACGAATTTCGATCTTGAAATGATTGCCGCAACGGGTTCGTGCGCTGGTATCGAAAATTATTCGCGCTTTCTAACGGGCCGTCTGCCCGGTGAGCCGCCGCCAACCTTGTTTGAATATCTACCCGACAATGCGCTTTTGTTCGTTGATGAAAGCCACCAAACGGTGCCGCAAATCGGCGCAATGGCCAAAGGTGACCATCGGCGTAAGCTGACGCTCGCCGAATATGGTTTCCGCCTGCCCTCCTGTATCGATAACCGGCCACTGCGTTTCAACGAGTGGGACATTATGCGCCCGCAAACGGTCTGCGTATCGGCAACGCCGGGCGGCTGGGAAATGGAGCAATCGGGCGGTGTTTTTGCCGAACAGGTCATTCGCCCAACGGGCCTTATCGACCCACCAGTTGAGATCAAGCCTGTCGAAGATCAAGTGCAGGATTGCATTAACGAATGCCGCAAAACGGCAGAGGCAGGTTTTCGTACGTTAGTCACCACACTGACCAAACGTATGGCGGAGGACCTGACCGAGTTCATGCATGAGGCAGGGCTGCGCGTGCGCTATATGCATAGCGATGTCGAAACACTTGAGCGCATTGAGCTAATCCGCGATTTGCGCCGCGGAGTGTATGATGTGCTTGTGGGTATCAACTTGCTGCGAGAAGGTCTCGATATTCCGGAATGCGGGTTGGTCGCGATATTGGATGCCGACAAAGAGGGCTTCCTGCGCAGCGAAACGTCATTAATCCAAACAATTGGCCGCGCGGCGCGCAACATCGAAGGCCGTGTGATCCTATATGCCGACCGTATGACCGGGAGCATGGAGCGCGCCATTCGCGAAACCGACCGCCGCCGCGAAAAGCAGCATGCGTACAATGTTGAACATGGGATAACGCCGGCCACAATCAAGCGCGACATCCATGACATCGTCGCCGACACCGCGAGCCGAGATTCGGTGCTTGTTGAAATTGATGCCGATGGCGCCAACAACCTCGTTGGGCATAATTTGCGAGCCTATATTGACGATCTGGAAAAGAAGATGCGCGCCGCTGCCGCTGATCTGGAATTTGAAGAGGCGGGCCGCCTGCGCGACGAAATCCGGTCACTGGAGGCAACCGAGCTTGGACTGCCGCACCAGCAACATGTCGCTGCGCCAAAAGGCCGTGCAACCGAGGGACAGCCCGGCACACGCAAAATGCGTTATGGTAAGACGCAGCGTAAGTTCGGGAAATAAGGCTTAGTTCAGAAGCCGCAGCACCGCCGAAAGACCGGCGAGGCCAAGGATGGCCGCGACAAAACTGCGCCACAAAGTCGGCGACACCCTGCCAAAGGATTTAGCGCCAAGCCAGTTGCCAGCAAGCACCGACGGGAATAACAAAAACGACAGCCATAAAAGCCGATCGTTCGCAAGACCCAGGGCAAAGGCGGATATCGTGCCCGCAATCGCGGTGGCGAAAAACACTAGCATCATCGATGCCCGCGCTTCCTTGGGTGGGATGGGTTGCCGCAAATAAAAAGGCACAACGGGCGGGCCCGGCATCGCGGCAAAGCCGGTCAAGATACCCGAGGCGATGCCCGTTAATGCTGTTTCCTTAGGTCCAGGACGTAGCTCCCCACGTTGTGGAAGCAGCACTAGCACAAACGCCCCAATGGCAATGGCAGCTATCAACAGCCGCGCTACATCTGGGCTGGTATGCATCAGCAGCCATATCCCCAGCGGTGTTGCCAGCATGGCAAAAGCCGCAATCGTCAGCGCACTTTGCCGGTGGGCGTCGGCGTAAATGACTTTCAAACCAACAGGCCCAATCAGCACCTGTAGCAAGATGGCGATGACCACAGCTTCACCGGGTTTCACAATCAACCCAAACAATGGCACGAGAATGATGGCCATGCCAAAGCCGGTCAGCCCACGAATATAGGCCGCGCCGAACGTCATTGCCGCCAATAGCAATAATTGCCCCGCGGCGATTCCAATCAGGTCTTGAATGTTTAATGCCCCATGGCGGCATGGTCAGCCGCGGTCAGTGGTTTTTCCGCAGCCACACCCTTTTTGTCGAGCCATGCCTGCATTTCCTTTATCTCGGCTTCTTGCGCGGCGATGACCTTTTGCGCAAGCGCACGAACTTCGGGGTCCTTGCCATGCTCCAGCGCAACCTTTGCCATATCAACCGCCCCCATATGGTGCGGGATCATGCCTTGCATAAACGCGATATCGGCGTCGGCATTGATATTGCCCATGCCGGAATGCATCTTGTCATTGGCAGCGGCATAAGCCTTTTGCGCCGCGTTATAGCTGGCGGTCGCGTCTGCCGCTGGTGTCGCGGCACTCTCATCCGCAGCAGGTTGCTGGCACGCGGTCAAGAAAACTACGGCAGCTAGTGTCAATGGAAGTGTTTTCATCACCATCTCCTTAAAGATCGTCTTAACGCAAATCCGGCGGTGTCGCTTCGTGCGATAACATATCAATTGCCTCGTCCAGTGTCATGATGCGCTGACCATCGGAACCAAGGCTACGGATCGCAACTTTGCCTTCTTCGGCCTCACGCATGCCGACCACTAGCAAATGGGGCACTTTGGCCACGCTATGTTCGCGTACCTTGTAATTGATTTTCTCATTGCGCGTATCTGCCTCGACACGAATGCCTGCCGCCTTCAACTTTGCGGTGACATCATGCGCATAGCCATCGGCTTCGGAGGTTATCGTCGCGACTACCGCCTGCACAGGCGCAAGCCAGACGGGGAAACGGCCCGCATAATGTTCGATCAAAATGCCGATGAAGCGTTCATAGCTGCCGAAAATCGCACGGTGCAGCATGACGGGGCGATGACGCGCGCCATCCTCTCCAACATAGCTTGCATCCAGCCGTTCGGGTAGCACGCGGTCGGACTGAATCGTGCCCACCTGCCATGTGCGGCCAATAGCGTCGGTCAGATGCCATTCCAACTTTGGCGCATAGAACGCCCCTTCGCCTGGCAATTCTTCCCAACCGAATTCAGTGGTCGCAAGGCCAGCGCGGACCACGGCATCGCGCAGTTCGTTTTCCGCCTTGTCCCAATCCGCGTCTGAACCGAACCGCTGTTCGGGGCGGAGTGCGAGTTTGATCGAATAAGTAAATCCAAATTCTTTGTAGACCCGGTCCGCGAGCGCGCAGAACGCCTGCACCTCTTCGACAATCTGATCTTCGCGGCAGAAAATATGCGCATCATCTTGCGTGAACTGACGCACGCGCATCAGACCATGCAAAGCGCCATGCGGTTCATTTCGGTGGCAGCAGCCATTTTCGTAAATGCGCAGCGGTAGGTCGCGATAGGACTTAATACCCTGACGGAAGATGAGAACATGTGCCGGACAATTCATCGGCTTCAGCGCCATCCAGTCGGCATCGCCCGAAATCACCGGACCTTCGTCATCGACATTGGGCACTTCATCAGGAATGACGAACATGTTAGCGCGATATTTGCCCCAATGCCCCGATTGCTCCCACTGACGCGCGTCCATGACTTGCGGCGTTTTGACCTCCTTATAGCCGGCACCATCAATTGCGCGGCGCATATAGGCTTCAAGTTCGCGCCAGATCAGATAGCCATTGGGATGCCAGAATACCGAACCATGCGCCTCTTGTTGCAAATGGAACAGGTCCATGTCCTGGCCCAGACGGCGATGGTCGCGCTTGGCGGCCTCTTCGAGCCGGAGCAGATGCCCGTCCAATTGCTTTTTGTTTAACCAGCCCGTACCGTAAATGCGGCTTAATTGTGGATTATTTTGGTCGCCACGCCAATAAGCGCCTGCCACCCGCGTCAGCTTGAACGCCGCCGGATCCAACTTTCCGGTCGAGGCTAGATGTGGGCCGCGGCACATGTCCATCCAGTCATCACCGGACCAATAGACCGACAGTTCCTCGCCCTCGGGTAGTTCCGCAGCCCATTCGGCCTTGAAGCTTTCGCCCGCATTTTGCCATTTCGTAATCAAGGCGTCTCGCGCCATGACTTCGCGGCGCAACGGCTTGTCGGCGCGAATGATTGCGCGCATTTGTTCTTCAATCGCGGGTAAGTCATCCATTGTGAACGGGCCGCGTGTAGCAGGTGCCATCACGTCATAATAAAAACCGTCATCGGTCGATGGGCCAAAGGTGATTTGCGTACCGGGAAACAGCGTCTGCACCGCCTCGGCCAAGACATGCGCAAAATCATGTCGGGCGAGTTCAAGCGCGTCCGCTTCATCACGGGTCGTCACCAACGCCAGTTCAGCATCGGCCTCAATCGGACGCATGATATCGCGCAATTCGCCATCCACTCGCGCCGCAATCGCCGCCTTGGCAAGACCGGGGCCAATGGCTGCCGCAATGTCCGCAGGGGTAGTACCACGCGCAACTTCACGGGCGGAGCCATCGGGAAGGGTGACACGGATCATTTCGGACATGGATTAACTTGCTTTCAACTGCGGTTAGAAGCGTCCCTTTGCCAGCCTAGAGGCGAAGTCGCAAGTGCGCAGCCATTGAACAAGACCCGCGCAGCGCAAGAAGTTCAACTAGTCCTTGGTCTTTTCGCTACGATAAGGCACGAAATCACCCAGGCTGCAAACGCCGCCGGTCATACCTGTGGTCCGGTCCACCAGACGGATGATGTCGCCTTTGCATTTCTGGCTTCCAAATTGCTCAGACACGATGATGTCATCGTCACGCGCTAATCCGCTGCACGCGGAGCGCAGATTGTTTTGGTACACCAAGCGGCCTGACACACGGTAGAGCAAGATATTGTCGCTAACGCGAATGGTGTTGGTCGCGTTAAAGTCGCTGATGCAGTTTACAGACTTACCCGCGACCTTACCGTTCAGTTCTTTCATCAAGACCGCGCTCTGTTTCTCGGTCAACGGCTTAGGCGTACTGTCCACCTTTCCGCACGCGGCAACCAGCGTTAGCGAGAGAGCCAAGGCAAGCAGTTTAAACATATGCATCGATTTTCTCCGGATCACGCGAACGGAATAACATATTCGCTAGAGGATTAACCACAGATTATCCGATAAATGTCGCAATATGGCGTTTTTCACCCGGTGTGACGTGCACGACCACGTTACCAAGGTCTACATCCACCGCACCATCCATCATCGCGATGGTGCGGCCGCCGCCTTCGGTTTCTAACAAAAGGGTTGCTGGACCAAAGCCATCTTTGCCTGAGGGCCGCACAAAGCTACGCACCCGCGCTTTACCTTGCGGCGCATCATCGAGCGCGAGCGGTGTTGGTGCATAGCCCTTTGCCGCATCGCCGGACCAGGCGATACGCGGCTGCGTTGCTGTGTAAACGCCAACCGCCTGCTTCGACATTACGCCGCCATTGGCGGTGACCAAGGCGGGCTTGGATCCATCACGGCGCAACGCGTCGACCATAGCGGCCATGTTATACATGGCATAGCCATTGCCCGGCCCACCAAAGAAGCTGAGCCCGCCAGTCAGCGTGTAGTCGCCAAGCGCTCGGCCTGCATCTTGCATGCTGTCCACCGCAGCGAATACCGCACAGGGAAAGCAACTATAAATATCCACTGGGCCAAGGTCGGCTGCCGCGATTTCGGCTTGACCTAGGGCTGCAGGAATGGCGAAATCCAGCGCGGTAGACCGGTGAATGAACGCACGTTCGGACAGGGGTGGCTCCGCAGCCTCGGCAGCGCCGGCCAACCACACCCATTTATCTTGTGGTACACCCAATTCACGCGCCTTGCCTGCACTGGTCAGGATGACGGCACCGCCCAAATCGACCGCGTCCTGCGCCACATGCCAGCGCCGGTAGATATCGGTCAGGGGGTAATTGCCATTGTCATCGCTCTGTAGCGTTTCGGGGGATCTAAAACCGGGAAACTGCGCATGGGTGCGTGTTTCGGCTTTCGCCGAAAAGGCAGACCATAAGGCTGCCATTTCCCGCGCATAAGCAGCGGCGTTTAATCCCAACTCCATCCGCCGCGCATTTTCAATCAGGCTATAAGCCAGCGGCATAGAAATGATGCCGTGGCGGATTTCGGCGCGGCTTAGGATTGGGAAGCTGGACAGCCGGTTATCGAACGGGGTGTCCGAAGGAAGGCTCCAGTCCAATGATATGCCTGCCTTGCGTGCGCGCTTGGCAGTGCCTGTGGCTTCAGCCGCGACCAACACCGCCATTTCGCAGGTACCGCGCCTTATGTCACCCGCCAGTTCGTTCAACATCGCCTGCGGACTTTGTCCGCCAACATCGGCATAGATCAGACGTTTTGCGGTGATCCCACCCGCCGCGCCAAAGGCCTCAGGCGTGTTATCGGGAGAGCCTGTGCCCAGGCTGACACCGCTATCCTCAAAAGTACGAATGGCCGCGATGGTGTCGATTGCAGCCGCAACGGATTGCGGCTGCCCGGTATCGCCAAGGGCTGCCTTGATAGCGGCGCCTGCCAAGTCACGTGGGGCGGGCCATTCACCCGCGACGGTCTTGCGACTGGCTTCACCGACACCAATGATTACTGGCGCGTGCGCATCAAAAATGGCCATTTGGGTCTCCCAATTATCTCTTAACTGCACGCTTAAATATGCTAGCAAGCTATGCAAGAGATAAGGAGAGCGCACATGGCGAAATGGCCGAAATTGAAATGGGACACAGAACCAACCGGGCCGTTGAAGGGCATCAAGGTGGTGGACATGGCAACAGTCGTGCTGGGCCCTTATGCCACGGTGCAATTGGCCGATTTGGGCGCAGAGGTAATCAAGATCGAAAATAGTGAGGGCAATACGCCAGGCGACATGATGCGCCATGGAGGTGATTCGCCTACCAAACAGCATGGGCCGATTTTCACTGCGCTCAACCGCAACAAAAAAGCCATTAACCTCAACATCAAGAAGCCTGAGGACAAAGCCGTGCTCGAGGCTTTGTTAGAAGAAGCCGACGTATTTATCCATAATGTGCGAATGGCGGGCGTCGAGCGGCTGGGCTTTGGATATGAGGCAGTGAAGGCCATCAACCCCAATATCATATATGTGCATTGCGCGGGCTTTGGCGCGGGCGGTGCCTATGGCGAGCGGCAGGCATATGACGACCTCATTCAAGCTGCTTCCGGTTTTGCGGCTTTAAGTGAACAGCGCGATGGTGGGCGGCCAACTTATTCTCCTAGCCTTGTCGCCGACAAGGTGAGCGGTCTGTTCGCGGCCAACGCCACAATGGCGGCATTGCTTGGCCGCGCAGGCGGTCAGGGCGGGCAATTTGTGCAAGTGCCGATGTTTGAATGCTTCACCTGGTTCAACATGGTCGAAAATTTGTGGGGTGAAACCTTCATCCCCGGTAATGGACGCATGGGTTATACACGCTCGGTAAACCCGCGTCGGCGGCCGTATCCGACCAAGGATAGCTTCATTGCCATCGTCCCGTATAATGACCGACAGTGGGCAACATTTTTTGAACTGGGCGGACGGCCCAATGTCTTCGATGACCCGCGCTTTTCCACTTATCAAGAACGCACCAAGCACACCGGCGAATTATATGCGTTAATTGAGGAAGTCAGTGCGACGCGGACCACCGCTGAATGGCTTGACCTTTTGGCGCAGCATGACATTCCGGCGATGAAATACAACCGCATGGCCGATGTGCTGGCCGACCCGCATTTGGCCGATGTCGGCTTTTTTGAAGAACGGGAATCGCCCGACATCGGTAAATATCGATCCATGAAGCATCCCGTGCATTATGCAGGAACTCCTGTGTCCAATTACGCCCATCCGCCGATGCTAGATGCCGATGGCGATGAGATTAAGGCTGCGTTGGGGATGTAGCTCCCTCTCCCTTAGGCCAGGATAACCTAAACCAACAATCCGCGCATGATCAGGTCAATGGTATGCTCGCGATAGGCATCCCGCATATTCTCGTCGAAATCGTCCTGATTGTAACAGTGGCGCAGCACCAACCGCGATGAATAGAAACGGTCGGCTGCGCCAGTTACGGTGAAATAGAAAAATTGTGGGTCGGTTTTGCGGAACTTACCTGCCTTTATACCCTGTGCAATCAGCACTTCGTAAACATTGGAAATCGGCTTCAAGTAAAGTTCCGCAATGCGCGCCGCTTCAGCAGGGGCGCTGTCGCGGACCATTCGCATCAGCAAGCGATTGAGATAGGGAAAGGCGTGATAAGTGTCGATTACAGCGCCAATATGGATACGCAATTTTTCGGCAGGCTGCATGTCTTTGGCCACCAAAGCGCCAAGACTTTGCACGATATTACCCATGTCGCGATCCAGCAAAGCCAACATCAGACCGTTTTTGTTGCCAAAATAATATTTGACCAGAGCACTGTTTAGGCCAGCACGCAGCGACAATTCCGACAATGACAAGTCAATGGTATCGCCTTCGCGCATGATCTGGCTAGCGGCCTCGATCAATTGGTCGCGCGCATTGTTGCCATCGGCTGTATCGCTAGCCACTCTTGGTCCTGTTGTCGCCATTAGTGCCCGCCCCCTTTACCTAAGGTTACTTATAAACAGGTTCGTCCCACCATGGGAAGAAGTCAGGCAAGTCTGTCGACACCTTGTCGGGGTAAGTCGGACTGCGCTTCTCCAGAAAGCTGGCAATGCCCTCTTTCGCATCACCGGACCGCGAACGGCGGTAAATTGCTCGGCTGTCGATTGTGTGCGCCGCCATGGGGTGGTCGGCCGCCGGGAGCCGCCACAACATAGCGCGCGTGAGGGCAATGGATACCGGCGCCGTATTGTCTGCTATCTCACGCGCCAGCGTTCGCGCCGCTTCCATTAATTCGGCCGGCGCGTGAACGGAGCGGACAAGGCCGCCGTTTAAGGCCTCCACGGCATCAAACACCCGACCCGTCATACACCATTCCAACGCCTGTTGCATACCAACCAAACGCGGCAGGAACCAACTAGAGGCCGCCTCTGGCACAATCCCGCGCCGTGCAAAGACAAAGCCGAAGCGCGCAGTGTCGCTCGCTAAACGGAAATCCATCGGCAATTGCATCGTTGCACCTATGCCCACCGCCGCGCCGTTAATGGCGCCGATGACAGGTTTTTTGCATTGAAAAATCCGCAGAGTAAGCCGCCCGCCAGAGTCGCGCACGCGCTCGTCCGAAAGCGATTCTACCTCTGATCGACTGGCAAACACATCGCCTCCAGCCTCCGGTGTAAGGTCCGCGCCCGCACAAAAAGCGCGTTCACCTGACCCGGTAACGATGACAGCGCGCACGGCATCATCAGCATCGACCAAATCAAATGCCGTGCACATTTCGCGCATCATAATATTGGTAAAAGCATTCATCTTTTCGGGACGATGCATTGTGATTGTCGCGACACCGTCGGCGACAGCATATTGGATTTGGGTGAATTCGGTCATCACTTGCACACCTCTATATTCAGTTCCACCCGCACCCTTTAATCTATCCGTGTCGCGCCCGGTCTAGACATCTATCAGTCATCCACGGCCTCAAAATGTCTCAACGATGCGCGACAGGAACGGAATGCGCTGCGTTTACCGCGGCGCCATCCGGATCGCACCGTCGATGCGTACGTCTTCGCCGTTGAAATACCCACATTCGATCATCGTCATCGCAACCTGCGCAAATTCGTGCGGATGGCCAAGGCGCTTGGGGAAGGGCACAGATGCAGCAAGCGCATCTTTCACGGCTTGCGGTGCACCATTCATTAACGGCGTGTTGAAAATGCCTGGCAAAATTGTGTTGACGCGAATGCCTTCGCTCATCAAATCGCGCGCGATTGGCAAGGTCATGCCGACAACGCCGCCCTTTGATGCGGAATAAGCCGCTTGGCCCATCTGGCCGTCCTCAGCTGCTACCGACGCAGTATTCACCATAGCGCCACGCTCGCCATCTTCCATAGGCTCAAGCGTTAACATGCCAGCCGCCGACTTTGTGATGCAGCGGAAAGTACCAACGAGGTTGATCTGAATAATGCGGTCAAAAGCATCGAGAGGAAAATGCTTAATCGAACCGTCTTCCTTGGAACGGCTGGCGGTCTTGGCGGCGTTGCCAGTGCCCGCGCAATTTACCAAGATACGCTCTTGACCATGCGCAGCGCGTGCCTTCGCAAAACCAGCATCAACGCTTTCGTCGCTAGTGACGTTGACCTTGCAAAACACACCACCAATTTCAGCGGCCAACGCCTCACCCTTATCGGCTTGCAAGTCGAAAATCGCGACCTTCACGCCCTTTGCGGCCAGAGCACGTGCAGTTGCTTCGCCCAGGCCCGATGCGCCGCCGGTGACCACTGCTGCGACTGTTGAATCCAGTTTCATGTAAATTCCCTTTTTAAATCCCGAAGTGCTGAGCCTGTCGAAACATTTTCAACCGATAAGCGCCCTTCGACAGGCTCAGGGCTACGGTTATCTTTATGTCTGCGCTAAATCACACCCGTTCGATGATAGTGACGTTGGCCTGACCACCGCCTTCACACATCGTTTGCAGGCCGTAACGCCCACCGCGAGCCTCTAGCGCATTCAACAAGGTTGCCATCAACTTCGTGCCCGATGCACCCAGCGGATGGCCAAGTGCAATCGCGCCGCCATGGACGTTGATTTTCGAACGATCACCGCTTGTGTGCTTTAACCAGGCCAAAGGCACTGGCGCAAAGGCTTCATTGACCTCATACAAATCGATGTCGGATATTTTCATACCCGATCGCTGAAGCGCGCGGTCGGTTGCGAACAAAGGTTCTTCCAGCATGATCACTGGGTCACCCGCCGTTACCGTCAAGTTGACGATGCGCGCACGCGGAGTCAGGCCATGTTCTTTCAAGGCCTTTTCCGACACAATCAGAACCGCCGATGCGCCGTCACAAATCTGGCTCGCGTTTGCGGCAGTAATGCTCCCGCCTTCCTGAAGCAATTTGACGCCGGATAGGCTTTCAAAGGACGCGTCATAGCGAATGCCCTCGTCGCTATTGTGAACGATCTTACCCTCTGGCGTATCGACTTCTATGCCAACAATTTCATTGGCAAATGCGCCGCTTTGTGTGGCCGCAATCGCCTTTTGATGGGATTCCAGTGCGAACTGGTCGAGATCTTCGCGGCTAAAGCCGTATTTCTTCACCAGCATTTCAGCGCCCATAAACTGGCTGAACATGATGCCGGGATAGGCTTCTTCCAAACGCGGGCTTTTATATGTGCCCATGCCTTCTTTTTTAAACAGCATCGACGTCGAGCCCATTGGTACGCGCGTCATGCTTTCGATGCCAGCGGCAAGGACAATATCTTGCGTGCCCGACATAACGCCTTGCGCCGCAAACATCATCGACTGTTGTGATGATCCGCACTGGCGGTCAATGCTGACCGAAGGAATGGAATTGGGCAGGCGCGAAGCGAGCACAATGTTGCGACCAACATCGCCCGCTTGCTCGCCACCTTGCATGACGCAGCCCATGATGACGTCTTCAATCGCGGCGGGGTCGAAATCATTGCGATCGGCGATAGAATCGAGAACGGCAGCACCCAAATCCACCGGATGAACGCCTGCAAGCTTACCGCCACGACGTCCACCTGCTGTACGGACCGCATCCACAATATAGGCGTCTGCCATATTCACTCTCCTGTTGTACGAAATTTAATCAGACGATTAAACCTTGAAGGGGGAGAGTCAAGGGCGAGATTTGGCGTTATTGAGGTTGGAATATCATCGCCGTTGCTATGACTATGTCGTGACCCAAAACCAATCATCATCCCGAACTCGTTTCAGTATGACGATAAAGGGTGGTGCCGGTTAGGTACCTCCCCATCTTTTCAGATTGGGAGGACTTAAGTTTAAGCCGCCTCGCGCGCGATCGTGATCACTTGCGGGTAGGTGAACTCAAGCAAGCCTTCCTCACCCAATTCCGCACCAAAGCCGGACTGCTTATGTCCTGCGAAAGGTGCGTTGGGGGCGAGATGCATGGACTCGTTAATCCAGACAGTCCCTGTCTCCAGTTGCTCGGCAACTTCGACCGCAGCCTCTGGGTTGCTGGTCCAGATAGAACCGGCAAGTCCATAATCCGAAGCATTGGCACGGCTAATGACTTCATTGATTGTCGAAAATTTCATCAGCGGCATGACTGGACCGAATTGTTCCTCAGCTACAATCCGCGCATCTTCGGGCGGGTTATCAAGCACAGTGACGGGCACGAAATAGCCGGGGATCGATGGGTCATGATCGCCGCCAGCGAGGAATTTATAGCCCTTGTCCTTCGCGTCCTGAATCAGCTCCAACACACGCTTATATTGCGGCTTGTTCTGGATTGGGCCAATCGCGGTGCCCTGTTCAGCGCCATCACCAACCTTGACCGCCTTGGCATAAGCCGCAATTGCGCCCGACAATTCGTCATAGATATCTTCGTGAATATAGATACGCTTAGCCGCGATGCAGACTTGGCCTGCATTGTAGAAGCTCGCCCAAAACAGCTTTTCAGCCACCTTGGTGACATCGGCATCGGGCAGAACGATTGCGGCATCATTGCCGCCAAGTTCTAGCGTAATGCGCTTCAAATCCTTCGACGCGGACTCCATCACGCGCTTGCCTGTTGCAGTCGAGCCCGTGAATGTGATCTTGTCGATGTCGGGGTGCGACGTCAGCAATGGTCCCAGCGCATCGCCGCCCGTGATGATGTTGAGCACGCCTGGCGGGAATATGCCCGCCACGAGCTCGGCCAAGCGCAAGGTCGCTATTGGCGTGAACGGCGATGGCTTCAACACCATCGTGCAGCCTGACAATAAAGCAGGCACAATCTTCTGGATTGCCATCAATACAGGGAAGTTCCAAGGCACGATGCCACCAACCACGCCAACGGGCACGCGGCGGGTGCGGCTGAGGCGCTTGTCGCTGTCCTCCGTTATTTTCTCTTCCAAATTCAGCATTGGCAAAGCACGCGTCATGCCCACGCAGCCTGCAATTTCATTGCCCGCCTGCATATGCGGCTTGCCCTGTTCAGCTGTGAGCAGACGCATGAGTTCGTCACTGTTCGTCTTGATCACCTCTGCCATTTTCGTAAACAAGGCGCGGCGTTCTTCCACGCTTGTTTTCTTCCATGTCTGGAACGCAGCACGCGCAGCGGCAACAGCTTTATCGAGATCGGCCTGACCACAATCGGGCACTTGACCGATGACCTGCTCGGTCGCTGGATTCACGACATCAATCCATTTGCCGTTATCCACGAGTTCGCCGTTGATCAGATTTCTATATTGCGTGGTCATTGTCTGTCTCCTGATGAGTCTGTGGCGTTATAGCCTCAATTTGTAGGCTTGTCCTGCTTTGCCCAATATTCATCGCGCAGCAGGCGCTTGTATAATTTTCCGGTATCATGGCGCGGAAGCTCTTCGCGAAAATCAATGCGGCGCGGGATCTTGATGCCCGACAACTTCTCCCGCGCGAAAGCGGTCAGTTCGTCGCGCAAATCGTCACCTGCGTCGGCCATATCAAGCGGCTGCACCACGGCTATAACCTCCTCCCCCATTTCGTCGTGCGGCCCACCGATGACCGCAACATCTCGGACCCTTGGGTGCGTGACCAAGTGGTTTTCTATCTCTTGCGGGTAAATGTTAACGCCGCCGGAAATGATCATGAAGCTTTTGCGGTCGGTGAGATAGAGATAACCCTCTTCATCCAAGCGCCCAACATCGCCCAAGGTGGTCCAGCCATGCTTATTGGTCGCACCTTTGGTTTTTTCGGGGTCATTATGGTAGCTGAAAGACGCGGCACTTTCGAAGAACACGGTGCCTTCTTGGCCAACAGGCACATCATCACCTTCTTCGTCGCAAATATGCATTGTCGCATTCAACGCACGGCCAACTGAACCCTTATGCGTCAGCCATTCCTCGCTTGAGATAAATGTAATCCCCTGCCCCTCAGTCCCAGCATAATATTCACGTAATACAGGTCCCCACCATTCAATCATCGCCTCCTTGATCGGTACAGGACATGGCGCCGCGGCGTGGACCGCTGTTTCAAGGCTGGACACGTTATATTTGGCGCGCACATCTTCGGGCAGTTTCAGCATACGTGCGAAATGCGTTGGCACCCATTGGCTGGCGGTAATCTTGTAACTTTCAATAGCTATCAACGCCGCTTCAGGATCAAATTTCTCCATCACCACGACCGTGCCGCCAAGGCGGTGCACCGCGGCACACCAGCGCAAGGGCGCAGCATGGTACAGCGGCGCTGGCGACAAATAGATGCTGTCGCCCGAAAATTTGAATGCCATCATGGCAAGGCCAGCAAGCACATTGGGAGCGGCAATATCGGCGTCCTCGGGCAGCGGAAAGCGAATGCCCTTTGGTTGCCCAGTCGTACCGGAACTATACAACATGTCAGTGCCAGCCCGCTCATCGGCAACGGGGGTGATGGGCATATCTGCAACCGTATCGGCATAATTATCCCATCCGGCATGGACACCGCCAAGGATGAAGCGCGTCACCGGACTTTCAATCTGGTCCAACGCGGCGCCAAGATAAGGCGAGGCAAAAAGTGCCTTTGACCCACTATCCTTCAGGATATAATCGATTTCAGAGGCGGTGAGCCGGCAACTAATGGCGACGTAGATCAGCCCTGCGCGCTGCGCGCCCCAGACAAGATCGAAAAATTCGGCACGATTTTCCAGGCAAATTGCCACCGTATCGCCGTGCTGAAGCCCAAGCGTACGAAACAAATGGGCGCACTGGTTGGAACGTTCGTCAAGTTGCTTGTATGTGATAGTCTCGCCCGACCCTGCCATGATGACGGCGGGCTTATCGGGATTGGCGACGGCGTGAACGGTTGGATGGCCCATGTTATTCCCCCTGCCAGTTTGGTTTACGCTTTTCGGCAAAGGCCAAAGCGCCTTCGCGTGAGTCCTTCGACGAGAAAACAGGCGCGCAAATCTCGCTCTGCTTCTTCCACATCTCGGTGGAGTTCCAATCAGGTCGCTCGTTGATAACACGCTTCGTCGCAATCAGTGCCAGCGGTCCATTGGCAGCTACATTGGCCGCAAGCTCAAGCGCAGCATCAATGGCAGCGCCGTCCGTCACGCGGTTCACAAAACCCATTTCATACGCGCGTTGGGCGGAGATGAAATCTCCTGTCAGCGCAAGTTCCATAGCCATGCGTTTGCCGATAATCGATGGCAGCGTCAGCAAACCTCCAGCGGCCGCGACAAGGCTCCGCTTCACCTCAGGGATACCAAACTGCGCCTTGTCATTCGCCACCAGCAAATCGCAAGCAACCGCAATTTCCATGCCGCCTGCAAGCGCATAGCCTTCAACTGCACCAATAAGCGGCTTGGCGGGCGGGGATTCAATAAAGCCGGCAAACCCTTTGCCCTTTATACTGGGCAACTCTCCACGCAGAAACGCCTTCAAATCCATGCCTGAGCAGAAAGTCCCGCCTGCACCGGTGATGATGCCCGCGTTTAGGCTTTTGTCGCTATCCAGCTGCTCCATGGCCGCAGCAATGCCTTGGGCGACCGCCTGGTTGACAGCGTTCTTCGCGTCGGGCCGATTGATGGTGATGATCAGGACACCGTCCTGAGCTTGGGTTAGGACTTCGGACATTCACACTCTCCTAAACAATAACCTTTGCCTTGAACTCAGTCGAAGGACGCTTGTCAGGCAATGACTTTGCCCAGCGGAGACGCGTCTTCTAAAGGCTCGGAGCTACGACACCCTTATTCGCTCACCGCCCCTTGGGCAGGCCGAGCACATGTTCGCCGATGATATTCTTCTGAATTTGGCTTGTGCCGCCACCAATCGTGGCGGAAAAGCTATTCAAATAGGACCGATGCCAATAGCCATCATCAACCGCATTTTCGTCGCCAACATAATAGCCAGCGCGCGTGCCTTGGAACTGCAAGGAGAATTCGGTCAATTCACGCACCAACTCGGTGCGCGCCAGCTTATTCATCAAAGCAAGCCCCATCGGGCGATCACTGGTGAGCGGGGCCATACGGCGACGTTGATTGTTGAGGTTCAACGCCTGAATTTCGATCATATAATCGACCAGCCTGTCACGCATGACGGGATCATCAAGCACGGGCTTGCCGCCGCGTTTGGCCGAACGCGCCATATCGATCACGCCCATCACGTCCATTTCCTTGACGAAATAGCCGCCAACCGGATTAACCTTCGCGCCGCGTTCATATTCCAGCGTCTTCATCGCGACCATCCAGCCTTGGCCCTCTTCGCCGACAAGGCCCGACGCCGGGATGCGTGCATCGGTGAAAAAGCACTGGGTGAAGCCATATTCGCCCGTGAGTTTCTTCAATCGCCGGGTTTCAACGCCAGGAATTTTCATGGGCGCGAGGAAGAACGAAAGCCCTGCATATTTGCTTGGCCCATCATTCGATGTACGCGCGAGCAAGATCATATAATCCGCACGATCGCCCAAGGATGTCCAGATTTTGGAGCCATTGATGACATATTCGTCACCATCGCGAACCGCTTTGGTCTGCGCGCTGCCAAGGTCCGAACCATGCTCTGGTTCCGAAAAACCCTGACACCAGATTTCTTCCGCGGACAGCATAGGTTTGATGAAGCGACGCTTGTCTTCCTCACGACCAATGTCCAGCAACAATGGCCCGGTCCAGCCATTGGCAATCGCGTTGAGCATGATCGGGGCATCATGGCTTTTCATGATCCGCGTGGCGATACGCTGATATTCGGGATGCATTCCATAGCCGCCATATTCGGTGGGCCACGACATGCCGAAATAGCCCGCCTCATAAACCTTGCGCTGCCAATCGCGTAAGAAATCAAATTGCTGATCCGTCGACACTTCCATGAAGGTCAAGGGCAGCATGAAACCAGGGTCGCGCACCGTATTTTCGGCGAACCACGCGTCACATTGCTTTTCAAAGGCGGCGAGTTCCTGCGGGCTTGGTGTGCTCATGGGCTGATTCCTCTCTCTGCATTTAATTGGGCGATTAAATAGAGGATTGCAATAGCTGCGCGCGTGCGCGGTGAAATGTTTTGGTGCAACGCTCTTTGGAATTGCCTCGAATTACTAGCCCTTCTTAAAGGGGGCCATGTCGCCTAAAAATTCAATCTCGCGTTCCATGGCCTGTGTCTCGCGTTGCAGAAAATCGGCCACTGCCGCGCGGAACCCGTCATTGGCGATGTAATGGGCGGAATAGGTCCGCACCGCCTCATATCCGCGCGCCAATTTATGTTCGCCTTGCGCCCCCGCTTCCACACGGGCGAGGCCATGGGCGATGGCATAATCAATCGCCTGATAATAACAGAGTTCAAAATGCAAAAAGGGAACTTCGCTGATACATCCCCAATAGCGGCCATATAGGCAATCAGGCCCGACAAAATTGAGCGCGCCAGCAATCGGTCGATCACCGGCAAACGCCAGAAACAGGACGATGCTGTCTCGCATAGTGTCGCCAATGATGTCGAAAAACGCACGGGTCAAATAGGGCGTACCCCATTTGCGCGCGCCAGTATCCTGATAGAATACCCAGAACGCATCCCAATGTTCCGGTGTAATGTCGGCGCCAGTTATTTGCTCGATGCGGGCGGCAGATTTCGCGCCTGCGCGTTCCTTGCGGATCGCCTTGCGCTTGCGGGACGATAAGGCGCCTAGAAAGTCTTCAAAATCGGCATATTTCCGGTTCTGCCAATGAAATTGCGTGCCGACCCGCGTCAACCATCCTGCCGCGCGAAATTGCGCCAGCTCGGCTTCCTCCAGAAAAGTCGCATGTGCGGAAGACAAGCCATTCTGGTCCACCACCGCTTCCGCCGCCCGCAAGATCGGCAAAGCCATCGCTGGGTCACGCTCTAATAATCGCGGTCCCGGCACTGGCGAGAACGGCGCGGCAATTTGCAACTTGGGATAATATTGCCCACCAGCCCGATGCAATGCATCGGCCCAATGATGGTCGAACACATATTCGCCCTGGCTGTGGGCCTTAAGATAAGCGGGCAGCGCCGCCGCCGGAATGCCCTCCGCATCGCGAATCAGCAGCGGTGCAGGCGACCATCCCGTGCCGGGGCCGACGCTTCCGGAGTGCTCAAGCGCCGACAGAAACGCATGACTGACAAACGGATTGCCGCGCGGGTTCAGCGCATCCCACTGGTCGGCGGAAATCTCGCTGA
The DNA here is from genome assembly GCA_027488785.1 of Sphingomonadales bacterium. Classification (GTDB taxonomy): domain Bacteria; phylum Pseudomonadota; class Alphaproteobacteria; order Sphingomonadales; family Sphingomonadaceae; genus Sphingorhabdus_B. The sequence goes on along the minus strand of JAIYAY010000021.1, from coordinate 15,867 downwards.
CTTTGCTTAAGAGTTCGGCGGTGACGCCGTCGGTCATTAAGCCGGGCGAACCTTCACAACGCAGTCGATTTCAACCGTTGCATCGCGTGGCAATACAGGAACAGAGACGGCGGCGCGTGCATGCTTGCCTGCGTCGCCGAACACGGCTTCCATCAAGTCCGATGCACCATTGGCCGCTTCGGGTTGATCGGTAAAATCCGGGGTCGACGCCACAAAGACGCCAAGCTTGACGATACGCTCAACGCGTTCAAGGTCACCGCCAAGCGCTGCCTTCATCTGCGCAATCAGCATGACCGCACAGGCCTTGGCAGCCGCCTTTCCATCTTCAAGGCTTCGCGTATCGCCGACTTTGCCGGTGACTACCTTGCCGTCGACAAAGGGTAACTGCCCCGAAATGAACAACATCCCATTTGCTTCTACTGCCGGCACATAGGACGCAACCGGCGCGGCCGGTGCAGGGAGAGTAATGCCAAGTTCGGCCAATTTTGCTTCTATCATGATGCTACCTTTTCCAATGTGGGCGCTGGTGCATTCGCAACCAGCCGCTCCCTAATCCAAACTTCTGCGTCGGCCCAGCGGTCCAAACGTGCGTGCGCTGATTTCGAAGGCTTCACACGATCCCACAGCAAAGGCTCACCGACAAAATGCAACCGCCACACATCGGGGTGCTGTTCGCCAACGGAGTCATGCTGGTGCCCGAGATCGTCGACGAATACGGCAACGCTCGGCCGATATTCTTCGAGAATCCGTCCAAGCGCCTCGCCTTTGCCACCTTGGTTGCAATAGACAGGCGCGTCGATGCCTACGGCCTTCAACTGCTCGGTCCGCGGCCCTGCACGGTGATCGAGCAAATTGGTGAGGATAACGACATCGGCATGTTCACGTAGGCGGTTGATGCTTTCTACCGCGCCATCAATTGCCTGTTGCCGGTGCATTTCGGTATCGAAAAATCCGTTGAGCAAATCCCAAACCTGACCGCGCTCGACAATATTGCCGTCATGCTTGTGGCGCAGTGCCTCACCCCAGTCGCCATGGACGAGGTCGAAATGGATGTGGTGCGCCTCATCCAACCAATCGCGAAACGGGACAATCATATGCAACAACACTTCGTCGCAATCTGAAATCAAAAGCGGCCGGGGACCTGAAACGCTCATGCCTCCAACTCCTGCCGTGCCTGTACCAATAATGCGGGTGATACGCCGATGACCGCCGCGCACGCGATAAGGTCCGGCTCATATGCCTCCAAAAACGACAAAATCGCCGCCTGTGTGCTACGGTCCATAACGCTGGCGCGCAAGCCCTCGGGTGTGAGGCCAGTGAGCGACAATAATCGCTCGGCCCGTGATTCTTCCATCAACGCCCACGCCAATGCCTGGAACGCCATAGCCGATGCGTCTAACGTGTCGTTTATGTCATTCATGGCTCTCGCTTAAGCCAAGGCATGGGCGAACGCAAAGCGGGAAAAGGTCCGTATGGATAAAAAGGTGATGACATTTGGGGAAGTGATGTGGCGATTAATAGCAAAAAGCAGACAACCCAGCACTTCTGTTGCCAGAATCAAAAAGGGCGCCCGAGGCGCCCTGATCGATAGCTTTATTCAATCAGCGCGTTGGCTTACTTGATTTTGGCTTCCTTGAACTCGACATGCTTGCGCACTACGGGGTCATATTTGCGGAACGTCATCTTTTCCGTGATGTTGCGCGGATTTTTCTTGGTCACGTAGAAGAAGCCCGTATCAGCGGTGCTGAGCAGCTTGATCTTGATAGTGGCTGGCTTCGCCATGGCCCGTTCCTTTTGTTCAAATAATTTCGTAAAAAACTGCGCAGAAAAGAGCCGCGCTGTTCACAGACGGGCGCCAATGCGGATTCGCGGGGCTAAAGTCAAGTCCATATGCTGGTATCCACATCGGAGACCTAACAGATTTGCACCGAATCGCCATGCTGAAGGCGTTTCAACATCTTACTTTTTCGGTATCTCAGACATTATGGGTCTCGACCAAGTTCAAGATGACGCGCAGGCGACATGCGCCCACGCAGCGATTCGCTCTAACCGCCCATTCTAGGGAGGCGTGCAATGGCAAGGGGCGATAAATACAAAAAGGCGGGCGAAGCCTATTGCCTCACCCGCCCTTTTTGAAATTCAGAACATCGCTTATTCGGAGAGCGCGCTCAAGTTTGTGGCTGAATATTTGCCACGACGGTCGATTTCGATGTCGAAGGACAAACGGTCGCCTTGTGTCACTTGCCCCATACCCGAACGCTCAAGCGCCGATATATGTACAAACACATCTTCGCCGCCATCGTCACGCTGCACAAAACCAAAACCCTTCATGTCATTGAAGAATTTGACGGTGCCATTGGCCCGTTCGCCAGTCGATTCGCGCTGCGGACCACGTGCGGCCGAGTCGCGATCACCACCACGGAAGCCACCGCGATCATCACCGCGCGGTCCGCGGTCACGGTCAAACGCTGGACGGTCAGGACGCGGCGCGCGTTCGCTAACGGGCATCGGCTCACCGTCGATCACGAGATCGGTTGCCGACACTTTACCACCACGTTCCACCAGTTGGAATTCTAAGGGCTGACCCTCGGCAAGGCCGGCCAAGCCAGCTTGCTCGACAGCGCTGATGTGCACGAAGACGTCGTCGGGACGATCATCTACCTGAATGAAGCCAAAACCTTTTTGACTATTGAAAAACTTAACGATTCCCTTGCCGGAACCGATGACTTGTGCGGGCATTGGTGGGCCACCAGGGCCACGGCGCGGGGCACCAAAGCCTCCTCCACCGCCAAATCCGCCGCCGCCTGAACGGCCGCCACCAAAGTCACTTTGATAGGGGGATGGTGCGCGATAACCATCGTAGCTTTCATCACCGAAACCGTCTCTTTTGTCCCGGCCCTTGCCAGCACGCTTGCGATCAAAACCCATAACTTCTTGCTTGCCTTCTCATCGCCCTAAACCACTATGTTATGCAGTCGAGGGCGACTGTACTGCACGTCACAAGCGCAATCGTTGGTGATTACGCGACAGGCCTCTATATCGTAATAAAATGTGCCGCGATAGCAAATATTGTGGACGAAATTCGCTGTGCCGTAACTGTACTTTCATTTGCCTTGGACGACACTGTCGGGCAAGGGGCAAGCATGAGCGTTTATTTACATGAAGAAGACCTGCCCGCTGGCGTACTGGCCGAAGGTCCTGTCGCCGTTGACACTGAAACCATGGGGTTGATTACCCCACGCGACCGGCTCTGCCTGTTGCAGATTTCCGATGGCCACGGGGACGAGCATCTGATCCGCTTTAGCCGAGACAGCGATTATAAAGCGCCTAATTTACGTGCTGTTCTTGCCGATCCTGCACGCCTCAAACTGTTTCATTATGCCCGATTCGATCTGGCTGCGATTTCGTATTATTTGAACGTCGTCGCGACGCCGTTGTTCTGTACGAAAATCGCCTCACGCCTGACCCGGACATATACGGATCGCCATGGCTTGAAAGAGTTGGTTAAGGAAATACTGTCGACCGACATTTCCAAACAGCAGCAATCCAGTGATTGGGGTGGCCCTGTGCTCTCCGAGGCACAAAAGGATTATGCCGCTAGCGATGTTCGCTATCTTCACCGTCTGCATGCAGAATTTGTTACCCGCCTTGAACGCGAAGGCCGCACCGCCTTAGCACAGGCATGTTTTGACTTTTTGCCGCACCGAGCAGACCTTGATCTTGCGGGTTGGCCAGAAATCGACATATTCGGGCACAGTTAAGTTTTGGTCTGGTTTAGCATCGATCATGTCCGCACAAGCTGATCTTGAACGCACACAACGACAACGCTGGGCCATGCCGGGCGGGCGGCATGATCGGCTGATCCGCACGCTGCGAGTTGTTTTGCCCGTCGTCATTGGGCTTCTAATAGCGCTACTGGCATTCAGCCCCTTTGCGGGCAAACAGGAATTGAGCTTCGTGCTGAACAAGGATGAAGTAGACTTGTCGCGCGAACGGCTACGCGTCGTCGAGGCCTTGTATCGCGGCGATGATAGCAAAGGCCGCCCTTTTTCCTTGCGCGCAGGAAGCGCTGTGCAAAAAACATCTGCCGACCCTGTCTTGGACATGACATCATTATCGGGCCGGATAACGTTGAATGACGGACCGGCGTCCATCGTCGCGCAGCGCGGCGTTTATAACCTTAACAAAGAAACTATGCGCGTGAATGGTCCCTTAGCTGTTGAATCGGCGAGCTATGACATGGTCGCCAGCAATGTAGAGCTATCGTTGAAAGACCGGTCTATGCAAAGCTTTGGTCCTGTTAGTGGTCGGACGAAAGTTGGCACATTCCACGCGGGGCGCCTGCGCGCTAACCTCGACACGCGTATTGTGCGACTGGATGGCGGCGTTCGTTTGCGTATCGACCAGAATGCGATTAAGTGAGCGCGCAATGACTATCCGCTCTCTCTCCATCGGCTTGTGCACAGCTATTACTGGCATGAGCATGCTGTCCACGGCTTCGACTGCGCAAAGCATTCGCAATCATGATAGCAACGCCCCTGTCGAATTTTCGGCCGCTGCTATGGAACTGCAAGATCGCGCAGATCGAGTGGTATTGTCTGGTGGCGTGACGGCGATGCAAGCAGGGCTTACGCTGAAGGCAAATCGCGTGACTGCAGCCTATTCCAGCAATAACGGCGTAGATGTGAACCGCCTGGATGCCACCGGCGGCGTGATGATCTCTAAAGATGACCTGCGGGCAACCAGTAGCTCTGCTATTTATGATCTGGATTCCAGCCTCATCACGCTGATCGGCAATGTGAACCTTGTGCAAGGCAATAATCGCCTCACTGGCGGACGCTTGGTCATTGATTTGGATTCAGGCCGCTCAACAATCAACGGCGGCGGGGCAGCTAGTACAACACAGTCGGATGGCCGCGTCACTGGCACTTTCAGCGTGCCGCAACGCAAAAAGTAGGTTTGGGCTAACACTGAAAAAGCTGAAACTGTGAACAATTCTGCGGAGCATGAATCATGCCAATTGCAAAATGCTTCGCTAAGCAATAGATATTATATATAAATCAAAAGCATCATTGCGGGCGAAGATTGAAAATGGAAAGCATAATGGCAACTTCACCTGCTGCTGATGCAACTACCGATGCAGGTATGCAATCGGGGCTAGGCGTTGTGTCCATCGCCAAAAGCTATGACAAACGGGCCGTTTTGACCGATGTTTCGTTATCCGTGGCAAAGGGCGAAGTGGTTGGCCTACTTGGACCCAATGGCGCGGGCAAGACGACCTGTTTTTACTCAATCATGGGACTGGTTAAACCCGATAGCGGACGCATTACGCTGGATGGCGCGGATATCACCACGCTGCCAATGTATCGCCGCGCCATTTTGGGGCTTGGCTATCTGCCGCAGGAAACGTCAATTTTTCGCGGTATGACCGTTGAGCAGAATATCAGCGCGGTTCTCGAAATGTCGGAACCCGACGCAGAATCGCGCGGTGAGCGGTTGGAAAAACTGCTGGACGAATTTGGCCTGACCCGTTTGCGTAGCGCCCCTGCCATGGCCTTGTCCGGCGGCGAGCGGCGGCGGTGCGAGATCGCCCGCGCACTGGCCGCGAACCCGTCAATCATGCTGCTCGACGAACCCTTTGCCGGCATTGACCCGATTTCGATCTCCGACATTCGTGATCTTGTGAAGGAACTCAAGACACGTGGAATTGGTGTGCTGATCACTGACCATAATGTCCGTGAAACATTAGATATCGTGGACCGAGCCTGCATCATTTACGGCGGACAGGTCCTGTTCGCCGGTTCACCAGAAGCGTTGGTCGCCGATCCCAATGTCCGCCGCCTGTATTTAGGCGAAAGCTTTGCAATGTAATGTGGAGGAAATGACGGAAATCTAACGTCATGGCATTAGCTCCGCGCCTCGACCTTCGCCAAAACCAGTCGCTGGTCATGACGCCGCAGCTTCAACAAGCGATCAAGCTGCTCGCGCTTTCGTCGCTCGAAATAGAAGCCTTCATCGCCGAAGAGGTCGAACGCAACCCGGTGCTTGATGCGGGCGGCAGCGATTCCATATACGACAGCCCGCGTGATGAATTAACGAACGCCACAATAGTCGAGAGCAACGAACGTGGCAGTGACGAGATATTAGGCAATGACAGCCACGCCGCTTCCGACGCGCTTGACGTCGATTTCAGCACAGAGACCTTCCACCATGATGCGCCATCCGACAATGTTGGCGGCGCAGATGGCATGCTCGGCCTTTCGGGCAGCGCGATGTCCAGTGCCAGCTTTGACGGAGACGGCCCTGATTTCGAAAGCTTTGCCGCGCGCGACGTTAATTTGCGCGAACATTTAATGGCACAGGCGGGTGCAAGCCTTTCTGGTCGCCAGCTTTTTCTCGTTCAGCAAATTATCGAACATATTGAACCCACAGGCTATGTGGGTGAGGATTTGCTGGCAATGACGCAAAGGCTTGGCGTGCGCCTAGTCGACGCAGAAGCTGCGCTGACCGAGCTTCAGCGCTTTGACCCCACGGGGGTTGGCGCACGCAATCTTGCCGAGTGCCTTGCGCTTCAGGCTAAGGATGCGGACCGCTATGATCCATGTATGGCCCGGCTCATCGATAACCTCGATTTGGTGGCCAAGGGTGCTTTTGACCAATTGAAACGGATATGCCGCGTCGATGACGAAGATTTGCGCGATATGTTAATTGAACTGCGCGGCTATGATCCAAAGCCGGGGTGCCGTTTCGAAAGCGACGATAGCATGGCGGTGACACCGGATATCTATGTGACACCACGTGGTGACGGTTGGTCGATTGAATTGAACAGCGCCAACCTGCCCCGCTTGCTGATCAACAGAAGCTATGTGGCCGAGCTTGGGCAGGACAAAGCGACCAAGGCGTGGCTCAGCGATTGCATGGCGGATGCCAATTGGCTGATAAAGGCCATGGACCAGAGGCAACGCACTATCGTCAAGGTCGTGACCGAAATTGTAAAGCAGCAAGAGGGGTTTTTCCGGCGTGGTGTTGCGCACTTGCGGCCCCTGACGCTGCGCCAGGTCGCCGATGCGATTGAGATGCATGAATCCACAATCAGCCGAGTGACCAGTAACAAATATCTACACTGCGGACGCGGGCTTTTTGACCTCAAATATTTCTTTTCCTCCGGTGTTCAGTCGGCCGATGGTGAAGGCGCATCTGCCGAAGCGGTCAAAAGCCATATCAAATCGCTGATTGAGGCCGAGGGCGATAAAATCCTGTCGGACGATACTCTGGTCGAACTGCTAACAGCAAAAGGCTTTGACATTGCCCGCAGGACGGTCGCCAAATATCGTGAAGCCATGGGTATTGGTTCGTCGGTGCAGCGTCGTCGGCAAAAAAAAATGGGCCGTTAATCAGCCCGCAGCAGTATCGCCGCTCCGTGCTACGCGCTGCGTCATTATGTTTTCTGCAAGCACATGATCGCTGATTTTGTCGACATCTATGGCGGCAACGGGGTCGGATAAGGGAACCAATTTTGCGTCTAGACCAAGCCGTTTCCCAGCCTTCGCCATCGCCTGCTTCAAGCTAATGGTTCGGGTTAACGCACGCACCGCCAATAGCAGACCAAAATGCAGGAACAGCCGCCACGCCTTTTTGCGGTCCTGCTCGGCATCGGCCCATAAATCGAGCGCGAACGACGACTTCTGGGTCATCAGCGCAAACAGATTGGCGCCAGACCAAGCGCCGTCTGAAAAGCGAAGCCAAGTGCGCTGGGCATCCGGAAACTGCTTCAACATGGTTTGCCGTTCCACCATCGCGACCGCAAGATCCCCATCTGCATTGCACACAAATTCGTCGATCATTTCCACCGTCAACAAGGGATGGTCCGCCGTGGTCACCAATAATGGCGCAGAAAAACCCAGAGCCTCGGCCTGCGCTTTTATGCTCAGTGAAATGCTGTTCTGGCTTTCCACCAAAATGGCGCCGCCAGCTGCGTCAACAGCAGGCCGCAAATGCTCGACATCTTGCGATAATATGACGATTTTACCGATGTGCGGTGACACATGCAGCGTGCGGACAACATGGCAAATCATAGGCGCGCCGCACACTGGGGCTAAGGCCTTGCGTTCGAGACCAAAATGCTGGGCAAGCATATCAGGGCCGGGCCGCTGTCCAGCAAGAACGATGCAGGTCCATTGCGCTTGCAAACAGCTTCTCCTAAACGCATCAAAATCGGGGCTAACGTCAACTTTTATGGCGTACCTTCAGGTGGGGCTTGGCGACCAAATATGAATATTGCAATATATGATCTCGATAAAACCCTAACGCGTCGCCCGACCTTCACCCGTTTTCTGCTGTATTACGCGCGGCGGACTACACCCTTCCGGCTAGCGTGGCTGCCCATTTGGATAATGGCGATGGTCGGATACAAGCTTCGCCTATACGGACGAAAACCACTGAAACAATTTGGTATCCGCATGTTCATGGGGCGAGAAATCTGCCCTGCTAGCATGTCCAAAATTACCGTCTCCTTTGCGGACAATGTGTTCAACCGCGGCTTCCAACCTGGAGCAATCGCACATTTGCATGCCGACCGTGCGCGCGGCGCATTGCTTGTTTTGGCAACGGCTGCGCCAGAATTTTACGCTCAATTAATTGGTGACCTTGCGGGTTTTCACGCCGTCATTGCCACGCGCCATATCCTCACGCCCAGCGGTGCACTTACCCACCGAATAGAAGGCGAAAATTGTTATGCCGGCGAAAAATTACGTCGGATTGAAGAATGGCTTTCGCAGCAAAACATTGACCGTAAGGATGCGCATATCGTCTTTTACTCAGACGATATCAGCGACAGCCCTACGCTAAACTTCGCCGATGAAGGTTATGCGATAAACCCGTCCAAAAAATTTGCAGAAGCCGCGGCAAAGGCAAGTTGGGGCGTTCTGGATTTTCGCCATGCAGAAGGCATTTCCAACACGCCATAGGCCCCGGCCTAAGCTGGAACGGCGGTGTTCAAGCCTGCGACAAAATGGCTAATGGCTTCAGCGCCGCGTTCTGACGCGGGCCGTGGGTCGCTTTGATCGGCGGTATACGCCATGCGCTGCTCTTGAGCTGTGCGATATTGCAGCGCAATCTCCGCATGATCCGGCAATAACATTAGCAACTGTTTGGCAGTGCGCGCAACCGGGCCATTATTCCAGAAATCATATTCTGGCATCGCCCCGGGCGATGGCGCGCTATGCGTATCTATGAAAAAGCACGCACGCGGGCGATATAGAAATTCATAAACCTGGCTTGAAACATCCCCAATATAAACGTCGGCTGACAATGTGTAGCTCATGTCAAAAAGGCGCGCGCTGTCGACATCAATTCGGATATTGGGCGCGTCATAATATTTCGGATCGATATCCGGCCTTTTACGCGTCACGCGATATTCAGGCGAGATATGCACTTTTTTGAAAAAGAGCATCACATGCGGAGCAAAGATCAGATTGAACCGGTCCGCATTCTGGTAAAAATATTCCAGTATGTCGACGCCATGGTCGAACCAGCTAGACATATGCGGGTCGAAATGAGGGTTATATAAAAACGTTGGATTATCGTTGTCGAAGAATTTTTCGGCTGTACGCCCCCGCAAAATGTCGAATTTTGCGTAGCCGATAATGCGGCAACCTTCTGGCGTGGAAACGCCCGCTTCCACCATCTGGTCCACAACCTTTTGTCCGCTAACTATCAAAAGATCAAAATTCCGGAATGCAGGATGGACAGATACATTCCGGTCTCCCGACCCGTGGGGTACACAGACAAAGGCAGGACAATGATCCTTTCCGCGAAATTTGGTCCAATGGCGCTTCAAGGTAAGGCACGTCCGTTCAGTCGACACAATGGCTAAGGATTTTCTTAAAATCGCATTATGCCAGTACAAGCGAAGGATGCGGTGGATGGGCAAGAGCCTGTTCAGGCCTTTAGTGAGTACCCTGAGCATTTCGGGTAGCGCAAGTGATTGCCACTCTAACGCAGCGATTTGTTCGGGCGACAGCAGTTTCATCACCTCTTTCATGATAGTCTCGCTGCCGAATGCAATGACCGCACGCACCCCGTTTGCCTGAAGCGCAAACGCACCTGCAATGCCCGCCAGATGCGCCACCTGATGACCCGCATCGTGATTGAACAGAAATATTACAGGGGCGCTGCCGGTTACGTCGGGCCGTTTTTGGTGTGGCTTCATGAACATGCAGTGCCGATATCGTTTACAGCAAATTATGGCAACTGATCTACCAAGAACAAGGCGCGTTTAAAGGAGCGCACCGCACGTACCGCAAGCGTTTTAGAGACGAAAAGCTGAGCTGCTCACTTCTAATTAAGAAGCATCTTTTTTATAGTACGCTTAATGACATGACTTTGATTAGGAGGCGAACTGCACTAGTCCCCCATTTAATTGGGAGCATATTTTTGATGGCAGAGCAGAAACAGGGAAGTGGACGTCGCATATTGCGATCGGGTGCCTGGCTTTTTCTGCCAAAGACATTGTCGGCTGTTCTCAGCCTCATTTATCTTGCTGTTTCCACGCAGACATTGGGTGCCGCGGACTTCGGCAAATTCATGCTCATTTTCAGTTTTGCCCAGCTTATCGCAGGTTTTACATCTTTCCAAACTTGGCAAATCCTTATCCGTTACGGCACAAATTTGGTGCATGACGGGGCGCAAAAAAAATTGGCGGAATTGACGTGGTTCTGCATAATTCTTGATCTGATTGGCGCCGCGCTGGCGTTGGTTTTAGCCATATTCGGCGCGTGGGTGCTGGCCGCCAATCAGGGCTGGGATGATAAAGAGGCAATCGCCGTCATCGTCTTCACGACATTGCTCGTGCTATCGTCGCGATCAACGCCAACGGGGCTATTACGGATTAGCGACCGTTTCAGCGATGCGGCGTTGCCGGACATGCTTGTTCCCATCATCCGCCTTGTGGGTACCGGCATATTGGTATTGACGCAGCCAACCGTATGGGGGTTTCTAGCGATCTGGCTGGTGTCGGAATTTGTACCGACCATCTTGGTTTGGATAAATGTATTGCGGCAGCTTAAACTGCCATTGCGGTGGAACAATTTACCGCGTTTGAACAGCTTCCACGCCCGCTTTCCCGGCATCGGCAAGTTTGCTTTATGGTCAAACGCGGGCTCAAGTTTTAAGCTGACCAGCCAGCAAATGGTTGCGGTGATTGTGGGCGTCTATGTTGGCGCCGCTGCCGCTGGATTTTTCCGGCTTGGTTATCAATTGGGCCAGGTTTTTGCGCGTATTGGCGATGCCGTTTCTATGGCCTTGTTCACCGAATATGCACGCGTCGCCCACATAGGCGGTTCAAAGGATGCAGGCATCCTGCTGAGCAAGATGATGAAAGTTTCCGGCGTGGCGGCAATGCTTGTGCTGGCGATTGTCGGTTTGGCAGGAAAGCCCATCATCGTCTGGCTATTTGGCGTAGAATTTGTCGCCGCTTATCCGCTGGTGATGATTTTAGGTACCGCAGCAGCAGTGCAATTTGCGACATTGGGGTTAGAGCCTGCACTGCTGACCGCTGGAAAAGCTGGCCGCGTTATGTTGTGCAGTTTAGCCGGAGCCATTATCGTTGCAATTCTTCTCATCTGGCTATTGCCGTTATTCGGCGAAGTTGGTGCGGCTATTGCCATGCTAGGCGCAGCCATCGTGAACGCTGCTTTGTTAATCATTTCATATCGCCAAAAGATCCTTGGTCAAAAAACAAACGCCGCGCTCTAACGTGGACTATGCGCTTTTATGAAGTTCACAACATCCGTTACAATGGCCGCCTTTTGTCGGAACGGACGCGCGACGGCCATGATGATATCGGCGTGGTCGACGTCGGGATAAATCCGTAATTGCTGCTGCCCGCCGAGCGCTTGAATTTTCTCGGATAGAATTTTGCTGTTGCGGGGTTTCACGACGGTGTCCTTGTCGCCTGTGAGCAGTAACAAAGGGGGTGCATCCCCACGCGCATAAGTGATTGGTTGCGTTTCCTTCAGGTCAGGCCATTGCCCCAAAGCAATTTTTGACGAATCGCTTGTCAGCGGTAGGAAATCATACGGCCCAGCAAGGCCTATCAGCCCTTTGATTACATCCGGCGTGAGATTGTTCGCAGCCAACCATTGCGGGTCAAGCGCCGTCATCATGGCGATATGGGCGCCAGCACTATGTCCCATTACAAAGATACGGTCGGCATCGCCATCATATTTGGCAATATTCGCATGGACCCAAGCTATGGCAGAGGCCGTATCTTGGACAAAGGCGGGAAAGCGCACGCTTGGTGCCTTGCGATAATCGGCAATGACCGTGACAAAACCACGTGCGGCAAAGGCGCGACCTAAAAAGCCATAGCCCTCGCGCTCCCCATCATGCCACGAGCCGCCATGGAAAAAGATCAGCACCGCAGATGCGCCAACGGCGTTTTGCTTGGGCAAGTAAATATCAAGCTTCTGCCGCGCGTCATCGCCGTACGCGATACTCGTCAGAGGGGCTTGGCGATACTCCACCGGGCCGAGTGCCATCCGGTCTGCAAAATCGAGCTTTTGTGGATCGGTCTTGGTCCAAAACCATATACCAGAACCAACCAATGCGAGAACGAGTACGAGAACGATATATTTGATCATCTGAGATATGTGCCAATGAAAGCGCCAGCCCACAATTAAAAAAGGCGTCCCTTTGGAGCCGCCTTTTCATGTAGGTCGCCTAGAGATGATCCTGCGCATGGCTGAAAAGTTTAGCGCTAAAAAATCATAATCTAACCAAAGGAGAGACCAAAAAGGTCTTGGACCAACATCCTCGCTTGCTTAACCCTTAGGTTCAACGCATTCTAATTCAAGCATGGATTAATGGGGGGTAAAGTGTGTCCGAAATAGTCACAGCAGTCCAACGAGGCAGTCAAGTCTATGTCTATGGCGCCGGACAGCGGCAGCTGTGCTCAGTGTTTGCGGGAACTGGGCCGAATGACGGACTTAAAGGATATACTTCCAGTACAGTCAGCGTTCGAAGAGGCAGTCACATTTACGTTTACGATAATAAGGGTCGCCAGATTTCCAGCGTATTTGCTGGGAAATGATCCGATAGTTTGGTTCTGGGGGGCAAAGTGAAACTAAGACGTTTTAGCGCACTGGCAGCGTGCGTGTTGCTCTCGTCTTGTGGCGGTGGAGGCAGCACATCGCCCAGCCCTCCGATCATAACGATACCCACGAGCACCACACAACCAACGACGCCAACAACTCCAGCACCCGTCACCTACACGCGCGCGACCTTAAGCAAATCTTACCAAATCCATACAGTATCATCATCCGACGTTGTTCCGGAATATGTTTACGGTGGCGTAACGAACCCCAGAGGCATTGCGGACATTTTTCCTCAGGGAAGCATCTCACTAGACTTCCAGAAAGATCGCTTTCCCGAACTGATCGTTCCGCTGAACAAAGCATATGGCACGCCGGTTTTTGCGCGCTTACCATATATCTACCTTTCCAATGATAACGGCAGATTAGAGTTTCGGCAGGCCGTTAACGATCAATTTCCATCCGTTTTTGGCGCACGTCGATCTGCGTCTTTAACCGTCAACGGAACGCCAGCAGCATTCTTCGTCGCGCACAACGTGTCTGGGAGTTACAATGATCCGACGGCATATGGCACGGCAGTCTTGGCCTTAGGCGGTGCAAGCGGGGCGCGGGTGCGGGCAGATCTTATTCCCCGCCTGACTACGCAATCAAGCCTTGCTGCGAATGGGACGGACGCCCACGCAATGGCGACAGGGGACATTAACGGCGATGGCAAGCATGATATTCTGATTGCCAACTGGCGCCACAGGGAAGGGTTTGAGCCCTTGTTCTTAGTTCAAAATGCCGAAGGCTCCTTCACCTCCAGGTCGAGCACATTTTTGGATCAACTAAACTCCGTTCCTTTACTGAACCCAACCCAAGTCCCCAACGGGCAGAATAATTTGTGGTTGGATGTTCATCTCGCCGATCTCAACGCGGATGGATATGATGACATTGTTGCGGGGTTTGGGCACGGTTCTACCTACAGCTATGTATTCTGGAACAATAACGGCAACTTCAGTTTCAATGATAAGTCAGCCCTTCCCGCGACAGTTTACGGTACTGAGAACTCTCTCCATATGGAGACGCGAACCACTGATATGGACAAGGATGGAGATCTCGATCTCATAATGTCTCACTCAAGATATGTCCCCTATTATGGCGGTGACTATCTCCAGATTTTAAGAAACGACGCAGGAAAATTTGTCGATATAACAAGCACTGCCATCAAGCAGGACAATTCTGACATTTACGCAGGGTTCCTACAATGGTCACCAGCCTTATATGTCAGAGACGTAAACAAAGATGGAAAAGACGATATGGTCTTTGCGCGACAGGATGGAACGCTCAGGATCTACATAAATGAGAATGGCGCATCATTCCGTAATTTCAACGCATCCCTTCCGCCTTCTGAAGGTAGCGGAAAATTGATCGGTTTCGACGATTTTGACGGAGATGGGAATTTTGAGGCAGTTTATTGGCAATATGGAGGGACTGCCGACAGAAAGGACTATTACGTCAATCTCTACAAACTCATATTCGCTTAAAGTTTCCGAGCACTGCGTCCTTGTGTCAAACTTGCCCTATGCGAGAAAATGCAGGTTGTGCGGACGAATTACCAAAAAGGTGTATATCGCCATTTGTGGTCGAATTCATAAGTGAGTTCATGGGGCTCGATTCATAAAAGCAACATTCAACGGCAAAGCCCCCAGCCTTTGGTAATATAATCAAAAGACAATGAAAAAGGGGTCGCGATTTCTCGCAACCCCTTGAATTTCGTACGAAAAATATACTTTTCGTATCAGCGCTTCGAAAATTGGAAGCTCTTACGCGCCTTGGCCTTGCCGTATTTCTTACGCTCGACCACGCGGCTGTCGCGGGTCAGGAAGCCTTCCGACTTCACGGCGCTACGCAGCGTTGGCTCATATTTCGACAATGCTTGCGCAATACCATGCTTTACGGCGCCAGCTTGCCCCGAAAGACCACCGCCCTTGACGGTTGCGATGACGTCATATTGACCGGTACGCTCAGTCACGCCGAATGGCTGGTTGATGACGAGACGCAGCGAAGGACGTGCGAAATAGATTTCTTGGTCGCGACCATTGACGACAATTTTGCCGGTGCCAGGCTTCAACCATACGCGGGCAACGGCGTCCTTACGACGACCCGTTGCATAAGCGCGGCCTTGCGCATCGATTTCCTGTTCACGAGTGACAGCAGCGATCTGTGCAGGTGCTTGAACGTCGGCGCCCAAGGTTTCAAGATCAGCGAGCGAAGTTGCAGTATCGGACATTATGCACCCACCTTATTCTTACGGTTCATGGAAGCGACGTCGAGCGTCTTTGGCTGTTGACCGGCATGCGGATGATCGGTGCCGTTATATAGATGCAGCGCGCGCATTTGCGCACGGCCCAAAGGACCGCGTGGAACCATGCGCTCAACGGCCTTTTCAAGGACGCGCTCAGGGAATTTGCTGTCCAGCACCTTTCCAGCCGTGATACCCTTGATACCGCCAATGTAGCCGGTGTGACGATAATAGACCTTGTCGGTCAATTTCTTGCCGGTGAACTTCACCTTGTCTGCATTGATGACGATGACATGATCACCGCAATCGACATGTGGGGTGTAGCTTGGCTTGGTCTTACCACGCAGGATGTTGGCAATGAGGCTGGCCACGCGGCCAACAACCAAACCTTCTGCGTCAATGAGGATCCACGATTTCTCGACGTCCTGTGGACGGATCGATTTCGTAACTCTGGATAGCGTTTTCATCGCTAATCGCACCTTTCGAAATTTT
>JAIYAY010000026.1 GCA_027488785.1 Sphingomonadales bacterium | reverse complement strand
GTTATTATCATGGACGCAGAAGCAGCCCGAATGATGGGTGCCGGTCTGGCAGCAATTGGTGCCGGTATCGCCGCTGGCGGTGTTGGTAACGTTTTTAGCTCATTCCTTCAGGGCGCTTTGCGTAACCCTGCAGCAGCCGACAGCCAGCAGGGCCGTCTGTTCATCGGCTTCGCCGCCGTCGAACTTCTCGGTCTGCTCGCGTTTGTTATCGCGATGATCCTGATCTTCGTTGCCTAACTGACAGTTCGCCCCGGCAATGCGCCGGGGCATTCTTTCATAAGGACGAACGCATAATATGCCCCAGATTAGTCAGATCCTTGAAACCTACGCATCGCAGTTTTTTTGGCTGTTGATTGTCTTTGGCTTGATCTATTTTACGGTCGGCCGGGTGATGTTGCCAAAGGTGGAAGCAACGATGGACGCCCGTAATCGAAAGATTGCGGACGACCTTGCTGCTGCCGAACATGCACGGGCAGAGGCTAATAATCTGGGTGATAGCGGCGCTGCTGATTTGACAGCGGCGCGGACTGCGGCGCAAGCCAAGGCCACCGCTGCCAAGGCAAAAGCCGCGAAGGACGCCGATGCGCGTCTGGCGAAGGCTGACGCAGAAATCAGCGCAAAAATTGCCGCTGCCGACGCCGAATTGGCCAAGGCAACCGCCAAAGCATTATCCGGAATCGAAACCGTAGCCGCAGAAGCTGCCGCCGAAATCGTTGCCAAGGTTTCCGGTGCAAAGGTCACATCTGCGCAAGCCGCAAAAGCAGTGAAGGCGGTAATGTCCCATGGTTAATCCAGCAATAGCAACCGAAGCGGCCTCAACGGTAACCGCGCCTGCATCAGACGCAGCTGCGATTGCAGCGCCAGCCACCGAAACGCATGCAACAACCGAAGTGCACACTAGCGCTGAAGATCATGTAACGCCGTCGGCACTAGGCTTTGATGCCTCCATGCTCGTCGCATTGGCGATGCTCGCGGTTATTGCCTTGGCACTTTGGAAAAAAGTTCCTGCGATGATCGCAGGTGCGCTGGATAACCAAATTGCCGGCATCCGTGAACAATTGGACCAAGCAACCGCTTTACGGGCCGAAGCAGAGGCCATTAAGGCCGAATATGAAGCTAAGGCCAAGCAAGCTGCGATTGACGCCGACGCGATGAAGGCTGCGGCGGAAGAAGAAGCCAAAGCAATTGTCGCACGTGCTAAGTCCGACGCCACAGCGTTAATTGGCCGTCGTACGCAAGCGGCTGAAGACAAAATTGCAGCCGCCGAGCGCGCCGCGATTGCCGATGTGCGTAAGACTGCCGCCACCGCTGCTGCGGCCGCTGCGGCACAGCTTATCGCGGCGCATCATGATGCAAAGGCAGATGCAGCGTTGATCGATCAGTCGATTGCGTCGTTGAACTAAGCAGAAACATAACAAGTTCGGCATTTTCCTGCCCAAGCGGGAATGACGTTGTGTAGCACAAAGACGTTGCTTACATGGCAGGCAACATGTCCAAAGCCGACCGCCCCGACCAGCCCAATGCTGCCTCCCGCTTTAGCGAGGAAAAGGCGACTTACGCTGTGCGTGGTGCGGACACACCCGATTTCGACACCGGCATCGCCGCGATCCGAAATGTTCTAAAGACCCTTCCGCTCAAACCCGGCGTCTACCGCATGCATGATGCGCGGGGCGATGTGCTCTATGTGGGTAAGGCGCGCGCCTTAAAGAATCGCGTCGGCAATTATGTGCAGATTGACCGGTTGCCCAACCGCTTGCGCCGAATGGTCGCGTTGACGCGATCCATGACCATCGTCACCACCAATAGCGAGGCTGAAGCGCTGTTGCTGGAAGCGCAGCTGATTAAGCGATATCGCCCCGCTTATAACGTGCTGCTGCGGGACGATAAAAGCTTCCCTTTCATCCTATTGCGCGCCGACCATCAATTTCCACGTATTCAGAAACATCGCGGTGCGCGGCGGCATAAGGGGCAATATTTCGGCCCATTCGCCAGCGCTGGCTCGGTCAACCAAACCCTGAACGCGTTGCAGAAACTGTTTTTACTGCGAAGTTGCACTGACAGCTTCTTTAACAATCGCAATCGGCCTTGTTTGTTGTACCAAATCAAGCGCTGCTCCGCACCCTGTGTTGGGCGGATTGATAACGCGTCCTATGACAGTCTAGTCGCGGACGCCAAATCCTTTCTCGACGGTAAATCCTCTGCTGTGCAGACGAAACTAGCTAAGGAGATGGAGTCGGCGGCAGAAGCGCTTGATTTCGAGCGCGCCGCCATGGTCCGTGATCGACTAAGGGCGCTAACCTTCATTCAAGGGTCGCAGGCTATCAACGCCGAAGGCGTGGGTGATGCCGATATTTTCGCGCTGGCGCATCGCAATGGGGTGATGGGTATCCAGGCGTTTTTCATTCGTGGCGGACAAAATTGGGGGCATCGCTCCTTTTTCCCCGCGCATGTTGCGGAAATGAGCGAGGACGAAGTGTTCACCAGCTTCCTCGCGCAATATTATGAAGATGTACCCCCTGCGAAATCCATTTTCCTCGATCGTCAACTGACCGAAGCAGACTTGTTAGCGCAGGCTTTGTCCGAACGTGCCGAACGCAAGATCGAAATCAGCATGCCACAACGCGGTGACCGTGTGCGTTTGGTAAAACAAGCCACGCGCAACGCCGAAGAAGCGCTCGACCGGAGACTGGCCGAGAGCACAACACAGGGTAAATTGCTGTTAGAGGTAGCTGATCTGTTTGAATTGCCCGAACCCCCGCGCCGAATCGAAGTTTACGACAACAGCCATATTCAGGGCACAAACGCGCTGGGCGCAATGATCGTAGCGGGGCCGGAGGGTTTCATCAAAGGCCAATATCGCAAGTTCAACATTAAAAATCCTGACACCGTACCCGGCGACGACTTTGCCATGATGCGCGAAGTCATGGCGCGGCGCTTTGGACGGTTGATGGCTGAGGAAGGCGAACAGGAACGCGATGAAAACTGGCCGGATCTTGTCTTGATCGATGGTGGCAAGGGGCAAATGAGCGCTGTCATGCAAATCGTACGCGAATTGGGTGTGGAGGATGTCGCCTTTATCGGCGTGTCCAAAGGTCCGGACCGTCATGCGGGCCGCGAGACATTTCACTTCCCCGATGGCCGTGAATTCACTCTGCCTGCCAACGCGCCCGTTATGTTCTATTTGCAGCGGCTGCGTGATGAAGCGCACCGTTTTGCCATCGGTGCGCACCGCGCGAAGCGTAGCAAGGCGATTAGCGTCAGTCCGCTGGACGAAGTTCCGGGCATTGGCCCTTCGCGCAAAAAGGCGTTACTCATGCATTTCGGCACAGCCCGCGCCGTGCGCAATGCCAGCCTTGAGGACTTGCAAAAGGCCCCCGGTGTTTCTGCCATCGTCGCGCAGACGGTCTATGATTATTATCATAGCAACGGCTGACCTCGGCTGCAGCGGAATGCTGCGCCGCTATTTCGATTGCATGGCGAAGTGGGTTCGATAGAGCTTCCCCTCTCGCCGCAGTCTTGGCATGAGAGCGTATGGACATTTCGGCATCTGCCATCATCTGCTCGGTTCGTAACCATGGCGAAACAGGCGCTATTGTGCGTGGCTTTACCGCGGATTACGGCATGCTTGCTGGCTATGTTGCTGGCGCGCGCGGGCGGCAATTGCGACCTGTCCTCATCCCGGGCAATGTCATCAAGGGCGAATGGCGCACGCGCATTTCTGGCCAACTGGCGCGCCTGACTCCCGAACCTGTGCACAGCCGCGCGCATTTACTCAGCGAACCATTGGCAACTGCAGCGATTGATTGGGTAACGGCGCTGACCGCAGCAACTTTGGCGGAGGGCGTACCCTATCCGCGTGTGCACAGCGCGGTGGACGGCTTGCTGTCCGCGATTGAGCTTTCCCCAGCGGCGCGGGTGTGGGCAGGGGCCGTCGCCCAATATGAAACATTACTTTTGGCCGAACTTGGCTATGCCGAAGAACATGACAGCGACAGCGCGCCAGTGGCGATGATGGCGCAGACCCGCAAGCGGCTCGTCGCACATGTGCTGGGCGACCGCCGCGCCGACGTCATGGCCGCACGCGAACGCCTTGTGGAGCGGTTGAAGCGCGCGGCGATGTGAATGCCGTGTAATCGGTTTTGTGCGAACATGGTTGCATAAGCGCGTGGCCATTGGCAGGAGTCTGGTAGAATTATTCTATATCGTCATGCTGAACTCGTTTCAGCATAACATGCCGCAGCTTGTTATCCCGAAACAAGTTCGGGATGACGATCCATTTTAGGTATTATATGATATGCTTATAGCCTTGTTACCCGGGGACGGAATTGGCCCCGAAGTCATCACGGAAACACGGCGCGTGTTGGATGCGCTTGGCATTGACGGGCTGACCTTTGAAGAGGCGCTGGTTGGCGGTGCCGCTTATAAGGCGACCGGACATCCTTTACCTGCGGACACGCTTTCGCTTGCCAAACGCGCTGATGCGATATTGTTTGGCGCGGTCGGTGACCCCGATTGTGATGCACTGGAACGGCATTTGCGCCCAGAACAGGCGATATTGGGGCTGCGCAAGGAACTATCCTTGTTCGCCAATCTGCGTCCCGCCACATTGTTTCCCGAACTGGCCGATGCCAGCGCTCTTCGTCCTGAAGTTGCGACACAAATAGACATGGTCATCGTCCGCGAACTCAATGGCGATGTCTATTTCGGCGAAAAGGGCATGCGCAAAACTGCCGATGGTAAGCGCGAAGGCTATGACATCATGTCTTATGATGAGGATGAAGTTCGTCGTATCGCTCGCGTCGGTTTCGAAACAGCAATAGCGCGTGGGAAAAAATTGTGCTCAGTAGACAAGGCCAATGTGCTTGAAACCTCACAATTGTGGCGCGATATCGTCATTGAAACACATGCCGATTATCCCGAAGTTGCCTTAAGCCACATGTATGTCGATAATTGCGCGATGCAATTGGTGCGTAACCCCGGCCAGTTTGACGTCATCGTAACGGGCAATTTGTTCGGCGACATCTTGTCCGATCAGGCCAGCATGTGTGCTGGTTCGATTGGCATGTTACCGAGCGCGTCGCTGGACGCTTCTCAGAAGGGCTTATACGAGCCCATCCACGGTAGCGCGCCCGATATCGCGGGGCAGGGCAAGGCCAACCCGCTTGCAACGATATTGTCTGCAGCGATGATGCTGCGTTACTCGTTGGGCTTGCCGGAGCAAGCCGACCGTATTGAATCTGCGGTGGCTAAGGCACTATCTGGCGGCGCACGATCCCCAGACCTCGGCGGCACGCATTCGACCCGCGATATGGGCGACGCGGTGCTTGCTGCCTTGACCTGAACCCCGCTCTCCCCGAAAAGCGAACTTATGAAGAAAAATACTGGCCAGAATCGCGAAATCACCCGGCATTGGCGTCCCGCCACCCAAGCGGTGCGTGGCGGCACTTGGCGTAGCGAACATGGCGAAACCTCGGAGGCATTGTTCCTGTCATCGGGCTTTACCTATGACGACGCTGAAACCGTTGCTGCGCGCTTTGCCGGTGAACAGGATGGGATGACCTATTCGCGGTTGCAGAATCCGACGGTACAAATGCTCGAAGAACGCATCGCACTGATGGAGGGGGCGGAGGCGTGCCGCGCCCAGGCCACGGGTATGGCGGCGATGACCACGGCGTTATTATGCCAGTTGCAAACGGGTGACCATGTCGTTGCCGCGCGCGCCGCGTTCGGTTCATGCCGCTGGTTGACCGACAATCTGCTACCCAAATGGGGCATCACCACAACCACAATCGACAGCCGTGACAATGATGCGTGGAAGGCGGCGATTCAGCCAAACACGAAGGTGTTCTTCTTTGAAACGCCGGCAAACCCGACGATGGACATTGTCGATATGGCCTATGTCTGTGGTCTGGCGAAAGAACATGGTATCACAACTGTGGTCGATAACGCCTTCGCCACCAGCGTATTACAAAGGCCGATGGACTTCGGCGCCGACGTTGTGGCGTACAGCGCGACCAAGTTGATGGACGGGCAGGGGCGCGTTTTGGCGGGCGCCGTTTGTGGTTCGCAAAAATGGATGGATGAGGTTTTGTTGCCGTTTCAGCGCAACACGGGGCCTAATTTGTCGCCGTTTAACGCGTGGGTTGTGCATAAGGGGCTTGAGACGTTGGAACTGCGCGCCATGCGGCAGTCGGAGAATGCGCTTGCCGTTGGCAAATTCCTGGAAGGCCGCGTGCCGCATATCATGCACCCCGGTCTGCCGAGCCATCCGCAGCACAATCTTGCGATGCATCAGATGAAAGCCTGCGGGCCAATCTTTGCATTTGAAGTCGACGGTGGCCGTAAACAAGCGCATGCCTTGCTCAACGGGTTGCAGTTAATTGATATTTCCAACAATATTGGCGATGCGCGCAGTCTGATGTGTCATCCGGCATCCTCCACGCATCACGGCATGGGCCCCGAAGCCCGCGAAGTGATGGGCGTCGGCGAAGGCATGATCCGCATCAATGTCGGTTTGGAAGATCCCGCTGATCTCATCGAAGATCTGGATCAGGCTCTAAAGGCGGCTGGTTTGTGACCAGCATATTGGATTCCTTCTTCGCAGTTAGCGCGACCACTGAAGGCATCACTGTGCGCGTCTCGCCAAATTTTTTGGTGGAACAATCCGTCCCCGCGCAAGGACGTTGGTTCTGGTCCTATCATATCCGCATCGAAAATGGCGGTGACGAACCCGTGCAATTGATAACGCGGCATTGGCGGATCACCGATGGTCGCGGCACAATTAACCATGTCGATGGCGATGGGGTGGTCGGCGAGCAACCATTACTCCGCCCCGGCGAAAGCCATGATTATGTCTCCGGCTGCCCATTACCTACGCCCAACGGCACGATGGAGGGGAAATATCGCTTTGCGCGGGAGGATGGCTCGACGTTTTTGGCCGACATCCCCTGCTTTACGCTGGTGGCACCGGTCACAGCGCGATGAGCTTAGGCGAATGAAGCGCACCCATCTCCCCCTCAACGGTCTGCGTGTCCTCGACGCCGCGGCGCGGCATTTGAGCTTTACGAAGGCCGCGGACGAACTTGCAGTGACACCAGCTGCGGTAGGTCAGCAAATTCGCGCGCTGGAGGATATGTTGGGCGTTGTGCTATTCCGCCGCACGCCCAAGGGGCTTGAACTGACCGACGAAGCAGCAAACGGTCTTGATGCTCTGCGTGCAGGTTTTCTACAGTTTGAAGAATCGGTCCGTGCGATGCAAGCGGGGCAGTCTTCCAATGCGCTAACCATTGCCGCCCCGCGTGATTTTACCGCCAAATGGCTGGCTGCGCGTCTGGCAAGTTTTAGCAAGGCCAACCCTGACACCCGATTTACCTTGGTTGCAGCGGACGAAGATGTGAACTTTACCGAGGCCAATCTAGACATCGCCATCCGTCTGACCACGGGTCCTGGGGAACATGAAGGGATCCGTCTGGCGGCCGGCGCCTATGTTACTGTCGCCGCGCTAGAGGGTGGGGCGGATACACAGATTAGCTGGCCCAACTGCCCTGTGGACAATAATGTAGCCGCGTTGCGCTTGGCCGATGCCGGCCTCGCCATTGACGCAGCTGCGATTGGGCTGGGCAAGGCGACCGTGCCGCTGCTTTTGGCCGAAGCCGATATCGCCAACGGCAAAGTCCGTGCTGTCGATAATGCAAAGGAAAGCGATGAAGCCTATTGGTTGGTCGCCCCCTTGCCGCAATGGAGACAAAAAAAGGTCAAGGCGCTAGTTGAGGCGCTTACCAGATGACCGCGCCGACACTTGTCAGCGAGCGTCTCATTCTCAGGCAATTGAAAGTGGACGATGCATCTGCCCTGTTTGATGTTTTGTCCGATGATCAGGTTATGCGTTATTGGTCAAGTGGTCCGCATGCGGATATCGAGGAAACGCAAAGTTACATTGCCTGGAATGCAGAAATCGACGCCGACCATGTATGTTGGGCCATCACGCTTGACGAAAGGGTAGCATTAGGATGGGTCATTCTTTTGCCACACCGTAAAAACAGCTTTGAGCTGGGCTATATTCTCGGACGCAGCCATTGGGGCAAAGGCTATGTTTATGAAGCCGCCTGCATGGCTTTGGATCATGCCTTTGTAAATCTCGCTGCGCGCCGGGTTATGGCCGACACAGACCCCGATAACATTAGCTCAATACGGCTGCTCGAAAAACTAGGTTTCCAGCGCGAAGGGTATTTGCGTGAGGAATGGGAAACCCATATCGGCAGGCGCGACAGCCTGATTTTTGGAATTTTGCGTTCCGAGTGGCTTAAAACTTCTGCTCAGTGATCTCAACACTGGGCATTCGCGTATAAGCTCATCACGCGTCAATCGTCTCCTCATCCAACTGCGCAGCATTCTCTTGAATGAAGTTGAACCGGTGCTCGGGATTTTTACCCATAAGGCGGTCGACGAGGTCATTGACTACCGCGCGTCGCTCATATTCATGCGGCAAGGTGATACGGATCAGTGAACGGGTCGCGGGATCCATGGTGGTTTCCTTTAACTGGTTCGGGTTCATTTCGCCCAAGCCTTTAAAGCGGCCCACGTCGACTTTCTTGCCCTTGAATACCGTGGCTTCCAACTCGGCGCGGTGGGCGTCGTCGGCGGCATAGACGCTCTGACTACCATGCGTCAGGCGATAGAGCGGAGGCCGCGCGAGATAGAGATGCCCAGCCTTCACGATTTCTGCCATTTCTTGGAAGAAAAATGTCATCAGCAAGGTCGCGATATGCGCACCGTCGACATCCGCATCGGTCATTATGATGATGCGTTCATATCGTAGATTGTCTGGATTGCAGTCCTTGCGCGTGCCACAGCCTAGCGCCAGTTGCAGGTCAGCGATTTCATTGTTCGCGCGGATCTTATCGGCGGTGGCCGATGCAACATTGAGGATTTTACCCCGGATCGGCAAAATCGCTTGCGTCTTACGGTCGCGCGCTTGCTTCGCGCTGCCGCCGGCGCTGTCGCCTTCGACAATGAACAATTCGGTACCGGTGGGATCATCCGATGCGCAGTCAGTCAGTTTGCCGGGCAAGCGCACCTTGCGGCCAGACGTCGCGGTCTTGCGCTTCACTTCACGCTCAGCCTTGCGGCGTAAGCGGTCGTCGACCTTTTCAAGGATGAAACCCATCAACGCCTTGCCGCGTTCCATATTGTCAGCCAGATAATGGTCGAAATGGTCGCGCACTGCGTTTTCGACGAGCCGCGTGGCCTCAGGTGAGGTCAGTCGGTCCTTGGTCTGGCTTTGGAATTGCGGGTTGCGGATAAAAACCGACAACATCAATTCAGCTTCGTTGAAAATGTCCTCCGCTGAAATCTGCGCGGCTTTTTTCTGGCCAATCAATTCACCAAAAGCACGCAGGCCCTTGGTCAATGCAGCGCGAACACCGGCCTCATGCGTGCCGCCATCGGGCGTGGGAATAGTGTTACAATACCAGCTATAGGACCCATCCGAATATAATGGCCAGGAAATCGCCCATTCAACACGGCCCTGCGCATCGGGAAAGTCCTGCGTCCCAGCGAAAAATTCGGTGGTGGCACAGGCGCGGGCGCCAAGCTGTTCACGCAAATGGTCGGACAGGCCGCCGGGGAATTGGAATACTGCCTCGGCCGGCACATCTTCGCTGGCCAGTTCCGCATCGCAGCGCCAGCGGATTTCGACGCCAGCGAACAAATAAGCCTTTGACCGCGCTAGACGGAACAGCCTCGCGGGTTTGAACTTCGCGTCTGCGCCAAAAATTTCCGGGTCAGGCGTGAATGCTATCGTTGTCCCACGTCGGTTGGGCATTGGACCCAACTCCTCTAGCTTGCCAAGCGGAAGGCCTTGCGAAAATCGCTGGCGATAGAGCTGCTTATTGCGCGCGACTTCAACTAAGGTGTCGGTTGAGAGTGCATTGACTACAGACACACCCACGCCATGCAGGCCACCGGAGGTCGCATAAGCCTTGTCAGTGAACTTGCCGCCGGAGTGCAAAGTTGTGAGGATGACCTCAAGCGCCGACTTGTCCGGAAACTTAGGATGGGGATCAACCGGAATGCCACGGCCATTGTCCGTAATGGTCAGTCGGTTGCCAACACCCAGATGAACCTCAATACGGCTGGCATGACCAGCAACAGCCTCATCCATCGAATTGTCGAGCACTTCAGACGCCAGATGGTGCAACGCGCGTTCGTCGACGCCGCCAATATACATGCCGGGGCGACGGCGAACTGGCTCAAGCCCCTCCAACACCTCAATCGCGGAAGCGGTATAGTCATTGGATGCGGCGGTGGCGGCCGCGCTGCCGCCGAACAAGTCATCGGTCATACAAATGCTATAGGCGCGGGAGAGTCGGCGGCGCAACAGCCGAACGATACTGGGCTGTGGAAATAAACCGGATCAACGTCTTTCCGAGGGCGTGGATATAATGGCAAAGTTGCCGCTCGCTTGCGCAACCAACTTGTCATTCTGTGTGATGCGGGCGGTTAAATGGGCAACGGTCCGCCCCTTGTTATCCAAAACGGTTTGGCACCGCAACTGACCATCCACGACTGGCCGGAAATAGCTGATCGAGATATCAATTGTCGCGCACGCATATCCGGCATCAAGCACTGAATATAGCGCCGCGCCCATGCCAGTGTCCGCCATTGCGTAAAGGACAGCGCCATGCACAACGCCGTGCGGGTTCAAATGTCGGCCGTCAACCGGCAGCAAAAGCGAGCTGCTGCCATCACCTTGTTGTTCTACAGTTAACCCGATGAGATCAGCAAATGGATGATCCACGCTCTATCTCGCCGCTGTCTTAACGAACCCTTGGGCCGCCAAATGGCATCGGGGGTGGAGGGCGGCGCACACCGCGTGGAAGCTGCGCCTGATAGGCACGGCCGCAATGTTCGACGCAATAGGGGAAACCCGGGTTTACCGGCGCACCACAAAAATGGAAATCCGCTTCACCGGGGTGGCCAAGTGGCCAGCGGCAAATGCGCTCGTTCAAATCGAGCAAGGAGGTTTTGTCGGCCATTTCGGGGCTTGGCTTTGCAGGCACAAGGCGGCGTGGCGGGGCGGGCGGGATGGGCGCTTGTTGATCGCCGGGACCCTGACGCATGAAGCCGCCGGGTCCGATCGATACGATACGCGGCATCGCCGAAACGCGCGATGTGGGGGCTTCGGCGGTATCATCATCTGCACGCACGGCCGCAATGGGGTCCGGTGCCGGTGTTGATGGCCGCGGGCGGGCAGGCGCAGCGGCGGCAGGCGCTTTTGCGGGGGCAGGTGCAGCCTTTTTCGGCGCAGCCTTTTTATCAGCGTCGTTGGACTTCACCGGGGAAGGGCGCGATTTCAGGCCCAAACGGTGCGCCTTGCCGATAACGGCATTGCGGCTGACGCCGCCAAGTTCATCTGCAATCTGGCTTGCAGTTAGGCCTTTGTCCCAAAGCGCCTTTAACTGATCAATCCGCTGGTCGGTCCACGACATAAATGCAATTCCAATAACGAGTTCTATTTGCCGCCTAAATGACGCGATTGCGCCTTGCGGTTATCGTTGCAAGCCGATAGTCGATTGCGCGATGACTATCCACCATAAAAGCAATATCTGCCAAGATAGGGAAGCTAACCCCCTTGTGCAACTGCCTGACGGCGAACGCCATATCCGCAATGTAAACTGGGTCGGCCTGCAAACCTTGTACATGAAAGAGGTGCGTCGCTTTTTCAAGGTGCAACTGCAAACCGTGTGGGCTCCGTCTATCACGACCTTGCTCTATCTGATTATCTTCACCGTGGCCTTAGGTTCAGTAAAGCCAACCGTGTTGGGCGTATCGTTTGCGGATTTTCTTGCACCTGGCTTGATTATCATGGGCATGATGCAGAACGCTTTCGCGAATTCGAGCTTCTCGCTGTTGGTGGGTAAGATTCAGGGCACGATTGTGGATTATCTGATGCCGCCGCTTTCCAATGCGGAAGTTTTGGCAGCGCTTACGGCGGCTGCTGTGACACGGGCGTTTCTGGTTGGCGGAACTATCTGGCTCGCTATGGTATTTTGGCCTGGCGTTCACGTTACACCTGTCCATTTTTGGGCGGTTTTGTGGTTCGGGCTGATGGGATCAATGTTACTTGCGCTCATCGGGGTCATGACATCGATTTGGGCGGAGAAATTCGACCATGCCGCGGCGATCAGCAACTTCATTGTTGCACCTGCGGCTTTGCTGTCTGGCACTTTTTATTCGGTCGATAAATTGTCGCCTGTTTTTCAGGCGATAAGCCACGCCAACCCGTTTTTCTATGCCATATCAGGCTTCCGTTATGGCTTTATCGGTAACGCGGATAGCCCAGTGATGTTTGGCGCATTGCTCTTGCTCGCGATCAATGCGGTGCTTGCGTTAATCTGCTATCTCTTGCTGCGTTCCGGATGGAAATTGCGCGCTTAATAGACGCTGCTAAAGTCGATTTAAGCCGTCCTGCCCTTTAGTTAGCAGGTGTCCATGTCTGCGCCTGACAAAAGGGGCCGATACATCCTTTGACAACCAGATTGCCTGATTTGCCCTTATAGACGATTGAGCGATAGGTTTTGCCTGACTTGGGATCGTAAATCTGGCCTTTCCATTCTTTGCCGTCGGATTTGAAACCCGTCAGGACATTCATGCCCAATATCGTCCGGTTGCGAAGCGCTTTATCGGGATTGTTCACATCCTTCGCGCCTGCACCAGCAGGCGGGTTGACGAGAAACTTTACCAGCTTTCCGCATAATGCTGCGCCACATTGGTACACTTCGACAACGCCGTCCTTGCTTTGCGTTATCCAGCGCCCGGAAATTGGCGCGGCGGCTTGTGCCGGAATTGCAGCGCACATTGCGGTTGCAATCATCCATGTTTTAGCGTGGTGCATATGTGGTCCTTTGCGTTGGAAAAACAATATAAACGCCCAATACGCAAGCTGCAATGCTTTTGCCTTTTGCCTGTGCCATGCTAATTGCCAAACGCATGAGTGAGATAATCCTGTTCGATTACTGGCGTTCGTCAGCAAGCTATCGTGTACGCATTGTGCTGAACCTTAAAAATGTGCCGTACACGCGCATGCCAACCAGCCTAATAGACAATGCGCAACGGGCGCCCGATTATATGGCGCGTAATCCGCAAGGCTTTGTGCCCATGCTGTCGATGCATGGGCATGACCTGACACAGAGCCTGGCGATTATTGACTATCTGGATGCCCAATATCCCGACCCTGTTATGGTCCCTTCGAACCCCGTGGAGCGGGCCAAAACATTGGCGCAGGCGTTGATTATTGCAGCCGATATCCACCCGATCGATAATTTGCGTGTGTTGCGATATTTGAAGGACCAGATGGGCCAATCACAAGAGGCTGTGGACCAATGGTACCGGCACTGGATAATCGAAGGTTTCACGGCATTGGAGGCAATGGCGCCTGACGATGGCTTATTCGGCGGCGAGCTGCCAAATTTGGCCGATGTTTGCCTTGTGCCGCAGATGGCCAATGCCCGTCGCGTGGATACACCGCTAGATGCCTTTCCCAAACTTTTGCGGATGGATGCCGCGCTGACGGCGCTTCCGGCTTTTGCGGCGGCGCATCCTGACAAAGTGAAGCCCGATTGATGCCAACACAAAAATTGAAGCTCAGTGCGTTTCTGCCCTATCAATTGTCCATTACATCGAACGCGGTCAGTGACCTGATCGCGCGCGCCTATCGCGGAAAATTTGCGCTGAAGGTACCAGAATGGCGGGTTATGGCCTTGTTGGGCGAAAGTGATGTGGCAACGCAGCGGCAGTTGGTTGCAGCAACCGCGATGGACAAGGTCACCGTGAACCGCGCGTGCAAGGCATTGGAGGACCGCAGCCTGATCAGCCGTGTGCCGAACATGTCGGATGGCCGCTCACATCATCTGGCTCTGACGCCAGCCGGACGCGATTTGTACGAACAAATTGTACCCGAAGCGCTGGCGTTAGAGGCCGAGCTTGAGAAGATATTGGGCAGCGGTGAGGCAAAGGTGTTGGAGGCGATGTTGGCGCAATTGCGTCTGCGCGTCGCTGAGCTCGGTTAAATTCGCAGCTTTCTCAGTCGGTCGATATTGCGGGACGCCCGACCTTTGCACTGGCAGTTGTGGGCATCTTATTTTCCAGCAGTTCAAGCCAAATCCGCGCATTTTCGCCTACGAACACCTGGGGCCGCGATGGCTTAAGTTCCAACGCGCCTTCCCATTGTGTGATAAGCCCGATGGCTTCCGCAACGGCGGCATCAAATTTCTGCGGTTTGCGCAGGGCGTGGTTCATCAATGCGTCACCAAAAAAGGTCCAGTCATTGCTGGGTGTGCAGCCAAATGAAGGACGTTGCGACGATGCTGCAGTGACGATAATTGTCTGATCATTGGTCAGAAGCGGAATGAAAATGCCGGAATAGCAGGCCGACAGCAGGACCATGCGGCGTTTGACACCGACCCCATCGAGCAAATCGGCCAGCCGTTGGGGCGCTATCATGCCGGCGGCGTTTTCTCCGTCACGATAGGCAAGGCCCGAAACGGGGTCGCCATGGCTCGTGGCGAACAGCACAAGGACGTCTTCTTTCGTGTCCATTTTGTTGGCGATAGCGGCCAAAGCAGTGGCAAGGTTTGCAGGTGACCCTTGCGGCGCGCCCGTGGCTTTATCATCGCCGCCAGCGGTCAAGTGCACAGTACGACCTGACGCCCCATAACGCCGCGCCAATACTTTGGCCGCTTCGGCAGATTCGCGCGCAAAGACCGCGTCGGAATCGAGGCCAATGGACACTACATAGGCGTCAACGACACCTGGCCTTTGCGGCTGCAAAGCATTGATTGCGGTAGACAGTTTTTTGTACTGCGCCAGATACCAAATCGCGGACCGATTTTGTTCGGCATACCACCCGTTTTTTGCAGCTTCTAATGTGTTGAAATTCGGTTGCTGGCTATAGGCAGAACCAGTAACCAGCAGCGAAAGCGCCATCGCTCCTGCCTGTACAAATCGCAATTTGGCGTTTTTATATGCCATGACCTTTTGTCTAAACGCAGAGTTGCGGTTGCTGCAACCGCAATATCGTTGCATGAAGGACAAAAGCTGGAGAAAGACAATGAAACTTGCATCTTTAAAGTCGGGCCGTGACGGACATCTTGTTGTTGTGTCGGATAATCTTGCTTGGTATGCGGATGCAGCGCATATTGTCCCAACTTTACAGGTTGCTCTGGATGATTGGGAAGAGTTTGCACCTCGATTGCAAGCACTCGCAACCGATTTAGAGCATGCGGTCATTCCGCGCGAACGTTTCCACGAACATGATGCTGCCGCACCATTGCCGCGCGCCTATCAATGGGTGGACGGTTCGGCTTATGTCAATCATGTCGAATTGGTTCGCAAGGCGCGGGGCGCTGTTCTGCCCGACAGCTTTTGGCATGATCCGTTAATGTACCAAGGCGGTTCGGACGAATTTCTTGGCGCGCGCGACTATATTCCCTTGGCCGACGAGGCTTGGGGATGTGATCTTGAGGCGGAGATTGTTGTCGTAACGGGCGATGTGCCACAAGGCACATCGGCAGCAGATGCCTTGTCTTATGTCCGGCTGGTTGGCCTTGTGAACGATGTGTCCTTACGCAACCTGATCCCTGCTGAGTTGGAAAAAGGCTTTGGCTTTGTCCAATCAAAACCCGCTAGCGCTTTGTCACCCGTTTTCGTTACGCCGGACAGCCTTGAGGACTATTGGAAGCACGGAAAGCTTCATCGCACCTTGAATGTTGACCTTAATGGCGCACCATTTGGACGCGCGGTAGCTTCGGACGACTGCACTTTTGATTTCGGAACCTTGATTGCGCATCTAGCCAAGACGCGCAACATCGGAGCAGGGTCGATTATCGGCTCGGGTACCGTGTCCAACCGTGATGCCGATGGCGGACCCGGTAAGCCCGTCGCCGCTGGCGGCCTGGGCTATAGCTGTTTAGCCGAAGTGCGCATGGTCGAGAAAATCCAGACAGGCGACATGGTGACCCCATTCCTAAAGGACGGAGATGTCGTGCGGATAGAAGTGCTCGACAAGGCCGGGCATAGTATCTTTGGCGCTATTGAACAGACTGTCCGCAAAGGTTGAAGGGGCATGCAAAGACCACATCTTCAATAACCGTACAGCATCTATTACGAAAGCCTGCCATGTCCAAGTCCAACACACAGATGAACCGACGCATCATCCCAGCGGAAGCCGTGGAAAGCATATGGCATGCGGCGGACCAATGGGCCATTCGCCGTATCGATTGGCAAGGCGCAAACCCGCCACGCGGGTCATTATTGTTCCTGCCAGGTCGCGGCGACCATTATGAAAAATATCTGGAGACGCTGGCTTATTATGCCGATGCCGGCTGGCACGTGACGGCCATCGACTGGCGCGGGCAGGGGGAATCCGGGCGGATATTAGCGGATCCAAATATTGGCCATATCGATGACTTCGCCACATGGATTGCTGATCTGCGGCATTTTTGGACTGCTTGGAAACTAGAAACGCCTGGTCCTCATGTCGTGATGGCGCACAGCATGGGCGGGCAATTGGCCATGCGCGCTTTGGTAGAAAAGGCGATGGACCCTGACGCAGTCGTGCTGAGCGCGCCGATGCTGGGTATTCAGACCGGAGGGCTGCCATTGGCCTTGAACCATGCCTTTGCCAAGCTGATGGTCAAAATCGGCAAGGGCAAGGATGCCGCCTGGAAAGTCAGCGAGAAGCCGATGTCGCCGATGGAGAGGCGCAGCAAAATGTTGACGCATGATGCTGATCGTTACGAAGACGAAATCGCATGGTGGAAATTGCGCCCCAATGTCAAATTGGGGCCGCCAAGCTGGCATTGGATCGAACGCGCAATTGCGTCGATCCGCATGTTGGAAGCGCCGGGCCTGTTGGAGTCTGTTAAGACACCCATCTTGCTGCTCGCGACCACTGCCGACCAATTGGTTAGCACCCCGCGCGTGATCGCCGACAGCAAACGTTTGCCGCATGCCGAAGCATTGATTTTCGGCAAGGAAGCCGCACATGAATTGTTGCGGGAGGCAGATCCCGTGCGTGACCAGTGCCTCGCGCGGATCGATCGCTTTTTGGAAACCAACGCACCGCGACCATGAGCGACTTTGAATTTGCTATTATCGGCGCCGGCATTGCGGGTGCGAGCCTTGCGGCCCAATTGTCCGCGCGGGCATCTGTGGCGTTAATTGAGGCAGAGGCACATCCTGGTTATCATTCGACGGGCCGGTCGGCGGCATTTTGGGTCGAATGCTATGGCGGGCCAGCGGTTCAGCCGCTGACCACCGCGTCAGGACCATTTTTGGCAGCGCCGCCTGCGGATTTCCATGACGGTCCATTGATGCACAAACGCGGCGCGCTGCATATCGGCACATCGGATCAGACGCTGATGGCGGATAATATGCTTGCGGAATTTGCCGCCAGCGGCGTGCATATTGACGTCAGTGACCGTGCCGCAGTGGCGGCGCGTGTGCCGGGACTACGCAGCGATTGGACACATGGTCTTTGGGAGCCAGACTGTTGCGACATTGACGTCGCGAATTTGCACGGCGCCTATTTGCGCCAAGCCAAACAGCAAGGCGCAGTGCTACAATGTAACAGCCGCCTGAACGCCGCTAGATGGCAAAATGGCGCATGGCAGATCGCGGCAGGCAGCTTCAATTGTTTGGCAAAAATCATCATCAATGCGGCGGGTGCATGGGCCGATGACGTGGCGCAGTTGGCGCAGGTTAGACCTTTGGGCATCCAACCTTATCGCCGCACCATCGCACAATTGGTTGTATCGCCAGACGTTCCGGCGGATTTGCCCTTGGTCATTGGGTTGGACGGCAGTTTCTATTTCAAACCCGACGCGGGTGGTCGCTTATGGCTTAGCCCCCATGATGAGACCGCAACCTCAGCCTGCGACGCTGCGCCAGAGGAATGGGACGTCGCCACCGCCATTGATCGCCTGCAGACCGTGGTGGATTGGGACATTCATCGCGTCGAGCATAAATGGGCCGGGCTTCGCAGCTTCGCGCCGGATCGCCTGCCCGTCATTGGCCGCGATGCGGCGAATGATGCGTTTTTCTGGTTCGCAGGGCAGGGTGGCTTCGGTATCCAAACTGCCCCCGCCGCAGCACAGCTCGCTGGGTCATTGTTGAATGAAGCTATCGCCGCGCCGCCCAAAGTCGACGCCGCTGTCTACACGCCAGCACGGTTTCGTTAACGCTGCGCTGCAACCTCTGCTGCGTCACTCGCCAGCCGGTCGGCGCGTTCGTTTTCGGGGTGGCCATTATGGCCCTTCACCCAAATCCATTCAACGTGATGACGGGCAACGGCATCGATTAGGTCATGCCATAAATCGGCGTTGCGGACCGGCTGCTTTGAAGCGTTTTTCCATCCATTGCGTTGCCAGCCGTGGACCCATTTGGTGATACCATCGAGGACATATTTGCTGTCGGTGTGCAATTTGACATGGCACGGTTCGTTAAGGATTTTGAGCGCTTCAATCGCGGCGGAGAGCTCCATCCGGTTGTTGGTGGTGTCGGGATCGCCGCCTGAAATTTCTTTCTCATGCTTGCCATAACGGATCACAGCGCCCCAACCGCCTGGGCCGGGATTGCCCTTACACGCACCATCGGTGAATATCTCAAGCTGCTTCACGCATGATGCCTTAATATTTTTTTAACCTCTGTTGGGTCGCTGTAAAAATCCAGCCGATGCAAGAAAGCCAGCGGGTCTTTGCGCGTCACAAGCGCATTGGCTGGCGTGTTAATCCAGTCATAGCAACGCGTGAGGAGGAACCGCAGACATGCGCCGCGCAGCAATATGGGCAAGGCGTCCCGCGTTGCCGTGTCCAAGGGAAGAATATCGGTGTAGCCCGCCAACAAGCCTGCGCTCACGTCGGCGTCAAACACCGCGCCATCATTGGAAAAGCACCATGCGCTGTGCGTTACTGCCAAATCATATGCGCGGATTTCCGTGCATGCGAAGTAGAAGTCGATGAGGCCACCAACATGGTCGCCCAACATCAGGACATTATCTGGAAATAGATCGGCATGGATCGCCGCAACAGGCAGATCGCTTGGCCAATGCGCTTCGAGATAATCACATTCGGCAAAGACCCGCGCTGACAGACCTACCGCGATGGACTCAAGGCCCTCCGCCGAGCAGCGCATCGCCAACGATCGCCAGGCCTCAACGCCAAGGCTATTGGGGCGCGCCAAAGTGAAATCGGTAAGCGCCTTATGCATATGCCCCAATGCGGCACCCGTCGAATGCGCCTGTGCCGCCGTCGGTTCTGTCACTGACACGCCATCGAGAAATTCAATCAAGCAAGCGGGTCGTCCCGCAATCGTTTGCAGCCATTGGCCATCACGATCCGTGATAAATTGCGGCACCTTGCAGCCTGCATCGTGTAAATGCTTCAATAGGGCATAGAAAAACGGCAGATCATCTGGATTTACCCGGTTTTCATACAAAGTCAGGATGAAACGGCTTTGCGTTGTTTGCACGAAAAAATTGCTGTTTTCGACGCCCTCGGCAATGCCCTTCAACGCGACAAGTTTGCCGACATCATAATGCGCCAGCAATGCGTCAACCTGCTGCGGTCCTAACGGCGTATAAACTGCCAAATCAGCTCGCCGCGCCAGCCAGTTCGCGTGGCAGTTTGAACGTGACGGTTTCTTCCGCGGTCGTCACCTGCTGCTCATCCAAGTCGAAATGCAGCGCGAGCGCGTCGATAATCTCGCGCACCAAAACTTCTGGGGCTG
Source organism: Sphingomonadales bacterium (assembly GCA_027488785.1). Classification (GTDB taxonomy): domain Bacteria; phylum Pseudomonadota; class Alphaproteobacteria; order Sphingomonadales; family Sphingomonadaceae; genus Sphingorhabdus_B. The sequence goes on along the minus strand of JAIYAY010000026.1, from coordinate 202,229 downwards.
ATGCGCCAGCCGTCAGGCCAAGCGTATGGACATCATCAAACCAATTGAGGCTGATATCTTCGGCACGCTGTACCAGATATGCTTTCGCACCTGAACGCGCTGCAACTTCAACTAGACGCTGCGAGTTGGAGCTGTTCGGCGCGCCAATGACAAGTACAAGGTCGCATTCATGCGCAATCGCCTTTACCGATTCCTGCCGGTTCGACGTGGCATAACAAATGTCTTCACCCTTTGGCCCGACAATATTGGGGAAGCGTTGTTGAAGGATACCGACAATCTCGGATGTATCATCGACAGACAATGTTGTCTGCGTGAGAAAAGCGAGATTGTTCGCGTCGGCAGGCGCAATTTCGCGGGCATCGTCGGCGGTTTCGACCAAAGTCATTGCGCCTGCGGGCACTTGGCCAAAGGTACCAATGACTTCGGGATGTCCTTCATGGCCGATGAAAATGATATGCCGGCCAGCCTCAACTTGCCGTTCAGCTTGTTTGTGGACTTTCGAAACCAACGGGCAGGTCGCGTCGAAATAGGCAAGCCCGCGTTGTTGCGCATTGGCGGGTACTGACTTGGGTACTCCATGTGCCGAAAATACAACATGGCCACCATCGGGCACTTCATCGAGCTCTTCGACAAAAACCGCACCTTTGGCTTTCAAACTGTCGACCACATAACGGTTGTGGACGATTTCGTGGCGGACATAGACCGGTGCTCCATGTTGTTTGAGCGCAAGCTCAACAATCTGGATAGCGCGGTCAACGCCAGCGCAAAAACCACGTGGTGCGGCCAAAAGCAGCCGGATCGATTTTTTGGAGAGTGGTTGTTCAGTCATGTGCCATGTTCTTTAGATAAAGTCGCTGCATCCGCCAAGACCTTTCCCCTGTTGCGCGGGCCGCAATGGGGGGATAAGGACCAAATCACGTTTCGCACTCGCGACCCAAGTTTAAGAAACCTGAGGATTACCCTTTATGAACTTCGCCGCCAAAGCCCTGACCATCGGTATTGCTTTAGCTACTTTGGCCGGTTGCTCACGCGACGGCGATCTGGATGTCGCCGCTGGCGTTGGCGTAAACGTCACGCGGTCAGGCTGCCCGACGGTTGCGGTGCCCGATGGCACGGGGGATATCACTATTTTTAACCCAGTGAACAGCACGGATGCCGAGGCTATCGACATGGTTGCGACGATCACCAATATTCGTCCGACGTGTAATGAAAGCGGCGATAAAATCTTTTCGCAGGCATCATTTGATGTGCAAGCGCGCCGCAGCGATGCCCGCGGTGCGCGGACGATTACTGTGCCTTATTTTAACACGGTAGTTCAAGGCGGCAGCGCCGTCATTGCTAAGCGGGTTGGTCAAGTGACGTTGCAATTCGCCGATGGTCAGCAACGCGCATCTGCGCAGGCGCAAGCGGCTGGCTATATTGACAAGAACGCGGCCAGCTTGCCCGCCGAAATCGTGCAGAAAATCACAAAGAAGCGTAAGCCTGGTGACCCTGACGCGGCGCTCGACCCCATGGCTGATCCTGAGGTGCGCGCAGCGGTTGTCCGATCAAGCTTTGAAATGCTCATCGGTTTTCAGCTGACAGAAGATCAGCTGCGTTACAATGTCACGCGTTGATCCGCGTTAATTTCAAGGCACAGTCATGACCCTTTTTGAACAATATGCAGCGCATGTCGATCATGCGTTGGACGCACTTGTGGCACTCGGAACCTTGCCGGCAGATCTGGACCGCAGCAATGTAACGGTCGAACCGCCGCGCGATGCGACCCATGGCGACATCTCCACCAACGCCGCGATGGTGTTGGCGAAACCTGCCGGAACCAACCCGCGCGCCTTGGCTGAGGCTTTGTCGGTTGAGTTGGCGAAAGTCGCTGCTGTTGTAGCAGTTGAAATCGCTGGACCTGGGTTCCTTAACCTTCGGCTTAATGCTTCGGCATGGCTTGATGAATTGCGCGCAATCGCCGCATCGGGCGATGATTATGGCCGCTCGCATTTGGGCGATGGCAAGTCAGTGAATATCGAATATGTTTCTGCCAACCCAACCGGTCCTATGCATATGGGGCATTGTCGTGGTGCTGTCGTCGGTGATGCTTTAGCCAAATTGCTAGAATTTGCCGGGTACCGCGTGATCCGCGAATATTATATCAATGACGCAGGCGGCCAAGTTGACGTACTCGCACGCTCGGCGCATTTGCGTTATCGTGAGGCGCTGGGCGAAACGATCGAAATCGCCGAAGGCTTGTATCCCGGCGATTATCTGATCCCCGTAGGCCAGCAGTTGGCAAAGCGTTTTGGTGAGCAATATGTCGCAGCGCCTGAAAACGAATGGATTGCGTTATTCCGCAAGGCGGCCGTTGCCGAAATGATGGAGATGATCAAGGCCGACTTAGGCTTGCTTGGCATCCACCATGACCTGTTTTCGTCCGAGGCTGAGCTGCATGAAGCGGGTAAGGCCGATGTCGCGGAGAAGGAATTGCGCGCGCGCGGGCTTGTCTATGATGGCGAGTTAGAAAAGCCAAAGGGTAAAGAAATCGAAGATTGGGAGCCTGTGACGCTTCCCTTGTTCCGCTCTACGCAATTTGGTGATGACCAGGACCGGCCGATCAAGAAATCCAACGGCAGTTGGACCTATTTCGGTGCGGATCTCGCTTATCATTTCCAGAAAAGCCAAGGCGTCGATGCGATGATCGACATTTGGGGCGCGGATCACGCGGGCACGGTCAAGCGGATCAAGGCAGCAGTCAATGCGCTGACCGGTGGTAAGGTCGATTTCGATGTCAAGCTGGTGCAGATGGTGCGCCTGTTGCGCGGCGGCGAACCTGTTAAAATGTCCAAAAGGTCGGGCAGTTTTGTAACCTTGGCCGAAGTCATTGAAGAAGTTGGAAAAGACGTCGTCCGCTTCACGATGCTGACCCGCAAGGCCGATGCGCAAATGGATTTTGATTTCGCTAAGGTGGTCGAAGCGTCGAAGGACAATCCGGTATTTTATGTGCAATATGCCCATGCACGGATATCATCGACCATGCGCAAGGCAGAACTCGAAGGTCTTGGCCCTGATGGCGCGCATATTGCGTTGCTGGGCGATGCGGAAATCGGCCTCATCCGCGAGGCCGCAAATTTCCCGCGGATTGTGGAAGCGGCTGCAAAATCAGGAGAGCCGCATAGAATTGCCTTTTACCTGAATGATTTGGCGGCTGCTTTCCATGCTTATTGGAATTTGGGCAATGACCAACCTGACAAGCGTTTCATTTTATCACAAAATCCGGAACTGACGGGCGCAAGACTTTTCATGGCGCACAATATCGGGCAGGTCCTGCGCAATGGATTGCGGCTGATGGGGGTCGAAGCCGCCTACAACATGTAGAGATTGGGGACGTGACGTGATGGACCGCAATAATAATGGACTAAATCTCGACGACAATAATCGTCTTCCCTGGCTCGAAACCGCTGACGGTCATGTCGCAGAAGATAGCGGATCGCCCATGAGGGGCGTGTTGCTAGCGGTTGCGGGTTTATTATTGCTCGTGGTGATTGTCGGAGGCATTTATTGGCTTCAGCCCAGCCAGAGGAGCGGAGCAAACGGTACGGGCGAACTAATCGTCGCGCCCAAGGGTAATTACAAAGAAAAACCATTGGATGCTGGCGGCAAAAGCTTCGAAGGTGAAGGCGATTCCGCCTTTGCCGCAAGCGAAGGACAGAAAACGGGGGCTGTGCTCGCGGCTCCGCCCGCTGGTCCTGTGGTTGCACCTCCGGCTGTGGTGGCGAAGCCAGCGACTTCTATTGTAAACAAAACCGCACCTGCAAATGGCGTCTTGGTACAGCTTGGCGCGTTCGGCGATTCCGCTAAGGCCGAAGCGGCATGGACCGGTTTGAATAAGCGCTTTGGCTTTTTGGCAGGAATAAATCGCAAAATTGCACAATCCAATGTCGAAGGCGGGCGCACGGTTTTCCGACTGCAAGCCGTTACTGCCAATTCAACCGAAGCACAGCAGCTCTGTGCAAAATTGAAGGTCGCTGGTGAAAATTGCCTGATACTGCGGTAGGTCTCTGGCGCGACGCCAGACTCTCTCTCTCTCTCTCGTCATACTGAACTTGTTTCAGCATCCATTGTCGTGCCAACCCAAGGCATGTGATGAGAAATGGACCCTGAAACAAGCTCAGGGTGACGATGTAAGGCGTTAGGATGACCAGAACAGGCTGGGATAACAAACTGCGCCCCGCTCCCCCTTTTTCATGTTGATGCGTTGCACATAGCAACTTAAGCAGCGTCAAAAATCCCGAGGAAAATAATATGCCTGCTTTATACGATGTCTCCATTCCTACCTTCATCCGCGGCTTGAAAAACCTGTCGAGCATGCTCGAAAAGGGTAAGGCTTATGCTGCGGAACAGGGCATGGATTTGTCTGAATTGCTGGATGCGCGGCTAATCGAGGATATGGCGTCGCTTACGAAACAAGTGCAAATGACGACCGATACAGCGAAGTTTGTCGCGGTCCGCGTCGGTCAGGTGGAAAATCAGCCTTGGGCCGATGATGAAGCGAGCTATGACGATGTTCAAGCTCGTGTGGCCAAGGCGATATCCTTTCTAATTGCCGCTTCGCCTGAAGGTTTTGAAGGTCGCGAAGATGCAAGGGTCGTGCTGACCACGCCCAGCGGCGATATTCCCTTCACAGGCAGTGTTTATGTGCATGGCTTTGCCATCCCTAATTTCTTCTTCCATCTGAGTATGGCCTATGCCCTGTTGCGGATGAAGGGCGTGCCCGTGGGTAAGCTCGATTTCTTGGGTGCTATCCGGTAATTATACACAGCTTAAGCGCCATTTCCCGCCGTTCCATGCTTGCCTTGCGGCGGCGGCGAGCTTAGCGTTCTTCCCATGAAGCCGGTAATTTTTGGCCTATCGGGCCTGACCCTGACAGATGACGAAAAACGCCTGTTTCGCGATGTCGAGCCAGCAGGCTATATCCTGTTCAAGCGCAATATCGAAGATCGCGCGCAGGTTCGTGCACTGACCGACAGCTTGCGGGCGCTGCATGGCCGTGACAATGTACCCATCCTAATTGATCAAGAGGGTGGCCGTGTCGCGCGGATGCGTCCGCCAGTCTGGCCTGATTTTCCCGCGGGTGGTGCGTTTGACGCGCTGTATGACATCGCCCCCATCACCGCAATTGAGGCGGCACGTTGCAATGCAGAGGCTATTGCGCTCTCGTTGACCGAAGTCGGCATCAATGTCGATTGCTTGCCTGTTCTTGATGTGCGCGTGCCTGACACGCATTCCGCCATTGGCGACCGCGCCTTGGGCAGCGACCCTATGCGCGTGGCCGCGCTGGGCCGCGCAATACTTGACGGTCTTGCGTTGGGCGGCGTCATCGGCGTCGTAAAGCATATGCCTGGGCAGGGGCGCGCCACCGTCGATACGCATCACGACTTGCCCCATGTGACCGCAAGCGCGGTGGAGTTGGAACAAGATCTGGCGCCCTTCCGCGCGCTCAACACCGCCGCGATGGGCATGACGGGCCATGTTGTCTATGACGTTTGGGACAATGCGCACACCGCAACCATGTCGCGCTTTGTTATAGATACGGTTATACGCACGCAGGTCGGTTTCGATGGCCTGTTGATGAGCGATGATCTCGATATGAACGCGTTGCAAGGCGATGTCGCAAGCCGTGCCTTGGCCTGCGTACAGGCGGGTTGTGACCTTGCGTTAAACTGCTGGGGTCGCTTTGACGAGATGGTGGCGATTGCAAATAATCTGCCCGAAATTACGCCAGCTGCCCGTACACGCCTTGACCGCGCGATGGCACTTGCGCCTGTGCCGTTTGATGCCGATCGACTGGAACATCTGCTCGATAAGCGCGACCAGTTGTTGGCCTTGGCCGACACGCAGGCAAAGCTCACAGGCGGGGCCACTGGCGCGGCATGACCGAGCCCATGCTCTTTGACGCAGAGGAGGCCCTCTACGACGAGAGCGCGGCCAAAGCCGAATTTGGTCCCGATGTTCTGACCATCGATATTGACGGCTGGGAAGGGCCGTTGGATTTGTTGCTGGCGCTCGCCCGCAATCAAAAGGTCGATTTGCGGCAATTATCTATTCTCGCCTTGGTCGAACAATATCTGGCGTTCATTGATCAGGCACGCGCGCTGAAGCTTGAGCTGGCTGCCGATTATCTGGTGATGGCGGCGTGGCTCGCTTATCTCAAATCGGCATTATTGCTGCCGAAGGACCCGACGATTGACCCATCGCCGGAGGAACTTGCCTTGCGCCTGCAATTGCGGCTGGAGCGACTGAACGCCATGCGAGAAAGCGGCGCGCGGTTGATGGCGCGCGACCGGATTGGCCGCGACGTGTTCTTGCGCGGCACACCCGAAGGGCTGCGCGTGGTGAAAGCGCGGGCGTGGGAGTGCGATTATTATGAACTTATAACTGCATATGGCCAAATCAACGCGCGCACCGCGCCTGCCATGCACATCGTCAAAAAACGCCAAGTCATGACATTGGAACAAGCGCTGGAGCGCGTATCGGCGATGATTGGCCGTGCGATTGACTGGACCGCAATTGAGGCGTTTTTGCCGCCGATGGCGGACCCGGCCTTGCGTAAATCGGCTTTGGCCTCCAGCTTTGTCGCGGCCTTGGAACTCGCCAAACGTGGGCTTGCCGATCTGCAGCAAGAGGCAACCTTTGCGCCATTGATGGTGAGGAAAAAGGCAAGATGATCGAAACCGACCCAGACCTGCGCGCGGTAGAGGCGACCTTGTTCGCCAGCGACCAGCCGTTGACCGTCGAACAAATTCGCGGCTATGTCGGCGACAGCGTCGATGTCGCGGCAGCGCTCATGAAACTTACCGCGCATTACGAAGGTCGCGGCATTGAACTCGTCCAGCGTGGCAAGACATGGCATTTTCAAACCGCCGCTGATCTTGCGCATTTGCTGCGCCGCGAACGCGAAGAAAGCCGAAAGCTAAGCCGCGCTGCGGTCGAGACGCTGGCGATCATTGCCTATCATGAACCGGTGAGTCGCGCTGAGATTGAGGCCATTCGCGGTGTGCAGATTTCGAAAGGCACGCTCGATGTGTTGATGGAGGCGGGATGGGTCCGCCCGGCCGGCCGTCGCGAAGTGCCTGGGCGGCCTTTACTTTACGCAACAACGCCCGGTTTCTTGACGCATTTCGGCCTTACTAGCCGCAAGGATCTGCCGGGAATCGCGGATTTGAAAGCAGCGGGCTTGCTGGACCCAATCGACAGCGCGATGGGGGAAATGTTGTTTACTGGCGAAGAAAGTGACGCCGAACTGGCAATTGACGAAAACAACGCCTAAATAGGTGAATGACATGCGACATAGGGGTCGCAATATCCGGGGCGCGCCCCGTTAGGAGTATGAAATGGGTGGTTTTAGCATCTGGCACTGGCTGATTGTTGGCATTTTGGTGTTGCTCTTGTTCGGCAAAGGCCGTTTTTCCGACATGATGGGCGATGTCGCCAAAGGCATTAAAAGCTTTAAAAAGGGCATGAGCGAAGACGACGAGGCCCCTAAGGCTCCGCCACAAATCGGCGCGAACACGACCGTTGACGCTGAAAAGCAGACTGACAAGACCCAAGGCTAAGTCATTGCCCGTGCGACATCACTCGCCCTCTATGACGGGGGCCTGACGTGTTTGACATCGCGTCCTCTGAATTGTTGCTTGTTGTTCTTGTGGCACTTTTGGTCATTGGGCCAAAGGATTTGCCAAAGGCTTTGCGCGTTGTGGGCAAATGGGTGGGCAAGGCGCGGGGTGTCGCGGCGCATTTCCGGTCGGGCTTTGATGAAATGGTGCGCCAGTCCGAACTCGACGAACTGGAGAAAAAGTGGAAGGCGGAAAATGAGCGCATCATGCGCGCGCATCCAGCTGATCCACGCGCCGACGTTGTCGGTGATGATCCTACAACAGATATAGCAGAAACGCCCGTCGACACGTCGCCTAGCGAAACGGCGGCCAAGTCATGAGCGATATCGACGACAGCAAAATGCCATTGCTCGATCATTTGATTGAGCTGCGCAGCCGTCTGCTCTGGAGCTTTTTGGCGCTCGCCATCGCCTTTGGCATCAGCCTTTATTTCGCGCGGCCAATCTTCGGCTTTCTGGTGCAGCCCTTGCTGGCATCAGGCCAAACGAAACTTATTTACACCGCGATATTTGAGGCATTTTTTGTCGAGATTAAAGTCGCGTTTTTTGCCGCGACCTTCTTCTCCTTCCCGGTATTTGCGACGCAATTATGGCGTTTCGTGGCGCCAGGGCTCTACAGCAAGGAAAAGCGTGCCTTTCTGCCATTCTTGCTCGCAACACCAGTCTTGTTCATCATTGGCGCGTCCATGGCCTATTTTATGGCGATCCCCGTCGCGTTGGAATATTTGCTCGGTTTTGGCGGCTTAGTTGGCGGTGTTGAGCAACAGGCGCTGCCGGGCGTCGACAATTATCTGAATTTTGTCATGAAGTTCATTTTTGGCTTCGGCATATCGTTCCTGCTCCCTGTCTTGCTGATGTTACTCGAGCGGGCAGGGATTGTGACGCTGGAACAGCTTAAGAGCGCGCGGCGCTATGCGATTGTTGGTGCCTTTGTTATCGCCGCGGTACTCACCCCGCCCGATGTTGTGTCGCAATTGCTGCTCGCTATCCCTTTGTGCATTTTGTACGAGCTAGCCCTTATCGCGATCTGGTTCACCCGCCGCCGTCGCAAAAAGGCCGAGGTCGCTGAAGAGGCTGCATTATAGGTCTGACGGCATTATCGTCGTCCTTTGTATTCACTCCCTGTCGAACACCTTCACCCTCATCGCCCACGTCATCCTGAACTTGTTTCAAGATAACAAAAGACGTTGATTCGTTATCCTGAAACGAGTTCAGGGTTACGCGGAAGAATATCGCTTCCTCAGTCAAGGCACCCCTTGACGGCGTCTGAGCAATCGTTGCCGATCAAAAACTGACGCGAGCCGTCACTCGGAAATCACGACCAGCCAAAGGCACAAAATCCTTGGTAAAGGAGGCGGCGCGTCGGGCGGTGACGTCGAAGATATTGTTCGCCGACGCGATCAGCGCAATGTTACGATCCCGCCCGAACGGCCGCCAGGTTGCCGAAGCGTTGACCAAAGTGAAGCCATGTGTTGGCGTTTCAAATGTCGCGGTCTTCGTCTGGTCATCGTTAAATTCGACTTCGCCACGCAGGTCAAAACTTGCATTGGTCAACTCAACCCCGCCCAGCAAGCGCAAGGGCGGGATCCGCGGGACGTCACCGCCACCTGACGAGATTTTGGCGCGTGTATAATCCGCAACGCCATCGACCGTCAGGTTGGAGCTGCCAATGCGGGCTAGGCGCTGGGACGCCTGAAATTCCATGCCCCAAACCTTGGCGTCATTTTGGAAATATTGGAACACGGGCAAATCATCTTCGATGTCGCCGGTCTCGGCCTCATAAATGAAATTGTCGAAGTGGTTGGTGTACAGCGTAGCGCTGAACGCGGTACCCGGCGTATCGTAACGCGCGTAGAGTTCGCCATTCCAAGCGCGCTCGCTTTTCAGATCAGGGTCACCCATTTCGTAGGCTTGGGTCGCGATATGCGGTCCGTTAGAGAATAACTCCTCTACCGCTGGTGCACGGCCCGTCCGCGAAATATTCGCACCGATCTTCAGATCGCCAATATGGTAGCCTAAGCCAAATGCGGCCGAGACATTGTTGAACGTGCGTGAAAGGCCCAAAGTGTCGGCGCGCAGTTTTGCAGTGTCAAACCGTATAGCGATTTCGGCATCCAGATTGCCTTTGGTATATTCCTGCAAAGTGAATAGACCAAATTGCTGCGTTGTGTTGGGCGGGACAAAGGCCTCTGCCCCAATGGCTTCCAAATCGCGGGTCTGATATTGGAGGCCGCTAGCCCCGCGCCAGCCGTTGCGGTCATTCTGTACCAATTCGACCCGCGCCTCGATACCTTGGCTGTTAAAGACGGTGCCGACTTCGTCGCCTTCAAATTCGGTATGGGTATAATCGGCATAGCCCGCGCGCAGACGCAATTTTTCGAACAAGTCGTCGCTTAAATTGACTTCACCGCGCAGGTCAAAGCGATATTGTCGCAAGCCGATGGTGACTGGCACTTCACCTTCTGCATGTTCCTCGCCTTCTGAATGTTCTTCGCCTCCATGCGCATGGGATGCGCCGGGGCGGGCAGGGATGCCGTAATTTGTGTCGTAAATGCTGTAAGATACGCCGAGATTGCCGCCCTCGTCGATAAACGCAATGCCACTACCAGCGGTCCAGCTTTTTACCGCGCTGTTGGGAATGCGGCCGCGCTGATCCGCCAACTCGCGTGCTTCGGACGCTTCTTCGAGATGGCCTTCGCTTGCTTCCTCCGCTGCGAAGTCTAGCACCTCAGCGCGCAGATATGGGGACAGAACATAGCCTCCAGAACGCAGATCATCACTGTTGCGATAGCTGCCATCGAGATGGACGATGACCCGGTCGGTGATCGGCATATCAATCGAGGCACCGCCGGACCAGTCGCTTGCGGCGCTGCCATATCCGGCCAATGCATCAATGTGGATGCCTTCGTCCGGGATGGATCGCGGTATCCTTTTGTCGAGCGCATTAACCGCGCCGCCCACGGCTTGGCCGCCGAATAACAAGACCGCTGGCCCGCGCAGCACTTCAATCCGCTCGATCGTTAAAGTATCGATGGTCACCGCATGATCGGCCGACGTGTTGGAGGCGTCGATATTGCCAATGCCATCGGTGAGGACGGTAACGCGGTTCCCTTGGTACCCACGAAGCACGGGCCGCGATGCACCTGGGGAGAAGCTCGTCGCCGAAACGCCAGGTAGGCTAGTGAGGATATCACCCAATTGCGCTCGCGTTTTTTCTGCGAGTACTTCGCCCGAAATCGTCGACGTGCCTGATAGAATGTCGAGCCGTTCGACATAAGGCGCGGTGACAACGATATCGTCAGTCCCGTGAAAATCGTCAGACACCGTATTGCTTTCGGTCGAAACCGTGTTGCTCTGCTGCGCATAAACGGGCGTGGCCATAGCCAGCGATAATGCGGAAATACTTGCAGATATCGTAAGAAGCGAGGCGGTTTTCATAAGAGAACGTCATCCATAAGAACGAAAGATAGACTGATGCTTTACGCGTAATGATATAATATAACAATATTTGAAATATATTTTCTTAGTATTTCCGTCTTTGGCCCGCATATTGTCGCGCCCAAAGCCAGACCGTCTTGCGATTGGCCATGAACGCGCCTAGCTATCGGCGATATGAACACGCTTGGCTCAACACTAGATTTGATTGGCAACACTCCGCTCGTCCGCCTGAATGGACCAAGCGAGGAAGCCGGATGTGATATTTTTGGCAAATGCGAATATGTGAATCCCGGTGCGTCGGTAAAGGACCGCGCGGCGCTTTACATTGTCCGTGATGCCGAGCGGCAGGGGCTTTTGAAACCCGGCGGGACAATCGTCGAGGGCACAGCGGGGAACACCGGCATTGGCCTTGCATTGGTGTGTAATGCGCTTGGGTATAAGACTATTATCGTCATGCCCGAAACGCAGAGCCAAGAGAAAAAGGACACGTTGCGCGCTTTAGGTGCAGAGCTCGTGCTTGTGCCTGCTGCGCCTTATGCGAACCCTGGGCATTTTGTGCATACCTCACGCCGGCTTGCCGAGGAAACCGAAAATGCCGTCTGGGCAAACCAGTTCGACAATATCGCTAATCGTCGCGCGCATATCGAAACGACGGCCGAAGAAATCTGGACGCAGATGGATGGCAAAATTGATGGCTTTATTTGCGCTGCTGGCACAGGCGGGACGATCGCGGGCGTTGGGCTTGGTCTAAAGGCGAAGGATGAAGGCGTTACTATCGCTCTTGCGGATCCGCATGGTGCGGCGCTTTATAATTATTATGCATGCGGCGAATTAAGCGCCGAGGGCAGTTCTGTCGCTGAAGGCATCGGGCAGGGTCGGATCACCGCCAATCTCGAGGGTGCGCCGATTGATACACAATTCCGCATTTCCGATGAAGAGGGGCTTGTCTGGGTCCGGCGACTTTTGGCGGAGGAGGGGCTTTGCCTTGGGCTATCGTCGGGGATCAACGTGGCTGGCGCCATTGCGCTGGCAAAGCATCTGGGGCCGGGTAAACGCATTGTTACGATATTGTGTGACACGGGCTTTCGCTATTTGTCGACTATTTATAACCCCGCGTGGATGCGCAGCAAAAACCTTCCCATTATGCCTTGGCAGCAAAGCAACTAAAAGCAATATTGGGGTGTAAGGAAAACGCATATGGCCGAACAAAAGCAATCCGCAATTCAGCGCATTCAGGTGGGGCTTGTTGGTCTCGTCGTGGTGCTGTTGTTTGTGATATTGGCCAATATGGTCCTTGATCGGGTGAGCGACGGGCCACAAACAGGTGGCGTGCCTGACGCTGCGCCCTTGATAACCGACAAGGATGCGACGCCGGATGAGCCTCTAGCGGAGCTAGGCGTTACCCCGGTCGCCAAGGAGACCGATTCCGAAAGAGCGGCCAAGGACGCGGCGCAAACACCGCTTTCATCTGCGCCGGCGCGGTGACATCTATTTAGTGATGGATCGATTGGCCCGGTTCGGTGGCAGAAAGTGGCTGCTTGTCGCTTTGCTGGCGGTTCTTATGTTTTTGCTTTTGTTCGCTGGCTTTACCACTGCACCTCCAGTGGACAGTCGTCCAAAGCCTCGATTGGGGCTGATGACAACGCTGCCGCTGCAATGGAGCGAGGGGGGTATTGAGGCCGATCTCGCCAAGGACGCTGCCCCGCATCCCGCATTTACGCGTTTGAGCGCCCAATATAATATCACGCCCATCGATGATCTAAAGGCGTGGGCGCCAAAGCCAAAGCAATTGCTCCTATTTGCGCAGCCGCGTGCTTTTGCGCCAAGCGAACTGGTCTGGATCGACAATTGGGTCCGGCAGGGTGGCCTTGTGTTGATACTCGCGGACCCCGCCTTGCAATGGGGTAGCCTTTACCCCTTGGGCGATAAACGGCGTCCGTTGTTCACCTCCATGCTGTCGCCCTTGTTCGATTATTGGGGAGTGGAGCTGGTCTTGCCGCTTGAAGATGAGGCACCGGCCTCTATGCGCAAAATTGGTCTGTTCAATATCCGGACTGTAACAGCAGGAGAATGGTTGCCCAAAGCGAACGGCGACAAAGGCGGCTGCACTATATTGGCCAAAGGCCTTTTGGCCGATTGTCGGATTGGCAAAGGGCGCGCGGTGCTTGTGGCCGATGCCGATTTTCTCGATACCGCCTTCTGGGAAGGGCGAGGCATGCGGATCCTCACTGGGAAGGATGAATTTGCCAATATGGCCCTGTTGCAAGCGCTTTTGAAGGCGCTGCACGACGACAAGGGGCTGCATGGGGATTTTGTGGAACAATGATAAGCAAGAGAGAAATTGGTGCCGATATCATTCGCAAAACGTTGGATTTTGGGCATTTGGGCGCGATAAAATTGATCCCATTATGTCGGCTATTTTTGGAGCAATGAACAGGAAGTGACCGATTTTCGACATTTTTGCGAAAAATAATATAGTTTTTCCATAAAATCCCTCTTTTCATCCATAAAATCCCTTGCTATGCATAGTCATCAAGGGGTGGATTCCTGATTCTATCGGTCGCTACGGCGTCCGCATGGCGAAATGCTTCGCCATGATTAGAGATCTGCGCCCTTTTTCGAGGGGTGGTTCAGGCAGTGTCAGCGTTGGTCGTTTATGCAGGTTCGGGGGTGTCGAATGTCGACGCCAAAGGCCGTACGACCATTCCCGCAGAACTGCGCGACAGCGTCCAACAATCCAGCGGCAGCAACAGCGTGTGTATATCGCGCCATTCCACCTTGCCTTGCCTCATCGGTTTTGGCGCCTCCGAACGCCTGAAGTTGCGCGCCGATATCGAAGCCCAATGGCAAAGCGCCGTTAATCGCGGTACCGAATTTGATCGCGAAATCGCTGGCGTTTCAGCATCCTCCATTTTCGAAACTGCGTTTGAGGCGAGTGGTCGTTTCGTGCTGTCACCGATGCTCAAGCATTTCGGTCGCATTGAAGATCGCGCTTTCTTCTTTGGTGCGACAACGCATTTTATGCTGTGGAACCCCGACATATTCCTGAAGGAAGCGCCTGCAGCATTTAACCCCGTTAAGGACGAGCTAAATTATTGGCTGTCCCAGGCAAAGCGCGACAAATGAGCGCTTTAGCCCCCCATATTCCAGTCTTACTGGATGAAGTAATTCACTCTCTCGCCATCACCCCTGGTGCTGAGGTCGTGGATGGTACCTTTGGTGCAGGTGGATACAGTCAAGCGATACTGGCTGGCGGTGCGCGCGTTTTCGCGTTCGACCGCGATCCCGATGCCCTTAAAGAAGGTGCGGACCTTGCAGGCCGCAGCGAGGGCGCTTTGCGTCTTTACGCGGCCTGTTTTTCTAACATGGACGATGTCTTAACGGCCGACGGCATTTCGTCGGTCGACGGCGTCGTATTGGATATCGGCGTTTCGTCGATGCAGCTTGATCGCGCCGAGCGCGGCTTTTCTTTCCAAAAGGATGGCCCGCTTGATATGCGTATGGGCCAGGACGGCATGTCAGCAGCGGACTTCGTCAACGAAGCCGAAGAGGCAGACATTGCCGACATTATTTTCCGTTATGGCGAAGAGCATCGCTCACGCCGCATAGCGCGTTCGATTGTTGCTGCGCGGCCTATAGAAACCACTGCGCAATTGGCCACGATTGTCCGCAAGGCCGTTGGCCATAAGCCCGGCGCGCCGAAAGATCCAGCTACACGAGCCTTTCAAGCTCTTCGCATTCATGTGAATCGCGAATTGGATGAGCTAACCGACGGTCTTGAGGCTGCTGAACGTATGTTGAAGCCAGGTGGCCGTTTAGCTGTTGTCACCTTCCACAGTCTTGAAGATCGCATCGTAAAGCAATTTCTGCGCCGCCGCAGCGGAGCAGAGGCCGCAGGATCGCGCCACGCGCCCATGGTTGGCAGCGACGGCCCAGCACCCACTTTCCATAAAGCAGACAAGGCAGTCCGGCCATCGGACGCTGAGCTCGCCCGCAACCCGCGGTCAAGGTCGGCAACCTTGCGTTCCGCAACCCGCACACACGCCCCCGCATGGGCAACAGGAGGACTTGCAGCATGAGTCTCGCAATGAAAAGACTTCAGAATCTCGGCTGGTTGGCCTTGGTTTTCATGGTTGCTATTCTGTTGTACCCATTGTCGCTCAATGTTGCGGCGACGCACAGCGACTTGGTCGCGGTTGATCGCGAAATTCTTGAGACAAAGCGGGAAATCAGCTTTCTCCAAGCGGAAATCCGGACGCGTGCTAGCCTTCAGCAGCTTGAGGAATGGAACGAGCTTTTATACGGTTATCAGCCACCAGCGGCGCAGCAATTCGTTAATGGTGAAGCAGCACTTGCAGAACTGACCGGAGATCTGCAACAAACGAAACCCGTGATGATGGCTTCCGCAGATATTGATGTTGCACCTAGCGCGAACCAGGCTAACCCTGCGCCAACAATTGAGGCTGTGGTGAAAAAGTCGACCGCGATTGCAACGGCCGTTGCGACCCCAATTTTCGCCGAGCCAGCAAAGCGCGCGGCGCCAAAGCCTGTGGCACCAAAGGTTGAACAGACCCGGACCGAGCGACTAGCGCGTATGGACGAAACGCTTTTGTCCGACGACTTGCTGCGGGACATTTCGGCCAAGTCCGCGAATGAACGCCGCCGCTGATGAATCCCCAGCTGGCCCGCACAACCACTCGGAAAAGCGGCGTTAATCCTCCGCCATTTGCGGCGCAGGGTTTTTGGCGCATGCTTATTCTATTGGTGGCTTTTGGCATGTTTGTCGTGCTGTTGATCGGTCGCCTTGCTACATTGGCATTATTTGAGAGCACGCGGGCATATGGTGCGACGAGCACCGAATATGTTCCAGAACGCGGCGATATTGTAGACCGTAACGGTATCCCGTTAGCGCGCAGCATTTATGGCTATGCGATCTGGGTAAAGCCTGAGGAAATCTTGGGTGATCGCAAACAATTGGCCAATCAATTGGCGACAATTTTCCCCGATACACCGGCTTCTGAATTTTACGCCAAATTGACCGCGAACAAGCCTGGCTATTTGCGGAAACGCGCGTTGCCAGAGCAAGTTCGGCAGGTGCATAGCCTTGGCGAGATCGCTATCGAGTTTCCGCGTGAGGCCACGCGTCTCTATCCGCAGCACGACATGGCGGCGCATGTTCTGGGTTTTGTAAACCGCGACGGCAAAGGCGCGATGGGTATGGAGCGGGTCATGAATGACTATCTGCGCGACCCATCCAAGCGTTCGGCGCCATTGAACCTTGCGCTAGATGTCCGCGTGCAGGCCGCGCTTGAAAGTGAGCTTGCATCTGGCATGGCGGCAACGTCGGCCAAAGGTGCGGCGGGCGTTATCCTTGATGTGCAAACGGGCGAAGTCATTGCCATGGCAACCTTGCCATCGTTTAACCCAAACCGGCCTTCTTTCGCCAATATTCCTGATGACGGGCAGCCCATTGTTGACGGCCGCTACCCAATTACGCGGCAGACCAATAATGTTACCAACCGCGTCTATGAGCTTGGTTCCACCTTCAAGCCATTAACGGTTGCTGCGGCGATGGATGCTGGCACCGTGCGTGACCTTTCGGTGCGTTATGACGCGACAAGGCCGCTTCAGGTTGGCAAGTTCAAAATTCGGGATTCGCACCCTTTAGATCGCTGGATTAACGCACCAGAATCGCTGATACACAGCTCAAACGTCGTCACTGCGCAAATTGCCGACAATTTGGGTGCGGCTCGTATGGATGCGATGTTACGTACGATGCATTTTAATGCGCGTCCCGAAATTGAGCTAGCGGAAAAAGCAATGCCGCTTTATCCCAAAACATGGGGTCGCCTGACAAATATGACCGTTGGCTATGGCCATGGCATTTCTGTCACACCGCTACATTTGGCGAGCGCTTACGCTGCTATGGTGAATGGCGGTATCTATCGCCCAGCAACAATGTTCAAAACCAAGCCCGGCGCAAAAATACCTGGAAAACGGGTGTTTACTGCCGCAACCAGCGCGCGAATGCGTCAAATGATGCGCATGATTGTCGTCGATGGCACGGGTAAGAAAGCCGATGCCTTGGGCTACCGAGTTGGCGGTAAAACCGGCTCAGCAGAAAAGCCCGGCATTGGCGGATATAGCCGCAATCTGGTGGTTGCGACCTTTGCTGCTGCATTCCCGATGGACAATCCGCGTTATGTCGTGCTTGCCATGTTGGACGAACCAAAGGGCACCGAGGCATCCAGCTTTCAACGGACAGCAGGCTATACCGCTGCGCCCGTCGTGCAGAAAACAGTGACTCGCATTGGTCCTTTGGTGGGGATTCTACCGGATATGAAACGCGATGTTGATGTTTCCGAATTGATGCCTTTATTGTGGAAGGCGAAGGGAGAGCAATAGTGAAGCTCGGGCGATTGGTAAGCGGAGCCGATACGGCATTCGCCGACATAACAGTGACCGGCTTTGCCATCGACCATCGGAAGATTGCGCCCGGCACGATTTTTGGGGCATTTGAAGGCGCGGCATTTAACGGCGAAGATTTTATCGACGATGCGATCGCCGCTGGAGCTGTAGCCGTTGTCGCGCGTCCTGAAGCTTTGGTGCGCGGCGCACTTCATATTGCTGAGGCCAATCCGCGCCAAGCCTTTGCGCATCTTGCTGCTAAGTTTTTCCAGCCATTTCCAGATCATGTTGCGGCCGTCACTGGAACCAATGGTAAGACATCCACCGCAGAACTCACGCGGCAGCTTTGGCGGATGGCGGGGCATAATGCCGCATCGATTGGCACGCTTGGGATCATTACGGCCTCGGATCAGGCCAAGACTGGGCTGACTACCCCTGACATCGTAACCTTTCTTGCGAATATGTCAGGCCTGGCACGCGAAGGTGTAAGTCATGCTATATTTGAGGCATCAAGCCACGGCCTGTCCCAATATCGCAGCGAAGGCGTTCCGGTTTCGGTAGCGGCCTTTACCAATTTGAGCCGCGACCATCTCGATTATCATGGAACGATGGAAGCTTATTTTGAAGCAAAAATGCGGCTGTTTGACGACGTCGTAGACGAAAATGGCTGCGCCGTTATTTGGGCGGACGATGTCTGGTCCGACCAAGCGATTGCCCGTGCGCGCAAACGGGACCTGCGTCTGATTACGGTTGGCGAAAAGGGCAAGGGCATCCAATTATTGTCGCGCGAACCTACTCAACTTGGGCAGACGCTTGAACTGCGTATTCAAGGCGATGTGCACAAAATAAAGCTACCGTTAATCGGCGCCTATCAGGCCGCGAATGCATTGGTCGCAGCAGGCGTGGTCATGGCAAGCGGTGGAGAGGTTGAAAACCTGCTGTCGCATCTGGCACGGTTGCAGCCGGTGCGCGGACGTTTGGAACGCGCTGTGATTACCAAAAGCGGTGCGCCTGTCTATGTCGATTATGCGCACACGCCCGACGGCTTGCGTGCGGCGATTGCGGCTTTGCGTCCCCATACCAAGGGCAAGCTTATCACCGTATTTGGTGCGGGCGGTGACCGCGACACTGGCAAGCGTCCAGAAATGGGCGCGGTGGCGGTGGCGGATTCTGACATTGTGATTGTCACCGACGACAACCCGAGAAGTGAAGACCCGTCGCTTATCCGGGCTGACGTCATGGCCGGTGCGAAAGGCGCACATGAAATTGGCGACCGGCGTTACGCAATTGCTTTTGCCATTGAACATGCCGAGCCGGACGACATCGTCCTGATCGCGGGCAAGGGGCATGAACAAGGGCAAATCATCATGGGCCGTGTTTTGCCTTTTGACGATGTTGAAGTTGCAAGGGAATGCGCAGCATGAACCCGTTATGGACTTTTGAAGAACTGCTCGCCGCAACGGGCGGGACCGCGTCCGGGCATTTTGATGTTACGGGTGTTGCCTTTGATTCGCGTGAAATCGGCAAGGGTGATCTGTTTTTGGCCTTGAAGGGCGCCGAGACCGACGGGCATTTGTTCGTCGACAAGGCATTTGCCAATGGCGCAGCGGGGGCGATTGTGTCGCAGCCAGTGGCGCACCCCCATATCCTAGTCGCCGATACTATGCAGGCTTTGGAGGCATTGGGTCATGCGTCGCGCGCGCGGACGAAGGCAAAGATCATTGGCGTAACGGGCTCTGCAGGTAAGACCGGTACCAAGGAAGCCTTGTTCGCCGCACTTGACCGTAGCTCACGCGGGTGGGCGCACCGTTCAGTAAAAAGCTATAACAACCATGTCGGCGTGCCCTTAAGTCTGGCGCGGATGCCCGCAGATTGCGACTTTGGCATATTCGAAATGGGTATGAACCATGCGGGCGAAATGCGCGCATTGAGCCATATTGTCCGGCCCGATGTCGCCATCATCACGACAATTGCCCCTGCGCATATCGAATTTTTCAAGGATGAAAGCGGCATTGCCGATGCTAAGGCAGAGATATTCGAAGGCTTAGTTAAAGGCGGCACGGCCATATTGCCCGCGGATAATGTGCATTACCCACGTCTGCGCGCTGCGGCAGAAAAATATTCCGATTCCATAATGTCCTTTGGCTTCAGCCCTGAGGCCGATGTCTGTGTTATCGACCATCTCATCACTGCTGATAATGGCACGCGGATCACCGCAAAAGTGCGCGACGCGATGTTGTGCTTCAATTTGTCGCAACCTGGTCAGCATTGGATTGCCAACAGCATGGCCGTATTGGCCGCTGTGCTGGCCGCTGGCGGCGATTTGGCATCTGCGGGTCTGGCAATGGCCGAAATGGGCGGCTTATCCGGACGCGGCGCTCGGCATGATGTGGCTGTCACTGGCGGCAGCGTCCATGTGATCGACGAAAGCTACAATGCCAACCCAGCCTCCATGGCCGCAACGATTGACCAGCTGGGACTGTCGGATGGCGGACGGCGCATTGCGGTTTTGGGCTCGATGAAGGAATTGGGCGACAAGGCTAATCATTATCACAGCGCGCTTGCCGCACCCTTGGCCGCCGCAAAGGTCGATTTTGCAATCCTTGTCGGTCAAGAGATGGAAATTCTCGCCGAAGAGTTGAAAGCAGGGGTTGAGGGGCCCAAGAAATTCGCGCATTGCGCGACCGCGCAGGAGGCACTTGGCGTCCTGCAACAATATCTTTGCGCATCAGATACGGTTTTGGTCAAAGGTTCCAATAGTATGGGACTTTCCTTAATCGTCAACGCGCTGACGGATGGGAAAAACTGATGCTATATCTTTTGGCCGAGTATCTTGGGTTTCCCGGTGTTTTAAACCTCATCCGCTATTTAAGTTTCCGCTCTGGGGCGGCAGTGGCCACTGCGTTGGTTATCGGCCTGTTGATTGGGCCACGCTTTATCAGCATGCTGCGTGTGCGTCAGGGCAAGGGGCAACCTATCCGAACCGACGGACCGCAAACCCATCTTGCGAAGGTCGGTACGCCCACGATGGGCGGCTTGATGATCTTGGTTTCGGTCGGAATTTCAATGCTTTTGTGGATGGACCTGAAAAACATCTATGTCTGGGCCTGTTTATTGGTGACCGCTGGATTTGGAATCGTTGGATTTCTCGACGATTATGACAAGGTCAAGAAGCGTAGCCACAAGGGCGTGTCCGGCAAGGTCCGGTTGTTATGGGAATTTGCCATTGCTGGCGTCGCGGTATCGCTGATCGTCTGGCAATCGGGTGGCAATTTATATCTGCCTTTCGTCAATGGACCCATCATCGATTTGGGCTGGTGGTATGTGCCTTTTGGCGCGTTTGTAATTGTGTCCTTTGGAAATGCTGTGAATCTAACTGACGGTCTGGATGGCCTTGCGACCATGCCCGTCATAATTGCCTCCCTCGCATTTATGTTAATCGTCTACATGGTGGGTAATGCGAAATATGCGGAATATCTCGGTATTCCGTTCTTTTTGGGGGCAGGGGATCTCGCCATGTTGTGCGGTGCGATTGTCGGCGCTGGACTTGCTTTTTTGTGGTTTAACGCCCCCCCGGCAGCGGTATTCATGGGTGACACCGGAAGCCTTGCCTTGGGCGGAACACTCGGTGCGATTGCTGTTGTAGCGCACCATGAGTTTGTACTCGCCATCATTGGCGGGCTTTTCGTGGTTGAGGCGCTATCGGTTATTATTCAGGTGTTTTGGTTCAAGCGGACGGGAAAGCGCATTTTTCGCATGGCGCCAATTCACCACCATTTTGAGCAGCTTGGCTGGTCCGAACCGACCGTTGTCATCCGCTTTTGGATTGTGGCTTTCGTATTGGCGCTTGCGGGGCTATCTACCCTCAAACTCAGATGATCACTACCCCTGCCTTTAAAGACCGGAAGTTCGCAATATTGGGACTTGCGCGCTCGGGCCTTTCGGCTGTGCGAGCGCTTGTCGCCGGCGGGGCAGAAGTATTGGCATGGGACAATGACGAAGGCGCGCGCGCCAAGGTTGCCGACATTGCGACGATTACCGATCCATTGCTGAGTGACTTGACGGGCTACACGGCCATTGTTGTGTCGCCAGGCGTTCCAATTAACCGCCACCCTATTGCCGATAAGGCAAAGGCGTCAGGCATCCCGCTTATTGGTGATATCGAATTGTTCGCAATGGCACGGCCGAACCTGCCGCCGCATCGTGTTGTCGGTATTACCGGAACCAATGGTAAATCCACGACGACGGCCTTGGTGCATCATTTGTTGGAAAGCGCAGCAATCCCCGTCCGTATGGGGGGTAATATTGGCTTGCCCATATTGTCGCAAGCACCATTGCCCGCAGGCGGCGTTTATGTGCTTGAGCTTTCAAGCTACCAGATTGATATCACGCACAGCCTTGCCTGCGATGCCGCTGCACTCATTAACCTCTCGCCAGACCATCTCGACCGCTATGATGGCTATGCAGCCTATATGGCGTCAAAAGCGCGGCTGTTTGAGATGCAAACGGGCAAAGAGTTTGCTGTTTTTGGCAAAGGCGATGCCGATACCGAACGCGTCTATAATGATGTGCGTGCGCGACGTGGAGCGGAATGGGTGCATCTCGCCGATCCGCAATTGGTATGCGGTCAGGCCGAATGGCCTGCGCTTCAAGGGCCGCATAACTTGCAGAATATTGCGGTGGCCATTGCCATCGTCGAAGCGCTAGGGCTGACGGAGGCCCAATGGCGGCCCGCGATGCGCAGCTTCAACGGACTGGCGCATCGTATGGAAGTTGTGGCCGAGCGTAATGGCGTATTATTTGTGAACGACAGCAAGGCAACAAATGCGGCGTCGACGGCGCCTGCCTTGGCCGCTTATCCCCGCGTGCATTGGATCGTTGGCGGATTGCCAAAGACCGACAATCTGGACGAATGCATCCCCAATTTTGGTCATGTTGTAAAAGCATACACCATTGGCGAGGCCGGTCCGTTGTTCCATGAATTATTATCGCCGCATATGCCTGTGGAACGCAGCGAAATGATGGGCGCAGCGGTGCATTCAGCTGCCGCCCAAGCACAGCCAGGCGACGTTATCATGCTTTCGCCCGCCTGCGCGTCCTTTGACCAGTTCAAAGACTTCGAAGCCCGCGGCGATGCGTTTCGTGCGATTGTGGAAGCATTATGAGCGATAGCAAAGAGGCGCCTTGGGTCCTTGCGGCCAAAACCGGCAAGATCGGCTTTGCCAATCGCCTTGGCCGCGGCGACCGTTCGCCATTGGGCGTTTGGTTCTGGGAACTCGACCGCGTGTTGCTGTCTTTGATGATGGTGCTGATCGCCATTGGTTTGCTTGCTGTCGCTGCGGCATCGCCGGCAGGCGCCCAGCGGCTGTCTTCGTCAACGACCGAGCTTTCTTCGCTTTATTTCTTTTATCGGCAATTGATGTGGGTCCTCATTGGTATTCCCGTCATGCTTCTGGTGTCGATGTCCTCGCGCGAACAAGCGCGACGCTTTGCCGTCTACGGCTTCTGCGTTTTTTTTGTTCTGCTTGCTTTGGTGCCCCTGTTAGGACGTGAGGTGAACGGGTCGCAAAGATGGATTGGACCTGGTTTTGCGGGGCTTCAGCCGTCTGAGTTTCTGAAACCCTTTTTCGCGGTTATGATGGCGTGGATTATTAGCTGGCGGTTGAAAGATCCAAGCTTGCCCGTTCTTTTCCTTACCAGCATCGCAACTGGGCTTGTGTGTTTTTTCCTGTTGCTGCAACCTGACCTTGGGCAATCTATTTTGTTCATGGGCACATGGTTCGCCCTGATGATGGTCGCTGGCGTGCCTGCAAGCCGCCTTTGGTTCCTCGTGATCAGTGGCATAGTGTTCATCCTTCTCGCCTATAATTTCTACCCCGTCGCAACCCAGCGAATAGACGCCTGGATTTTCGGTACTGAGGGGCTGACACATGACAAAATGGCGATGGCGACTTTAACAAATGGGGGCTTTATTGGCCTTGGTCCAGGGCTTGGCATAAAGAAATATTCACTGCCTGAGGGGCATACCGATTATATCTTCTCGGTCATCGGTGAAGAATTTGGTCTTTTGGCCTGCATGGTCATTGCCATTTTATACTTCGCGATTTTGGTCCGTATTATCATCCGCCTGTTAGATGAGAAAGACCAGTTTGTGGTTATGGCGGTAACGGCCCTTGGTGCGCAATTTTGCGGACAGGCGATGATTAACATTGCCGTGAATTTGGGTGTTTTCCCATCCAAGGGCATGACTCTACCGTTCATCAGCTATGGCGGATCGTCGACCTTGGCGCTTTCAATTACATGTGGTCTTATACTCGCATTAACAAAGCGAAACCCATATCTTGACCGGTCGCTTTATATGGTGAAGGGACACAGGCCATGACCATTTCTCGTCATTATGTGTTGGCTGCAGGCGGTACTGGCGGGCATTTGATTCCTGCCTTTGCGCTGGGACAGGAGCTGATCAACCGGGGGCATCATGTGGCGCTTATTACCGACGAGCGTGGTGCCAAAATTCCGGGCTGTCCTGATAAGATGGCGACGCATAAGCTGCCCGCTGGCCGCATTACTAAAAATCTGTCGAGCTGGCTTCCCGGCCTAAAGGCGATTGCCGAAGGCCGTGCTATGGCGCGCCGCCTATATGAAGATTTTGCGCCCAGCGCCGTGGTGGGCTTTGGCGGGTATCCGGCGTTTCCGGCATTGCTCGGTGCCTTTGCCGAGAAAATACCGACGATTATTCATGAACAAAATGCTGTGCTTGGCCGCGTCAATCGTTTCACAGCACGGCAAGTAAACGCGATCGCTACCTCTTATCCCGACGTGCTGCGCCTATCGCCCCGCCATGCCAGCAAAGTGCATCTGGTTGGTAACCCGGTCCGCGAAGATGTGCTTGATTTGCGGGACCAGCCTTATCCAGCTTTATCGACCGACGGCATCTTCCGCGTGCTGGTGACGGGCGGAAGCCAGGGCGCGACAGTGCTTTCCAATGTCGTACCTGACGGGTTGTCGAATTTGCCGGTCAGTTTACGGCGGCGTTTGCAAGTGACGCAGCAATGCCGCGCTGAAGATATTGATGCCGTGCGCGCGGCTTATGCTGCCCATGATATTCCAGCAGAGCTGGCAACCTATTTGCCAGACTTGCCGCAGCGGCTTGGCTGGGCGCATATGGTGATATCGCGGGCAGGGGCGTCGACTATTGCCGAGCTAACATGCGCGGGACGGCCAGCGATATTGGTCCCACTGCCCAGCGCGACCGACGATCACCAAAGCTACAATGTCAAAGAAATGGTCGAAGCGGGCGGCGCGCGCGCCATCGCGCAGCCAGAATTCACGGCATTGGAGCTAGCCAAGCAGATACAGATCATAGCATTCGAGCCCGGAGCGATGGAAAATGCCGCCAAGGCCGCCAAAAGCTGTGGTCGGCCTAATGCGGTTGCCGATCTTGCCGATCTAGTAGAATCCTTTGGCCGCGCCCCCATAATGCATGGAATAAAATCACAAGCCCAATCCGGTGGCGGTTTCAGCCCATCCCCCGCACTAGCCAAAGAGAATGCAGCATGAGAGGTGTTCCAACCGATATAGGTATTGTGCATTTCGTCGGCATTGGCGGCATCGGTATGTCGGGCATTGCGGAGGTCATGCACAATTTGGGTTACCAAGTGCAGGGCAGCGATATCGCCGACAGCTATGTCATCGAAGGCCTACGCCAACGCGGCATCAAAGTGATGATTGGTCATAGCGCCGAAAATCTTGGCGATGCTGCGGTGGTGGTAACATCGACTGCGGTAAAGGCAGGCAATCCAGAACGCGATGCGGCTTTGGAACGGCGCATACCCTTGGTACGCCGCGCCGAAATGCTCGCCGAATTGATGCGGTTGAAGCACACGGTCGCGGTGGCCGGCACACATGGCAAGACGACGACAACGTCGCTCATTGCCGCTATGCTGGACCATGGCGGTATTGACCCGACGGTCATCAACGGTGGCATTATCAACAGCTACGGTTCCAACGCACGACTTGGTGCAAGCGACTGGATGGTGGTTGAGGCGGATGAAAGCGACGGCAGTTTTCTAAGGCTTGATGGCACGCTTGCCGTTGTCACCAATATCGATCCCGAACATCTTGACCATTATGGTGATTTCGACGCGATCAAAAACGCTTTTGTCGAATTCGTCGAAAACGTGCCCTTTTACGGTGCGGCTATTATGTGCCTCGACCATCCCGAAGTGCAGGCGATTTTGCCGAAGATCCGCGACCGTCGGATTATTACTTATGGCTTTTCGGCGCAGGCCGACATTCGCGGCGAAAATGTTACCCCGCATCCCGGCGGTAACAGCTTCGACGTTGTTGTCCGCGCTCGCGACGGGTCGCTCCGGACGATAAAGAATATTCGACTTCCCATGCCGGGCCGCCATAATGTGCAAAATGCGCTGGCCGCTGTGGCGGTTGGCCTTGAAATGGGGATGAGCGATGCGGCCGTTGCCCATGGCTTTGATAAATTCGGTGGCGTCAAACGGCGGTTTACCAAAGTCGGCGAACTAGCCCTTGTTGATGGGGCAGTCACGATCATCGATGATTATGGCCACCATCCCGTCGAAATCCGCGCGGTGCTGTCTGCTGCCCGTGAAGGCGCGCAGGGCCGTGTGATTGCCGTGGCGCAGCCACACCGATTTACCCGGTTGCGCGACCATATGGATGATTTTCAGCAAGCGTTTAATGATGCCGACATGGTGTTCATCTCCCCGGTGTATGCCGCAGGTGAGGGGCCCATTGACGGCATAGATGCCGCAGCGCTGGTGCATGGTATTAAGGCGCGGGGGCATCGTTCCGCCGCGACGGTCGCAGATGCAGGTGATTTGGCGCGTAAGTTGGCCGAGGTAGCGCGGGGCAATGACATCGTCGTGTGCTTGGGCGCTGGCGATATCACCAAATGGGCCGCTGGCCTTGCCGACGCGATAAAGGCAGTGCGTGCATGACCACGCAGCCCGTGCCGCACGTAGAAGGGCGTTTGACCCAAGGCGCGCCATTGGCCCCATTGGTGTGGTTCAAATCGGGTGGCAGCGCGGACATATTGTTTGAACCGAAGGACGTAGCTGACCTGCAATCGTTTTTGCGCGAACTTGACCCTGCTACACCGGTCATGGCGCTTGGCCTGGGTTCTAACCTCATTATTCGCGATGGTGGCGTCAGGGGTGTTGTGGTTCGCCTCGGTAAGGCGTTTGCGAAGGTTGCCTGCATTGACGCAATCACGCTGGATTGCGGCGCAGGGGCGTCGGGCATATTGGTATCCTCGACCGCGCGGGACAAGGGCATATCTGGCTTAGAATTTTTGCGCTCGATCCCTGGCACCGTCGGCGGCTTTGTGCGCATGAATGGCGGTGCTTACGGCGGCGAGGTAAAGGACATATTGCGCGATTGTGATGTGGTGATGCGCGATGGAACGCTCGCGACCTTGTCGGTGGAAGATTTGCATTATCGCTATCGTCATTCCGAATTGCCCGATGGCGCGATTGTCGTGGCGGCTCGTTTCCAAGGGTATCCGGGTGAACCCGAAGCGATTCAGGCGGAGATGGACCGGATTAGCGCATCGCGCGAAGCATCACAGCCACTGCGCTCCAAAACCGGCGGTTCAACCTTTAAGAATCCGGATGGCCATAAGGCATGGCAATTGGTTGATGCTGCGGGATGCCGGGGTCTTCAGATTGGTGGTGCACAAGTGTCCGAAAAACACACCAATTTTTTGATTAATACAGGCGATGCAACCAGCGCGGATATCGAGGCGCTGGGCGAAGAAGTCCGCGCCCGCGTCTTGGCGCATTCGGGCGTCGACCTCATATGGGAAATACAGCGCGTGGGTGAAACGAAATGAGTAAGCAAATGCACGTTGCGGTATTGATGGGCGGATGGTCGAACGAACGCCCTGTGTCGTTGATGAGCGGTAATGGTGTGGCCGATGCGCTTGAAAAATTGGGCTACCAGGTCAGCCGCGTGGATATGGACCGCAATGTCGCACAAGTCCTCACGGCCCTTCGCCCTGACGTTGTGTTCAACGCCTTGCACGGTGTTCCTGGTGAAGATGGTTCGGTGCAGGGCATGCTGGATTTGATGGACATTCCTTACACCCACAGCGGCATGGTGACGTCGGTTATTGCCATTGACAAGGAACTGACGAAGCAATGCCTCGTACCCGCCGGAATTCCGATGCCAAAAGGCACTATGGTAGACAGCGAAAGCTTATATGTCGCTGATCCGTTGCCGCGCCCTTATGTTCTGAAACCTGTGAACGAAGGTAGCTCGGTCGGGGTAGCAATCGTCACCGAAGACAGCAATTACGGCCACCCGATTGCGCGTGACGCCAAGGGGCCGTGGCAGGAATTTGACCGGCTGCTGGCTGAACCCTTCATCAAAGGCCGCGAGCTGACCGTAGCTGTGTTAGGCGATAAGGCTTTGTGCGTGACCGAACTGAAGCCAAAGAGCGGCTTTTATGATTTTGATGCGAAATATACAGACGGGCTGACCGAACATATTTGTCCTGCGGAAATCCCGGATGTTATTGCCCAATATATGCTGGAAACCGCTCTGCGCGCGCACCAATTGCTCGGCTGCAAGGGCGCCTCGCGTACCGATTTTCGCTGGGATGATACGGCGGGCATGGACGGTGTTTTCGTTCTCGAAACCAATACACAGCCTGGTATGACGCCGCTCAGCCTTGTGCCCGAACAAGCGCGTCATGTCGGGATCAGCTATGAGCAGCTTGTCGACATTATCGTCAAAGAGGCGCTGATGGTTAAAGGGGCGGTAGCATAATGGCTAGTGTCGCACGCAAAGCGCCCGCAAAACGCAAGGCAAAAAGCCCTAGTTCCCGGCAAAAGGTGCTGCAAGCTTCATGGGTTGATACGGTGATACGTATGCTGCCTTTTTCCGAACAGGATGTGCAGCGCGTTGTTACCTGGATTATATTGACGGCTCTCACACTGCTTGCCTTTGCCGCTGCGCAATATGCAGGGCTGACCGCGGCCGCGTACCAGCAATATGCCGCGTTTGCTGCCAAGGCCGGTTTTCAGGTGCAGCGTGTCGAGGTCACGGGCATGGAACGGGTGGACCAGTTGAAAGTCTATCAATTGGTACTCGCCGAAAAAGATCGTGCGATGCCCTTGGTGGATATCGACAAGGTGCGTACGGATTTGCTGCAATATGGGTGGATTAAGGACGCCCGCGTTGCGCGGCGCTTGCCTGATACATTGGCGGTAGAGATTATCGAACGCAAGCCTGCCGCGATATGGCAACGGGGCGGGAAATACTCGCTGATCGACGCAAACGGTGTTGTTCTGGCACATGTCCGCGCGGGTGAGGGCGGTGATTTACCAACCTTGAATGGCAATGAAGCCAATACACATATCGTCGCGTTGAACGCCTTGCTCGACAATGCTTCGGCGTTGAAGTCGCAGGTTTCAGGCGCAAGCTGGATAGGTAACCGACGCTGGGACTTGCAGTTCCAGACCGGCGAAACGCTGGCTTTGCCAGAGGGTGAGGCTGAAGCTGCCAAAGCACTTCTGAACTTTGCACGCTTGGACGGTGTCCACCGTTTGCTGGGCCGAGACCTTATCCATTTTGACCTGCGCGACCCTAATCGCGCCTATTTCCGCAAAGCACCAAAGGCAGAAGCTGTTAAAGTGCAACAGGCAGAGCCTGTTAAAGTGGAAAATAAAGATAATGACGAAAAAAACGAAATAACATCAAAAAACAATGGATTAACGGCATGAAAACGGCGCGTGCCGAACGGTTGATTTCGGCAATTGATATCGGTTCATCCAAAGTGTCCGCGTTAATCGCGCGGCAAACCGAAAATGGCGACCTGCTGGTGCTCGGCACTGGTCAGCGCGAAAGCCGGGGTGTGACCCGTGGCTGCATTGCGGATGTCGAACAGGCAGAATTGTCCGTGCGTCATGCGGTAGAGCAAGCCGAACGTATTGCGGGCCTCAACATTGATAGGGCTTGGGTTGGCATGTCGTCAGGTGGGCTCGATAGCATGTTGGCCCCCGTAGAAATCGAATTGGGCGGCGATCGTATCACGCAAGACGATGTCGACGAACTGCTTCAGGCCGGACGCGCCAATATCCAAACGGGCGGCAAAATTGCGTTGCATATGCAACCTACTTTATATGCGCTCGATGGCGTTGGCGGTGTGGCAAATCCGGTCGGGCTGCACGCAGATCGGCTTGGTGTTGATGTGCATGTCGTTCTGGCCGACCAATCACCTGTGCGTAACATGGATATGACGGTACGCTCGGCGCATCTGGACGTTGATTCGCTCGTCGTCGGGCCGGTTGCCACAGGCCTTGCCTGTTTGACTGCGGAGGAGCGCGATCTGGGTGTTGCACTGGTCGAATTTGGGGCAGCCGTGACCAACGTGTCGGTGTTTATTGGCGGGATGCTCGTCGGACTTGAGACTATTCAAAAAGGCGGCTCGGACATTACCGACGACATAGCGTCGGTCTTTGGTATTCGCCGCGCACAGGCAGAGCGGTTGAAATGCTTCCATGGTTCGGCGCTGACTAGCCCACGCGACCATCAAGAAGTGCTCGACATTGGCCCAGATGAAAATGGCGTTGAACCCGGCAATCAAGCCCCACGCATCACTAAGGCACAGTTGAATGCCGTAGTGTGTCAACGCGTCGATGGCATTGTAACCGAAGTTGCGCAGGCCTTAAAAACACTGGGCTTTACGGGGCCATCCGGGCATCAGGTTGTTCTGACTGGCGGCGGCGCGGAATTAAAAGGTGTTGCCGAACATATGCAGAGCGCATTGGGCCGCACAGTCCGTATCGGCCGTCCAGCCGGGCTTGTCAGCATTCCCGAAGCGCATTCTGGCCCCGCATTCTCAACGCTCGTCGGCTTGATTCATTATGCGGCATCAGAGAGAATCGAACTGCAATCGGGTTATGATTTGCGCGCCGACCATTTGGGCGGATCGATACCAAGTTTGATTGAACGTATAAAACGCGCAGTTCGTGAGAATCTTTAGGCGGTAAACGCCTAAATTCACCTTCAAGGCGACAAAAAAGCCTTAAATCGTGAAGGTAATATGTTCGCGTTCATGGCCCGACAGAAACCTGTGCAAAAAGGGTAATTTTCTGATGTGCCCTTCACGCTTTTGTGCCAAAAGCGTGCAAATTTCGAACAAGCCAAAGAGGCTAAGGGGATAAAATTATGAGCATCAATATCGGACCACCCATGGTTGACGAATTGAAGCCGAAAATTGCAGTAATTGGTGTTGGCGGTGCCGGCGGTAACGCGGTTGCCAATATGATTAGCTCTAAGGTGGAAGGCGTCGATTTCGTTGTCGCTAATACCGATGCGCAGGCATTGAACGCTTCGCCTGCGGATTATCGCATTCAGCTTGGGCCCGAGATTACGCAAGGTCTTGGTGCTGGTTCGCGGCCCGAAGTCGGGCGCGCCGCTGCAGAAGAAACCATTGAGCAAGTGAAGTCCGCTTTGGCGGGTTGCCACATGTGCTTCATCGCGGCTGGCATGGGCGGCGGAACCGGAACAGGTGCTGCGCCCGTGATTGCACAGGCTGCACGCGAAATGAACATATTGACCGTTGGCGTCGTGACTAAGCCGTTCCTTTTCGAAGGATCGCGCCGGATGCGCTCTGCAGAATCCGGTATTGCTGAACTGCAACAGCATGTGGACACCCTCATCGTTATTCCGAACCAGAACCTGTTTTTGGTCGCTAACCCGAATACGACCTTTAAAGAGGCATTCTTGCTGGCCGACGAAGTTCTGCAACAGGGCGTTCGCGGTATCACGGATCTCATGGTCATGCCTGGCCTAATCAACCTTGATTTTGCCGACGTCCGGTCCGTCATGCACGAAATGGGCAAGGCGATGATGGGCACTGGCGAAGCCGAAGGCGATGGCCGTGCGCTTGAAGCGGCGGAACGGGCGATCGCTAACCCGCTGCTCGACGGTGTGTCGATGCAAGGTGCAAAGGGCGTTATCGTGTCCATTACCGGCGGTGAAGACATGCGCCTAATGGAAGTGGACGAAGCTGCGAACCATATTCGTGAGCTGGTGGATCCTGATGCAAACATCATCTGGGGTTCGGCTTTCAATGAAAATCTGAACGGCAAAATTCGTGTTTCGGTTGTCGCAACCGGTATCGACAATGACGGCGTAGCCGCATCGCCAGCACCACAATCGCGCACACCATTTTCATTCAGCCGTCCTGCACCAGAGCCTGTTGTTGCGGCGCCTGCGCCAACAGCATCTTTGTTTGAAAGCACCGATCCCGCGCCAGTCGAAGAGCCAGTCGTGGTAGCGGAACCAGAAAATGAGGCAGAAGACGACAGCTTGGTCCTAGGCAGCGATTTCGAAGCCCCAGAAGCTGATGACGAAGTCGCTCAAGCCAATGAAGCCAGCGAAGAAAAGCTGCCTGAGTCGAACGGTTTTCCATCTACGTCTTGGGCAGGAGCCGATGCGCTCGAACTGAACACGCCGGCAGACACAAATCCACCATCGGCTGCACCGGTCGATGTGACACAGGCACCTGAGCGTGCGGCGCCACGCCTGCCCACGGGTGGTACGTTGTTTGAACGCATGTCGAACTTGTCACGTGGCCTCTCGCGCTCGGATGATGAAGATGACAAGGGGCGTGATGGCGCAAGCAGCGTCAACGTTCCGCGTTTTCTGGATAGGCAGAACAACTCCTAAGCTGCGTGGGCAGCGCACTGTCATTTCGTCCGCTTTAGGCAACCGTTTGTCGGAGCATTGCGTAAACATGCTTTGCGTCCGGCAATCGGCATACCAATAAGGGCGAATGAATGTGACAATGTTACGTGGTGCAGGGATATTCTGTGCGCTCGCTTTATCATCGGGCGTGTACGCGCAAGTCGTTGACGAAAGCGCGCTCGAGGCACTTGACCAGGCAACCCCTGTTGCACCGATAATCTCGGAGCCCGCTGGTGCGGCTGAGTTGCGTGCGGCGATGCGCCGGATATCCATTAATCCCTCCGATGCCGATGCCATGGCTGATGCTGGCAACGCGTCACTTGTTTTGGGGGATGCCAATGCTGCTTTGAACTTCTTCACGCGAGCCAATACGTTGCGTCCTGGCAACAGCCGTATTGTGTCAGGTTTGGCGACGGCGACCGTGCGTACTGAAAATCCGTTTGAAGCGCTGCGTTTGTTTGATCAAGCCGTACGTCTTGGCGCAAATGAACGCGCGATTGCGCTGGATCGTGCCTTGGCCTTCGACCTTTTGGGTAATTTTGGTCGCGCGCAGCAGGATTATAAATTAGCACGAACAGCCTCCACCTCAGATGACCTCATCATTCGCCAAGCGGTTTCCTTGTCGCTTTCGGGGCAAAAAGAAGTCGCCGACGCGATGCTGCTGCCTTTGCTGCAACGCAACAGCGCGGCTGCATGGCGGGCCCGCGCTTTCATGCTTGCGGCCCGAGGGGATCTGCGTGAATCCACGAAAGTCGCCCAAGGGTTCATGGATGCAAGTTCGGCGCTGCGTATGGAGCGCTTTTTCCGGCTAATGCCGTCCCTGACGGATGCGCAGAAAGCGGCGGCAATACATTTGGGGCACTTCCCAACGGGCCAAGCGGTCGGGCGGGATAGTGAGCAGGTCCGCCGAATTGCATCGACGCTACCGCAAGCGCCTGTCGTTTCCGGGGATAATCGCCTTATTCCATCGGGCACAGCGCTTGGACCAAAAGCTACGCCATCGCGCGAAAGCAAAAGCACTCCGAAGACCGACACGTCCCGGCTTGGCACTGCCACCGCGCGTGGCAAGGTAGATGAACCGCAAAACACCCGAATTGCGAGCGTAAGCAATAATGCGCTGCCGGTCCCAGAAGCGGCTCGCCCACTTGTCAGTGCTACATCGCCCAAGCCAGTAAGCACGCAGCCGCCTGCTGCCATAACGCCCGTACCGACGACGGCGGTGGCTGTGACCGCGGTCATTACGCCACAACCAACGCAAAGCAGCGGATCGACGGCGGCACCACTTCCTGTATCGCAGGTACCCGCTATTGCCATGAAAGCCCCCGAACCCGCGCCTGCAGCGCCGGTGGCCTCATCCCGCTTTGATTTGGGTGCAATTGTGGAGGCCATTGATATTCCGGAGAGCGAACAGCGGCCCTCGCAAGTTCCTGTGGATTTGAAAAAGCTAAAACCCGTCGTTAAAGTCGATCCTAAGCTTGCGGCTAAGGCCAAGGCTGAAAAGGATCATCCTGCGCGCTTCTGGGTACAAATCGCGACCGGAAACGCCGATGCCCTTGGATTCGATTATCGCAAGCTTTCCAAAACTTATGCGGGATTGCTAAAGTCCCGGAAAGCCTTCACAGCCGAGTGGGGCAGAACGGACCGGCTATTGGTTGGGCCTTTTGCGGACCAAAAAGCCGCGAAAAAGTGGGAAGGCGACTACAAAAAGGCCGGTGGCGATGCCTTTATGTGGAAAAGCGAGATTGGCGAGGTCGTTAATCCGTTGAAAACAAAATAGCGGCTTCCGGTTCGCGGCACTTGGCGGCATAAGCGCGGCATGTCGCATCTTGCTCCTTATGCTTCCTTTCCTGACCGTAGCCGAGGTCGGCTGCATGCCGAACCGGCAAGCGATATGCGCGGACCGCGCGACATTTTTCAGCGCGACCGCGACCGTATCATCCATTCGATCGCGTTTCGCCGCCTGCGCCACAAAACACAGGTTTTTATTTCGCCCGATGGTGACCATTTCCGCGTCCGCCTGACACATAGTCTTGAGGTAGCGCAAATTGGCCGGACGATAGCCCGTGCATTAGGCCTAAACGAGGATCTGACGGAGGCTTTATGTCTCGCCCATGATATTGGCCATCCGCCCTTCGGCCATGCGGGCGAGGATGCACTTGAAGAGGCGATGAAGCCCTTTGGCGGGTTCGACCATAATGCGCAGACGCTGCGCACGCTCACGCAACTTGAATCGCCTTATCCGTCATGGCCAGGTTTGAACTTAAGCTGGGAACTGCTGGAAGGGCTAGCCAAGCATAATGGTCCGGTTGCTAACCCCGGTTGGGCCTTGACCGAAGTGCATACAGGCTTTGACCTAAATTTGACCAATTGGCCTTCATTAGAGGCGCAGATCGCGGCGATTAGCGACGATATCGCTTACGATAATCACGATATTGACGATGGCATCAGGGCAGGGCTTCTCGACATAGAACAATTACTCGAGCTGCCGTTCGTTGCGGAGCGTTGGCAGGCAATATTGGTGCGCTATCCTGACGTACGGCCACGCCGCCTGATTGGTGAACTGACACGTGAGCAGATTGGCGTGATGGTCAATGACGTGATCGAGTCGACACGCGCGAGAATCAACGCATTGGGAATCAAACACGCCGATGATGTGCGCAATGCTGGTGTGATGATCGGCGGTTTCTCGCCTGAAATGGCAGCGCGCGAACGCCAGCTCAAAACCTTTATGTATCAAAAGCTCTACCATCACCCCACGCAGAATGCGGCGGCAGAGGCGGCGTCGAAGATCGTGCGGGAACTGTTTGTGATCTATCGCAATGATGTGCGCCTGCTGCCGCCCGAATGGCGCGAGAATTTGCCGGAACAAGATCCGGCGCGCAGCCGCCATATCGGCGACTTTTTGGCGGGGATGACCGATCGTTACGCCACTGACCGGCACCGCGAACTGTGCGGAAACGCGGCATGAGACGGAAAATCGTCATCGCTGGTGGCTCAGGCTTGGTCGGAAAACAATTGGCGGATTGTCTGGCGCTTAATGAGGCTGATGTGCACTTGGTTTCCCGTCGCCCCACTGCGCAATCACAACCCAATGTGCATGAGCATGTCGCGCCAAGCGATGACTGGCCAGCGATTGTCGCGCGTATCCAGCCGGCCGTCGCCATATCGTGCTTGGGAACCACAATCCGCACCGCAGGGTCGCAGGAAGCTTTTAAGGCTGTCGATCTGGACCTGGTGCTTGCCTTTGCAGCGGCCAGCCAGAGCGCCGGAGCGCAACATTTTATAACGGTCTCGTCCGTTGGCACGATGCCCGATAGCAGTAATTTCTATCTCAGAACGAAGGCTGAGATGGAACAAGGGCTTCTTAACATTGGCTTTCAACGCATTGATATTATGCGACCAAGTCTGCTTACGGGTGGCAAGCGCGACGCGCATCGTCCGGGCGAGGCGTTCGGGATTTTGCTATCGCCGCTGGTCGACAAGTTGATGATCGGGGCGATGCGGAAATTTGCTTCTACACCATCTCATTTACTGGCTCAGGCTATCGCTGCATTGGCAGACAGATCCGACGAGGGTGTATTTATCCACGAAAATGATTCCATCCGCGCGCTGGCCGGTTGACTCTGCAAAATGCTAACGCCAATGAAGAAGCGTCGCTGACGAAGCGGGAGAGTGTCCCTTAATGGGGCCGCCGAAGGAGCAACCGCCCCGGAATCTCTCAGGCAAAAGGACCGCTTCGGCTTTTGCGACACTCTGGAAAGCGCGTTTCTTGGTTATTTTCCAAGATCCGCCACCGAAGGTGTAACCTGCTTTATTTGTCATATATGGCAAATATCGTGGATAAAGCTCTCAGGTACCCGTGACAGAGGGGGCAGCAGACTTGGCGCTATCCAGCGTCGGTTGCTGCAACTTTTGAACGGACTGATATGAGCGAAGAAGACGATTTCGAACTCGAACCCATAGAAATATTGGAGCTGCCGCTCGATGCTTGGCATCGTGACAAAGGCGCGCGCATGGTCGAGTTTGCAGGCTATCACATGCCAATCCAATATGAAGGCATCATCGCCGAACATATCTGGACGCGCGAAAATGCCGGGCTGTTTGATGTCAGCCATATGGGGCAGTTGATGCTGACCGGCGACGGCGCCGCCCAAGCGCTTGAGGCGCTGGTCCCCGGTGACATTTCCGCGCTGAGCGAGGGCAAGATGCGGTATTCGCTTTTGCTGGCCGAAGATGGTGGCGTGCTGGACGATATGATGATTACGGCCGTACCCATGGGCCTCTATGTTGTCGTCAATGGCGCCGTGAAGTGGGACGATATGGGCTATTTGCGCGAATATCTGCCCGACGAGATAACGATCAACAATATGGAAGACCGCGCATTGTTGGCGCTGCAAGGGCCCAAGGCCGTCGATGCATTAAAGCGTGTCGTGCCGGGCGTGGATGCGCTGTATTTCATGGAGGCGGGTTCATTCTTCTGGGGCCCCAAAACAGACCCTGAGCCGCTCTGGATTAGCCGTTCGGGCTATACAGGCGAGGATGGATTTGAAATCTCTGTACCCGGCACGCACGCAAAGGCATTGGCCGATCAGCTTTGTGCGCAGCCAGAGGTCAAGCCAATCGGCCTTGGCGCACGCGATTCGCTGCGGCTTGAGGCGGGGCTTCCGCTTTACGGCCATGATATGACGCCCGATGTCGAGCCCGTTGAGGCCAACGCCGCCTTTGCTATCTCCAAACGCCGCCGCGCCGAAGGTGGTTTCGCTGGGTCCGATCGTATCCTGAACGCGCTCGCAAACGGCCCTGCACGCAAGCTGGTTGGCCTGTCGGTAGAAGGCAAAATGCCTGTCCGCGAAGGCGCGCCGATTTTTGCAGGCGTGGCGCAAGTGGGCGTCGTTACCTCGGGCGGCTTTGGACCAAGCGTTGGTGCACCCATTGCCATGGGCTATGTCGATGCAGGTCATAATGCCAGCGGCACGATGCTCGAGGCCGAGGTGCGCGGAAAGCGCGTTTCCATCACCGTCGCCAATCTACCCTTCGTCCCACATCATTATCATCGCAAAGGAGCGAACATATGACCCGTTATTTCACCGAAGATCATGAATGGATCGAAGTTAACGGCGACAGCGCAACCGTCGGAATTACGCATTATGCGCAAAGCCAATTGGGCGATATCGTGTTCGCCGAAGTTCCGGCGGCAGGCGCGACGCTCAAAAAAGGCGGTGATGCCGCAGTTGTGGAATCAGTGAAGGCCGCATCGGACGTCTATGCACCCGTGAGCGGTACAGTCATCGAGGGCAATGCCGCCCTTGAGGGCGACCCAGCGCTCGTCAACAGCGATCCCGAAGGCGAAGGCTGGTTCTTCAAACTGACCTTAAGCGACAGCAGCGAGCTCGACAGCCTCATGAATTCCACCGCTTATCAGGCATTTGTCGACGGGCTCTAAGTTCATCCGTTCGCCCTTCGGGCCATGGAGATTGAAATGCGTTATTTACCTTTAACCCCATCTGACCGGCAAGCGATGCTTGGCGTCATCGGAGCACAATCGATTGACGATTTGTTCGTTGATGTGCCCGCACATGCGCAGTTGGATGGACCGATCCCCGGCCTTCCCAACCATGCCAGTGAAATGGCGGTTGAGCGGCATTTTTCGGAACTTGCTTTCCAAAATATGACTGCGTCACATCACCCGTTCTTTTTGGGTGCAGGCGCATATAAGCATCATGTGCCTGCGAGCGTGGATCACATCATCCAGCGCGGCGAGTTCCTGACCGCGTACACGCCCTATCAGCCGGAAATCGCCCAAGGCACGTTGCAAATGCTGTTCGAATTCCAGACACAGGTGGCCCGTCTGTTCGGCTGCGATGTGGCTAATGCGTCGATGTATGACGGTTCGACCGCTTGCTGGGAAGCCATTGGCATGGCTGGCCGCATTACCAAGCGGACAAAGGCACTGTTGTCGTCTGGACTGCACCCGCATTATGTCAGCGTCGCGAAGACAATGGCGCAATATACAGGCGATAGGCTGGACATCGCATTACCGGAGCTTTCGGCCCAGACAGACAGCCAACGTTTGCTGGACGCGATTGACGGAGAGACCAGCTGCGTCGTGGTCCAATATCCCGATATCTTGGGGCGTATCGAGGATATGTCGGCCATCGCCGCTAAGGCGCATGCTCATGGGGCGTTGTTAATCGCCGTCGTAACCGAACCTGTTGCCTTGGGCGCGATTAAAGCGCCCGGTGAAATGGGTGCGGACATTGTGGTCGGTGAGGGGCAGTCGCTTGGTGTTGGCCTGCAATTTGGTGGGCCGTATGTTGGCTTGTTTGCGTGCAAGGATAAATTCGTGCGGCAGATGCCCGGTCGCTTATGCGGTGAGACTGTGGACGCCGAAGGCAAGCGCGGCTTTGTGCTGACCCTGTCTACACGCGAGCAACATATTCGTCGGGAAAAGGCAACATCAAATATATGCACAAATTCAGGACTTTGTGCATTGGCCTTCAGTATACATCTAACCTTGCTGGGCGAAAAGGGGCTGCGCGGATTGGCGCAGTTGAACCACGCGCTTGCGGTGCGGGCGGCGGATCGGCTTAGCCAAATTCCGGGTGTCGAATTGGTCAATAACAGCTTCTTTAATGAATTCACGGTGAAGCTCCCGCAAGAGGCGCGACCCGTTGTGCGGGCACTTGCCGACCGCAAGATATTGGGCGGCGTGTCTCTTGGGCGGCTCTATCCAGGTGCAGATGCACTTTCCAACGGCCTATTGGTCGCAGTCACGGAAACCGCCACCAGCGCGGATGTCGAAACATTCGCCGCCGCTTTGCAGGAGATTTTGGCATGAGCAGCATCAACCAAAGCGGATGGAAGCCCGAAATGGGTAACGCCGGCGACACCGCCCCTGCGACCTATACAGGCAACAAGGCGTTGATGCTGGAAGAAGCGTTGATTTTTGAAATTGGCACCGCTGGAACAACCGGCGTTGATTTGGCCGAAGCGCCAAAGGTCACCGCACGCTTGGGCAATCTGGAAAGGCACCGCGACATTGGCCTTCCCGGCCTGTCCGAACCTGAAACCGTCCGCCATTATACGCGCCTCAGCCGGCAGAATTACGCCATTGACCTTGGCTTCTTTCCGCTGGGAAGTTGCACGATGAAGCATAACCCACGGCTGAATGAAAGGGTCGCACGTATGGCTGGCTTTGCCGATGTCCATCCGTTGCAGCCAGTCGAGACAGTCCAAGGCGCATTGGCGGTAATCAATGAGCTTGCGGTGTGGCTGATTCAGCTCACTGGCATGCATGGGGTCGCAATGACGCCCAAGGCCGGCGCGCACGGGGAGCTTTGCGGAATATTATGTATCAAGGCGGCACTCGAGGCACGGGGTGACCCGCGTAGCGTTATCCTGGTTCCAGAAAGTGCGCATGGGACCAATCCGGCCACTGCGGCTTTTGCCGGCTTTTTGGTTGAGAATATCCCGGCAACCGCAGAGGGGCGCGTGGATCTTGCAGCGTTGAAAGCACGACTTGGGCCTGATGTGGCCGGGGTGATGATCACCAACCCCAACACCTGCGGCCTGTTCGAGCGGGATATGCGTGAAATTTCCGACGCGGTGCATGCGGCGGGTGGCTATGTCTATTGCGACGGCGCGAACTTCAACGCCATTGTCGGCCGCGTCCGCCCCGGCGATTTGGGCATCGATGCGATGCACATCAACCTGCACAAGACGTTTTCTACCCCGCATGGCGGCGGTGGGCCGGGTTCTGGGCCTGTGGTGTTGTCACAAGCACTGTCGCCTTATGGTCCCTTGCCCTTTACCGAACGCCATGCGGACGGCCATTACACACTCGTCGAAGAAGAAACAGCCGGTGAACGCCATCCGCACAGCTTTGGACGCATGACTGCCTTCCACGGGCAAATGGGCATGTTCACCCGCGCGTTGGCTTACATCATGTCGCATGGTGCAGATGGCCTACGCCAAGTGGCGGAAGATGCCGTGCTGAACGCCAACTATATCTTGCGCAGTCTGGAAGATGTGCTGGAGGCGCCCTTCGCCCATAGCGGCCCGTGCATGCATGAGGCATTGTTCAGCGATAATGGACTGGCCGAAGGCTTCTCTACGCTCGACATTGCTAAGGGCCTGATCGATGAGGGTTATCATCCGATGACGGTGTATTTTCCGCTTGTCGTGCATGGCGCGATGTTGGTGGAACCGACCGAGACCGAAAGCAAGGCAACGCTCGACCAGTTCATTGGCGCTCTGCGTAGCGTTGCGGAGCGGGCCAGGGCCGGTGACACCTCACTAAAATCCGCGCCGCATCACGCCCCGCGCCGCCGTCTGGATGAAACCCAAGCTGCGCGTAAGCCCGTGTTGGTCTGGCGCGAACCCGACCAAGCGGTTGCGGCAGAATGAGCGGACCGCAACCGTTTATCTTCGAGAGTGGCCCGGACGTAAAACGCCACGCCCCGGCGACTGAACGCAACCGTGATGTGATTGCTGAAACATTGGCGCGCGTGCTTCCGGCGGAGGGCCTTGTGCTGGAAGTGGCGAGCGGGACTGGCGAACATGCCGTGCACTTTGCAAAGCGCTTTTCGGGGCTGATCTGGCAACCTAGCGACCCGGATCCTATCGCCATTGCATCTATTGACGCGTGGCGCGAGGACTTCAACCTGTCCAACGTGCTGCCCGCGATTCCGCTCGACGCGTCGGCAGATTGGCCCATATCCCAAGCGGATGCGGTCGTCTGCATCAACATGACGCATATCAGCCCATGGGCGGCTACCTTGGGTCTACTACGCAATGCGGCGCGTGTATTACCGCCGTCTGCCGTGCTTTTCATGTACGGACCCTACAACCAACGTGACGTCCCGCTGGCCGACAGCAATGCGGCGTTCGATGTATCGTTGCGGCAACAAAATGCCGCATGGGGCCTGCGTTTTGTCGAGGACATTGCAGAAGAAGCGCACAAATTAGGATTATGCCTTGACCAAGTTATCGATATGCCTGCGAACAATCTGTCGTTGATTTTCCGGACATAGTCGTCAGCAAATCACAATATTGACATGCCGCTATAATCTCTCAACACATTGCATCAGGCCGCTGCGAAAAAATGGCCAATGTTAGGAGAGAATGACATGGCCGTTGCCAGCTACGACATAGTAAGCTTTGATGGTTTTTTGACGCACTGGGCGGCGGAACGGCCTGACTGGGTCGCGCTTTCGCAGGATGACCGCCATTTCACTTATGGCCAGTTGGAGGAGCGTACCGCGAAGATCGTCGCGATGCTGCTTGGGTTAGGTCTAAAGAAGGGCGACCGGATTGCCTGGATTGGCAAAAACAGCGATCTATATTTTGCCCTTTTTTACGGCGCGGCGCGGATAGGTGTG
This sequence comes from Sphingomonadales bacterium, assembly GCA_027488785.1. Classification (GTDB taxonomy): domain Bacteria; phylum Pseudomonadota; class Alphaproteobacteria; order Sphingomonadales; family Sphingomonadaceae; genus Sphingorhabdus_B. Next base: position 160,610 of record JAIYAY010000026.1, on the reverse strand, counting down.
GTCATGGTGCCCGTCGGATGGCGTCTTGCGCCTGCGGAATGGGCCTATATCGCCAAGGACACGGGCGCACGCGTGCTCTTTGCGGGGCAGGGATTTGAGGCGGGCGTGCACGCTCTGGCCCAGGATATAGCTGGTGTTGATCGGGTCATAGCCGAAGAGGAAGCTCGCGCAATGATTGACGCCTCGACGCGCGTTGCGTTTGAACCTGCTGGCCCTGATGACGCCGCGCTGCAACTCTACACCTCGGGCACGACGGGTAATCCCAAAGGCGCAGTGCTTTCGAACCGGAACCTGTTCGCGCTGCGTAAATATGCTGCCGAAGAGGCGCATGCCTATAGCAAATGGGACGATGATGAGGTCGTCCTTATCGCGATGCCCTGCGCGCATATTGGGGGAACCGGTCTAGGTATCATGGCCATGGCGTCAGGTCTGCCAGCGCTCGTACAGGCTGAGTTTTCGCCAGATTCCGTCTTTGACGCAATTGAGAAGGGCGGTGCAACGCGGCTTTTTATCGTCCCCGCCGCGCTACAAATGATGGTCAACCACCCGCGTTGTCGCAGCGTCGATTATAGCCGCCTTAAATACATCCTCTACGGCGCCGCGCCTATTCCGCTGGAACTGTTGCGCCAGTGCATGGATGTGTTCAGCGCAGAATTTATCCAGGTCTACGGTATGACGGAGACGACTGGTACCATCTGCATGTTGCCGCCCGAGGACCATGATCCGAATGGCAATAAACGGATGCGTTCGGCCGGTAAGCCGCTACCTGGCGTCGAATTGCGTGTGGTGGATGGTGCAGGGAACGATGTTCCGGTGGGCGAAGTGGGTGAGATTTGGACGCGGTCGTCGAACAATATGATTGGCTATTGGAACTTACCCGATGCCACAAAAGGCACCGTTGCCGATGGCGGCTGGATTAAAACCGGTGATGCTGGATATCTGGATGAAGACGGATATTTGTATATCCACGACCGCGTGAAAGACATGATCATTACCGGCGGTGAAAATGTTTATCCTGCTGAAGTCGAAAGCGCGATTTACGGGCATCCTGATATATTGGAGGTTGCCGTTATTGGCGTGCCGGACGCCAAATGGGGGGAAACGGTGAAGGCGGTATGCGTTCCCAAACCCGGCGCACAAATTGATGTGGAGAGCGTCATTGGATGGGCACGCGAGCGTATTGCTGGGTTCAAGGTTCCGCGTTCGGTCGACATCATTGCGGCGTTGCCGCGCAATGCCTCGGGTAAAATCCTGCGCAAGGATTTACGCGCGCCATATTGGGCTGGTTTTGAGCGGCAGGTAAACTAACGCCACTGACAAGTGAAATTAGCGCCCTACGCTGACATATTTAAACCCTGCAGCCGCTGTGTCTTCAGGTCGATAGATGTTCCGCAAATCGACAAGGACATCGCCCGCCATGGCGGCGTGTAGTTTCTTCAGGTCAAGTGCGCGATAGGCGTCCCATTCGGTGATCAAGGCTACCGCATGGGCATCTTGCGCCGCGTCATAGGCACTGCTTGCCATGATCACCTCGGGCAGGATCTTGGCCGCTTCTTCCATACCTTCGGGATCATGCGCGTGCACGATTGCGCCGGCATCGAGCAAAGTTTGGACAATCGCGATCGACGGCGCATCGCGCATATCGTCGGTATTGGGCTTAAATGTAAGGCCAAGCAGGCCGATCTTCAGGCCGCGGACATCGCCGCCCAGCGCCGTGATGATTTTGCGGCCCATAGCGCGCTTTCTAAGGTCATTTGCCTGCACCACGGCCTCAACCACCCGAACAGGCGTTTCATGGTCCTGCGCGGTCTTGAGGAGCGCGAGAGTGTCCTTTGGAAAGCAACTGCCGCCATAGCCAGGGCCAGCGTGTAAGAACTTCGATCCGATACGGTTATCGAGACCAATGCCGCGCGACACGTCTTGCACGTTCGCACCCAATTTCTCACAGAGATCCGCCATTTCATTAATGAAGGTGATCTTCGTCGCCAAAAATGCATTGGCGGCATATTTGATCAATTCCGACGAACGGCGGCTGGTGAACAATAAGGGCGATTCGTTGAGGAAGAGCGGACGATACACCGCGCGCATAACATCGCGGGCCCATTCGACATCGCTTCCGACAACAATACGGTCGGGGCGTTTAAAGTCACCAATGGCCGCGCCTTCGCGTAAGAATTCGGGGTTGGATACCACCGCAAAGTCCAAATCAGGGTTGGTTTCGCGGATGATCCGTTCGACCTCGTCGCCCGTACCCACCGGAACAGTCGATTTTGTAACAACAACCGTGCGCGGGTCGATTGCGCGCGCCAGTTCTTCGGCAGCGGCATAGACATAGCTTAAGTCGGCATGGCCATCACCACGGCGCGACGGCGTGCCCACGGCGATGAAAACCGCATCGCACCCTTTGACCGCCTCTGTAACATCCGTGGAAAAGCTTAACCGGCCTGCATCGACGTTGGTTTTGACAAGTGCGTCGAGGCCAGGCTCGTAAATCGGCATGATATTCGCCTGTAAGCGGGCAATCTTGGTCTCATCCTTGTCAACGCAGACAACGTCATGGCCGAAATCAGCAAAGCACGCGCCAGACACAAGGCCGACATAGCCCGAACCGATCATAGCAATTTTCATTGGATATCCCTCTTTCAGACTGTCGTCTAATAGCAGCGCCTTATGACGTTATTTGGTCAGGAACAAGTGTTGGCACATTTGGTTTGAAGACGAAGTCTGCATGGGCAATCGAAGTATCGCATTGGAGCGATACTAAGGGATTATCGTTACCGTGCGTTCGAGATAATCTCGGCTATTCGCTGGCTCGCATGCCCATCGCCAAAGGAATATTGCCCACGGGCCATCGCAGCGTAAGCAGTGTCATCGTCCAAAAGTGTCGAAATTTCGCAAATAATCCGCTGGGTATCTATCCCGATGAGTTTTGCTATTCCTGTTGTAACGCTTTCGACACGTTCGGTGGTTTCGCGCAGGACCAATACGGGTTTGCCGAGCGCAGGGGCTTCTTCTTGAACACCGCCGCTGTCCGTTAGAATGATATGGCTTATTGACAGGAGCCGGGCAAAATTGGGGTAATCCAGCGGTTCAATTATCGCGACATTGGGCAACTCCCCCAAAGCAGCATGCATGACCCTACGGACATGCGGGTTCATATGGACAGGAAAGATACAGGCGACGTCGTCGCGCGCGGCGATGGCTTTTATAGCCGCAGCTATATTCACCATGCCTGCACCAAAATTCTCTCGGCGGTGGGCGGTGATGCCGATAATTTTTCGACCATGAAACCGGGCCTCCAATGGCGCAAGGCCGCGAATGAGCGACGGATCTTGGGCAATGCGCTTCAAGACCCAATGCAGCGCGTCAATCACGGAATTGCCCGTTACAAAGATATGATTGGTAGGAATAGATTCTGCTCGTAATGCCGCTGCCGACATCTCGGTCGCGGCGAAATGCTGATGGGCAATATTGCCAATAATCTTGCGATTTACCTCTTCGGGCCAGGGTTGGTAGATATCCTGGCTACGCAATCCCGCTTCGACATGGCTCACCGGAATTTTGCGATAATATGCGGCCAACGCGCCGACCATCGCCGTTACGGTATCGCCCTGTACGATGACGCGGTCGGGTTTCGCGCGGTCAAGAACGCTCCCAATTGTCTGCAGCAGGCGCACCGTGATCGTATCGAGGGATTGTCCCCGGCGCATGAGGTCTAGATCATAATCTGGTACAATGCCGCTTATCGACAGCACTTGATCCAGCATCTGCCTATGTTGTCCGCTGACCAAGACTTCTGTGTGCATATCCGGATATTGCCACAGGGCATTTATAACCGGGAACAGTTTAATGGCCTCGGGCCGCGTGCCGAAAATCACTATATTCTTGTACATCTACGACCCCTGCAACCTCGGACTGCGCCAGGATCATAGATAAAAATAACATATTAAAAAATAACGAATTTTTTATGTGTATTGTTCAGGGTAATGTACGTTAAGGCAATGGCGCTTCGTGCATTTTCATTTCTTTTGCCAAGCGACGCGATACTGCCTCGGGTGAGCCTGTATATTTGGCAAGCCGCGCATAAATGATTGGGATGAGTATGAGTGTGATGAACGTCGCCAATGTCACGCCGAAAACAATCACCACACCAATGGCGGACCGCGCAGCACCACCCGCACCACTCGCAATAGCCAATGGAATTGCTCCAAATACAGTCGCAATCGATGTCATCAGAATGGGTCGTAAACGACGGGTCGCGGCTTGTTGAACGGCCTCCAATATCTCGATACCTTCGTCACGCAACTGGTTGGCAAATTCGACGATCAGAATTCCGTTCTTGGCTGCTAGGCCGACAAGCATCACAATGCCAATCTGGCTATAGAGGTTCAATGTCATGCCCGTGAGCGCAAGGCCAATGATGCCGCCACCTACCGCCAATGGCACCGTCATAATGATGGTGATGGGGTGCACAAAGCTTTCAAATTGCGCAGCAAGTACGAGATACACGAGAAGGATGGTCAGTAAGAATACCAGCATGATGGAGCCGCCGGTTTCTTTAAAGGCCTGACTTTCACCGCGATACCCAACCGCCAGAACCTCTGGAGATGCAGCGGCTTGCTCTTCCAAAAAGGCCAAAGCCTCCCCCATAGTATAGCCGGGCGCAAGGCCACCCTGAAGCGTGATAGCGCGCAGCTTATTGTAGCGACCTAAATCGCGCGCGCCTGCAGTCTCGGTATATTTTATGAGGTTGGCGAGCGACACCAATGATCCATCACGCGTCCGAAGCTGGATTGCAGCAAGGCTTTCGGCAGTGGCGCGGTCCGCTGCATCTGCCTGCACGATGACGCGATATTCTTCGCCGCGATCCAAATAGGTCGATACGCGGCGTGAACCCAAAAGCGTTTGTAATGCCTGGCTTACCTCCGCGACGGAGATGCCAAGGTCGCCCGCGCGGGCAGTGTCGACCTGAATCTCCATCTGGGGTTTGGTTTCCTTATAGTCGGAATCCATATTCACCAGACCAGGATTTTCGTTTGCGGCGGCCAATATGCGGTCGCGAGCTATGCTGAGCGATTCATATGTGGAGCCTGCAATCACGAAATTTATCGGCTGACCCCGTCCACGGCCGATAGACGAGCGTACGGAAGCATTGCCGCGAACGGCAGGTAATTCCGCGAGGATCTTGTTCACTTGTGCGACGACATCTTCAGTTTTTTCCGTGCGTTCGTCCCACGGCTTCAAAAAGACGATAAACGTCCCACTGTTGAAATCGTCACTGGGCCCAAATCCGCCAGGCGTGCGTTGAATGATGGATCGCACCGTACCCTTGTCGATTAGCTTCACAATCGGTTCTGATGCCTGCAGCATGTACTTGTCCATGGCTTCAAAGCCAGTGCCTTCAGGTGCAGAAATGTTGGCGTTCAATATGCCGACATCTTCCGCTGGTGCGAGCTCGGATTGTAATGTCGTGAATAGAAATCCAGCGCAAAAAAGGAAACCAAGCACGCTAATCAATGTGACCAATGGTTTTGCGATGACCAATGACAACAGATGCGCATAACGCCGCTCAAGCCGCTGGAACTTGTCATCGACCCATTTGGCGACGCGACCCCGTTCTTCTTGTTTCAGCAGCTTGGAACATAGCATGGGGGCAAGGCTGAGGGCGACAAAACCCGAAAATGCAATGGCCGCAATCATCGCACCCGCCAGTTCGCGGAAAAGCAAGCCCGTCTGGCCAGCGAGGAACATCACCGGCACAAAGACGGCGCACACCACAACGGTAGTGGAGATAACGGCAAATGCCACTTGGCGTGTTCCGGTTACCGCTGCGACCAAGGGCGGCTCGCCTTGTTCAATGCGGTGATAGACGTTTTCAAGCACAACAATGGCGTCATCGACAACAAGGCCGATGGCCAGCACCATTGCCAATAGCGTCAACAAGTTAATCGAAAAGCCAAGGAACCACAGGACTGCGAAAGTTGCGAGCAAGCAAATGGGCACCGTCACAGCAGGAATGATGGTCGCGCGCCAACTGCCCAAAAACAGGAAAATGACCAAGACAACCAGCGCTGCTGCTTCGGCCAAGGTAATCCACACACTGCTGATTGCCTTGCTAATGAAAAGCGAGTCATCGGAGCCAACCGTGATTGTCATGCCTTGCGGCAAAGTGGGCTTGATTTGCTCAGCGAGTTTTTTCGCGCTCTCTGCCACGGCCAGTGTGTTCGCGCCGGATTGGCGCACAATACCCATGCCTAATGCTGATTCCCCATTTAGGCGGAACGCCGCGTATGGATTTTCCGGACCAGTTTCGACCCGCGCAATATCACCCAGTCGCGTTAATGATCCATCTGCGCCCCGCGCGACGATTAACTGGCGAAATTCATCTTCCGTACCAAAGGGGCGGCTCACCCGCAGCGTGACATTTTGATCAGTCGATTCAAGTCGACCAGCGGGAAGTTCAACATTTTGGCTGCGCAAGGCATTTTCAATGTCGCTCGGCGTTAGACCCAATGCCGCCAAGCGATCAGGCTGAAGCCAGATCCGCATGGATGGCCTTGCTTCGCCACCTACAAATACCCGGGCTACGCCGTTGATAGACGAAAAGCGGTCAACGAGATTGCGATCGACATAATCGCTGAGTTCAAGCCGCGACCAACCTGGCTTCGACACGACGAGAAACAGGATTGGCGATGCATCCGCATCAACTTTGCGCACTTCGGGCGGCAGCACTTCTTCGGGCAAATCGTCCGCCGCCCCACCGACACGGTCACGGACATCATTGGCGGCACTGTCTACCGAGCGACCCGGCGCAAATTCGATGGTTATGTCTGACTGCCCATCGCGTGAACGCGATGTAATGGTCTGAATCCCCTCAATACCAGCAAGTGAGTTTTCGAGGACTTGCGTCACGCGCGATTCTACGACCGTCGCGGCTGCGCCAGTGTAGATTGTCTCGACAGATACGATTGGCGGATCTGTGTCCGGATATTCGCGGACGGGCAGACTTAAAAACCCGACAACGCCGACGAGCACCATTAAAATCGCAATGACGGCTGCGAATACGGGTCTGCGAACAGAAGTGTCGGAGAGCTTCATGTCAGACGAACATCAGCGCGCTTTGGCTTGAACGCCGCTGGCTTTGGCTGGGCCTGTCCGCACAGTGGTGCCATCAGAAAGCTTTACCACGCCTTCGGTTACGATTTTGTCACCCACTTTCAGGCCCTCAATAATTTCGACCAAATTGTCATCGCGCGTGCCGGTTTTGACGGGTGTGCGCTTTACCTTAAGGTCAGATCCCACAGTGTAGACAAAGCTGGTATCGCCTTCGCGGACTAAGGAAAGTTCAGGCACGGCGGGGGCCGTACGATTTTTCGACGCTAGTGTTACTGATAACAGCATGCCGGGTTTTAATATGGAATTGCGGTTGGGTAAAACGGCACGCAATGTTGCTGTGCGAGTTTGAGGATTGATGACGGGGTCAATAGCGGTAATCTGACCCGACGCGACATAGTCTGGAAAAGCAGCAGCCTTTGCCGTGATGATTTGACCCACCCGGACGTTGGCAAGCATCGTCTCTGGCACATTAAAGTCGAGCTTGATGGAACTCAGGTCGCTCACTGCAGCGATTTCGTCTCCAGCACTGACCACTGCGCCCACGGAGATTCGGCGCAACGATACATAGCCGGAAAACGGCGCACGCACGACACGGTCGCCAATCGACGCACGTGCCTCATTTGCTAGCGCCTTTGCCGCACTTGCAGAGGCCGTTTGCGCGTCCAAACTTGCATTGGTTGCAAAACCACGGCGGTGAAGTTCGCTGATGCGCTTTAGTTGCTGCTCGGCTTCGCGCGCACGGGCTTGCGCACTAGCAAGAGACGCCGTTTCCTGACCTTGCGCAAGAACGGCAAGCATTTGTCCCTTTTGCACATAGTCACCGTCAGAAAAACCGAGCCGCATTATCCGTTCGGTGACTGGGGCCCGAACCGAAACTTGCTCATTTGCATTGGCCGTTCCCACGGCAACGTAGACATCCGAAAATTCATGCGTGGATGCTGCGCCAATTGTAACCAGAGGTGAAGGGCGCTCGCGTTTTTCTTCGCCGCCACCACATGCGGCCACACAGAACATCAATGACAGAATGATTGGCTTACGCATTTTTTCACCGGTTGGAGGTTCAGAAATTAGAAAACATCAATCTTGCTGTTGGCGGAACTTAACCCAATCGACCAGTCATTTTCGACAAATGCAGTTTTTCTGTGAGAAAACCCTGTTCTGTTTGGCAGCAAGCGGGCCAAGCTTGGCCACATTGCCTTATCTTTCCATCAATGCCGGATGATATGGTCAAATGCCGACAAGGCGGCCTTTGTACCTTCGCCCATTGCGACGATGATCTGCTTATACGGAACAGTTGTGACATCACCCGCGGCAAACACGCCAGGAATATTCGTTGCATTATGCGCGTCGACTTCAATTTCCCCGCGCGGCGACAATGTTAGCGGACCTTTGAGCCATTCAGTATTGGGAACCAAGCCAATCTGTACAAAAATGCCATCCAGATCGATACGATGGGACACGTCGGTGTTTCTATCGGTGTAAGCCAAAGCCTGAACCTTCTCACCGTCGCCAATGACTTCAGTGCTGAGCGCCGAGGTGATGATATCTACGTTGGGCAGGCTGCGGAGCTTCTTCTGCAACACAGCGTCGGCGCGCAACTGCGAGTCAAATTCGATCAATGTGACATGCGCGACGATACCGGCAAGGTCGATTGCCGCCTCAACACCAGAGTTGCCACCGCCAATGACCGCGGTGCGCTTGCCCTTGTACAAAGGACCATCGCAATGCGGACAATAAGCGACACCTCGGTTACGATATTCTTCTTCGCCGGGCACGCCCATTTGTCGCCAGCGCGCGCCGGTCGATAGGATTAAAGTGCGCGCCTTCAACGATGCACCGCTTTCGAGTTTGACTTCGTGCAGACCATCCGCGCCAGCAGGAATCAATTCCGTGGCTGATTGTAAGTTCATGATATCGACGTCATATTCGCGGACATGCTGCTCTAGCTGGGCAGCAAGCTTTGGCCCTTCTGTGTGCTGAACCGAAATGAAATTTTCGATACCCATGGTATCCAGAACCTGCCCGCCGAAGCGTTCTGCCACGACACCTGTCCGAATGCCCTTACGCGCGGCGTAAATCGCTGCTGCCGCGCCAGCAGGGCCGCCGCCGACGACCAGAACCTCAAATGGCTCCTTGGCTGCGATCTTTTCCGCCGCACGAGCAATCGTGCCAGTGTCAAGCTTTGCCATGATCTGCGACAGGTCCATGCGGCCTTGGCCAAATGGTTCGCCGTTTAAGTACACCGCTGGTACGGCCATGACCTTACGTGTTTCAACCTCTTCACGGAACATCGCGCCGTCAATTGCCACATGGCTTACGCCGGGGTTGAGCGCAGCCATGATGTTTATAGCTTGAATAACATCAGGACAATTCTGGCAGGACAAAGAGAAAAAAGTCTCAAATTTGAACGTGCCTTCAAGCGCCTTCACGGAATCGAGCAGCTCTGCCTCTTCCTTTGGCGGGTGACCACCCATATGCAACAATGCGAGCACTAATGATGTAAATTCATGGCCAAGCGGTAGGCCAGCAAAATGCGTTTCGGCTGTGCCATCGGCACGGCGAATAGCAAAAGAAGGCACGCGGTCGGCATGACCGTCATAGCGCGCCGACAACAAAGGGGATTGCTCGACCACTGTTTCAACCAGCGTGCGCATTTCGGCAGACTTTGCGCTGTCGTCCACAGTCGCGATCAGTTCAACGGGCGTGCGCAGATTTGCCAGATAGGTTTTTAGCTGGGCAGTTGTAGCAGCATCAAGCATCGGGGAGGCCTTTTTATAGCGAGCACAAACGCGCCGCACAAAAACGCGGCTGAAATTTTTCGAATAACGGTAAAGTGGGTGCCACGATGTTTACGCGGCACCCAGAATTTTGATTAGATCTTGCCGACGAGGTCAATCGAAGGCGCAAGCGTTTCGCTGCCTTCTTCCCACTTTGCTGGGCAAACTTGACCTGGGTTCTCACGAACGTAAATCGCGGCCTTAATCTTGCGGACGAGTTCAACCGCGTTGCGGCCAACACCTTCGCAGGTGATTTCCATAACCTGAATGACACCGTCTGGATCGACGACAAAGGTCGCACGATCTGCAAGGCCCTGGCCTTCGCGCAACACGCCGAAATTGTTACTGATGACGTGGTTTTGATCACCGAGCATATGGAAATTGATCTTACCGATCGCTGGCGATCCATCATGCCATGCCTTGTGGCTGAAATGCGTGTCGGTCGATACCGAATAAACTTCAACGCCCATGCCTTGCAGATCTGCATATTGGTTGGCGAGATCTTCCAGTTCGGTTGGGCATACAAATGTCCAGTCGGCGGGGTAGAAGAAAAAGACTGCCCATTTGCCCTTAACGTCGGCGTCCGACACTTCGACAAATTTGCCTGCTTTATAGGATTGTGCAGTGAATGGCTTAATGCTTGTACCAATGATACCCATGTGAATTACCCTTTTAATTGAGGAGAGGTTGATTAGGACTTACGCGCCTAAACACGATTTTCTTGATTTAGTCTAGCAACGCTTTTTGCAATGACTAATCGTTTTTGTCGATAATAAACCTCTGCAAGGTTCGCTGTCAAAGGTGCGAATAACGCACATATGGCGTGCATAGATGCCTTTGAGGTCGATACGCACCTTTAGCCGACTAGCCAACACGAAAGCCCAGCCAAGTCATACTGCCCCAATAAGGTATCGCTGGGTGCAATTTGCCGGTTGTTTCGCTCTATACAACAAGATTCTTTTGGTGATGTCCGTCGTCATGTTCTCGGCCATTTGCAATAGCAAGGCACCAAAAGAATATACAAGAAATTGCATTTATTCGGTGGCTTAAGGTAGAAAAGTTACTTGTGAATGGGACGCAACCCGTGCACTTATGTGGCGTTGGGACGGTGCAAGAATAATAGGAACAGCTTATGAAAAAACGGGCATTAAGCAGCATCATACTTGTACTAGCTGCAAGCGTTTCGGCATGTGGTGGCGGTGGAAGTAGTTCGGGTAGCGACACAATCACCGCTCCACCCACGCCTCCTCCGCCTCCTCCGCCTCCTCCGCCTCCTTCAACTTGTAGTCTGCTCAATCGGCAGAATTTTGCGGCGTCCGTGCTGAACGAATGGTATTTGTTTCCAGAAACACTGCCAACATCGCTCAACCCCTCGGCTTACAGCACGGTGGACGACTATATTGATGCCTTAACAGCGACGGCACGTAGTCAGGGACGCGACCGATATTTCACCTATCTTACTTCTATCCAAGAGGAAAATGCCTACTTCTCATCGGGTGCAACAGCTGGGTTCGGTGTACGCCTCTCATATCAAGGCTCACGCTTATTCATAACGGAAGCCTTTGAAGGCGCACCAGCGCTTGCGGCTGGCATTGACCGTGGAACGGAAATTGTTGGAATTGGTACTGATTCTTCTAATGTACGGTCGGTAGCTGATATATTAGCGACGCAAGGATCTGCGGGTGTCTCGAGCGCTTTGGGTCCGAATACCGTTGGGACTAGCCGCGTATTGCGCATCACTGACGCGACCGGCACACGCAATGTCACCGTGGCCAAAGCGGAATATGAACTGAGCCCGATTTCAACGCGCTATGGCGTGAAAATTATAAACAATGGCAGTGGGCAGCGCGTTGGTTATATCAACATGCGCACTTTCATCTCTACTTCAAACAATCAGTTGCGATCGGCATTTGCTGATTTCCGAGCGCAGGGTATCACAAACTTTGTAATTGATTTTCGCTACAATGGTGGCGGACTTGTCTCAACAGCGGAATTGATGGGCGACTTGCTTGGTGGCAACCGCTCCAGCAGCGACATTTTCTCAGTCACACGTTTCCGCGCATCCAAGTCGTCAGAAAACGAAACACGTCGCTTCGTACCGCAGTCCCAATCGGTGTCCCCCATCAAAATAGCCTTCATTTCCACAAACGCCACCGCGTCTGCCAGCGAATTGGTGGCCGCTAGCTTTGCACCGTTTCTTGGAACCAATGCTGCTTTAGTAGGCAGCAATAGCTACGGTAAACCCGTGGGGCAGATTGCGCTTGATCTGACAGCTTGTGATGATCGAATTCGCGTTGTTGCGTTTGCCAAAGAGAATGCGGCTGGACAGGGAGATTATTTCTCCGGACTTGCGGGCACCATGCGTACCACTTGTGCTGCTGCTGATGATATAACTCGGCCTTTAGGCGACCCGCAAGAGGCATCGCTGCGTGCGGCGCTGGATTTCGTAGCGGGACGGAGTTGCACGCCAATCGCGTTGGCTCAAAGCGCGCAAAGTGCATCGTCACGAGCCGAACGTCGTGTTTTGCCCGCACCTAGAAATGCCAGCGCGGCGCAACGTGATGTACCGGGACTGTTCTAGATATATTGTGTTAGGTGGGCTCAGTTTGTCGTTATGGCCATTTTGAGCGCGTCCAATATATTCTGGGCGTGCTCTTTGCGACAAATGAGCAAGTCTGGGATATATGTATCCACCTGATTATAGACTAAAGCGCTCCCATCAATACGGCTGACATGCAGGCCAAAGGCGGCTGCGACCGCGGCGGGGGCGCAACTATCCCATTCATATTGCCCGCCATTGTGCAGGTAAATGTCAGCTTCGCCACGCACGACTGCCATGGCCTTCGCGCCTGCGGAACCCATGGGGATGCACTCAGCGCCTAAAGCCTTTGCCAGGTTCAGGGCTTCTGCTGCGGGCCTGGTACGGCTGACCACCATGCGCAGTTTCTTTGGGGCGACGGGAATTTCGGTCGGATGGTCGCTTCTCAAAACAATACCTAAGCCGGGCAGTGCAACCGCACCAATAACCGGCGCGCCATTTATGGCGAGCGCGACGTGGACGGCCCAATCGGTGCGGCCTTCACCATATTCGCGGGTGCCATCAACAGGGTCGATGATCCACACGCGGGATTTTGATAGGCGCGCCTTGGTGTCCTTGCTTTCTTCCGATAATAATCCGTCATCAGGCCGCTGCTCGGCAAGCGCATGAATTAGAAATTGGTTGGCAGTTTGATCGCCAGCCTTGCCAAGCGCATGCAATGATAGCAGCCCGCTGTCGCGCACTTGCAACAGCAATTTTCCGGCAGTTTCGGCTAAATGCGCGGCCAATGCGCTATCGTCGGCGATAATGCTCATTTTAACGGCATTAGCTGGCGAACGATATGTTCAGCGGCTTCGACAGGACTCATTTCAACCGTGTTCACGCGGATGTCAGGGTTTTCGGGTGGTTCATAGGGACTGTCGATACCCGTAAAATTCTTCAATTGTCCAGCGCGGGCCTTTTTATAAAGACCTTTCACATCGCGCGCTTCCGCTACCTCAAGTGGAGTGTCGACGAATATTTCGATAAACTCACCCTCAGGCATCATAGCGCGCACCATTTCGCGTTCCGCGCGGAACGGCGAAATAAACGCAGTCAGAACAATAAGGCCTGCATCTGCCATCAGCTTTGCAACTTCGCCCACTCGACGAATGTTTTCAATGCGGTCGGTTTCGGTAAAACCCAAATCCTTATTGAGGCCGTGGCGAATATTATCGCCATCTAGCAAAAATGTATGCCGGTTCAGTAGGTTGAGTGTCTTTTCCACTTCATTGGCAATTGTAGATTTACCAGAACCGGAAAGACCGGTGAACCACAATATCTTTGGCTTTTGGTTTTTAAGCGCGGCATGTGCCTCACGACCAATGTCGGTCGCTTGCCAATGAACATTTTGTGCGCGACGCAGAGAAAAGTGCAGCATGCCGGCCGCGACGGTCGCATTGGTAATCTTGTCGATCAGAATATATCCGCCCAAAACATGATTGTTTGCATAGGGTTCGAACACAATAGCTTTGTCAGTTAAAATTTCCGCGACGCCAATGGCGTTGAGCTCCAAAGTCTTCGCGGCGATATGCTCCATGTTATTAACATTGATTGCGTATTTTGGCGATTGCACGGTGGCTGAAACCGTTTGCGTCCCAAGCTTCAACCAATAGGCCCGCCCCGGAACCAAAGCCTCGTCCGCCATCCAGACAATAGTGCTTTCAAACTGGTCGGACACCTCGGGCGGATTGTCTGCAGCGGCAATCACATCTCCGCGCGAACAGTCGATTTCGTCTGCAAAGCACATGGTGACCGATTGGCCTGCAACCGCTTCGCTGAGTTCACCATCCAGCGTGACGATCTTCGATATCTTTGTAGTCTTACCTGACGGCAGCACCCGAATGGCATCACCAGGACGCACTATACCGGTTGCGATCTGGCCTGAAAATCCGCGAAAATCGAGATTAGGCCGGTTGACCCATTGTACCGGCATACGCAATGGCTTGGTCTGGTCCGCGTCATTATCCAGCGCGACGGTCTCTAAATGCGCGATCAGCGGTGGACCCGCGTACCACGGCATATGGATGGAACGCTCCGTGATATTATCACCTTTGAAACCGGAAATCGGCATTGCGGTAAAATCGTTTATGCCGATGCTGTTCGCAAATGCGGTGTATTCAGCAAGGATTGCGTCATATTTTGCCTGATCATAGGCGATCAGGTCCATCTTGTTCACTGCAAGGACAATGTTTCTTATGCCCAATAATTGCGCAAGATAGCTATGACGCCGCGTTTGGACGAGCACGCCTTTGCGCGCATCGATAAGGATTACAGCAAGATCCGCCGTTGATGCGCCGGTTACCATATTGCGTGTATATTGTTCATGGCCAGGGCAATCGGCGACAATGAATTTCCGCTTTTCAGTGGCGAAAAACCGGTAGGCGACGTCGATTGTGATGCCTTGCTCGCGCTCAGCTGCAAGGCCGTCCACAAGCAATGCAAAGTCGATTTCCTGGCCCTGAGTTCCCATCCGTTTGGAATCGGATTCCAAAGTCGCAAGCTGATCTTCAAAAATCATTTTGGAATCGTACAATAATCGACCGATGAGCGTCGATTTGCCGTCATCTACGGAACCGCAGGTGATGAACCGCAACAGCGATTTATGCTGGTGGACGTTCAGATAGGCGTCAATGTCTGAAGCAATAAGATCATCGGCTTTGTAGAAGCCATTTTGGGGCGTTGCATCGGACATCAGAAGTATCCCTCCTGCTTCTTCTTCTCCATGCTGGCGGCCTGATCATGGTCGATGGCGCGCCCCTGACGTTCCGAAGTGCTGGTCAGCAACATTTCCTGAATAATCTCGGGCAAGGTAGCTGCATGGCTCTCGACAGCGCCAGTAAGCGGATAGCAACCAAGCGTCCGAAAACGGATCGAACGTTCAATAGGAACCTCCCCGTTTTGCAGAGGGAAACGTTCATCATCAACCATCAGAAGCATACCGTCGCGTATGACCGTGAGACGCGGTGCGCTGAAATAGAGCGGTACAATTTCGATATTCTCAAGGTGGATATATTGCCAAATGTCCAGCTCGGTCCAATTGGAGATGGGGAAGACCCTTATGCTCTCTGCTTTCGCCTTACGTGCATTATAGAGGTTCCATAATTCGGGCCGCTGGTTCTTTGGGTCCCAAATATGGGTAGCCGTGCGGAACGAGAATATGCGTTCCTTGGCACGGCTCTTTTCCTCATCACGCCTTGCCCCTCCAAAGGCGACGTCGAAACCATAATGGTCGAGCGCTTGCTTCAGCCCTTCGGTTTTCCACATATCGGTGTGGAGCGACCCGTGATCGAAAGGGTTAATGCCGCGCGCGATCGCCTCGGGGTTTTGGTGGACTAATAATTCCATACCGGCATCGCGCGCAGCCTTTTCGCGTAAGGCGTACATCGCCTTGAACTTCCATGTTGTATCGATATGTAGCAACGGAAATGGCGGTGGCGCCGGATAGAATGCCTTGCGCGCCAAATGGAGCATAACGGCGCTGTCCTTACCCACGCTATACAGCATCACTGGCTTGTCCGCTTCGGCAACAACCTCCCGCATAATATGGATTGCTTCTGCTTCAAGGCGCGCAAGATGTGTTAGGGTTTTGGTCATAGTTTGATACTCATCCTATGAGCCTCATAGTCAGAATTCATGGTGTCGGGCAAACAAGACATTCTTGCATATGCGAATATCTCCGTTTTAGCGAAGCAAACCAAATGCAAGCTCTTATAGCGTCTGGACCTGTCATCATGAGACCTATCGGGATCAAGCGGAATGGGAAAGTAGCATTTCAGTCGACAAGTGTTGAACCTAATGTCACGGCCTTGCCAAACAGTTTTTCGAATTTACGGCGCAATATTGGTCGGTAAAGAGCGCATACGAAAATGATATTTTTGAATCTCAGGGGAAGCGGACATTATGGATAACGACATTTTTGATCAGTTTATCGCGCAGCTTCAACGCTATGTTCGCGAACGGTTAATTCCGGCGGAGAAAGAAATCCTCGAAACAGACATTATTCCGGACCCGATCCTTGCCGAAATGCGCGACATGGGTCTGTTTGGCTTGACGATGCCCGAAGAATATGGCGGTGCGGGAATGAATATTCAGCAATATATCCGTACGATCCGTGAATTGAGCTATGCCATGCCATGCTATCGGTCAATCGCTTCCATCAACATAGGGATGGTGTGTTCGGCATTCAAAAATGGCGGCACTGACGCACAAAAATCTGAATGGTTGCCGCGTTTGGCGGCGGGTGAAATTGCCTCTTTTGGCCTGACCGAACCTGGGTCCGGTTCGGATTCCGCCGCTATGCAGACCACCGCCGTGAAATCCGGCAATGGCTGGGTACTGAACGGGACCAAGCGCTACATCACCAATGCGCCTTTCGCGAAGGTCGCCCTTATCATGGCCCGTACCAGCAAAGAAGCCTTGCCCAAAAACGCGCATGTATCGGCCTTCATTGTTCCCATGGACACCGCGGGGATCATGGTCGGTAAGTCCGACAAGAAAATGGGCCAGGCGGGAAGCCACATCGCCGATATCATTATGGAAGATGTGAAATTGCCGGCCGATGCCATCTTGGGCGGCGAAGAAGGTAAGGGCTTTGCATTTGCAATGCAGAGCCTCGACAATGGACGACTGTCAGTGGGGGCTGCAGCAACGGGATATGCCCGCCGTGCACTCGATAGCGCGCTGCGCTATGCCAATGAGCGTAAAGCCTTTGGCGAACCCATTGCCAATTTCCAACTTATTCAACAAATGCTGGCGGATAGTGACATCGAAATCTACGCCGCTGAATGTATGCTTGATGATGCTGCCCGACGTGCTGATGCAGGCGAGAATGTCCTGCGAAAGGCGGCTGCAGCTAAGGTCTTTGCCACCGAAATGTGTGGTCGTGTGGTTGACCGTGTTGTCCAGATTTACGGCGGTGCTGGCTATCTTGCGGAATATGATGCGGAGCGTTTCTACCGCGACGCGCGCATTTACCGGATCTATGAAGGCACTACGCAGATTCTGCAGCTTCAGATTGCGAAGCATATGCTTCGTGAATGGGCGGCTCAGGCCTGATGACACGTGCGTAATCCCGAAGGCGTAATGCATGTATAATTTGCTGGATGGTCTAAAGATTATCGAGGCGTCGTCCTTTGTGGCGTCGCCGACGGCTGGTTTGTATTGCGCGCAATTCGGGGCAGAGGTCATTCGGGTCGATCAAATTGGGGGCGGCCCCGATTATCATCGTTGGCCAGTGACGGAAGCTAATGACTCGCTATATTGGGAAAATCTAAATCGTGCGAAAAAGTCGCTGGCACTTGATTTGGCCAGCCCGCAGGGACGTGAAATTCTGCAGGAATTGGTGCGCGCTACTGGGCAATTTATCACTAATTTTCCTGCCGAGGGATTTTTGTCGCATGCCAAGCTAGTCGAAGGACGGGTCGATCTCGTCACCGTCCGGGTAATGGGTTGGGCCGACGGTGCGCCAGCACTTGATTACACCGTGAACAATGCCGTTGGCTATCCCATGATGACCGGGGTTGGCCCAGAACCTGTCAATCATGTTTTGCCTGCTTGGGATGTCATTAGTGGCGCTTACGCTGCATTTGCCATGCTGGCGGCCATTCGTAGGCGGGAACAAACTGGCGAGGGCAGTGAAGTCCGCATTCCCCTCTCGGATGTAGCCATCGGCACCGTTGCCAATCTAGGCGGTATAGCCGAAGTGTTGCATAATAATGCCAATCGTCCCCGGCTCGGCAACGCGGTCTATGGCTTGTTCGGGCGCGATTTCGTTACCAAAGACAATGTGCGCACGATGATCGTCGTTGTCACCCACCGCCAATGGGCAAATCTAATCGGTGCGCTTGGTTTGAAGGCGCAAGTGGAAGCGATAGAGACAGAGCGCGGAGTTAGCTTCGCCAAAGATGATGGACTTCGCTTTCAGCACCGCGATGCGCTCTATCCGTTGTTTGAAAGGGCAATTGCTTCGCTCGATCACGCGGTGATGGCTGCAACGCTTGATGAGGCAGGAATTGTTCATTCGGCCTATCGAACCATGTTGGATGCGGCGCATGATCCACGCTTGGTAGGCAATAATCCCATGTTTAGCGCCTCGGACGGCAACCCATCTGGTTTCAACTATCCTGCTGCTGGTGCTTTTGGCAGTATTCCCCAATTGCAGCGTGGTGACGTAAAAGCAGCCCCGCGCAACGGGGAGCATAGCGAGGAAATATTGAGCACTTCGCTTGGTCTGTCCTCGGGCGAAATCGCCCGTCTCATCGACTCTGGAATATTAGGAATTGCCAAATGAATAAGCTTCGCCGTGCCGCTATCGTCGCCCCCATCCGCACGCCCGTCGGCAAATTTGGCGGTGCTTTATCTTCACTCAACGCAGGTGACTTGGGTGGTATCATCCTCAAGGCACTGATTGAGCGGACAAAGATAGATCCGACCCGCGTGGACGACGTGGTATTTGCCCAAGGCTATGGCAACGGAGAAGCACCGTGCATTGGACATTGGGCGTGGCTTGCGGCGGGACTTCCGATTGAGGTTCCTGGTTATCAAGTCGACCGTCGTTGTGGATCTGGCCTACAAGCAATTGTGAATGCTGCAATGATGGTTCAAACGGGCGTTAGCGATGTAGTGGTTGCGGGTGGCTGCGAAAGCATGTCCAACGTCGAGCACTACACGACCGATATCCGTAAAGGCGTTCGGGCAGGCAATCTTACTTTACATGACCGGTTAACCCGGGGACGCGTGATGAGCCAGCCGGTTGAACGCTTTGGTGTGATTACCGGTATGATTGAAACAGCCGAAAATCTGGCCAAGGACCATAACATCAGCCGCGAAGCGTGTGACGCGTATGCGGCCCGATCGCACCAGCGCGCGGCGGCGGCATGGGCAAATGGTCTGTTTGACGATGAATTGGTGCCTGTGAGCATCGCGCAAAGGAAAGGCGATCCAATCGTCTTTGATCATGACGAAGGCTATCGCGCTGACGCGACGCTTGAGACGATGGCTGCATTAAGGCCGCTGGAAGGCGGCGTCGTCACGGCTGGCAATGCGAGCCAACAAAATGACGCAGGCGCCGCTTGTCTTGTTGTTGCGGAGGATAGGCTGGAAGAACTCGGACTTGAACCGACTGCCTATTTCCATAGCTGGGCAGCGGCTGGCTATGAGCCGTCACATATGGGTTATGGCCCTGTTCCTGCCACAGAACGCCTATTCGCACGCAATGGCCTGAGCTGGAACGACATCGGTCTTGTCGAGCTGAACGAGGCGTTTGCGCCACAAGTTTTGGCTTGTCTCAAGGGCTGGGGCTGGTCGGATGATGACAGTCGTCATGACATGCTCAACGTCAACGGTTCCGGTATTTCGCTTGGCCACCCCATTGGTGCCACCGGCGGTCGGATATTGGCGAACTTGACCCGCGAAATGCATCGCCGGGATGTCCGTTTCGGGCTTGAAACAATGTGCATTGGCGGTGGTCAGGGTATTGCGGCGGTGTTTGAGCGCGCATGAGTTTTGCGGCCGCTCTCGAAGCTGCTGAGGGCTACCGCGATGCGGCGGAGGCGGTGCTTTCCGACCGTGTAAATGTGCGGTCGATGGACGCCGACCAACGTGCGGCCCACGGCTTTTCGTGGATTGCTACAAGCGTTGCTGCGCTTGAAGCAGTAGCTGATTGGCTTCGCCTGCATAATGGAGGAACCGAACTTGATCAACAGATCGCGACGCTGATTTTTGCCGAAACGCTTGGGCAATTGACTGGCGGATTGCCGATGGGACAGAATGAAATATTCCGTCCCGTTGATCTTGGCGTTTCGCAACAGGCTGCGTTGCTGGCCGCACGTTGCGAACATATATTGTGTGCAGATCATGCTGCGGTGCGCTTCGATGTTGCGCACGCGATGGCGTCAGGTGCAATGCCGAGCGAAAGCCTTCATGATGCGGAGCTTGACGCCATTCGCGATCAATATCGTCGGTTTACGAACAGCGAGATTTTGCCGCACGCGCACCGTTGGCATTTGGCCAATGATTTGATCCCCGATGACACGATTTCGGCGATGGCCGCGCTTGGCACTTTCGGCGTCTGTATTCCTGCCGAATATGGTGGGCTTGGTTTATCCAAGTTGGTCATGTGTGTGATAACCGAAGAGCTCTCGCGTGGCTGGATCGGGGCGGGTTCGCTGAGCACACGGTCTGAAATCGCTGGTGAATTGATTTCCATGGGCGGCACAGAAGCGCAAAAGGCGTATTGGCTGCCGAAAATCGCCAGCGGAGAAGTTTTACCGACTGCCGTGTTTACGGAACCCGACACGGGGTCTGACCTCGGCGCGTTGCAAACCCGGGCGCAACTGACCGATGACGGATGGAAGATCGATGGCGCCAAAACATGGATCACGCATGGCAGCCGTTCCGATCTGATGACGATGCTACTGCGCACTTTGCCTGATACGAAAGGCTATGCTGGGCTGTCGATGCTGCTTGTCCCCAAACCGCGCGGAACAGATAGTGACCCGTTTCCGGCGTCAGGGATGACCGGCAGCGAAATCGAAGTGCTGGGCTATCGCGGCATGCGCGAATATGCGTTGCAATTCGATGGCATGGTTGCCCCTGCCGATGCTTTGTTGGGCGGCGAAGAGGGGCAGGGCTTTAAGCAGTTGATGCGCACATTCGAAGGCGCACGTATCCAGACCGCAGCGCGCGCCGTTGGTGTTGCCAAACGGGCATTAGAGCTGGGTCTGGATTATGCGGTAAACCGCAAGCAGTTTGGCAAGGCCATCATCGGGTTCCCGCGCGTAGCGGACAAGATTGCTATGAGCGCGGCTGATTTCGTGATGACCCGTGAGCTGACATACGCAGCAGCACGAGCCAAAGATTCTGGTAAACGCTGCGACATTGAGGCGGGCATGGCAAAGCTTCTGGCTGCACGCGCGGCGTGGAGCAATGCTGATGCTGCGTTACAAATCCATGGTGGCAATGGCTATGCGCTTGAATATGAAATCAGCCGTGTTTTGTGCGATGCGCGGATCTTGAATATCTTTGAAGGCGCTGCCGAAATTCAGGCGCAGATAATCGCCAAGGGTTTGACCGGAGGTCGCAATTGATGGGTGTTTGGGACGCTTGGATTGGACGCGAGGAAGTGCGGACAGATCGCATCGACAGTGGTCTGGCAGCACGCTGGCTTGCCACCCTTGATCGTGATGCGCCGAGTAATGGCAATGTGCCGCAGGGACTCCATTGGTGCCTTTGTGTGCCGGATGCTGCGACAGCGCAACTTGGTCCGGACGGCCATCCAACGCGTGATGATGGGCCGGAGAGCTTCCTTCCGCCGGTACCGTTGCCCCGCCGGATGTGGGCATCCAGCAAAGTCGATTTTTTTGCTCCCCTGCAGATGGGGGAAGCCGTTACCCGCACGTCGCGCGTCCAATCCATCACCGAAAAATCAGGCGGTTCCGGCCAACTGGTGTTTGTCGATGTGGCGCATGAAACTTTTGGCGAGCCAGGCATTGCAGTTCGCGAGGTGCAGAGCATTGTTTATCGTGAAGCCGCCGCGCCTGACGCAGCTTTTTCACCGCCTGTAAATGCTATGGGAAGCTTCGATGCAGAGGGTTGGAGCAAGCACCGCATGCTCGTACCAACCGAACCACTTTTATTCCGCTTCTCCGCGCTGACGTTTAACAGCCACCGCATCCATTATGATCTACCTTATACCCAAGTCGAAGAGCGCTATCGCGGGCTTGTTGTCCACGGCCCGTTGACGGCGACATTGTTACTAGATTTGGCGCGACGGGAATTTGGCGATAATGCGTTGGCACATTTTTCCTTTCGGGGACTGTCGCCGGCAATCTGTGGCGAGGCCTTGCATCTTGTGATGCGTGAATCGGGGGATGAAATCGAAATGGCCGCCTTTGCCGCCGATGGTCGGCAAGTCACAGCGGCAACCGCGCAAAGGAAACAACCAAATGCCTGAAAGCCCAGATATCAGCGAAATACGCCGTGCGGTGCAGGCATTATGCGCGGAATTTCCTGGCGAATATTGGCGGAAAAAAGACCAGGAACGTGCGTATCCCGCTGAATTTGTGGATGCACTGACCAAAGCAGGGTTTCTCGCTGCACTGATTCCGGAAGTCTATGGCGGTTCGGGGCTTAAGCTTGATGCCGCAGCGGTGATCATGGAAGAAATTCAGGCAGCAGGCTGCAACGGCGCTTCGGCACATGCACAGATGTACATCATGAACACGTTGTTAAAATATGGCAGCGAAGAACAGAAGCAGGAATATCTGCCACGTATCGCGACAGGGGAGCTGCGCCTGCAGGCCTTTGGCGTATCTGAACCAACCAGCGGCACCGACACGCTTTCCTTGCGGACTGTGGCTGTGCGGGACGGTGACGACTATGTCATCAATGGCCAGAAGATCTGGACCAGTCGTGCGGAATATTCCGACCTGATGATGTTGCTAGCACGCACGACCCCGCGTGAAGAAGTGGCGAGTAAGACCGAAGGGCTCTCCATCTTCTTGGTCGACATGCGCAAAGTGGTTGGCCCTAAATCGGAAGCGGGTGGGGGCATGACGATCAAGCCGATCCGCACGATGATGAACCACTCAACAACCGAAGTCTTCTTTGACGATATGCGGATCCCTGCTTCAGCCTTGGTTGGCGAAGAAGGTAAAGGTTTCCGTTACATCCTGTCGGGTATGAATGCCGAGCGTATCCTCATTGCCGCCGAATGCATTGGTGATGCCAAATGGTTCATCAAAAAGGCCAGCGATTATGCCAGCGAGCGCAATGTGTTTGGTCGCGCCATCGGCCAAAACCAAGGTGTGCAATTTCCGATCGCGCGCTGCTACGCACAAATGTGTGCAGCGGAATTGATGGTGCATCATGCCGCTCAGGTATTTGACGCTGGAGGTAACCCGGGCGCAGAGGCGAATATGGCCAAGCTTCTTGCGTCAGAAGCCAGCTGGGCCGCCGCTGACATGTGCGTACAAACGCACGGTGGCTTTGGCTTTGCTGAAGAATATGACGTCGAACGCAAGTTCCGTGAAGCACGCCTTTACACCGTTGCCCCGATCAGCACCAACCTGATCCTCAGCTATCTTGCCGAGCATGTTCTCGGCCTTCCGCGCAGCTATTAACGTGAGGATACACCCATGAATTTCGCACTCGCTGAAGAGCATCAGATGCTCAAAGATCTTGTCCGCAAATTTGTGGACGCCCAACTTATGCCGCTGGAAAGCGACGTGCTGACGCGCGAGACCGCGGGTAAAGGCAGTTATCTGACCAAAGAAGAACAGGCGCGTGTCGATCTTGTATCGAAGGATTTGGGGCTGTGGGGACTAGATGCGCCAGAGGAAGTAGGCGGGATGAACCTGCCGATGGTCGCCATGGTTGGTGTTGGCGAAGAACTTGGACGGACCGTTACGCCTTACACAATCCCGCCAGATTCGCCCAATTTGCGCATGATGATGGCGGCGGCCGATGCAAAGCAGCGTGAACATTATCTGGCGCCTTATGTGCGCGGCGAGACGATATCTGCCATTGGGATATCGGAGCCGGGTGCTGGAGCTGACCCGCAATTGATGAAGACCAGCGCAGTTCAGGATGGCGACGACTGGATCATCAATGGGCGTAAAATCTGGATCACAAAGGCGGATGAGGCCGATTTTACCATATTGATGGCTGTGACGGACAAAAATGCCGAAGGCCGAAATGGCATGTCGGCATTTCTGGTTGACCGCGAAACGCCGGGTTTCAATGTCTTGCGCAAAATTCCGATGATCGACGGCACGGCGACCTATGAAATTGCGCTCGACGATTGCCGCGTCCCAGGCTGGAAACTGCTCGGCAAACGCGGACAGGGGTTTTTGCCTATGCAAGTCCGGTTGGGCACCAGAAGAATAGAAATGGCATCTTGGTCAATTGGGATGGCGCAGCGCGCGCTTGATATGATGATCGAGTATGCGCCGCAACGTGTGACCTTTGGCAAAGCTTTATCGTCACGCCAAACAGTACAAAATTGGGTTTCTGATGCCGCCACGCGGATTCATGCCATGCGTTTGATGACATATGATTGTGCATGGAAAATGGATGAAGGGCGTGACACCAGGCAAGAAATTTCGATGATCAAATCCTATTGTACCGAAACTGCCTATGAGATTGTCGATCATGCGATGCAGATGTTTGGCGGCATGGGGATGTCGCGTGAAATGCCCCTGTATCTGCTTTCCAACAAATTACGGACAATGCGCATTTATGATGGGCCAAGCGAAATTCACAATTGGGTGGTCGCACGAGACTTGCTTGGAACGCGCGACTGAATTAGCCGACAGAAAGACGAACGCCGGAGGAGGGCGCCATATAATGACTTATGAAACGATCACTTTGGATGTTGCCGACAAGATTGCAACCATCACCCTCAACCGCCCTGAACGCATGAACGCTTGCTCGCTCGAAATGGCCGGTGAAATAAACGATGCCGTTTCCAATGGTCTTGGCGATGCCCGTTGCCTTGTCATTACGGGTGCGGGGCGTGGTTTTTGTTCTGGCGCGGATCTCTCCGCACGCGGTGATCGATCGGTTACCCGCGGGGAAGGTAGCTACATCGCACTGACGCGCCATTATAACCCGCTGATGATGAACCTCGCGCGTTTGAATATGCCCATCGTCACGGCCATCAACGGCGCTGCAGCTGGGGTTGGCTGCTCTATCGGACTATGTGGCGATTTTGTTATTGCTGGAAAATCCGGTTATTTTCTTCAGGCTTTTGTAAATATCGGCCTTGTCCCTGACGGAGGCGCATCGTGGATGCTACCACGCTTGGTTGGCAAAGCGCGCGCTACAGAAATGATGTTGCTCGGTGAAAAAATCAGCGGTGAAAAAGCGGCTGATTGGGGTATGATCTACAAATGCGTCGAAGATGAAGCGTTGCAGACAGAAGCGCGCGCTCTGGCGACCCGGCTCGCCAACGGCCCGACCGTCGCATATGCGGTGATGCGCAAAAACATCCTCACCGCATTGGAAAACTCTTACGCCGAACAATTGCTCGCGGAAGCCGAAGGGCAACGGATTGCTGGCAGCACCGCCGATGCAAAGGAAGGCGCTCTCGCCTTCGTGGAAAAGCGCAAAGCTGTGTTCACCGGCCATTAATGGATTCGTAGTGGGGGCGGGACCTGGCTGGGTTCCACTCCCCCAAATATGGTGAGCCCTGCTGGATTCGAACCAGCGACCTACTGATTAAAAGTCAGTTGCTCTACCGACTGAGCTAAGGGCCCCCGCTTTGAACCATTATGGGTTCAAAGGAGAGCGCTCCCCCTAATGGCGGTGGGAGGACTGGTCAAGCGCCTTTGGTCGGTTAAATCGCGATTGCAGATGACGAATGTTAAGACCCGACACCGGGTCGCGCCAATCTGGGGCAACCATGGCGGCTGGTGTAAGGACAAAACCGCGCGTACGCAGGCCTGGATGTGGGATGGAAAGTTCAGGATTGCTGCCGGCCCAGATGCCGCCGGACCATAAGAGAATGTCGAGGTCCAGCACCCGTGCGCGCCAGCTTTGGCCGCGACGGACGCGTCCGAAATGGCTTTCTACTTCATGCAAACGGGCAAGCAGTGCAGGCGGTTCAAGTTCGGTCGCCACTACCGCCGCCGCATTGGCAAAACGGCGTGATGATGGCCCCATGGGGTTTGATTGAATGGTCGCGGAATGCGCGAAGACATCAATGTCATCCATCTCCAGAGCCGCTATCGCTTGCGGGATGATGCGGTTCGGCGTGCCAATGACGGGATGTGGCTGGTTTGAACCGATGCCAATGAGATAGAGATGCGACAGATCAGATATCCTCGGCAAGGCGGCTGTATAGTTGTGGGCGACGGTCTCGGAAGAAGCCCATGCTGGCGCGGTGCGCGCGGGTTTGGTCTAAGTCAAAAGTTGATACCAATAGACCGGTTTCGGCGTCGTCCAGGTCGCAGACCACATCGCCCCACTCATTGGCGATGAAGCTGGTGCCGTAAAATTTTTGCGCCGTCTGACCATGGTCGTCTTCACTACCGACCCTATTGGCCGCAATGACAGGCATACAGTTCGATACAGCATGGCCGACCATTGCCCGCCGCCACATGTGCCGTGTGTCCAATGTCGCATCCTGCGGCTCTGCACCGATGGCTGTGGGGTAGAATAAAAGCTCAGCGCCCATCAACGCCATGGCCCGCGCGCATTCTGGGTACCATTGGTCCCAGCATATGCCGACACCTATGCGCGTCCCGAACACGTCCCAGACCTTAAATCCAGTATTGCCCGGGCGGAAATAATATTTCTCTTGATAGCCGGGGCCGTCAGGAATGTGGCTCTTGCGATACACGCCCATGATTATGCCATTGGCGTCGATCATGGCGATGCTGTTGTAGAAATGTGATCCGTCGCGTTCAAAAAAGCTGGCGGGGATGGCAACGCCAAGGCGTTTGGCCAGTTTAGCCATTGCCCTGACCGCAGGATGCTCCGACGCTGGCTGCGCGAGAGCGAAATGCGCTTCCTCCTGCGTTTTGCAGAAATAGGGGCCTGAAAACAGTTCGGGCGGCAGGATGATTTGCGCACCAAGCTTTGCTGCCTGCGAGGCAAGATCGCTCACGGCATCTATGTTTTCGGCTTCTTTTGCCGACAAAGGCAGTTGCAGCGCGGCAACGGTTATATTTCTGGTCATGTGGCTTCTATAGCCGGACCCCGAAACGCGCCGCAATCACGATTGTCGTCAGGTACAATATAATTTTGGGCTCAATTTCGCCGCAAAATTATTAGTCGCGCTTTTTGAACAACAACGTCATCCGGTCGGTTTCGCCAATTGCTTCATATTTTGCGCGATCGACATCCTTCAAACGAAGCGCAGGCGGCAACGTCCATACGCCATCGGGCCAGTTTGCGCTGTCCTTGGGGTTGGCGTTCACTTCGCTCTTGGCGACGAGTTCAAAGCCATGGATTTCCATGAAGTTGATGATGTCAGCTTCGCGCATATAGCCTTTGCTGCCATTGGTATAGCTATAGGGGGCGTCTGCTTTCGCACGGTGTTGTTCGATGCCGAGCAGGCCGTCGGGTTTCAACAGATCGCGCATGGCTTTTACTTCGGCGTCCGCAATGTTCCAGCTAATCAGGTTGTGCATCATCCGCATCACCAAAATGCGGTCAAAACTGCCTTTTGCATTCTCAGGGATTTCGCTGAGGGAAAAAGCGTTAAAGTCGGTTGAGGGTCGGCCAGATACGGCCGCAACATCCGAAGGAAATTTGGTGATGGCGGCTGCAATGCCCTGCTTTTGTTGGTCGCTGAAATGGGTTTTTGTACCAAAATACAGGCCAGTATATTTGCCATCTTCGTTGACATAGCGGCCAAGCAGGCGCGAAACCCAAGCACCTCCAGGAGCATATTCACCAATCACATGATCGGGGCGAAGGCGAAAAAATTCAAATGTTTCGGCTGGGTTGCGATACCGGTCGCGCTTGGCGTCATTTGCTCGGGCTGGGTCGGCCAGGATTTTGGCCAGGCGTTCCTGATGCGCCTTATGCATTTTTTCGTGGTCGGCTTTATTTGCCCCATGGTGGTTAGCAAAGGCTGGAGCGGCCAAAGTAATTGCAGCTATGGCGAGTAGAAAAGCTTTTTTCATTGGAAATCCTCTTCTTGGTTGCGTGCTCCGGATATGGTTATGGATGCTTGAAATTCCAATAGAGTCACGTCGGCACTTGTTGACTGGAGCAATGAAAGCTGCCGCCGCCGGTCAATACGGCGTCCGCCATGACGCCCACAACCTGTCGGTCGGGGAATAATGACGCCAAAGTGGCAATAGCTGCATCATCATTTTGCACACCATAAATAGGCATGACAATGGCGGCATTGCCGATGTAAAAATTCATATAGCTGGCGGGAACTGCTTCTCCGTCCTGCAGGTATCGTCCGACCGAGGGCATGAGGCTGACCTGGCATCCAAATGCTTCCGCACGTTTCCGGGCATCTTCAAAAACGGCTCCATTGGGGTCATCGGACCCTGCGCCTTGCGGAATTAGGATGTGGTTAACACCCACAAAGCGCGCGAGATTGTCGATATGCCCATCGGTGTGATCATTCGCCAAGCCGTCGCCCAGCCACAGCAGGCGTTCAATTCCAAGGTCATTACGAAGCCGCGTTTCAATCGCCTCCTTATTGAGCGAAGGGTTACGGTTCGGGTTCAACAAGCAATCAACAGTGGTTGCGGCAAGACCTTCACCATCCACATCAATTGAGCCGCCCTCCAATATCCAGTCAGCCTTCGTAACGTCAAAGCCTGCAGCAATGGCGAGGTCGTGGCCAATGCTTTTGTCGCCCGGATAATCGAAGCGGCCACCCCAGCCATTAAAGCCAAAATCGCGAGCGATACGGAGATTACCGTCCTTCACAATGATGCAGCCAGTATCGCGTAGCCAGACGTCGCCTATATGGCGCTGTTCGACATGAATCCCGCTGTCTACAAGATCCACAGCAATCGCGGCGGCTTCGGCGCTGCCTGCAATCAAATAGACACGCTCACTACGGCCAGAAGCATGAACGGCATTGGCAAATGCGGCGATCTGCTGCTGGGCGCGATGGAGTGGTTCACCCCAGGCATCTGGCGAACTTGGAAAACCAATCCAAACCGATTCATGTGGTGCCCATTCCGCGGGCATGCGAAACGCCATGGATTATTTCCCGCTGCGGCTTTTGTCACGAACGGCGCGGAATTCATCGCCCTCGTTCCAGTTCGGCCATGCATCGGTCATCGCAAGCATCCGGCCGACACGGTAATAGAGTTTTAGATCGGACATCACGCCCGACCAATCCCATTTTTCGTCAAATTCATCGCTAGGGGCGTGATAACGGTTCATTTCATAATCGTCCGCCGCTGCCTTGGCGGCGGCTTTTCCGCCAATGACCAGATCATCGCCGCCTTCAAAATAGACCATCGGCACGCCGAGCTTGGCGAAGCTAAAATGGTCGGAACGATAATAAAAACCTTTTTCCGGGGTCGGCTCCATTTCGGGCGTGCGACCTTCTGATTTCGCCGCTGCTTCCAAATAGGTGTCAAGCTGCGACTTGCCTTTGCCAATAACGGTAAGGTTCTTGGCAGGGCCAGACATTGAAAACGCATCCATATTCACGCCGCCAACGGTCTGCGACAGCGGAAATACAGGGTTTTCGGCATAAAATTTGGAACCGAGCAGGCCGCTTTCTTCGGCAGTGACCGCAAGGAACACGACGGATCGATCGGGCGCACCGGCTTTGGTATAGCCCTCCGCAAGCGCAACAAGCGCGGCTGTGCCCGTGGCATTGTCAACGGCGCCGTTGCAGATATCATCGCCATCCGCCGCCGCCGTGCAGCGCCCCAGATGGTCCCAATGCGCAGTGTAGAGCACATATTCGTCAGGCCGTTTTGTGCCCTTCATGACGCCAATAACGTTCTTACTCGCCTTGCGCGCAATGTCGTTTTCAAAGCTTAATGAGGCGGTGAGGTTCAATGGAACTGCCTTGAAACCCTTTTGTTTTGCTGCCGCCATTTGCTGTTCCAAGTTCTGGCCCGCTGCGGCAAAAATGTCCTTGGCGACAGATTTCTGTATCCAACCATTGGCCTGAGTCTGGCTCTTGCCGCCGTCCTTGGATTGCGCGAGGAACTGTGCGCCTGTCCAACTCGAATTGACGACATTCCAGCCATAAGCAGCAGGCGCAGTGTCGTGGATGATTAAAACGGCTGCCGCACCCTGACGCGCCGCTTCTTCATATTTGTAAGTCCATCGGCCATAATAGGTCATGGCTTTGCCACCGAACGGACCATCAAGGCCTTCGTTTT
Source organism: Sphingomonadales bacterium (assembly GCA_027488785.1). Classification (GTDB taxonomy): domain Bacteria; phylum Pseudomonadota; class Alphaproteobacteria; order Sphingomonadales; family Sphingomonadaceae; genus Sphingorhabdus_B. Next base: position 130,314 of record JAIYAY010000026.1, on the reverse strand, counting down.
CAAAATCGGGGTCGTTGACCATTACGACAACGGTTTTTCCCTTCACATCGACGCCGGCATAATCGTTCCAACCCTTTTCAGGGGCAACAATGCCATGACCGACGAAAACCATATCGCTTTGCTTGATCTCGGTTTTGGGCGTTTCGCGATAGCTGCCGATGACATATTCGCTGCCATAAGCAAAGGGCATGGTCTTTCCGTTCCGGTCGGCAATGTTTAAGGCTGAGACGTTTTTCGCGGTGATTTCGATCAGGGGAACGTCCTGTGTCCAACTGCCATTATTTCCCGGTTCGAGCCCTGCGGCTGTGAATTTCGAAATCAGGTGCGCGACGGTCTTTTCTTCTCCAATAGACCCAGGAGCGCGACCTTCATATGTATCAAGTGACAACTCGCGGGTGACGTCCTGCATTGTCTTTTCGGAAAGAGCTGGGACCTCGATGTGGGGTAATGCAGATGTCTCAACATGCGCCGATGCGGCCTTCTGGCTCGCGCTGGATAGGGCAAACGCGGATACAAGAGCCAAGGAAAGCAGGCGCATCATATTCTCCTAATGGGAAAAGTTGTTCCGCGCCTTGTGCCAGACCCGTTCGCGCGGCTCAAATAAAAAAGGCGGCCACATGGGCCGCCTTCATTATATTCTTTATGCGAAAATTAACGCGAATAGAATTCGACGACCAGATTTGGTTCCATCTTCACTGGGTAAGGCACTTCATCAAGCGTTGGTACGCGGGCAAAGGTAACCTTGTCGGTGCCATCAACGGAAACATATTCAGGAATATCACGCTCGGCCAGGCCTTGGGCCTCGATAACCAATGCCATTTCCTTGGCTTTTGGACCTAGGCTGATGACGTCGCCAACGGCAACCTGACGGCTGGCGATGTTGCACTTCACGCCATTGACACGGATGTGGCCATGGCTAACGATCTGGCGTGCAGCAAAAATGGTTGGTGCGAATTTGGCACGGTATACGACCATGTCCAAACGACGCTCCAGCAGACCAATAAGGTTCTGCGAGGTATCGCCCTTCATGTTGCTGGCTTCTTGATAGGCGCGCTTGAACTGCTTTTCAGTCACGTCGCCATAATAGCCCTTGAGCTTCTGCTTGGCGCGCAGTTGGATGCCATAATCGGACAGCTTGCCTTTGCGGCGCTGACCATGTTGGCCTGGGCCATACTCGCGCTTGTTTACTGGGGATTTTGGCCGACCCCAGATGTTTTCACCCATCCGGCGGTCAAGTTTATACTTCGAGCTTTTGCGCATCGACATATTCAGTCTCCAATTGCTAACTACGTTGTTTCCGGTCCCGCGCGACACATCTGCGACGTGCCGGACACCTGCTTCACCGGAATGCAGGGTCGATTGCGAAGCGGCGCCTATGGCCGTTGATGGGCCTTGTGTCAACATCTGGCTCGACTTTGCGGGTGCTGAACCGTAAAGGCGCGGCCATGAGCAGCACATCTAGCCAAATTGAACCCGCCAAGTGCAATGATATGACCCAAGTGCGCGCAGGCGTTGATTCGGTTGACGCGCAATTGGTCGAGCTTCTGGCTGTTCGCTTTGCCTATATGGATGCCGCGGCGCGCATCAAAACCGAACGCAAAGCGGTTCGGGATGAAGCGCGCAAGCAACAGGTGCTAGCTAATGTGAAAGACGCCGCACGCAGCGCGGGCATTTCCGCAGAGCTCGTTGGCGATTTGTGGGAGCTTTTGGTAGAAGCCTCTATCGCCTACGAACTCGAAAAGTGGGATGCCAATCGCGCTTAAGGGTTAAATGTTGGTGTCCATTTGTGGCGGCATGGTGGTTCCGGCCTTGCCTTTTACCGTAAGCTCAGACGCAGATTCTGCCTGATCCCATTGCTCCTGAGTCTTGCAAAGCTTCTTTGCGATACGGCTGCCGGTAAGGTCCGTTGCTCTGCAGATCTTCTTAGGCTTTGATTTAGGTGCTTCCTGCGCGGCTGTATCTGCGGCGCGCGGCGCAGCCTCAGATGTACCTGATGCGGCCAACAAAATGCTAAAAACTATAGTGCTAATCATGAAATGCTCCTTGTTGCGCATCGGTGTAAACAGCCATGTCGCTGTTACCAAGCCTCTAATTTTCGTTTGGCCGCATTCTGTTCAATGTCGTTAACACCCCGCGTAAAGTCCTGACCTCATACGCGTTCCACGCAGGCTTTGTGAGCAAGTTGCGCAAGGTGCGCCGTGTGACGGGGGCACGATCGATCGGCGTGAAGTAATTTAATGGCTCCAGCATCGCATCCAACTGGGCGATCAGGCCGTCTAGTTCAAACTGTGTTGCCGGTGGTTCCAAATCCGTTTTGGGCGGGCTCGCCAACGTTTGCGTTTTTGACCATTCATACGCGCACAATATGACCGCTTGCGCCAAATTTAGCGAACCAAATTCAGGATTAATCGGCACTGTGATGATAGCGCGGGCAACATTGACTTCATCACTATCTAGGCCGGAACGTTCGGCCCCGAACAATATGGCGCTTCGTCCTGTGTTACCGAAAACCTCTCGTGCGGCCACTTCGGGGGTTATAACCGGCTTGGTGACGCCACGTTTACGCACAGTGGTCGCATAGACATGGGCAATGTCTGCGGTTGCCTCTGCTAGCGTTGGAAAAACCTGGGCATTCGCCAACACAATGTCCGCGCCTGATGCCGCTGGACCTGCATTGGGGTTAGGCCATCCGTCGCGCGGGGCAACAAGACGCATTTCGGTTAGGCCGAAGTTGAGCATGGCGCGCGCCGCTTTGCCGATATTTTCGCCTAATTGCGGACGGCACAGGATAATGATGGGCGGTGCGCTCATTTTAGCGCTGCTTCGACCACGCTTCCCGCGAAATCCTCAAAATCTTTGGCTTCGTTAAAGTCCTTATATACTGATGCGAAGCGGATATAGGCAACGCTATCAAGCGCCTTCAACCCATCCATAACGAATTCACCAATACGCTTGGTTTCGATTTCGCTTTCACCCAAAGTTTCAAGCTGTCGCTGGATAGCAGAAGCGAGCTTTTCGATTTGTGTATTGTCCACCGGACGCTTTCGGCACGCGACTGATAGCGAACGTTCCAGCTTCTCTCTGTCGAAAGGCTCGCGTTTACCTTCGCTTTTGATAACCACCAGTTCACGCAACTGAATGCGCTCAAAGGTTGTGAAGCGCCCACCGCAACCTTCGCACTGCCGCCGACGGCGGATTGCGCTATTGTCTTCAGTCGGACGGCTGTCCTTTACCTGGCTATCATCATGTCCGCAAAATGGGCAGCGCAATTATTTTTCCTGATTCTTTTTCTTGTTTACATGGCGGTACGCGACAATGCCTGCACCAATCAATGCGCCGGTGGCAAGTCCGATGGGGGCGATAATGCCAGCAGCCGCGCCAATCGCTGCGCCACCAGCGACTTTCTTGACGGTATCTTGATCGGCAAGATGCTTGCCGGTGTGAAACGCGTCCTTAGTTGCACCCCACAGCTCGTCGGCTGCTTCACCCACATAATGCCGTGCCTGATTGGGTATGCTTTCGGCGGCCCGTTGCTCCGGCGTTTTTGCACCACAATTGGCGCAAAACTTTGCGCCGTCCCCATATGCCGCATCACATTCGTTACAAAATCCCATGGTCAATTCCCTTCTGTGTATTAGATGGGTAAGTCACCTCTATAATTCAAGACGGGTAGATTGGAAAGCGTGCACAAAGTGCCTCGGCTTCTTCCTTGATGCGGGCTTCGATTTGGCCGTCGCCAGCGTCGCCATTGTGACGAAGGCCTTCCACGACATCGGCGATCATCCTGCCGATTTGACGGAATTCAGTGGGACCAAAACCGCGGGTAGTTCCAGCTGGCGTTCCCAACCGGAGGCCGGAAGTCACAAACGGCTTTTCAGGGTCGAACGGTATTGAGTTTTTGTTGCACGTAATCGAGGCACGATCGAGCGCATGTTCGGCATGTTTGCCTTTTGCATCTTTGGGCCTAAGATCGACGAGCATCGAGTGATTGTCGGTTCCGCCTGACACGATATCGAGACCTTGTTCCTGCAATGAAGATGCAAGCGCCTTCGCATTTTCAACAACACTGGCCGCGTAGTTTTTGAATTCTGGTGTCATCGCATCCGCGAAGCACACGGCCTTTGCGGCGATCACATGCACCAATGGCCCGCCCTGGAGACCTGGGAAAATAGCCGAGTTGAATTTTTTGGCCAGTATCTCGTCATTGGTCAAAATGATACCCGAGCGCGGCCCGCGCAAAGACTTGTGCGTGGTGCTCGTCGTAACGTGCGCATGCGGCACAGGAGAGCTATGAGCGCCGCCTGCAACCAATCCAGATATATGTGACATATCGGCCAGGAGATAGGCGCCGACTTCATCAGCAATTTCTCGGAATCGAGCCCAGTCCCAGCCTCTCGAATAAGCGGTACCGCCGCAGATGATAAGCTTTGGCTTGGTTTCCCTGGCGATTCGCGCGACTTCGTCCATATCGATCAGATGGTCATCTCGACGGACGCCATATCCGATTGGATTGAACCATTTGCCGGACATGTTTACCGGCGATCCATGGGTCAGATGCCCGCCTGCGTTGAGGTCTAGTCCCATGAAAGTGTCGCCGGGCTGCAGAAGCGCGAGGAACACCGCCTGATTCATCTGGCTACCGCTATTGGGCTGTACATTTGCAAACTCACAGCCGAACAATTTCTTGGCGCGCTTGATGGCGATGCTTTCGATTTCATCGACATATTCGCAGCCGCCATAATAACGTTTACCCGGATAGCCCTCTGCATATTTGTTGGTGAGTATCGAACCTGTGGCTTCGAGCACGGCGCGCGACGTTATATTTTCCGACGCGATCAATTCAATCTTGTCCTGCTGGCGGCCGAGTTCCTTCGCTATCCAGCCCGCGATTTCTGGGTCGCGTTCCGTTAGGCTCTGCGTAAAAAATCCAGAGGTTTGGATGTCTTGTGCGGGGCGCGTGCTCATGCTGGTTCCTTGGTCGAGAGGGGATTGGATAACTTGTCAACGCGGCGTTGGTGCCGATCGCCACCAAATGGGGTTGAGAGAAATGCATCAATGCAGGCTTTCGCCATTTCGATACCGATCAGGCGGGCGCCCATGGCAATGACATTTGCGTCATTATGTTCGCGGGCAAGCTGAGCGGACAGTGGTTCAGACACGAGAGCGGCGCGTGCGGAGGGGTTGCGGTTCACGGCGATGGAAATGCCAATACCGGACCCGCACAAGGCCACGCCGCGTTCTGCCGTACCATCTGCAATTGCGCTTGCAAGTCGGTATCCATAATCGGGATAGTCAACGGACGCTTCGTCATGGGGGCCAAGGTCGGCGACATCATGGCCAGCAGCGCGCAGATATTCAACCAGCGCTGATTTCAGCGCGAGAGCAGCATGATCTGAGGCGACGGCGATACGCATGGTACATCCTGTAGCAGTTTGAGTCGGACTACGCTCCCCCTATGGGACCACGTCGCAAAAGGCCATGCCGAATTTCCCCAATTGCGCAGCTTATCCACCGTCTTTATGGGTGCGATCATGATCAATGCCATATTGTCCATCGCTATGCTGTCTGCTTTCCTGCTGCTCTACGGTGCATGGAAACGCTGGCGGCGGGACGGCGTTAGCCAGCAAATGTGGCTGATGGTCGCGGCGGCCTTGGTTGTATTCGCCAACGTGGCGATTTGGGTTGTGCCGGATGAAAATGGGCAGTCTTTGGCGACTGGTGCCGTTGAACAACCCTGACGGGTTCATGCAGAGGCGCAGAGATAACAAAATTTGATGTCATTCTGAACTTTCTTCAGAATCTTAATACTGGGAGTTCGCAGAAATAAGACCCTGAAACAAGTTCAGGGTGACGTTGGTTTAATACCTCTCCGCGTCCTCTACGCCTCTGCGTGAAAAATCACTTAATTGGACAGTTTGGATCCAACCGGAAATCGAGATAGCCGTTCACCGACGCCATTAGCAATTCCATTTCATTTTCGAAGAAATGGTTTGCGCGCGGAATTTCGTCATGATGGATGGTGATGTGCCGCTGGGTACGCAATTTATCGACAAGCTTTTGCACCGCGTTCGGGGTCACAACTTCGTCATTCACGCCCTGAATGATGATGCCTGATGAAGGGCAGGGCGCCAGAAAGCTGAAATCATACATGTTGGCGGGCGGTGCAACTGAGATAAAGCCTCGGATCTCTGGACGGCGCATCAATAGTTGCATTCCGATCCACGCGCCAAAGCTGAAACCTGCAATCCATGTGGTCGACGCTTCAGGGTGAAAACTTTGGACCCAATCAAGTGCGGATGCAGCGTCGGACAATTCACCGATTCCATTGTCAAATTCGCCTTCGCTTCGGCCAACGCCGCGAAAGTTGAAACGCAACACGCCAAAACCACGCGCCACAAAAGTTTTGTACAACTGTTGCGTGATGCGGTCGTTCATTGTTCCACCCGCTTGCGGGTGCGGATGCAATATCATTGCAATTGGTGCCCTTGGGCGCGGCGGCGGCGAAAAACGAGCTTCGAGGCGACCTTCTGGACCGGGAATAGCAATGGCGGGCATATAAAATTTCGATTCTAAGAATGTGTGCCGAGCTTTACCCGAAGGTTCGGGCTTTGCAGGAATTGGAAGCGCTATATAGAAGCAGTGACGATTTTCGCAACTGTCATGGAAACTATGCCCGACCAAAGCCGTATCTATCTTGATCATGCCGCCACGACGCCTGTCATTCCGGCGGCGCGTGCAGCGATGGCCGAAGCCATGGCGCACTGGGCGAATCCGTCATCGCCGCATCAAGAGGGCAGGGCTGCTCGTTTTGCCCTTGAGGACGCGCGTAGGCGGATTGCAGCGGCGCTGGATTGGGATGGCGAAGTCATCCTGACGAGCGGCGCAAGCGAAGCAATTGCGCTTGGGCTTCGGGGCACGGCGGCGGTGGCAAGTGCGGTAGAGCATGATGCGGTGCTGGCAGTGGCCGGACAGAACCGTTTGCCGATAGGGGCTGGTGGGCAAGTCGATGTCGGTGCAATTTCCGACAACGCACGATTTGCTGTGCAATCCGTGAACAATGAAACCGGCGTTATCCAACCCATGACCGAAATTACGGCCGCTGTGCGGGAAGTTGGCGGCATATTTTTCGCCGATTGTTCACAAAGTGCTGGAAAACTGCCGCTCCCCGACGCCGATATGATTGCGGTCTCGGCGCATAAATTGGGCGGGCCGCCGGGTATGGGCGCATTGCTCGTGCGCAATCTTGGATTGTTGGCGCCGACGGGTGGTCAAGAGCAAGGCTATCGGCGTGGGACGGAAAATTTGCCTGCAGCGCTCGGATTTGCAGCTGCGCTCGAGGCGGGGTTTTTGTGGATGGAAAACGCAGTCCGCCTCCGAAAAAAATTGGAAGATGCTGTTGTCGAATCTGGTGGCGTTGTCATTGCTTCGGAAAGCCACCGGCTAGCGACCATTGGCAGTTACCGCATGCCGGGCGTTGCCGCGTCGAGCCAGCTTATCAACTTTGACATGGCGGGGATTGCGGTTTCTGCTGGCAGCGCTTGCTCGTCGGGGACCCTAAAAACCAGCCACGTGTTGGGTGCGATGGGATGGGATGATAGATCTGCGTCAGAAGTCATCCGCGTCAGTTTTGGCGCTACTACGAATGACGATGAGATCACCCGCTTTATCGAAGTCTGGCGTGGCATCGCCACGCGCGCAAATGCCGCATGATCTATCTAGACTATCAAGCCACAACGCCACTCGCACCCGAAGCCTTTGCGGCCATGGAGCCTTGGCTTAAGACCGGATTTGCGAACCCGCACAGTGCGCATGCAGCGGGCAGGGCAGCGGCAGCGGCGGTTGAGGTCGCTCGTGATCAGGTGGCGGCTTTGTTGCCGCCCGGCGGGAGCGTTATCTTTACCTCCGGCGCGACAGAAGCGATTAATCTGGCGATTATGGGATGCGGTCTGCCGGTGAGCGCGGCTGCAACTGAGCACGCAGCGGTTCTGGATTGCGTGCAGCATTTGGGCGGAGAAGTAATTCCGGTCAGAAGCGATGGCCTTGTCGATCAAGTGAGAACAGCCGCGACGCTACAGGCGGTCATGCTGGTCAACAACGAGATCGGAACCATTCAGCCTATTGCCGATATTGCTGGGCTAACCCACAATAATGGCGGATTGCTGATGTGCGATGCCGTTCAGGCCTACGGCCGGATGCCCATCCCCGATGGCCCTGATATGATTGCGATTTCTGCGCACAAAATTCACGGGCCAAAGGGGATTGGCGCTTTGTGGGTGCGCGATGGCGTGACATTGGCTCCACAAATGCTTGGTGGGGGGCAAGAGCAGGGCATGCGCTCCGGTACACTCTCACCGGCTTTATGTGCAGGCTTTGGCGCTGCTGCGAAATTGGCAGCAGAACGAATGGAAGCGGACGCCGCGCATGTTTCCGCCTTGTGGGATCGCGCTTTGGTGGCTTTTGCTGACTGGACCGTCAATGGCGCAACAACGGAGCGCTATAAAGGTAATCTCAACATTCGCCGCCAAGGCGTTGACGCGGCGCGGCTTATTTCTGAATGCCGTAACATCGCGTTTTCTGCGGGAAGCGCCTGTGCGAGTGGCTCAGGTCGGCCAAGCCATGTGTTACGCGCAATCGGCCTGACTGACGCGCAGGCAAAATCTTCCATCCGTTTGGGTTTTGGCCGCTATACGACGATTGAAGATATTGATATTGCCGCCGAGGCTATCAACCGGGCAGCAGAGGCGATGTTATGATCACAGTCACGTTCATCAATGCCGAGGGCAAATCGCAAGAGGTGCAAGGCGTCGAAGGTCAAGGCCTGCTCGATCTCGCACAAGCTGCTGGGCAGCCACTTGAGGGAACATGCGAAGGCCAGATGGCCTGCTCTACCTGCCATGTGATAATCGACAAGGATTGGTATGATAAGCTCCCACCCGCTGTTGAGGATGAGGATGACATGCTTGACCTCGCCACGGGTGCACGGCGCACGAGCCGTTTGTCCTGCCAAATTACTTTGACGCCTGGCCTCGACGGGTTGGTCGTCCATGTTCCGGCCGAAAGCCGAAATATGCAGGGGCTTTAATCGCCTTCACTTCCCATTCACGAAAAATCGCCTATATAGGTCGGTGCCGGGTTCGCCCGGCTATGGTGATAAATTGCGATGTGCAATAGATGCAGCGGACCCGGGGGCGGTACCCGGCAGCTCCACCAAAATCTCTGTTTGGCAGAGGTCTTGGAGGGGCTGAACTAGGATCGACGTGCGTTGAAAAGCATTGTTTTTGCCCGGCATGAATAAGCCGTGAAATGGTTCATAACCAATAGGTGCAAACGATAACGAAGCACTTGCTCTCGCAGCGTAATTTTGGGCCTCACGGTCTGAACTTACACTAAAAGAACGCGGCCGAACCGGCCGGGCAACAGAAAGGTTACAGCGGCCCCCCGGAGCCGGGCAACAGAATCCGGGACCTTTTCAAACTACGAGTGCCGGGCTACAAAAGCCGCCTAATTGTCCAGCAATACCAAGGATAGCAATGCTTTATCGCCCATAATCCAAGCGCTGTGCGATTTTAAAATGTGAGCTGTCAGGCGAGCGCAATGAGATCGGTGGCCTCCAGCAGCGCCAAGCGCGCTAACCGGACTTTATCCAGTAAATCGGGGTCACTAAGCTGTTCCGGTGTAATAGTTTCCGGCCAATGCGCGGCCACAACTTTCGCGATGGTATCCAGCTTTGTAGGGTCGGCCATGAAGCGCTGGTCAACGGTTGCAGGGTCAGCAACAACACGCAAGCGTAGGCAGGCCGGGCCACCACCATTTGCCATGGACTGACGCACGTTCACGGGCACCAGCCTGCGGATGGGGCCATTGCCCTCCACCATCTCAGTCAGCCAGCCCCAAACCTTGGCATTTTCTTGCGCTTCGTTGGGCAAAATAAGCGCCATGCCGCCATCCGGCAGGGTGACCAATTGTGCGTTGAATAAATAGCTTTGAATGGCGTCTGCAAGGCTCACGCGGCCCGACGGAACGATGATGATCTCTGCCTCAGGCATAAGCCGTTTAATATCGCTGTAGAACTGCTCTGGGTGCTCAAATGCCTGTTCATGCGTCAAAAGAACGCGCTCATTTGCCACCGCGACAACATCATTGTGAAATGCCCCAGCGGCAATGGCGACCTCGGATTGCTGCACGAACAAAATTTTGGATGGGTCAAGCCGGTGCGCGCGTGCGATGGCCTTTGACGCCTCAATATGCTGCCGCGCAGGGAAGGGACCGCCGGTTTTGCCATAGACAAATATTTCGACACCCGCTGCATCATGTGACGCGCATAACCGCATGAAATTGGCTGCGCCTTCGTCGCCAAATGGCCCTGGCACGGGGGCATGCACCGCAAAATGCCTTTCGTTCGCGAAGGCCAATTGCAATTGCGCCAGTGTCCCTGTCCACTCATGGCTCCGGTGGGCCATTGTGAGCAAATTTGCCGCTGACAAATGGCATTTGCCATCGGCTGTGTCCGGTGCAGGCGAGACAGTAGCTGCGTTTGCCGCCCACATGGACGAAGCGGAAAAGGCGGCAGCGCGAATATGCGGCTCTGCCGATTGCATATCGGTCGCAAGCCCGCTGAGCCAATCATGGTTCGGTCGATTGAGCGGCATGAAGAAACCCTGCGCCAACCCAAGACCAATATTGGCGCGCATCTTTTCGATGCCCTGCAAGGCCGCAGCTTTAGGGTAAGATGCTGCGCCAGCGTTGTTTGACGATGCTAAATTACCAAGGCTAAGTCCGGCATAATTATGGCTTGGCCCTATGATTCCGTCAAAATTAATTTCGACCAAGGCCATTAAGACCGCTCCACATATGTCACCTGATCGCCAACCGAAATATTCAGCGCCCGCGCACATCCTGCATCGATAATGACGTCATCGCCGCGATCATCGATCCAGCCATAAGCTGCCTTAAATGCTTGCAAGCGGCCGAGCGTGAGCAACTTTTTCTGGTCGCTCTTCTGTTCGCCTACGAAATTGCTTATCTCCGTTATCGTGACGTCCTTTGCCTCACGGATGCTGCGGATATGATCAGTGCGGGCGGTCATGGTGGGGCCGCCGTCAAAAATGTCGATGTAATTTTCCCAAGCGAATCCTTCATTCTCTAGCATACGCATGGCCGCGCGGCCAGAAGGATGCGGTACGCCAATAACAGTCTTGGCACTTTCCTGAAGCATGGCGATATAGACTGGGTGCTTGGGCATGAGATCGGCGATGAATTGGTTACCGAATTTCGCGTTGAATTCGTCAGCTTCCTGAAAGCTCATCCCAAAAAAGCGTCCGGCGACGCCGTCCCAAAAAGGAGAGCCGCCCGCCTCATCGATCACGCCGCGCAATTCGGCAATAGTTCTATCCGCGAACCGTTGGCGGTGGTTACGAATGAAAAGATAACGGCTGCGCGCAATCAACATGCCAAGCCCGCCAGCGCGTTCGCCGGGGTGCAGAAACAAACCGCCGACTTCTGTCGCGCCCTCGAGATCAGTAGAGAGGTTGAGAATGTCCGCACGGAAGGTGCGTTCCAGTTCCACGCTATGCTGCGTCAATGCGCCAATGCGATAGCTGTAAAACGGCCATTTCTGGCCAACATTTCCGAAGATCTGGCAGGTGCCGCGAACTTCGCCGGTCAAGCTATTCTGCAATACGAAAACATAAAGATCGTCGGCAACATCATCCCCCACGCGGTCAAATCCAGCAGCAGATCGTTCTAGCTTTGCGGACAAAGCTTTTTTGTCCGGTGGCAAGTTCGTGAAACCACCGCCGGTGCGTTTCGCCATTTCGTAAATCGGTTGAAAATCGCCCATATTCGCCGGACGAATGAGAAAAGTCATAAAGCACCTTTTTCGGTTAAACGCATGATGGTCAGTGCGGATAGTTGCGCGCGCTCGGTCAAGCTTTCGACGATCAGGAATTCATCCTTGCTGTGAATGTTGCCTCCGCGGACGCCCATCGTGTCGACCACTGGGACGCCGCACGCCGCGATGTTATTGCCATCGCACACACCGCCGCTGGAGCGCCAGGCGATGGATAGGCCGAGATCGGCGCCACATTGTTTAACGAGGCCAAATAGCTTGGCGGCGTCTTCGTCAATAGGCTTTGGCGGGCGGCCAAAACTACCATGTAGATGGGCGCGTACATCATGTTCGCGTTCGATGTCGGCGATGATGCGATGCAAATCTGCTTCGGTTTGTGTTTCAATTTCTGGCGTACGAGGCCGGAAGTTCACTCGCAATATTGCGTGATCGGGGACAACATTATTAGGCCCGCCCCCGTCGATTTTGGCAGGGTTCACCGAGAGGCCGTCGTGCGAAAGCCGCTTTAGCCGCAGCGCTAGGTCGGCGGCAGCCAAAACGGCATTGCGACCGTCATCGGGGTTTCGGCCCGCATGCGCTGACAAGCCTGAAATAATGACTGAGAAATTGCCACTCCCGCCACGTGCACCAGCAAGTGTGCCATCGGGCAGTGCAGGTTCATAGGTCAACGCGGCCAACTTGTTTTGCGCCAGCTTGGCAATGAGTTTCGCAGAGGACGGTGAGCCGACCTCTTCATCGCTGTTGATAAGAATTTGATAGCCGGTGCGCGCGAGGCTTCCCGAAAGTTCCGCCGCGCGTAATGCCGCGAGCATGACGGATATGCCGCCTTTCATGTCCGCAACACCGGGGCCATTGAGTACCCCGTCCTCCAACCAGCGCAGCTTCTGAAATTCATGGTCCGCAGGAAAAACTGTGTCCATGTGACCCGTAAACAACAATTGTGTTGGTGCATCTGCGCGCACGGTGACCAAAAGATGTTGCCCATGCGCGACCGTTTTGATGGATCCATCGCTCAGCACGCGGTCGACCGGTTCGGGTTCAACCAAAGTAACTTCGCCGGGAAGAATCGAAAACGCCTCTGCCAGCATTTTCGAAGTCTCGGCCAAGCCATCGAGATTGCCTGAGCCGCTATTTACTGCTGACCAGCTGAGCACCTGGTCCAGCATCGACTGCTGTTGAATTGTTTCAAGAACCTGACGTTCGCTGGCGGTTAGCGTATGCATGTCATGGTATTAGCTTTGGTCGCATAAAAGGACCACCCCTAGCATATGGGTTTATCCAACTTCCCGCGCGAGCGCACACCATTCGGCTATGCTAACGGTTTCAGGGCGGCGATCTTCGGCAATGCCGGCTTTATGGAGTGCCTCCAAAGCGCCAGGAACGCTTTTCAGGCTTTGCCGGAGCATTTTGCGCCGCTGGCCGAAGGCTGCGCCAGTCAGATTTTCCAACACGGACATTTTGACCCCATTTGCGGCTTCCTTGGGCGTAAGGTGCACTACGGCGGACATAACCTTTGGCGGCGGAGTAAAGGCGGAGCGATGGACTGGCATCGCAATCGAAGCGTTGGACCGCCACTGTGCCAATATGGCCAGGCGTCCAAATGCGCCAGTGCCGGGTGCGGACACAATGCGATCGGCAACTTCGCGCTGGAACATGAGTGTCATGCTTTTCCACGTTGGTGGCCATGCATTGCCCCCAAGCCAACCAACGGCCAGGGCCGTACCCACATTATAGGGTAAGTTAGAAACGATGTGAAATGGCGCGCCGATCTCGGAAAAAGGATCGATTTTAAGGGCATCACCTTCAATAACGCGCAATTGTCCTGGAAAAGCCTCCGCCAGTTCAGCGAGCGCGGGTAAGCATCGGTGGTCGCGCTCTACGGCAACAACATGTGCGCCAGCGCGCAAAAGCGCCCGTGTGAGACCACCAGGCCCTGGGCCTACTTCATACACATGCTCGCCGGCCAATGGGCCAGGGATGGCCGCGATACGATCAAGCAGCTTCTCATCAAAAAGGAAGTTTTGGCCAAGCGCCTTGCTGGCGGACAGTCCATGGCGGGCAATAACATCCCTAAGTGGAGGCAGCGAAACCGTCATCAACCACCATCGGCGGCGGCAAGACGGTGCAATGCGGCTGACTCCGCCATTTTGATGGCTGCGATCATGGAATATGGCAGAGCTTTGTTCTGGCCAGCTATATCGAAAGCGGTACCATGGTCTGGTGATGTCCGGACGACAGGCAACCCAAGGGTTATGTTGACTGCATCATGGAAATAGAGTGTTTTTAGCGGGATAAGTGCTTGATCATGATAGGCACATAAAGCGGCGTCATATTGCGCACGCGCCTCGGCATGAAACATCGTGTCAGCGGGCAACGGCCCAATGATATTGAATCCTTCGCTCCGGACCTGCGCAATAGCTGGCTCAAATATTTCTAGCTCTTCACGGCCCATATTCCCCGCTTCTCCGGCATGGGGATTGAAACCTGCGACAGCGAGTCGTGGATTTTCGATACCAAAATTGCGCTGCAAACCCTTGGCCGTGGCGCGCAGGCGTTGGCGGATCAGCCTAGAGTCGAGTTTTGCAGCGACATCGGCCAGTGGGATATGGACCGTCATTGGGACTACGCGTAAGTCCGGGCCAGCGAGCATCATCACCGCATTATTCTTGGCTACACCGCAGCGCTCGGCAATAAATTCCGTCTGCCCGGGGTGCGTAAACCCAACGGCATAAAGCTGCGATTTTGAAACGGGGCCAGTGACCAAAGCGGCAGCGCTGCCCGCTCGAGCAAATCCAATCGCCATCTCCAACGCCTGATAGGCACAATGCGCGCCATCAAGGTCGGGGCGGCCTGGGACAACCGATAGGCAGTTATGCAATTGAATGACCGGTAGGGCACTATCAAAATGCTTAAAAGTATCGGCGGGATCTTCAATGCGGACAACTGGGCCATCCCAGTGTGGTGCGAAACTTCCAATGTCTCCAATAGCAAAGAAAGGCGCTAAGCCAGTGGCGTGGCGGGCTTCCCATGCTTTTCCGATAATCTCCGGCCCTATGCCAGCCGGGTCGCCGACCGAAACGGCCAGCGGCAGTTCCAGTCGCCCGAATGGCATCAGTTATATTCGATTACAGCATCGCGGCGCAAATCGCGCAGGTAGATGCGGGCGCGCTTGTTCACGCGCTCTTCTTCCAATCGCGACATGATTTCGTCAAAACTCTCGGATGCGGCCTCTTGAGGTGCGTCACGACCGCATAGAACGAATACGCGAACTCCATCTTCCAAAGAGCCATAAGGCGGCGTCGACTGGCCCACCTGCAAATCAAGCATGACCTGCTGCAAGGGAGCGGGTAAGTCGCGGATCTTGATACCGTCGCGATTAACGACATCGGCGCCTAGTTTACTGGCCATCTCGTCCGCGACACCGCACCCTGTGATTTTCTGGGTTTCTTCACTGAATCGCTTCACCAATGGCGTCACCTGCGCTTCAGATGTGCCCTTAGGGAAATTGATAGCAATTTGTTTCAAACTTAACACCGAGTCTCGCGGATCAGACGTCGCAACTTGCCGTTTGTCGATGAGTAACAGGATAGAGATACCGCCGGGTGACGCCACCGCTTGTATCTGGTTACTGTTCATGCCGGCGGCGGCTGTGGCCAACGACTGTGGTAATTGCGCGAGCGACAACCAACCGAGGTCCCCGCCTACCGAGGCGGTGGAGGCTTCAGAAAACTGACGGGCGTAAGCGACAAAGTTACCGCCTTGGCGCAATTGTTCGATTATTTTTCGTGCGTTTTCCTGCACTGCTGGCAACGTCTCCGGCGTCGCCGCCAGATAAATTTCTCCCAAACGATATTCCGTCGTACCCTTCGTTGCCTTAATGCGCTCAATGATCGCGTTCACTTCATCGTCGCTTACATTCGCAGATGGACGCACATTGCGCGAAAGCAGTCGGCTCCACGAAAGTTCGCCTT
This sequence comes from Sphingomonadales bacterium, assembly GCA_027488785.1. Taxonomy (GTDB): domain Bacteria; phylum Pseudomonadota; class Alphaproteobacteria; order Sphingomonadales; family Sphingomonadaceae; genus Sphingorhabdus_B. The sequence continues at coordinate 114,495 of JAIYAY010000026.1, read as the reverse complement.
TAATTTGACGCTTGAGTGTTGCGACCGACGCACCAATGGAAACCAGATATTTTTCGACTTCACTTGCAGGACGGTTGAAGTTTTGTTGCGCTACACGGTCGAAATACTGGTTTACTTCGGCGTCAGTGACTTCGATTTCATTGGCGGCAGCCTCTTGAATTTGCAGCGTTTCATCGATCAAATTCGTCAAGATTTGCGCGCGAAAACGGGCGAGTTCCTCTGGCGGTAATTTGTTGTCGTTCGCCGCTACGATAAGCGCAAGGCGGTGATCAATGTCCGTACCGGTGATGATTTCACCATTCACCTGCGCTGTTGCACGACGCACATTGGGGTCGTTTTTGCCGAACAATTGTTGTCCTTCGGGTATATCCAAATTGGCCGCAGTTGTGCCATTATCAGGGTCCGTTTGGGCAATGAGCGGTGTCAGAGCCGTAGCGGAAACGAGTACGGCAGCGAGGGACAAGCGCTTATAAAAATTCATTTATATTGATCCAATACAGTATCATTTTCGGACGGTTCGGTAGCCAACGCTTGCTGAACAGCAGATGAGTGGCCACAATGCCGTCTGAATATTAATGAATGACGTCTTACACACCCAGATTGCGAAACGCCAGACGGAACAAGAAGCTATTGCCGCGCTGAGAATCGCCAACAGGCTGATAGTCGCGCCGCCATGTTAGGCTTAATGATAAGCAATCGTCATCGTAGGAAACGCCAAGCCTGTGCCGAATTGGATCGAAACCATCCGACAGGATTGTGGGGTCTTCTTTGGTATCCGTAAGGTCAAGGATGGTCGACCCAAAAACCGACCAGAAGCGCGCCACACGGACACGACCCGCGAGCCGAATTTCTTCGCGATCCTTCAAATCTTCTAAGGTAGGGCCAATATTGCGGTTTAACTTAAGATAGCCCGCTTGGAGATAGGTTCCGCGCGAGCCGACTGTGGCGTCAATCTCATTGCGACGGATGGCTAAATTGTCTTTATCGAGCCGAAAGCGATGTGTTAACTTAACGATGTTTTTAAAGCGAAATTCTGAACGACCGACTATGTCTGATGCTTCGTCGGACAGTCCCGTTCCGTCTGGGAAGATCGACGCACGGTTGGACAGGCGATAGCTTTGCCCCAAATTGACATCGGCCGTAAAATTAGACTTCCGTAAGGCCCAGTCGAAACCATAGGTTATGCGGTAATCATCTTCGAACCGATCATAGCCTGGAAACCGGTTCAGCGCGAAGATATTACTATCTTCAAGATCGACAGCCCGCGAGTCTTCGTTTGGAATATTCAGATTGCTTATGGCTGGCGTTGCTACCACCTGAACGCGCGGCGTGAAAATCTGTGTGCCGCCAAAGGTCTTTCCTACAAAAGGCCATTTGATATCTGCGGATGCTGCAAATATGCTGCGCGTTTGCCAGCCGGTTTCACCGCGGTAAATGGCGGTAAGCGTGCTTGCATTGTCGTCACTATTGTAGACATCGCCGCGCGCAAGCATGGTAAAAGTCATTTCTTGACCCAGCGCATTAATGGTCCGCCGGTCCCATTTTGCCGAAGCAAATGCCCGTTGCGTGTCTTGTCCCTCCGTACGGGCGATGGCGAGGCTGTTAGCTTGAAGCTGAACAGTTCCTCCAACCAACGGGGCATCCATGCGCAAGCGGTAGTCTAATTCGGGCAGCGCCATGGGTGCGAGCCCTTGCGGGTCGCCTGTACGCAAAGTCTGCACAGCCCAGCCCGCCAATGAAAAATAGCTTTTTCCGCCGATGCGCTCGACCGAAAACGTCGAACGCAGCCGGTCGTCGCGGCTTATGTCGTAACGCCTAAGGAACGTCCGGTCGGATGCATATCGACCAGACGCCGAAAATGACCAATTTGGGTCAAATTGAAAACGACCAGCGCCTTCCAGATATCCCCGAAACACATTCGACCCAACAGAGGTTGAAATGTCACTCGTGCTGATGCGGTCGCTATATGTGCCATATGCCCCTAGGTCGATCGCGCCATATTTTTCTAATGACCTAAAATTCACGCGACCCAAAGGTGCTGCATCGGAAAATGCAGTGACTGATCCGGTTAAATCCCGACTTTGGGTCATGCGCCAATAATAAGATTGTTCGAGCTCAATTCCGTTGTTGCGGGAAAAGCCGATGCTGGGGACCAAAAAACCGCTTCCAGCCTTTGTACCCACAGGGTGCGATAAAAATGGCAGCGGTACAACCGGCAATCCAAAGAGCTCGATGCGCGCGCCCTCGTAATCAACCCGTTTCTTGGCTGGATCATAAACAACTTTTACGGCCTTTACTTCCCAGCTTGGGTTTTTTGGACAGCCATCGGCGGTTTCGACCTTGCATGCGGTATAAGCAGCATAGTTCAGGGTGTAGACACCATTTTCGCGTGTACCGCTATTAGCAGCCAAGCGACTTTCGTCTGCCAGCACCACAAGCATATTATTGATGACGCCGTCTTTCAGGGTGTCGGTAAGCTCGACTGTGTCGGCATAAGCGACCTCGCCTTCTAGTCCCACCGTCCGGATATTGCCTTCGGCCACAACTTGGCCAGTTGAGCGGTTCCATATAATTTTATCTGCGCGTACGGAATATCCATCGCGATTAGCAATGACGTTGCCTTTGGCCGTTACAACTTCGGTATTCGAATCATATTCGACTACCGCCGCCGAAAAGCCGATTTGGTCGCTGGTCTGCTGCGTTGTTTCTGCGGATATTTCGCTTTGGGCCATAGCAATGGTCGGCAACGAACCGCATCCGAGCAATATCGGCATAAGCAGTGCACGAGTAAGGGCGGGCCGGGAGGTGGGAATAATCATAAAAACCGATACGCCCTTTATCGCCGCTATTGCCGTGGGTCCACCCATGTTGCCATGCTTGGCATTATTTGCGTTGAGACGCTGGCATATTCACAGCATCTTTTGCTTTAATCGGAACGGATAATAGGCCTATAGCATCGTCAAACATGACACCCAGCGGAAAGGCTGTTTACCTCCATGAAGATCAATTTCACAGATGCGCGCCCCCAAGATGCCGACGTACTTGTTTTTATCGTTACCAAAAGCAGCTTTGCTGAATTCGAACTTCCCCTGGAAAACAAGGATATTATTCACGCGACCGCAAAGCTGGCGCGGTTTGAGGGTGCTGCTGGGCAAAATTTCCTTTCGATCAACGAACAAGGCGGCAAATTGGTACGTATCATGCTGCTGGGCGTGGCGGAAGGAGAGGCGGCTGATTACCAGAAAGCTGGTGGAGACATTATCGCCAAGGTCCAGACATCGGGCGTAAAGCACATCGCTGTTCATGGGACTAATTTGACGGCGCAGCATGCGGCAGAGGTTGCTTATGGCGCAACATTGCGCAACTGGCGGATGGACAAATATCGCACCAAATTGCCCGAAGCGTCAAAGCCAACCGTAGAGTCGTTCACCGTCGTTGCTGCGCCTGCTGGTGCCAGCGCGCATTGGACAAGCTACTGTGCGATTGCGGAAGGCGTTGCCCTGACGAAGGAATTGGTCACTGAACCTGCAAACATCATTTATCCTGAAAGCTTCGTTGCGCGTTGCCAGCATTTAAAAGAGTTGGGCGTCGAAATCAGCGTGCTGGATGATAAGGACATGGCAGCGCTTGGCATGGGGGCCTTGTTGGGCGTCGCGCAAGGTTCACGTCGTCCCGCACGGCTGTTGGTGATGAAGTGGGACGGCACTGGCGGCACCCAAGAACGGCCAGTCGCCTTGGTCGGCAAGGGTGTTACGTTCGATACTGGCGGAATTTCCATAAAGCCAGCGGCAGGCATGGAAGATATGAAATGGGATATGGGCGGCGCTGGCGCGGTCGCCGGTGCCATGAAGGCATTGGCAGGACGCAAGGCAAAGGCCTATGTCGTTGGCGTATGCGGCCTTGTGGAGAATATGCCGGACGGTAATGCGCAACGTCCCGGTGATATCGTGACGTCGATGTCAGGGCAAACAATCGAAGTGCTGAACACCGACGCTGAAGGCCGCCTCGTATTGTGCGACGCACTGCATTGGGTGCAGGAAAAGTATAACCCAGAATATGTCGTCGATTTAGCGACACTAACCGGCGCGATCATTGTTTCGCTTGGTAGTGAATATGCAGGACTATTCTCGAACAGTGATGAACTTGCCGATAAGCTTACGGCGGCGGGTAAGGCATCAGGCGATCCGCTGTGGCGCTTCCCCTTGTCGAAGGCTTATGACAAGATGATCGACAGTCCGATTGCCGATATGAAAAATATTGGCGGGAAAGGCGCAGGTTCCATTACCGCAGCGCAATTCTTGGGCCGCTTTATTAAAGACGGCGTGAAATGGGCGCATCTCGATATTGCCGGCACCGTATGGGCCGACAAAGCGGGGCCTGTATGGGACAAAGGCGCGACGGGATTTGGCGTGCGTTTGCTTGATCGTTTCGTCGCCGATAATTTCGAAGGCTGATGTAACCGCATCATGCAGGTCGATTTTTATCAACTTACCCGAGATCCTGCTGAAAAAATACTTCCTGTCATCGCTCAGCGTGTGTTGGATGATGACGGGCGGTTATTGATTGTCAGTGACGACTGCGCACAATTGGACGCTATATCTTCCGCGCTTTGGACGGCAAAGGCGGACAGTTTTTTGGCGCACAGCATGGCGGGGGAGGGAGAGGATGCCCTTCAACCCATATTGCTGTCTGATAAAGTCGAAGCCTCCAATGAAGCTCGCTTTGTGGTTATTGCCGATGGGAACTGGCGTCCGATTGAAAAGGACTTTGACCGCATTTTTTATCTCTTTCCGCCGAGCCACACGGATAACGCGCGCGCGGCGTGGCGAAACTTAAGCGAGGGCGTGGAGCGGCGTTACTGGAAACAGGACGGCGGCAAATGGGTGCAAGGCCCATAAAGCTTGCCAAAAAGGCCCAGCGTCGTTAGATGCGCGCCAAATTCACCCCTATATCTTTGGAGCATCCCATGGCGGTTACACGCACATTTTCGATCATTAAACCTGACGCAACACGTCGCAACCTGACGGGCGCGGTAACCAAGATGCTTGAAGACGCTGGGCTACGCGTTGTTGCATCAAAGCGCATTCATATGTCGCGTGAACAAGCAGAAGGCTTTTACGCCGTGCACAAGGAACGCCCGTTCTTTGGCGAACTGGTAGAATTCATGATCAGCGGACCCGTTGTTGTTCAAGTGCTTGAAGGCGAAAATGCCATGCAGCGCAACCGCGACATTATGGGCGCGACCAACCCAGAAAATGCTGAACCCGGCACCATCCGCAAGGAATTGGCTGAAAGTATCGAAGCCAACACCGTGCATGGTTCAGACAGCGACGAAAACGCCGCCATCGAAATCGCCTATTTCTTCAAGCCTGAAGAGATTGTTGGGTAAGCCAACCGAAATATTTGATGGTCCGACTTTCCTGACGTGGTCAGGGAAGTCGGATATCGGTTGAGCGGCTATGGGGTTCCTGTTCTAGGACCGCGACGGAACCGCTTTTTCTCTGCCTCAAAGGCGCACTTAAAACTCGTCTGCTACATCCATAAGCTTCGTCAGCTTTGTCGGTGCAACCGCGCGCCAGCTTTTGGCGATCCAGTCGCCAATATGACCCCAATCGGTGTCGCCGAGGTCCAACCTGATGCCGACCCAACCATCCCCGAAATAGGCAGGCCGATAGTACCGCTCTGCGTCACTGTCGATAAGCATTGCCTGTTCCTCCGCGCCGCTGATTTTGACCAGCAAGGCGGTCTTTCCGTCATTATGGTGATCGACAGACACATAAGCGAATTTCTTGCCACCAACGATGCCAAAGCACGCCATGCCATGGGATAATGTTTCGTCGGCCTCGGGTTGGGCGAGGGCCAAAGTACGCACTTGTGCTGTTAGATATTCCGGGTTGGTATCGCGCGCGACAAAATCAGCCAGCGTCTTGGGGTATAATTGATATTCCGCCATTTTTACACGATCGGCAAGTGTTTCTGCCGTGTCGTGAGGTAGGATGGCAACCTCGCTCTGGCCAAGCACGGGGCCATCGTCCAGTTCTGCCGTTACCAAGTGCACGCTGGTTCCCGCGACTGTATCTTTGGCGTCAATAGCTCTTTGATGGGTGAGCAGGCCCTTATATTTAGGCAGCAAAGACGGATGGATATTGAGCATGCGCCCATCCCATTTTGCCACAAATTCCGTGGACAATATCCGCATATATCCGGCCAAAGCGACATAAGTGGCGCCTGCCTCTAAAATTGCGTCATGCATGAGCGCGTCATGCGCAGCACGGTCTAGGCCGATATGCGACGCTGCGAAGGTCGGAATGCCTTCTGCCGCTGCGATTTTTAGCCCTGCTGCTTCCGGATTGTTGCTGGCAACCAGAATGATTTCATAGGGACAATTTGGCAGTTTCGAGGCGTATAATAAGGCGGCCATATTGGTGCCCGCACCAGAGATGAGGACAGCGACTTTGGCTTTCATGCCATTACCAAAAAAATGTCATGCTGAATTTGTTTCAGCGTCCATTGTGCTAAATCAGCCGGAGCCATTTTGACAGATAGACCTTGAAACCAGTTCAGGGTGACGATGTGGTTGTTAGCCCACATAAGTTGCGGTCCAATCGGATTGCGCGCTCCATGTTTCAACAGAACCTGTCACAGTGCAGCCTTTGTCTCCATCGGCAATGTGGCCGATGTTGAATACCGTCTCGCCAGCAGCCTCAAGCGCATCAGTTACATCCGCTACATCGGCCTGTGCCACCACAACAGCCATGCCGACGCCACAGTTAAATGTGCGCGCCATTTCTTCAGGTTCAATATTTCCCTGTGCTTGCAAAAACGCCATCAGACGGGGCTGCACCCAAGCGTCTGCGTTGACATGGGCATGCAGCCCCGCTGGCAAAATACGGGGTATATTTTCGAGCAAACCGCCGCCGGTGATATGCGCCATCGCATGAATTTTGCCTGTGCGCACGAGTGGTAGCAAGGATTTTACATAAATCCGTGTAGGCGCCATCAGCGCGTCGATCAGAATGATATTCTGGTCAAACAAAGCAGGGCGATCCAGCTTCCAGCCTTTGTCCGCGGCAAGCCTGCGCACCAAAGAAAAGCCATTGGAGTGCACCCCCGAAGATGCGAGGCCTAATATGACATCGCCCGCGACAACCTTATCGGCGGTCAGGACTTGGTCGCGCTCAACGGCGCCAACGCAAAAGCCGGCCAAGTCATAATCCCCATCGGAATACATGCCGGGCATTTCCGCAGTTTCGCCGCCGATTAGTGCGCAGCCTGCCAGTTTGCAGCCCTCTGCGATACTGGCCACAACGGAAGTCGCGATAGCATTATCGAGCTTGCCAGTTGCATAATAATCAAGGAAAAACAAAGGCTCTGCGCCTTGCACGATCAGGTCATTTGCGCACATCGCAACTAGATCGATACCTACGCCTTCATGCCGTCCGGATTCTATAGCTAGTTTCAGTTTGGTTCCTACGCCGTCATTTGCAGCAACCAGTAAAGGATCATTAAACCCTGCTGCTTTCAAATCGAAGAACCCGCCAAATCCGCCAAGGTCCGCGTCGGCACCTGCACGACGCGTTGCTTTGGCCAGTGGCGCAATGGCGCGCACCAATGCATTGCCGGTTTCGATGGAAACACCCGCCTTGGCGTAGGTGTAGGATTCTGAGCTTTGATCTTTTGCGTCCATTTGTCGCCGTTAGCGAGAACAAGCTTGGAATTCCACGTCTATGTCGCCTAAAGGTGCCGAGATGACAAATTTGCGCAAAAATTGGTTCCATATCGCCGCAATTGGCTTGCCTTTGGCGCTGGTCGGCGGCGGCATCGTTGTTGCGCAGATTGAAGGACCAAAGCGCGGTATTGCGCCGATTGCCAGCGCCGGCGACTTTGAAGTTACCGGCGTTTCGGTCAACGTGGTTGGCGACAACGCTTTTGATGCACGGCAAAAGGGGTGGGAGCAGGCGCAGCGTGTTGCATGGGCAGCGTTGTGGCGCAAAACTCATAATGAAGTAGGGGCTAGCCTGTCCGATTCGACATTGGACGGCATTACGGCCGCTATTGTTGTGGAGCAGGAACAAATTGGCCCACGCCGTTATGTTGCAAAGCTCGGCGTCCTGTTTGACCGCGCGCGCGCCGGTCAGTTGTTGGGCGTCAGTGGCGTTACAAGGCGTTCTGCACCTTTGATGCTATTGCCCGTCACTTATTCCGCAGGCGCCCCTACGGTATTTGAACAGCGCACATCATGGCAACGCAGCTGGGCCAAATTTCGCACCGCAGACAGCACCATCGATTATGTCCGACCCAGCGGGGCAGGCGGCGAGTCGTTGTTGTTGAATGCGGGCCAACCGGAACGCCGTAGCCGCATTTGGTGGCGCACCATCCTTGACCAATTCGGTGCGGCGGACGTGATCATTCCAATCGCGCGGATTGAACGGCAATGGCCCGGTGGCCCAGTGATAGGGCGCTTTTCGGCGCGTTATGGTCCGGATAACAGATTTTTGGGTGCATTCACGCTGCGCACGACGAGTGAAGCTGGCATTCCGGCTATGATGGATCAAGCCGTCTTGCGGATGGATCAACTGTTCCAATCTGCCTTGAACTCAGGGCGCCTGCGAGCGGATGCATCGCTGGTCCTTGAACCCGAAGTTGTCGAGGGAGAGGATTTGGAGAGCGAAATCGAAAATGCTGCAACTGGAGATCAAGCCGCTGCACCGTTGCAAAGCCCTGCCGGGCCATCGCTTGATGACGTCGTCAGATCCATTGTGCCAGAGGGGCAGGCCCCTTCAGCGCCGCAACCCCGGCCATAAGCGCATTTAGCCTGTCGATGCGTCAAATTGCCTTGCCCTTGGACGAATTGCGCAGTGGCGCATCGTCCAGTCTCATCATCACGGATTCGAACGCAGCGGCCTTTGCCGGACTGTCCAGCGCGGCGGGCTGGGCGAAACGTTGCGCCATTCTGACGGGGCCAGCGCGCTCTGGAAAAACACTGATGGCACGCTATTTTTCGGGACAGAATGGCAATGTCATCGATGACGCCGAGGCGCGTTCTGACGAGACACTTTTTAACGCTTGGAACCGTTCACAAGAGAGCGGAGTGCCATTATTGCTAATATCGCGTTGGCAACCTGCGGAATGGAATATCGCACTGCCCGATTTGCAGTCGCGATTAGGCGCGGCCATGTTGCTCGATATCGCACCGCCCGATGATGAGATGATTGAGCAATTGCTGCAAAAACAGCTCGCGGATCGGGGCGCAGCGATTAGCATCGATGCCTTAAGCTATGTGAAGCGACGCATTGAACGTAGCTATGTTGCCATTGAAAAATTTGCGCGATCCGCAAACGCCATGGCGCTCTCGGAAAATGCGCCCGTAAACTTGAATTTGGTAAAAAAAGTTCTCGAAGGCTAATCTAAGCTGCGGTTTCCCGCACCATGTCTTCTTCATGTGTCAGGGTCATCTTAAGCTTGCCATTGACGACCGCAAAAGCCAATCGCCCTTCGACAAGGTCAAGAGCATCGCGCCCGAATTGGTCAAAACGCCATCCGGTTAACACTTCAAGGTCTTCGCGCTCGCCAGCAGCCAAGCGCTCCAGTTCCTCTGTCCGCACAATCAAGCGCGGGGCTACGTTGATCTCGCGTGACCGTATTTTAAGTAATAGCTTCAGCAGGTCCGCAACAAGCCCAACATCCTTGCCACCGGCGGGTGACGAACGGGCGCGATCGGGTAAGTCGTCACGCGCCATCGGCTGGCTTGCCTCAATCACCGCGATCAGGCGCGCGCCAATGTCATTGTCACGCCAGGCGGGCGATAGGCCACGCACTTTGGGCAGGTCGGCCTGACTTTTGGGTGGATGCGCTGCGATATCGGCCAGCGTTTCATCCTTCATAATGCGCCCGCGCGGGATATTCTTGCGCTGAGCTTCTTTCTCGCGCCATGCGGCCATGGCTTGAAGGCGGCCAAGCACATCGGGTTTGCGCGACTGCACTTTAATCCGCGTCCATGCGTTTTCGGGGTCATTGCGATAATTGGCTGCGTCGGAAATGCGTTCCATCTCGTCATTTAACCACGCACCGCGACCAGTAGCCTTAAGCTTTTCAAGCATCATCGGAAAGATAACGGACAAATGCGTCACATCGGCAATAGCATAATCGATTTGGCGCTTATCTAGCGGACGGCGTGACCAATCGGTAAAGCGGGCGCCCTTGTCCAACTGGATACCCATCCACAGGTCAACGAGGTTGGAATAACCGACTTGTTCACCCTGACCCAGCGCCATGGCAGCAATTTGCGTGTCGAACATAGGATGCGGGGTTTTGCCCGTCAGGTTAAAGAATATCTCGATATCTTGCCCACCAGCGTGAAAAACCTTCAACACATCCTCATTTTCGCATAGCAACTCAAGCATGGGAGTGAGGTCAAGGCCCTCCGCCTTCGGGTCAATTGCGGCGGCCTCATGGGCGTCAGCCAGCTGAACCAAACATAAGTCGGGATAATATGTGTTTTCCCGCATAAATTCGGTGTCGACCGCAACAAAAGGCGATTGTGCAAGGCGTGCGCACAATTCGGCGAGGCGTTTGCTGTCGGTTATAAGGGGATGAATCTGCATTGGGTATCGCCGTAGCACCCATTCACGACTTGACAAAGTGCCGCTGCGCTGTTGACAGGCCCGCTTTCCACAGCTTTTTTGAATTGAGTAAACAATGCACGCTTATCGTACGCACAAATGCGCTGAACTCCGCGATTCCCATGTAGGCGAAACCGTCCGCCTGTCGGGCTGGGTCCACCGTAAGCGCGACCATGGTGGCGTATTGTTTGTCGACCTGCGCGACCATTATGGAATGACGCAGATTGTCGCCGATACCGACAGCCCCGCTTTGCCGATCTTGGAAGCTTTGCGCCTTGAAAGCGTTGTAACCATCGATGGTGAGGTGAAGGCCCGCAGCGCGAGCACGGTGAACGCAAATCTACCAACGGGCCAGATTGAGGTCTTTGCCCGCAGTGTAACCGTGTTGAGCAAGTCGGAAGAACTTCCTTTGCCCGTCGCCGGTGAGCAAGAATATCCTGAAGAAACGCGTTTGAAATACCGCTTCTTAGATTTGCGCCGCGAAACGTTGCACGCCAATATCGTCAAGCGCACGCAGATTATTCGTGAAACGCGGCGCCGGATGGAGGATATCGGCTTCACCGAATATTCGACGCCCATCCTGACGGCATCCAGTCCTGAGGGCGCGCGCGACTTCCTTGTGCCCAGCCGCATCCACGCCGGCAAATTCTTTGCACTGCCGCAAGCGCCGCAGCAGTATAAGCAGTTGTTGATGGTTGCTGGTTTTGACCGCTATTTCCAGATTGCACCATGCTTCCGCGATGAAGACCCGCGCGCCGATCGTTTGCCTGGCGAATTTTACCAGCTTGATCTGGAAATGAGCTTTGTCACACAGGAAGAAGTCTGGGACACGATGGAACCAGTGATGGCGGGTGTGTTTGAGGCATTTGCAGACGGCAAAAAAGTAACACCGGCAGGGCAGTTCCCCCGCATCCCGCATTCAAAGGCGATGCTGGATTATGGCACCGACAAGCCGGATTTACGCAACCCGTTGATCATCCATGACGTTACCGACCATTTCAAGACATCGGGCTTTGGCCTGTTTGAACGTATTGTCGAGAGCGGCGGCGTTGTCCGCGCAATCCCTGCGCCAAAGACTGCTGACAAGAGCCGTAAATTCTTCGATGATATGAACGAATGGGCGCGCAGCGAAGGCCATGCTGGCCTTGGTTATGTCACCCGTAAGGGCGGCGAGTTTGGCGGCCCAATCGCCAAAAATCATGGCGACGAGGGCATGCACGCGCTGTATGAAGCCATTGGACTTGGGCCAGACGATGGTTGCTTCTTTGCCGCGGGCAAGGAAGAGCAAGCGGCAAAGTTGGCTGGCGCGGCGCGCACACGGACGGGCGAGCAGCTTGACCTGATTGAAAAAGACGCTTTCCGTTTTTGCTGGATTATCGATTTCCCGTTCTACGAATGGAGCGAGGAAGACAAAAAGATCGACTTTGCCCACAACCCCTTCTCAATGCCTCAGGGAGGGCTACAGGCGCTCGAAACGCAAGATCCGCTCACCATCAAGGCATATCAATATGACATGGTCTGTAACGGCTATGAGCTTGCCTCCGGCTCGATCCGGAACCAGCACCCCGATTTGATGGTGAAGGCGTTCGAACTCACAGGATTGACGCAGGCGGACGTTGAGGAGCGCTTTGGCGGCATGTACCGCGCGTTCCAATTTGGCGCGCCACCCCATGGCGGCATGGCTGCAGGAGTGGACCGGATGGTCATGCTGTTGTGCGGCGTGCAAAATTTGCGCGAAATTACGCTGTTCCCGATGAACCAGCGGGCGGAAGATCTGTTAATGGGTGCGCCATCGCCAGCGATGGCCAAGCAGCTGCGCGAATTGAACATTCGCGTCGTGGAACAGCCGCCAAAGGCCTGATTTCAGGGACAAGATCAAGAGTAGGATCTGTCCCTTTTGCCGACAGATCTGTGCTTTCGCATGTGATTGCAGAATTAGAGAAAAGCGTTCCGCAGGAATTTCCGGATAGCGATCCAGAGATTGTCGCTTTGGCGCAGCGCACGATCGGCTATTCCCCCAAGGGATAGTCTATACTTAATATTTCCCATTCCTTTGGCCCTGTGGGCAAATGCACGGTTTTTACATCCCCCACGCGCGCGCCGCGTAAGGCACGGGAAAGCGGTGCATTCCAGCCTATGCGTCCATTACGGGCATCGGCCTCGTCATCACCGACGATTGTGATTGTGCGTTCTAGGTCGTCAACATCCACAATCGTCACGCAAGCGCCAAAGAATATGCGGCTTCGGTCCGCTTGCTTTGACGGATCCAGGATTTGGGCTGCCTTCATTTTTTTGGATAACTGACCCAGCTCTCGGTCAATCGCGCGAAGTTTTTGGCGTCCATAAATATAATCGCCATTTTCACTTCGGTCGCCATTGCCTGCGGCCCAATGGACGATTTCGACAACTGCTGGGCGGTCAATAGCAAACAATTGTTCATAGCGTTCGCGTAAGGCCGCGAATCCGGCTGGGGTGATCGGGTTGGTGCGCTCGGCCATGAATCTGCCTTAGCCCTTCGGTTTGCGGAGTGTCGAGAGACAGCAGCGATGACGCACCGCCGCGCGTTGCCTCAATAACGGCGGTACGAACGGGCGCGTGTTAACCCGGCGTTGACTTGCCCAAATAGGCGCTCAGTGGCGTAGATGACCGTACCCGTGCCTTTTCAGGGTGGAGGTGATCGTACATCACAGCATTTTCCAAAACGCGATAGACATAATCGCGGGTTTCGCTGAGCGGGATTTTCTCAATCCAATCCATGATATCGATGCTGCCTGTGCGCGGGTCGCCATAGGCCCGGAGCCATTTGTTCACATTACCCGGACCGCCATTATATGCGGCGATGGCCAAGGGATAGCTTCCGTCATAATAATCGAGCATGCGCTCAATATAGGTGGCACCTAAGGCGATGTTGTAATCGGTATCCACAGTCAGCGCATCGGGACGGTAGGCCATTGAGATTTTGCCCGATGTCTCCCGCGCAGTACCGGGCATTAACTGCATCAGGCCGCGGGCCCCGGCGTGGCTGACGGCAGCCCGGTCAAACTGGCTTTCCTGACGCATGATTGCATGGGCGAGCGTCCAAGTCTTGCTATGCGCCGCCGGAACATTAACGGTGGGATAACTGTTACCCAGTAAATCGGGGATACCATCGCTGCGCGCGGCGCGACCTGCCATCACTGCCAGATCCGGGCGGCCTAGCTTTTGCGAAAGGCCAAGCGCCGCCGTATATTCGTTACGGTCATCCGCGTGACGGGCAATGGCCCTGAAAAAGTTGCTCTGGTCCCGCCAGCTACCATATTTTGTAGCCAGCGCGGCTGCCAAATGCACAGGAGGAACATTCCCGTCCTTAAGCACAGGCGGGGTAACGGCTACGCGCGGTACTTGAGGTAAGGGGCGGCGCAGCTGCTCCAAAGCTAGCTGGCCAAAAAAGCTTTCAAAATATGCCGCTGCTTGTTCATAATAACGCGTGGCGGTCAACGGGTCTCCTGCCTTCGCTGCGGCCTTACCAGCCCAATAAAAACCTTTTGATCGGGTTTGCGCTGATTTGGCAGCCTTAGCATAACGTTCAAACATGCCCACGGCGTCACGAGGGCGACCCAAGCGGTCCATAGCCACCGATCCGGCCAGCCAAGTGATACTGGTATATCGATCACGCGTAGAGAGATCCTGGTCTGCCATGGCAACGCCAGCGGGGACGGCGTCGTCCACACGCGATGCAATGCGATATGCGACGTCATATTGGCCATCATTTTCAGCCGCGCGTGCATGCGTCAGCAGCAATTGGTACCAATCCTTGAGCACGGGAGCTGGTGCCGTCAGATTTCCTCGGCTCGCAAGCAATTCGCGCACAGCCAGGCCGTTCCCAGTGGCGCGCATCGCGTCGGCCCGCGCCGCCAGAAGACTAGCCTCGCTGTTCGCTAAAGCGCCGGCCTCTTGCACCTTCAAGTCAGCATCGGGTGCCTTCATCCGTGTTGCAAGTGCTGCCACAAACGCAGGGCGACGCTGCGACGAGGTAAACGCGATCCAGCGTTCGGCGCCGCGCGTCGATCCTGACCATAGCAGCCGGTCGACCCGTGTATCATGGTCGGCGGAGGTCAGCGTGCCGCGAGCTATCCGGAAAACCCTTGCTTCATCTTCTTCGCTCAAGGCGCCACCGCGCCATGCCTCGCGCGCCTGGGCGGCAGCGCGAGCCTTGTCGCCAACACTATCCAGCGCCAACGCAAATTTTGCGCGGCCTTCATTGGTAACTGGCGGCAATCGGTCAAAAAAAGCGACAACTTGGTTAGGAGAGTAAGACAGCGGATTTATGGCTCGCTCTGCCTTTTTGCGCATGTCATCGGCATTTGGCCAATCGGGGTAAAGCATCAAAAAGGAGGCATAGTCGTTAAAGCTATAGTTACCCGGGGCGCTTAACATTTTCCAACGCTGCAGCGCGGCAGGGATTTTTCCTTCACTTGGGTCGTAAATGACGGGCGGTGAAAGTGGTTGCCCAGATGGTGTGGAAATTTGTCCGGTGCCGCTTTGCCATACAATCCCGTCAGATTGTTGTGCCGATGCAGACACGGTTAATGGAATAATGATTACGGATGCCGAAATGAGATGCTTTACCATGCTGGACATATTATGGACCCCAACCTTATCATTCGCTGAACAAGCGACTATGTTAGCCTTAGCGTCCAATTTGAATCAGAATGAAAGTCATATAATATGTTTTCCGGATCAATACCGGCTCTAGTGACTCCTTTTTGCGACGGAACGTTTAGCGAAAAGCATTTTCGTGGATTGATCGATTGGCAAATCGAGCAAGGTTCGAACGCGCTTGTGCCCGCCGGGACCACAGGTGAGGCGTCGACGCTGTCTAATGCGGAGCATCATCGAGTCATTGAGGTATGCATCGAACAAGCCGCTGGGCGTGTGCCTGTTATTGCGGGTTGCGGTTCAAACGACACCAACAACGCTATCCTGCACCTCAATTTTTCCAAGAAGAGCGGAGCTGCCGCTGGGCTTGTGGTTGCGCCTTATTATAATCGGCCAAATCAAGAGGGCATTTACGCGCATTTCGAACATATGACGAAAAAGAACGATTTGCCGATAATGCTATACAATGTGCCTGCGCGCACGGTGACTGACATTAAGCCTGAAACCGTCGCCCGTCTGGCAAAGCTACCGACAGTCATTGGTATCAAGGATGCCAGCGGCGACATGCCGCGCGTCACCGACCATCGTTTGGCTTGTGGCCCGGACTTCTGTCTGCTGTCCGGCGTCGATGAACAGTCGCTGGCGTTCAACGCGGCGGGTGGGAAAGGCTGTATTTCAGTAACGGCGAATGTTGCGCCGAAGCTATGCGCAGAGTTTCAGGCGGCTTGTGCGTCGGGTGACTATGATTTGGCGCGTGAGTTGAATGATAAGCTTTATCCCCTCCATTTGGCATTGTTTTCCGATGCGTCCCCCGGTCCAATCAAATATGCTTTGTCTCGCGTCATTAAAGGCTTCCCGACGGAGTTGCGTTTACCCATGACCCCGCCAAGTGAGGCGAGTTGTCGTCAGGTTGATGCCGCTTTGGAGAATGCAGGCCTCATGTAATGACTCGTCCAAAGCCGGAAGCATTTAACAAAGTTAAAACGGTCGCTGAAAACCGGCGGGCGCGCTATGACTTTCACATTGATGACAAATATGAAGCTGGTATCGTCCTGACAGGCACGGAAGTGAAATCCTTGCGTTTTGGTGAAGGCTCAATTGCCGAAAGCTATGCCGAAGTTCGGGATGATCAAATTTGGCTGATTAATGCCAATATTCCCGAATTCAGTCATGGCAACCGGTTCAATCACGAACCAAAACGTCCGCGCATATTACTCCTTAATGAACGTGAAATAAATAAGTTGCATGGAGCGGTGATGCGGCAGGGCATGACGCTCGTTCCACTCTCGATTTACTTCAACGGCAGGGGTAAGGCAAAAGTGGAGTTGGCGTTGGCAAAGGGTAAAAAGGCCCCAGACAAACGTGCGACAGAAAAAGAGCGCGATTGGAAGCGGGAACAAGGACGAATCATGCGGGATCGCGGATGAGCAAATTTAACGCCTGGTTTAACAAGCAAGCGCCGACGCGCGACAGCTTTGAACGTAGCCGTTTTCTGCGTCCTTTTGCGCAACGCGTTTTCCATCCGTCGTTGTGGCGATTCACCCGTCGTTCGGTTCCGCGCGGCGTTGCGCTGGGATTGCTGGTCGGCATTTTCCTGTTGATACCGGGTGTCCAAATTGTTGGCGTAGCCTTATTGGCGCTGCCGTTTCGCGCCAATATTCCCATTGGCGCGGCGATGACATTCCTTAGCATGCCAGCGACCACGCCGTTTATCTTATTCGGGTCGATCTATGTCGGTGAATCCGTTTTGCGGTTAAACAATGGTTCCGGCCGCTTTTACGAACTTATTGAAACAGCCGCGCCCTTATCTGCCTGGGTCGACTATGTCTGGAACGAGGCACCTCTTGCACTTGTTCAGGGGATTGCGGGGCTCGCTATCATTTCCATCGGTGCTGCGGTTATCGGATATTTTGTTGCCGCGTGGTTCTGGCGGTGGCGGGTCAGTGCTAAATGGCGTCGTCGATCGAAGTCGCTTCCATCGGGCAGATGAAAGCCGCTGAGTTTGAGGTAGAGCCACTATGACTGTTACGAAATCTTGACAAATCACACGATGCGTTCCAGCCCAATGGCAGGGTAAATTTTACCATAAGTCTGAGCCGCAGGAACTTATCGGGTAAGGGGCCGTTTTGAAAAAGATATCGCCGCCGACTGAATGCCAGATGCTTGGCGGGGAGGTCGAGGTGTCTCCGCGACGGAATTTACGCACGCTCGGAATATTGGCGCTGACGACCTTATTGTCGATCGTAATTCTTTGGTTCTCCTTTAAAAATATGATCCTGCTCGGGGCGTGGACTGCTGCCATAATCGCCGTCGCCGGCCTTATTAATTTTTTCCGCAGCGGGTCTGCTGTGGACAGCTCGACTGCGCTTTCATCGCCCGACTGGTCGATAACCCATGCGGCGATTCAGATGAACAATGCTGCCATTGCGATCAGCGACAGGGCGGGGCGTTTGGTCTATGCCAATGACCATTTCACGGATGCCTTTCCAGGATTGAAAGCACCACCAGATCTTGAAATCGATGACGCTAGTCGCGCCTTACTGGACGCCGCGGTAGGGTCGGCCTGGCGCGACGGAAACGCCGACATCCCTGCGATCTTACATGACGGCAGAACTTATAGCGTGAAGGTCGCTCGTGCCGGGATGGCTGACGAATATCTGCTGTGGCATTTTGCGGCGGTGGAAGAAATCGACATTGAGCGTAGCGCGATTGAAATGATCACAGGGCATATTGGCGCGGCTATGTCCAACAGCGGTGTGATGGCCCTCGCCGTGACCGCCGATGGCCGAGTGTGTGCCGCGAATGCCGCTTTTGTATCCCGCGCGAACTGCGCGGATCAGCAGCCTATTCTTGGCCAGCTCTTTGCCGATTTTGTCCGGATGGATGAGAAAGGCAGCATGTACTTTAAAAATGAGGGGCAATGGGGTTTGCCGATCCGGTTGTTGCAGGTGCCTTTGAACGACCAAAATGCCGAAAGCGCCGCACTTTTGCTAGCGGTCGATGAAGAAGGCGCGAAAGTGGATCGCGGCTTGGCGCTGGCACATGTGGAACAATTGCTATCGACGCTTCCACTGGGGCTTGCGCTGGTTGATCGCGATGGACGGTTTCTCTTTGCCAATGAGGCTTTTGCGCGTGTTCTAGGCATTGAGGCGCACATACTCCCACCTTATCCCGCCGACCTTGTGATCAATGAGGATAAGGGCGCGGTGCTCGAGAGCATTCGCCGCTATAGCCGCGGGTCGATGACCTCTGGCGATATCGCTATCCGCTTAAAAGAGCGGCCGGACGAGGTTATCGCTTTGTCGATCGCCGCGGTGCGCGGATTGGGTGAGGCGGCGGTGTTGCTCGGGCTGAAGGATGATAGCGAAGAGATTATACTGAAACGCCAAGTCGCGCAGCAGACGAAGATGGAATCCATTGGTCAGCTTGCGGGGGGTGTAGCGCATGATTTCAACAATATCCTAACTGCGATTATTGGCTATTGCGACCTGATGTTGATGCGCCATCAGCCCGGCGATGGCGATTATGACGATATCCAGCAGATCAAGAATAACTCCAACCGTGCAGCCAGCCTGACACGCCAGTTGTTGGCTTTTTCGCGGCAACAGACTTTGCGTCCGCAAATCTTACAACTCACCAATGTGGTGGCCGATGTATCCAACCTGTTGAAGCGGCTATTGGGCGAGACAGTGCATCTTGAGGTGCATCATGGAACCGGTGTTGGCGCTGTGCGGGCTGACCCAGGGCAGCTTGAACAAGTCATCGTTAATTTGGGTGTAAACGCGCGCGATGCAATGCCCAAGGGTGGCGTCGTACACATCGGTACAGCGGCAGTCAGCCAACGCGAAGTCGCTGCCATGGGTCGGGAACTTTTGCCAGTCGGTGATTATGTCCAATTGTCTGTCGAAGACAGCGGCGTTGGCATTCCGAAGGAAAATCTGTCGAAAATATTCGAACCGTTTTTCACAACCAAGGAATTGGGCAAAGGCACGGGGCTTGGTTTGTCTACTGTCTACGGTATCGTCAAACAATCGGGCGGGTATATTTTTGCAGACTCCCAACCGGGGAATGGGACGCGGTTTGATATCTTCTTGCCGGTCTATCGGGGCGATGCCCCAGCGCCGGACAGTGGCAAGCGCGAATCCTACATACAAAAGGAATTTTGGGGCAGCGGCCGGATATTAATCGTTGAAGATGAGGATATGGTGCGCGCTGTGGCCGAACGGGCGCTGGTCCGGCAAGGTTATGATGTGGAAACCGCGAGCGATGGTGAACAAGCGCTTAAACTCTTCGCTGACGGGAAGCGTTATGATCTGGTTATATCGGATGTCGTAATGCCTAATTTGGATGGACCATCGATGGCACAGCAATTGCGCAAAAATTATGGGGATGTCCGTTTGCTGTTCATATCTGGTTATGCCGAGGAACAATTGCGCGAAACGATCAGTCTCGACAATGTCGCGTTCTTGGCTAAGCCTTTCTCCGTCCAGGAAATTGCCGAGGCGGTTCAAGTCGCGCTTGCATAGGGAAATGATATTAGATATTGAAATAAAACAAATAAATATTTTTGTTCCACTCTTGTTCTTTTAGAACATAATGCGTACATAGGTGGTGTTCCGAGGAAGTTTTTCGGAATAGGCATGACGCTAAGGAGTGGAAAAATGGCAGCAAGTCTCAAGATAATTGATGGGAATCAGGCAAACGGTATGAAAAATTCGGAACGTGAAAAGGCCCTAGAAGCAGCCTTGGCGCAAATTGATCGCGCATTCGGCAAGGGTTCGGCAATGAAGCTGGGCAGTCGTGAGGCGATTAGTATCGATGCTGTATCGACGGGTTCGCTTGGGCTGGACATCGCGCTGGGCATCGGTGGATTGCCTAAGGGGCGCGTGATTGAAATTTATGGCCCTGAAAGTTCGGGTAAGACGACATTGACCCTACATGTAATTGCAGAGGCGCAAAAGGCAGGCGGCACAGCGGCATTTATTGACGCAGAGCATGCACTTGACGCCGCTTATGCCAAGAAGCTTGGCGTGGATGTCGACAATTTGATTGTTTCGCAGCCGGATACAGGTGAGCAAGCACTCGAGATTGCTGATACTTTGGTGCGGTCAAACGCGGTGGACATCATCGTCATCGACTCGGTTGCGGCACTCGTACCGCGCGCAGAAATCGAAGGTGAAATGGGCGACAGCCATGTGGGCCTGCAAGCCCGTTTGATGAGCCAGGCGCTGCGCAAGATTACGGGTTCAATCAGCCGGTCGAACTGCATGGTCATTTTCATCAACCAAATTCGTATGAAGATTGGTGTGATGTATGGCTCGCCAGAAACCACAACCGGCGGCAATGCTTTGAAATTTTACGCTTCGGTGCGTTTGGATATTCGCCGCACAGGCCAGATCAAGGCTGGTGAAGATATTGTCGGCAATACGACCCGCGTGAAGGTTGTGAAGAACAAGGTGGCGCCGCCATTCAAGCAAGTCGAATTTGACATCATGTATGGCGAAGGCATCTCCAAAACGGGTGAGCTGCTTGATCTGGGCGTAAAGGCCGGATTGGTCGAAAAATCGGGTAGCTGGTTCAGCTATGATTCGATCCGCATCGGCCAAGGCCGCGAGAATTCGAAAAGTTATCTGACAGAAAATCCGGAGGTCGCGGCTCGGTTGGAAGCTGCCATTCGCGGAAAGACCGAAGAAGTCGCAGAGGTCCTGATGACAGGGCCAGACACAGACGACGACATTTAGGATTTTTATGAACAAGCGCGGTCTTGCCTGAGGCCGCTGCTTTCGGCCCGCCCCGGTCCACCCTGGGGCGGGTCATTTTATTTTGCGGTGGAGGTGTCGTCTTGGGTCAGACTGCACGGGTTGCGGCGCGCGCTAATGTCTTGACAGGCAGGATAGCTGAGCCACTACTGCTTCCATGCATTCAGTCATTCATCTCATAGGATTACCGACCGATCAGAACAGCTCGTTCGAACGCGGTGCGGCATTGGCACCGCCGGCCATTCGTGCGGCATTGTGGAGCGACAGAGGCAATCTTTCCGCCCAGTCAGGCCTTGAGATTGGTGCCGATATTGTACTCAAGGACATTGGTAATTTGCCGCTATCGGACGTTGATTGCGCATCTGATGACGCATTGATCATGCGGGCGGTGACCGAAAGCGTGGACGCACATGCTATCCCGCTGTTACTTGGTGGGGATCATGCGGTGAGCTACCCCATAGTTGCGGCGCTGGCGGCGAGGCATGGGCCGCTGAATATTCTGCATTTTGACGCCCATCCCGATTTATATGCCGATTTTGAAGGCAATCCGCGCAGCCATGCCTCGCCCTTTGCGCGCATATTGGAAGGGGGCCATGCAAAGCGTATCGTTCAGGTCGGCATTCGCACGCTGAATAAGCACTGCCGCGAACAGGCGGATCGTTACAAGGTCGATATACTGCCGATGCGCAATTTCGATGTCGAGATGGTACCGATCCTTGACGGCCCATTATACATCAGCGTTGACCTTGACGGCATCGATCCGTCCGAAGCGCCCGGCGTGGCACATCCAGAACCCGGCGGCTTAACGGTCCGTGAAGTTCTGTCCATCATCGCCAAACAACGCGCGCGGATCGTCGGCGCAGACATCGTCGAACTTAACCCCGCGCGCGACATAAACGACATAACGGCTATAGTTGCCGCCAAGCTGGTGCGCGAAATAGCCGCGCAAATGCATCAAAATTACGAGCATTTATAAGGGAGCAGATATGACCATCATCGTACATCATCTCAACAATTCGCGTTCGCAACGCATTTTGTGGCTGCTCGAAGAGCTCAACCTTCCTTATGAAATTCGTCATCATGCCCGCGATGCCGTCACCAATCTTGCGCCCGAAGCGCTATTGAAGGTCCATCCTTTGGGTAAATCGCCTATGATTGAAGATGACGGTAAGATCATTTACGAATCTGGTGCAATCGTTGAATATCTGTGCGCCTGGCATAATGGGGGGCACCTCGTTCCTGCGCGCGGCACCGATGCGCATATCCGCTATCTGGAGTTCATGCATTTTGCCGAAGGCTCGGCGATGACACCGATCTTGTTGAACCTGTATACGGCACGTTTGGGCGATGCTGCGGCGCCGTTGCATCCACGTATAAATCAGCAGCTCGAAAGCCATTTTGCGTTCATGGATGACAATTTGAAAGCGACAGGCTGGTTTGTGGGTGACGCTCTCACAGGCGCGGATATCATGATGAGTTTCCCGGCCGAAGCCGCGGTTAAAATGGGTCGCGCGGCGAAGCTGCCAAACCTCACTGCTTTCGTGGAAAAAATCCATGCTCGACCAGCGTATCAGGCCGCCCTGCAAAAGGGCGGTCCTTATGCCTATGCATGATGGTGCCCGCAAACTGCATATCCGGCTTGCAGCGCGGCGAGTCGTTCCCTAAGTCGCTGTCATTATGACATCGACCAATGATATTCGCCGCGGCTTCCTCGATTATTTCGGTGGTGCCAATCATGACATAGTGCAGTCCGCACCGCTCGTGCCGTATAATGACCCGACATTGATGTTCGTCAATGCTGGCATGGTGCCGTTCAAGAACGTGTTCACGGGCCTTGAAAGCCGCGAAACACCGCGTGCCGCCTCAAGCCAAAAATGCGTACGGGCCGGAGGTAAGCATAACGATCTTGATAATGTGGGCTATACGGCGCGGCACCACACGTTTTTTGAAATGCTCGGCAACTTCTCGTTCGGCGATTATTTCAAAGAACAGGCGATTACCCACGCTTGGACATTGTTGACTAAGGAATGGGGGCTTGATCCCGCGCGGTTGACGACCACCGTCTATCACACCGATGATGAGGCGTTCGAACTGTGGCGCAAGATTGCCGGCCTTCCTGAAGAACGCATTATCCGAATTTCAACCAACGACAATTTCTGGTCGATGGGCGATACTGGGCCGTGCGGACCGTGCAGCGAGATATTCTTCGACCATGGCGATCATATTTTTGGTGGTCCTCCAGGAAGTCCCGATGAAGATGGCGACCGTTTTGTTGAAATTTGGAACCTCGTTTTCATGCAGTTTGAACGGCAGGACGACGGCACCGATGTGCCATTGCCAAAGCCGTCCATCGATACCGGCATGGGGCTGGAGCGGATTGCTGCCGTTATGCAGGGCGTCACTGACAATTACGACACCGATACGTTCAAGGCATTGATCAATGCTTCGGAAGAACTCACGGGCACAAAGGCGGTTGGCGATCAAAAGGCCAGCCATCGCGTTATAGCGGACCATTTGCGCTCGACCAGCTTCCTGCTTGCCGATGGCGTGATGCCGTCGAATGAAGGCCGTGGTTATGTTCTGCGGCGAATCATGCGCCGCGCTATGCGCCATGCCCATATTCTTGGCGCGAAAGAGCCGTTGATGCACCGCTTGGTCGGAAGCCTCGCCGCCGAAATGGGCGCTGCTTATCCTGAATTATTGCGCGCGCAGCCGATGATTGAGGCAACGTTAAAGCAAGAAGAAACGCAGTTCCGCCGGACGCTGGATAAAGGCATTAAGCTGCTCGACGAAGCAACCGCTGGTATGACGCCGGGGGATGTTTTGGCAGGCGACATGGCGTTCAAGCTGTATGACACTTATGGTTTCCCCTATGATCTGACCGAAGATGCATTGCGTGCGCAAGGCTTTGGTATTGATCAGGCTGGTTTTGAAACCGCCATGAACAATCAAAAAGCAATGGCGCGCGCTGCATGGAAGGGTTCCGGTGCAAAGGCTTCGGATGATGTCTGGTTTGACATTGCCGAACGTGTCGGCAGCACCGAGTTTACCGGCTATGCGGCTAATGAGGGCGAGGGGCAGGTGGTTGCGCTCGTGAAGGATGGCACAGAAGTGCAATCGGCGATCGCCAGCGATACGGTCACGGTCATCACCAACCAAACGCCATTTTATGGCGAGAGCGGCGGCCAGATGGGTGATGCTGGCGTAATTTCCAGCAACAATATGCGCGGTGAAGTGACTGATACGGCAAAGCCCTTAGGTCGTTTGCACGCTCATCAGGTCACGATTGGCACAGGCGAGATCAAAGTTGGCGATTTCGTGACGCTGAAAATCGACACCCAGCGTCGTAACACGTTGCGTGCGAACCATAGTGCCACGCACTTGCTGCATGCATCATTGCGCGATCGATTGGGCGAGCATGTGACGCAAAAGGGCAGCATGGTGGCGCCGGATCGCTTGCGGTTCGACTTTTCGCATAACCAGGCAGTGACCCCGCAAGAGATTGCAATGATCGAGGCAGACGTAAACGCCCAAATTCGCGGCAATGAGACGGTGACGACGCGGTTGATGACCCCCGATGATGCCGTTGCTGCTGGCGCGCTGGCTTTGTTTGGCGAAAAATATGGCGAAGAAGTCCGCGTGCTGACGATGGGCAAGAGCGAAGATACGCATTATTCTTTGGAGCTGTGCGGCGGCACCCATGTTAACGCCTTGGGCGACATCGCTTTGTTCACGATCATCTCCGAAGGCGCAGTCGCAAGCGGTATTCGTCGTATCGAGGCGCTGACCGGCGAGGCGGCTCGCTTATGGCTTGTTGGCCGTGAATCGCAGTTGAAAAATGTAGCTGCAATGTTGAAGACGGCGCCGGACGAAGTTGGTGTGCGCATCGAAACGCTCATGAACGAACGCAAGCGGATGGAAAAAGAATTGTCCGAAGCCAAGACCGCACTCGCGCTGTCCGGTGGTGGTGGTCCAAAGGCAGAATCCGAACAGATCGGTGATGTAACCTTCATGGGGCAAGTTATCGCCGGTGTTGAACCAAAAATGCTCCGAGGCCTTGCCGATGACCAGATGAAGGCCATTGGAACAGGCATCGTGGCCATCATCGCCGCGAATGAAAGCAGCAACACGGTTGTGGTTGCCGTCTCGCCTGCATTGCACGGAAACGTAACAGCACCTGACCTTGTGCGCGCGGCGACTGAGGCCATGGGTGCGCAAGGCGGCGGCGGACGCCCTGACATGGCGCAAGGCGGTGGTCCTGCAGGTGCGGATTTGGCCCAAGCCGCGTTGGATGCGATTAAGGCGAAAATTGCAAGTTAAGAGGTAAGTTTGAGCTTGGGGGCTTCATCAAGGCCTCCGGCTTCCTTAATCTGCCGTCGGAATTCGTCGCGCTTTTCGTGGATTGATGCGATGACCGGGCCCATGGCAACGCCCAGATCGACGAGCACTGCCTCTGATAGCTGAAGCGAGCTTTCCAACGTTTCGGGCACGGCGTCGGTGACGCCCGCCTGATAGAGCCGTGCGGCATGGTCCGGATCACGGGCGCGCGCGACAATCGTAATTTCGGGCAGCCATTGGCGAACGCGCCTGACGATATGTTCGGCCAGTACCGGTTGGTCCATTGTCAGGATCAGGGCCTTGGCATGGCCCAGGCTCAATTTATCCAACGTCTCAGGCCGTGAGATATCCCCATAAATAACCTTGTAACCCCCGCGCCGCGCCGCGGTTACCGCGTCGACATCGGATTCCACCGCAACATATGGCTGGTCGTGTGTGGTCAGCATGTCGGCTACTAGCTTCCCGACGCGGCCAAAGCCGATTACTATGGTTCTGGGTTCTTGCGTCGGATCTTGTTCGTGCACTTCATCATCGCTCTCGCGCAATTCCAGACGGCGAGACATATCATGACCGATCCGCGCTAATATCGGTGTGATAGTGAGGCCAATTGCGGTTGCCACCTGCCAGAAGTTAACGGTGGCGGCGTCGATGATCTGCGCTGCGCCTGCGACGCCCAAGACGATCAAGGTTGTTTCGGACGGGCTGCCCATAAGGACACCTGTTTCAGTCGCGGTGCCCGTGCGTGCCCCGTTCAACTTCAATAAACTTGCGGTAACAGCTGCTTTAACAAGCACCGCCGCTGCCACAGCGCTAACCAGAGCGGCCCAATTGGCAGCGACGAACCGCAAATCGACCTGCATGCCAATGCTGATAAGAAAGACACCCAGCGCCAGCCCTTTGAAAGGCGCAGTCATAACACCCACTTCATTATGATAGTCGGTCTCGGCGATTAAGAGACCCGCGATCATGGCACCCACGATTGGTGAAAGGCCAACTGCGCCTGTTGCCAGACTTGCGACAATGACGACAAGCAGACTGACCGATACAAATAACTCAGGGCTTTTTGTACGCGCGGCTTGTCCAAACAGACGGGGCAGGAAGAACCGACCGAGAACGAGCATGGTCACGATGACAAGGCCGCCTTGCCACAATACGGTGAAGAGACCAGGCCATGAATTCGCGCCAGCTTGTGGCGCCAATGCACCCAAAACGAATATAATCGGCACAATGGCCAAATCTTCGAACAGCAACATGGCCAGCGCGGATTTCCCAACAGCGGAATGCGTGCCGGATATTGGAAGCACCAACGCCGTTGACGAAAGCGCTAATGCAATCCCAATGC
Organism: Sphingomonadales bacterium; assembly: GCA_027488785.1. Classification (GTDB taxonomy): domain Bacteria; phylum Pseudomonadota; class Alphaproteobacteria; order Sphingomonadales; family Sphingomonadaceae; genus Sphingorhabdus_B. The sequence goes on along the minus strand of JAIYAY010000026.1, from coordinate 87,796 downwards.
CTATGGCGGCGGTGGCGCCATATCCGAACGCATACAAACCAGCCGCGATTATCAGGCCAGCGCCAAATAATTGCGCTGCGCCGACGCCAAACACCAAGCGCCGCATTTTCCATAATCTGCGGAAGGATAGTTCAAGACCAATGGAGAACAGTAATAATATAATGCCATATTCGCCTATGGGATGAATCGCCTCTGGATTGGTGATGGTGACCCATTCGAGCATTGGGTACATGGGCACCAAGGATCCAAGTCCCATTGGGCCCACCATTATCCCGACCAATATGAAACCAATGATGGGCGTGATGCGAAGTCGGGCAAATGCAGGAATGACTATGCCCGCCGCACCCAATATCACGAGCAGATCGCTAATGCCTTCGGTTTGTAGTTCACCTGCCATGCCTGCATTTACGCACAGGCGGCATGAGAATGAAAGGGCAGGGCAATAAAAAAGCGCGGGAGTTGCCCCCCGCGCTCTTACATATTCAAATGCGCTGGCGTTACATCCAGCTACCCATTTTGATTTCGAGATTTGTGCGCACTTGTTCAAAGAACTGCTCTGTGGTCATCCAAGCCTGATCCGGGCCGATGAGGATCGCAAGATCCTTTGTCATATGGCCATCTTCAACAGTTTGAATGCAGACTTCTTCCAGCGTTTCGGCAAAGCGCGTGACTTCAGGCGTTTCGTCGAACTTGCCACGGAATTTAAGTCCGCCTGTCCAAGCAAAAATCGAGGCAATTGGGTTGGTTGATGTCGCCTTGCCTTGCTGATGCTGGCGATAGTGGCGCGTAACGGTGCCGTGCGCTGCCTCGGCTTCAACGGTCTTGCCGTCTGGTGTCATCAGGATGGAGGTCATCAGGCCGAGTGAGCCGAAACCTTGTGCAACCTGATCAGACTGCACATCGCCATCATAATTTTTACATGCCCAGATGAACTTGCCTGACCATTTCAGCGCCGATGCGACCATATCGTCGATCAAACGGTGCTCATAAACAATGCCCAATTCCTTGAACTTTGCCGCGAATTCGGTTTCGTACACTTCTTGGAATAGGTCCTTGAAACGACCATCATAATATTTGAGGATCGTGTTCTTGGTCGACAGATATACGGGCCATTCGCGGGTTACGCCATAGTTTAACGACGCACGGGCAAAGTCGCGGATGGAATCGTCCAGATTGTACATTGCCAGCGCAACGCCCGGCGAGGGGTAACGAAACACCTCTTCGTCAATTTTCTGTCCATCATCGCCATCCCAAACGAGACGCAGCGTTCCGGGACCGGGAACCAGGAAATCAGTCGCGCGATATTGGTCACCGAACGCATGACGGCCAATGACGATTGGGTCCGTCCAACCCGGGATCAAGCGTGGTACGTTTTCGATGACGATTGGCTCGCGGAAAACTACGCCGCCCAAAATGTTGCGAATCGTGCCATTGGGCGATTTCCACATTTTCTGCAGGCCGAATTCTTCAACGCGCGCTTCGTCTGGTGTGATCGTGGCGCATTTTACGCCGACGCCGAATTCGCGGATGGCGTTGGCGGAATCGACGGTGACCTTATCATTGGTCTTATCGCGATATTCCATGCCAAGGTCGTAATATTTCAGATCGATATCAAGATATGGCAAAATAAGTCGTTCACGAATCCATTCCCAGATGATCCGTGTCATTTCGTCGCCATCAAGCTCGACAACAGGGTTTTTGACCTTAATTTTTGCCATATTAGAAAGCACTTTCCATTAGGGAGGTAGGATGTTGAGCGGTGCCATAGCAAAGTCTGCCGTTTGTTCAACTGCATCGCCAATATTGTCTGAAAATGGCTGAAATTGTATCTTAGGTTGTAAGATGGCGACGCATCCCCTAGCTAAGGCCAATGAGCAGACAAGAATTGACAAACCGGGGTGCCGGGGTTGCGAAATGGTCGTTTCCACCCGTCCACCCTGAGGGCCGCAAGTTCGGACTTATCGCCGCGGGCATAACCCTGTTTTTCGCCTTTATGGCTTGGGAAACACTAGCTTGGCCGATGGCGGCCGTCACCATATGGACACTGGCCTTCTTTCGCGATCCTGTGCGTGCGACGCCGATTGACGAGCGGTTTATTGTGTCGCCCGCCGATGGGCTTGTTACGCTAATTGAACAAGTCCTTCCGCCAATGGAACTGCGCGGACCCGATGGCTTGGGTGACCAGCCAATGACCCGTGTGTCGATTTTCATGAGCGTTTTTGACGTGCACATTAACCGAACGCCTATTCGCGGTACAATTACACGCGTTGTCTATATAGCGGGTAAATTCCTCAATGCCGACCTTGATAAGGCCAGCGAAGAAAATGAACGCCAACATTTCCTCGTGGAACGCAGCGATGGCGTGCGGATAGGCTTTACCCAAATCGCTGGCTTGGTCGCGCGCCGCATCATCGCTTTTGTGAAAGAAGGCGATAATGTTGCGAACGGGCAGCGGGTCGGCTTAATCCGTTTTGGCAGCCGTGTTGATGTGTATTTGCCGCATGGCACGGCATCGCGCGTTATCAAGGGGCAGCGTTGCGTTGCCGGGGAAACGGTTCTCGCCGAAATCGGCGTTGACCAGGACCTTATCGCCGTCGCCCATTGATGGACGCGCATCCCTCCCGTCCTGGCATATCCTTGCGCGCACTTGCCCCTAACGCGGTCACGGCGCTTGCTCTGTGCACGGGGTTGTCCGGCGCTTGGTTTGCAATGCAGGGGCGTTGGGAAAATGCCGTTGCCGCAATCGTGATTGCTGGCGTGCTCGATGCCATGGATGGCCGTATTGCACGAATGTTGAAAGGCGAAAGCCGTTTCGGCGCTGAACTGGATTCGCTGTCGGACGTGATTGCTTTTGGCGCCACGCCTGCTTTGATCATATATATGTGGGTCATGCAGGACATGCCGCGCTTTGGCTGGACTATATCGGTATTCTTTGTGCTGTGTGCAGCATTACGTCTGGCAAGGTTTAATGCCCAGATTGATACCGAAAACCAACCGCACAAATCCGCTGGCTTTAACACCGGCGTTCCGTCACCACCGGGCGCGGCGATGGCTTTGTTGCCGATGATGATCTGGTTTGAAACCGGCGCGGATTGGGTGCGCGATTATCGCTTTCTTGCGCCATGGTTGCTGCTGTGTGCGCTGCTGATGATTTCTAATGTAGCGACCTATAGTTGGTCGTCGATCAAGGTGCGTCGCAGCTTGCGTTTCATGGCGCTGGCGGTCCTTGGCCTGTTTACGGCAACCTTGGTTGCGGCGCCATGGGTTGCCCTCATTGGTGTTGGTGTCATTTACATTGCCTTGCTGCCGCTGAGCATGATGAGCTACGCACGGGTTAAGAAGTCGCAACGGAACGTCACCGAAGCCACTTGACCTCTGCCCTTCTGGGGTTATGTTCCAGTTTCGTTCTAATCTTGGAGGTGGCCGTTGGAGCCGTTAATCGTCATTGTCGTCGTGGTTTTTGCTTTGTTGGGCGGGCTGCTGCTTGGCTGGTTCGCAGGCAGCCGCGCTGGCAAAGCTGGGCAGGAAACGACAGCGCAATTACGGGCGATGCTGGATCAGGTGGTCGTCGAACGGGACAGCGCAAAGGATCGCTTGGCTAGACTTGAAACCAGTTTGGAAGAGCGCGAGCGGAGCTTTGAAGAGCAGATCGCGGCGCTGGGCAATGCGAAAGAAAATCTCTCGGCCCAATTTGGTGAGATCGGGCAGAAATTATTGGGTGAGGCGCAGGCAGCGTTTCTGCAACGCGCCGATGAACGCTTCCATCAGGCGGGCGAAAAGAATGAGGAAAGGCTGAAGCAGTTGCTCGGTCCTGTAGGCGAAAAGCTGAGGGCCTATGAAGAGCAGGTCGGGAAGATCGAGAAGGACAGGACCGAAGCCTATGGCGATCTGAAAGGCTTAATCGGGGAAATGCGCTTGGGTCAGGAACGTGTGTCCAGCGTTGCGTCCGGCCTCATGAACTCCTTGCGTAATGCGCCCAAGGCCCGTGGACGCTGGGGTGAGCAGCAGTTGAAGAATGTGCTCGAAAGCTGCGGTTTGTCGGAGCATGTCGATTTCGATCTGGAAACCAGTATCGATCTTGGCGATGGTTTACGACTACGTCCCGACGCGGTCATCCATGTCCCCGGCGGCAGGACTTTAGTGATCGACGCCAAGGTGTCGTTAAACGACTATCAGGACGCTTTTGACTCGGTAGACGATGATGTGCGTGCCATTGCCATGGCGCGTCACACGCAATCGATGAAGAACCATATCGATGGCTTGTCGCGCAAGGCTTATTGGGATCAATTTTCCGAAGCGCCCGATTATGTCATCATGTTTGTGCCGGGTGAACATTTCCTTGCGGCGGCATTGGAGCATGAACCGCAATTGTGGGATTTCGCATTTGATAAGAAAGTTCTGTTGGCGACGCCAACAAACTTGGTCGCAATCGCCCGCACCGTTGCCAGCGTTTGGCGGCAAGAGGGGCTAGCGCGCGAGGCGAAGCAAATCGGGGCACTTGGTAAGGAAATGTATGACCGTATTGCGGTGGCGGCACAGCATTTGAAATCGGTCGGCAGTGGGCTTTCGTCTGCGGTGAATAACTATAATAAATTCGTTGGCAGCTTTGAACGCAATGTCATTTCAACAGGACGGAAATTTGCCGATCTGAACATTGAAACCGGCAAGCGTGAGTTGGAAGAGGTTCCGATGGTCGAGGCTTTACCGCGTTATGGCGAAGGGGAACCGTCACAACCAATCGAGGACCAACGCGACGCTAATGGTTAAGGTTCAGCGAGCCTCGGAATGCCGAAACTGGTTCAGGACCTCATAGGCCATAACGGCAGTGGCGACAGCGGCGTTTAAGCTGTCCGCCTTGCCACGCATTGGCATTTTGACCAACAGATCACATGCGGCTTCATAATCGTTCGGCAGTCCTTGCGCCTCATTACCCGTCAGTATGAAGCATGGCGCGCTATAATTGGCAGCTTGGTAATCGGTGTCGGTTTGCAGGCTGGTGCCGACCAATTGGCCTTCACCCGCACGTAACCAACCGGTGAATTCTTCCCACCGGCATTGCACGACCTTTTGCGTGAAGATCGCGCCCATGCTGGCGCGAACAGACTCCACCGAAAACGGGTCGGTGCAATCATCAATCAGGATAAGCCCGCCAGCCCCCACTGCATCGCCGGTGCGCAACATCGTGCCAAGATTGCCCGGATCACGCATTGATTGCGCCACAAGCCATATCGGGGCTGCCGCGCGGTCCACGTCCGCCAATGCGGTTCCATGGTCCCGATAGACGCCTACTACGGCCTGGGCGTTATCCTTTCCCGACAGCTTCGCCATGATCTCGGCACTGGTTTCGATAACGTCGCCATTATTTGCCAGAACTTCGGCCTCTAACGCCACCTCAAGGTCGTGTATGGAGCGGTCTTTTACGCGAAACAGCATTTCCGGAAGAAATCCCGCCTCCCGCGCTTCGGTCATAATACGCAGTCCTTCGGCAAGAAACAGCCCGGCGCGCTTGCGAAGCTTCTTTTCACGAAGCCCGCGTATTTCCTTTAGCAGCGGGTTGGAAAATCCGGTAATTTCACGGCGCATCAATCTTCGCCAAAACCGTCGACGACCAAACCGACCAGCTTTTCAATCGCGAGATCGGCCTGTTCACCTTCGACATGAATGGTGATTTCGCTACCCTTGGCCGCGCCCAGCATCATTAAGCCCATGATGGAGGTGCCAGTCACCGATTGACCATCCTTTTCGACCTCAACGCTGATCCCTTCGGGCAAGCGGGACACGAACGTCACAAATTTAGCGCTGGCACGCGCGTGTAGGCCTTTTATATTAACGATAGTAACGGTGCGGCTGATCCTTGTCATCGTGACGCTTCGAGCACTTCAGACGCAACGCTGATATATTTGCGTCCAGCTTCACGCGCGGCAGCGACTGCCTCTTTCACGTCCAGATTTTTGCGCGCGCTATCTAGACGGATAAGCATCGGGAGGTTCACGCCCGCGATAACTTCAACGCGCCCACTATCCAGCAAGGAAATGGAGAGATTTGAAGGCGTTCCCCCGAACAAATCCGATAGGATGATGACGCCTTTGCCGGTATCAACCTTTTTGATAGCCGCCGCGATTTCATTGCGCCGCACTTCCATGTCATCATGCGGGCCGATGCAGATGGTTGCAACGTCTTTTTGTGGCCCCACAACATGTTCAAGCGCCACAAGAAACTCGTTCGCCAGTTTGCCATGCGTGACTAAAATCAAACCGATCATGTGATGTTGCTGCCTTGTCGCGACGTTACTCTGTCTGCGCCGTTAGCAGGCTCTTCCAGCGCGTCAATTGGTCTTGATGTCAGATCGCGATGTGCCACCGTTAAGGTAAAGCCATCTTCACGCAGCCAACTGCCAAAAGTCTCCGCAACATGCACGGACCGGTGACGCCCTCCTGTGCACCCAAAGGCGATATTTACATAAGCCTTCCCTTGCGCGTCGTAGAGCGGCAGCAGGAAACGCAGCATGTCGCGGATTTTTTGCAAGGCTTCACCATATTTCGGGTCGGCGGCAACATAATCGGCAACCGCCGCATCCAAACCTGTCATGGGCCGCAAATGGCTGTCCCAATGTGGGTTCCGTAAAAAACGCAAATCGAATAGCAGGTCGGCATTGTGCGGGACCCCACGCGAAAAGCCAAAGCTTGATACCGTGATATTTGAGTGCAGTGACGTATCGCTGCTGAATCGTTCGCGGATGACGACTTGCAAATCATGCGCCGACAGCTTGCTTGTATCAATGACGGCCTCCGCCCATCGGCGAAATGGCTCCATCACGGCCCGGTCAATGGCGATGCCGTCCATCGCAGGCCGGTCTTGCGCCATCGGGTGACGGTGACGGGTTTCCGCGTAGCGCCGTTCGATTTCGGCGCCGGCGCAATCCAAAAATAGCGTCATTATTTGGAAATTTGGTTGGGCCTGCAATTTTCTGATTTGCTGAATCAACGCCTCAGCGTCAAATCCACGCGTCCGGCTATCAAAACCCAGCGCCAGCGGAATATTCGGCCCGACTTCGCCACCCGATGCAGGAATTTTAAGCAACTTGCTCGCCAGTTTGATCGGAAAATTGTCGACCGTTTCCCAGCCAAGATCTTCCAATGTTTTCAGCGCGGTGGTCTTGCCGGCCCCGGACACGCCAGTAACCAACAGGATTTTCTGGGTTTCGGAAGCTGCGTTCTTGCTCACATTGTTACGCTTTCATTGAATGCGGCGTCCGCGTTTGCCAGTGGTATCAATCCCGCTTCAATAACCGACCGGAGCGCCCATTCCACCTTTATTGCGCTGCTCGGCTGAAAAGGGGGCAGCCTGAACATGGGGGTCGAATACCCTGCTAGAGTGATGCGCTGATGCTCTGGCGGCATGCGGTCTACGTCCTGCGTCAATTGCACGATGAGGCGCAGCGGCGCGGATTGGACGAATTCAACGGGGCATATCCCGATCCCGCGCACTTCGATTTTTCCCGCTATATTCGGCGCGCAGATCATTACTGGCAGATTGTTGCTGTTTTCGATGTTTACGACATCGTCGCAGATTAACTTTGCACCCCGGTCAATCAGGCGAAGCGCGAGGTCTGATTTCCCGCTACCGGAGGGTCCAAGCAACAATACCCCGTTGCCATGTATCGCGACTGCGCTGCCATGGACCATCGCCGTCATTAGCGTGTTGCCGCAGCAGCGCAGGGCAGGGCGATTTCGAAACATGCCCCGCCTTTGCCGTCGACACGGTCGCGCACGCCAATGCGCCCATGATGCCCCTCGATAATTGTTCGCGCAATCGCGAGGCCAAGCCCGCTATGCTTTCCGAAATTCTCGGTCGCTGGCCGTTCACTGTGGAAGCGCCTAAAAATGGCTTCCCGGTCTTGTGGTGGGACTCCGGGGCCTTCATCGCTAATCCGGATGATGACGTCTTCATCGGCCAGAGTAGCGGATATTTCGACCACCGCTCCCGGTGGTGAAAAGGACACCGCATTGTCGATCAAGTTGGTCAACATGCGTTCAAGGCGGACATCTTCACCCATGACGGTCGTAATATTCCGACGCGGTCGTGCAAAGGCAATGTTGACGTCTTTGTCGCTGCCCCGGTCTTCGCGTGCCTGAAGCAATTGTTCGATCATATCGCCAAGGTCAATGGGTTCAAATTTTGCCTTGGCCAGTTGCGAATCCACACGGCTGGCGTCGGAAATATCGCTGATAAGGCGGTCCATGCGCTGGACGTCGGCTTTTGCGACGTCCATTAATTGTTTCCGCAATTGGGGATCTTCGATGCGTTCTGCGCCATCAAGCGCCGACCTTAAAGAAGCCAGCGGATTTTTAATTTCATGCGCAACATCGGCGGCAAAGGCTTCGGTTGCGTCGATCCTTTGGCGTAGCGCTATGCTCATATCCGATAGTGCTCGTGCCAGCATACCAATTTCGTCGCGGCGCGAGGGCAGGCGGGGAACGGTAACCTCTTGGGCGCGGCCAAGCCGAACCTTTACGGCGGCGCGCGCCAGATGGCGCAACGGACGGACGATGGTGCGGGCGAGGAATACAGAGAGCAGAACGCCAATACCAAGCGCAAAAAGGAAAAACATGCCGACCTTGAAACGCTCTGCGCGGACATACAAGCGGATGTCGCGTTCATTGGCGGTCGTCAGTACGGTCAAGCCTCGGTCGCGCGCCGTTGCGGCTGCGCTAATCATGTGCGTGAGGTCAGGTGCAAAGCGTACCTTTGATGTGGCATTGGAAGGCGTTGCCGCGCGAATTTCTGGCCATGCAGAAGGGATGTCTTTTGCAGGTTCAACATAGCGTTCCAGCTTGGCCGCGCCGACCAGAAAATCGAATAAGACATCTATCCAGCGTGCCGCAATTTTGGGCCAAGGTTCGCTGTCGGGATCGCGAAAGACATAAGTGGGTTCACGGCCCGCAAAGCTGTCCAATATTTTCGTACCATCTTGGTCATAAACCCGAATGCGCGACAAGTTCAGTTGACCAAATTGGGCTATATAATCATCCCGCTTTTCCGCGGCGATAAGTGGCAGGCTGGACACAAGGAAACTGGCCTGAACGCGGGCTGCGTTTTCGCGCTCTGCGATTAAACGGACGCGGTAGCTGTCGAGGAAGAACAGACCGGCGCCTAGCAGAGCAAGCACGAAGAGGTTGACGGCAAGTATACGGGCGGTCAGCGATAACCCCCGGCTCCATCCCAGCTGCAGATCAGCGGGTTCAGCTGTCTGCGAAGCGATATCCGGCCCCATAAAGCGTATCAATAGCGGTGAATTCAGGGTCTATTTCACGGAATTTGCGGCGGAGCCGCTTGATGTGGCTGTCAATGGTGCGGTCATCCACATAGACGTCGTCCTGATACGCCGCGTCCATCAATTGGTCCCGGGTGCGAACGACCCCCGGTCGGATGGCCAGCGCCTCAAGAATCATAAACTCTGTCACCGTCAGCGTAAGCGATTTTCCGTCCCATCTGACATGGTGTCGTGCTGGGTCCATTTCCAGCTTGCCGCGTACCATTGGTTCTGGTTCGGGCTCCGCCTCACCGTTGCCGGGGACTTTGTCATAGGTTGCGCGTCGCAATATTGCCTTCACGCGAGCAATCAAAAGCCGTTGCGAAAATGGCTTAGTTATATAGTCGTCCGCACCCATGGCGAGACCAAGTGCCTCGTCCAGTTCTTCATCTTTTGATGTAAGGAAGATGACGGGCATATCGCTTTTTTCGCGCAACCGCCGTAGCAATTCCAACCCGTCCATGCGCGGCATTTTAATGTCGAAAATACCTAGGTCAGCGGGATTTTCGAACAGAGCCTTTAACGCCGTTTCGCCGTCCGAATAAATCCGCGTCACATATCCTTCTGCCTGCATCGCAATCGATACAGAGGTTAGGATGTTCCGGTCGTCATCAACCAAGGCGATATTGGCGCTCATGCGCTAACTATAGGGTGGCAAACTCGGTGGTTCAATCAATTGCGTATTCTATGCAAAGTCTGTCGTGGATAACCTGTGTCTGGCAAAATGATGCGTCCCCTATTTGACGTTCTAAGATGCATCGTATACCGGCGGCGTCAACAATGTGCATACGTATGCACTAGATTCGCAATTTTTGCCGGAGTTTATAATGTCGACACCACTGAATATCTCATTAGCGCAACAGGGTTTCGACACGAAAGCAACACTGTTTTGTAATCTCGGCACGGCGCCATTGGTGGAAGCCGCTTTGGCCAATTCAGAGGGCATTTTGGCGAAGGATGGTCCGCTTGTTGTTAAAACCGGCGCGCACACTGGCCGATCGGCGAAGGATAAATATATTGTCCGCGATGCCGAAACCGAAAACAGCATCTGGTGGGGCAAGACCAATATCGCCATGGATCCCGCGCATTTCGCAGCGTTGAAGGAAGATTTCATTGCGGTGCTTGGCGGTAAAGACAAATTATACGTTGCTGATCTGTTTGGCGGTTCGCAGCCGGAGCATCGCGTCAATGTTCGCGTCATCAACGAATTTGCGTGGCATAATCTGTTTATTCGCACCTTGCTGGTGCGCCCTACCCAAGACGAATTGGCCAGCTTCGTGCCAGAATATACCATCATCGATTTGCCAAGCTTCCGCGCCGATCCGGCACGCCATGGTTGCCGCAGTGAGACGGTGATTGCGGTCAACTTCACTGAAAAGCTGATCTTGATTGGCGGCACCGCTTATGCTGGCGAAATGAAGAAGTCGGTGTTCGGCATCCTCAATTACTTGCTGCCGGTTAAGGGCGTGATGCCGATGCATTGTTCGGCCAATATTGGTGCGAATGGTCATACAGCTGTGTTTTTTGGCCTGTCAGGCACTGGTAAAACCACATTGTCCGCCGACGCCAGCCGCACGTTGATTGGCGATGACGAACATGGCTGGTCCGATACCGCCGTTTTCAACTTTGAAGGTGGTTGCTACGCTAAGATGATCCGGCTGTCGCCTGAGGCGGAGCCTGAAATCTTCGCCACAACCAAGCGTTTTGGTACTGTGCTTGAAAATGTTGTCATCGACCCGAAAACACGCGAATTGGACTTTGACGACAATAGCCTCGCCGAAAATAGCCGTGGTTCTTATCCCATCGAGTTTATTCCGAACACGTCGGAAAAAAATATGGGCCCCGTGCCCAATACAATCATTTTCCTCACCGCTGATGCCTATGGCGTGTTGCCGCCCATCGCGCGGTTAACGCCTGATCAGGCGATGTATCATTTCCTTTCTGGCTATACGGCGCGTGTGGCCGGTACGGAAATTGGCGTAACGGAGCCGGAAGCGACATTCTCCACCTGCTTCGGCGCGCCGTTCATGCCGCGTCACCCAAGCGTCTATGGCAATTTGTTGAAAGAGCGTATTGCCAAGGGCAATGTCCAATGCTGGCTGGTTAACACCGGCTGGACCGGTGGTAAGGCAACGATGCCCGGCATCAGCCGTATGCCGATCAAGGCCACGCGTGCGCTTTTGAACGCGGCGCTGGATGGAAGCCTGAACAATGCCGAATTCCGCCAGGATCCAAACTTTGGCTTTGAATTTCCGGTGGCAGTGCCAGGCGTCGACAGCGGTATCCTCGACCCGCGTGCGGCATGGTCCGACAGCGCCGAATATGATGTGACCGCGCGAAAGCTGGCGCAACAATTCATTGATAATTTCGCGCAATTTGCCGATCATGTCGATGAAGGCGTAAGGCAGTCGGCACCTAAAGTTTCTTAACCCGTCCGGACATGCCGGACCGATTGGAAGTCCGGAGAATGTCCAGTTTTGATGTCCGCTTGTTCGCCGATGATGCGTCGATAGTTGCCATTGGTCAGGGCTTGTTGGCGGCCACTTTACCGCGTGACGCGTGGACGCATGAGGCGCATTTGGCGGCGTGCAGCTGGCTACTGCGTGATCGGCCGGACATCGATATCGAACGCGAACTGCCCGCGATTATTTCGGCGTACAACCTCGCAAGCGGCGGCGTGAATGATGATCGCCAAGGCTATCATGAGACCATCACGCAGGTGTATATCGCAGCGGTGAAGGCCCATTTCGCGGAGGTCGGAAGTCGCCTGCCACTCTACCATTCGGTCAATAGCCTCTTGTCATCCGCACGCGGGCGTCGAGATTACCCGCTTCGCTTTTATTCCAAAGAGCTGCTATTTTCGGCTGAGGCCCGGCGGACCTTTGTGGCGCCTGACCTCGGCAGTCTAGATGGGATGTAAAGCACGATTGCGTTGCATCTTTGGTTTTATGCCGTGTTTACGAGTGAAACTTTTTTCCCGCAAAGACGGTCAAGACCGACAATATGACAAACATTGCGACTTGATAGGCAAGGGTGATTGGCAGGAAATAGTCCGCTTTGCCTATAATTAATGCGGCCAAACCAACCCACATAAGGTACCGGCCCCGCGCAACCCACTCGGCTAATATTAGGGAGGTCCCAAGCGCAAGCCAGAACCAATGCGTTGATAATGTGTCGAGCCACTCAGCCATATTTGCACCCTATATTGTTAAGTTCCAGACCGCAAATATTACCGAAGGCTTAAGGTCAGGACCTTGTCTTTAACCTTCATCCATCCCGATGAGATTATGTTCGCTATTTTGCCCTTTGGCCCGGATGCGGCGGCGGTTGCCGAAGCGGAAGGCTTAATTGCGGCGAACCGAGGCGGTCTGCTGCGATTTAAGGGTCGCATGATTGTATTGATCTATGTAGAGAAAGCAAAGTTGACGATAGAACGTGCCCGACATGCGATGGGCGGCGTTATATCCTGATCCGGAGCGATAAATATGCGTCTTGCCCGTAATACCTTTCTTATAAGCGTAGCTGCGCTGGCTTGCGGGCCATTATCTGCAAAAGGGGTTACCGAGGCGGACTTGCGCGGCCATGTTGAAATACTTGCCAGCGACGCATTTGAAGGCCGCAAACCGGGCACCGAAGGCGAAGCCAAGACAGTAAAATACATTGCCGAAGCATGGGCAAAGGCGGGACTGAAACCTGCGGCTGCCGACGGTAGCTGGTTTGATCCAGTGCCGCTGATACAGCGCGGGCAAGGCAGTTCTACTTATGCTTTTACCGCCAAAGGCCGCAAATTGCGGATCGTTTCGGACGACATTGTCCTGATCGGTCAGCAAGCAGCGTATGCGCGCAGCAACTTGCCACTGATATTCACTGGAGCAGGCGTGACAGCGAATGGTAAGGTGGCAGCGGACGTCAAGGGTAAGGCAGCGATTGTCCTATTTGGCGCGGATAATGTGCCGGACAATATGAAATCTCCGCGTGCGCGGCGCGAAGCCTTGATTGCGGCGGGTGCGGAAGCTGTCATTTTTGTAGGGGACAGCCAAGGCAATTGGCCGACATTGCGCCGTCAGCTTTTGTCGCGACCCATCGCGCTGGAGGCCCGAGAAAAGCGCGCGCCATTGGAGGGTGCCATCAGCACGGAGTTCGTGGTCGAGTTGGTCACCGCAGCTGGACAGGATTGGGACAAATTGCGCTCCAACGCCAAACAGGCGGATTATGCGGGCGAAGCGCTTGGTATTGATGCGGATCTGGAGGTGAAAACCGATATTTATCGTTTCAACAGTTCCAATGTCATCGGCAAGATCGCTGGACGCAAGAAAAACAGCGGCGCGTTATTGTTCATGGGCCACTGGGACCATCTGGGCATTTGTGCGCCCGAAGGCGCGCCTGACCGTATTTGCAATGGTGCGGTTGATAACGCCAGCGGCATTGCGGTGATGAACGAAGTTGCCGAAGCCTTGGCCAAGAAAAAGCATGATCGTGATATCTATTTTCTGGCGACCACAGCAGAGGAAAGCGGCTTGCTGGGCGCTTATGCCTTTGCCGACAAACCTGTGTTGCCTTTGGACCAGATCATTCTTTCGTTAAACATCGACACCATCGCGATTGCACCGCGCGGGTCGAAGGTGGCGATTATTGGTCGTGGAACAACGCCGCTCGATGCCGAGGTTGAAGCTGTCGCAAAGAAGACGGGTCGAGCAATTGAAGGGTCTACCGATGCCAATGCCTTCCTGCAACGTCAGGACGGGTGGGCGCTGGCGCAAAAAGGTGTTCCTGCTTTGATGGTGGGCGGCTCGTTCGCAGATTTGAACCTGATGCAAAAATTTTTGGGCAGTGATTATCATGGCCCCAATGACGAGTTAACCGACAGCACAGAATTGGGCGGTGCCGCTGAAGATGCCGACCTGCACATTGCGCTCGGCCGTCATTTTGCCGACACGCGAAAATATAAATCGAAGAAGGCTGGCGAATAAAAAGGTTACTGTTTACATGGGCCGCCACGAATCAAAGCTTAAAGCGGTGGCGCCATGAAAGAAATTCCCCTCGGTCTGACATTTGACGACGTGCTGTTACAGCCCGGTGCGTCCGACATTTTGCCCAGCCAAGCAGATACGCGCACGCGGCTGACTAAAAGTATTTCGTTGAATATCCCCGTTTTGTCGTCGGCGATGGACACCGTTACCGAAGCGCGCATGGCCATCGTCATGGCGCAGCTTGGCGGTATTGGTGTCTTGCACCGCAATCTTAGCATCGAAGAGCAATGCGCTGCGGTCCGTCAGGTAAAGCGTTTTGAAAGCGGCATGGTCGTCAACCCCATCACTATCGCGCCCGATGCCACTCTCGCTGAAGCGCAGGCACTGATGCTGGCCAATGCCATTTCCGGCATACCGGTTGTGGAGGCGAGCGGAAAGCTTGCGGGCATATTGACCAACCGCGATGTGCGCTTTGCCGAAAATCCGGCGCAACTTGTGTCCGAACTGATGACGCACGAAAATCTGGCAACGGTGTCGGCGTCAGTCACGCAAGAAGAAGCACGGCGTTTGCTGCATCAGCGGCGGATTGAGAAGCTGTTGGTTGTGGATGATGCTTATCATTGCATTGGCCTGATTACGGTCAAGGACATCGAAAAGGCTGTTCTATACCCCGATGCGACCAAGGATAGCTCCGGACGCTTGCGTGTCGCTGCAGCGACCACTGTGGGGGAAAAAGGTTTAGCTTATACAAAGGCGTTAATTGACGCCGACTGTGACCTGATCGTCGTGGATACTGCGCACGGCCATAGCGCGATGGTCGCCGCTGCGGTTACGGAAATCAAACGTATGGCCCCTGAAGTTCAGGTTGTCGCCGGTAATGTTGCAACCGCCGCCGCCACCCGCGCGTTGATCGATGCGGGCGCCGATGGCATCAAGGTTGGTATTGGTCCCGGATCAATCTGCACCACCCGCGTGGTTGCAGGCGTTGGCGTGCCGCAATTGACGGCCGTTATGGAATCAGCAGCAGAAGCCGCAAAATCCGGTATTCCGGTCATTGCCGATGGCGGTTTGCGGACATCGGGCGATTTAGCCAAGGCGCTTGCTGCTGGTGCATCCTCGGTAATGGTCGGATCATTGCTCGCGGGCACTGAAGAAGCGCCGGGCGAGACATTTTTGTATCAAGGCCGCGCCTATAAAAGCTATCGCGGCATGGGCAGCGTGGGCGCAATGGCACGCGGATCTGCCGACCGCTATTTTCAACAGGATATCAAGGATCAGCTCAAACTGGTCCCCGAAGGCATTGAAGGGCAGGTGCCATTCAAAGGGCCAGCCCGCGATGTCATTCATCAGCTTGTGGGCGGCGTAAAGGCTGCCATGGGATATACAGGTTCGCGCACGATCGCCGACCTTCAGGAACGCGCGCAGTTTGTGCGCATCACCAATGCCGGATTACGGGAAAGCCATGTTCATGACGTTACCATCACACGCGAAGCACCCAATTATCCGACGCGTTAACCTATGAGGCCCGCTGCGCGCCTACAATCGGCGATTGAGCTGGTTGACCAGATCATCCTTGCGGCCCGCGATGGCGGTGCGTCTGCTGATCAGATTGCCAAACGCTTTTTTGCTGAGCGGCGCTATGCAGGGTCAAAGGACCGCCGCGCTGTGCGGGATTTCGCGTGGACTGTTATCCGGCGCTTTGGCAAGCGCCCAGCAACCGCGCGCTCGGCCTTTGCCGCGATGGCAGATGCCGATCCGGAACTGGCCGCTTTGTTCGACGGCAGCGATTATGGCCCGGCCGTAATTGATCCGGCGGAGGCTCGGTCAACCGGCGGTGCTTTGCCCAAATGGATAAAGCCTTTATTCTCCGCACATGTTGATGAAACCGAGCAAGCATCCTTGCTGGACCGCGCGCCGATGGACTTACGGGTCAACGCGTTAAAGGCCCGCCGGGTGGAAGTTGCTGCTTTGCTGCCGGAAGCGGAAATATTGCCCGCCCTCGACTTTGCGCTGCGCTTGCCTGGCGGCACCGCGATTGATAGCCATCCCGCGGTTGAAAATGGGCTGGTTGAGATACAGGATTTGGGCAGCCAGATCATTGTTGAGGCGTGTCAGGCCAAGGGGCTTGGGACCGTGCTTGATCTCTGTGCTGGTGCGGGCGGCAAGACGCTTGCCTTGGCTGCCGCGATGCGCAACGCGGGACGCCTGATAGCCACCGATACCAGCCGTAACCGTCTGGATCAGCTAAAACCGAGGGCTGCGCGTGCAGGGACGACAAATGTCGAAACGCTCTTATTAAATCCTAATAAAGAGAAAGACATGCTGTCCGATCTTAAGGGTAAATGTGATCTTGTTCTGATCGACGCACCTTGCTCAGGCAGCGGTACATGGCGACGGAACCCCGAAACGCGCTGGCGCTTGGACGCTGCACGGTTGAAGCGCGTGGTCGAGGAACAGGCTAAGCTGTTGGACATTGGTTCGGAAATGGTCGCGCCTGGCGGGCATATAGTCTATGCAGTATGTTCGCTCATTGAAAATGAGGGCAAGGGGCAAGTGGCAGCGTTTTTGAAATCGCATAATGGCTGGCGGGCGGTGGACGCCGGCGTTTCAATGGGTCGTGCCGATGGTGACGGTGTACTGCTGACGCCTTTACACGACGGCAGCGACGGATTTTTCTTCGCGAGGCTCCAAAAGCTGTGATAGCGAAACGGACCGAAAATTTTTGGATTTATTGTATGCGTTTTTCACCCGCGGCGATTGCCCTGTCATTCACGCTCGCCATTATGTCGAGCGCCAGCATCAGCGGCCGAGCAGACGCAGACATTGACGCCCGATCCATAGCTTTAGTGAAAACCGGCGACGAGGAAGCCCGCGCTGGCCGCGTCGATAGTGCAATCGGCTGGTATGAAAGTGCCCTCGCGGTCGACCCGCGCAACCGCGCCGCTTATGTCGGCATGGCGCGTGCGGTACAAACGCAGGGGTTGAAGGGGAAAGCTATTGGTTTTTACAAAAAGGCGCTGGAGATTGATCCCAACGACCAGATCGCTTTGGCTGAGCAAGCCAATGCCTTTATTGCCAAAGGCGCTCTGGAACAGGCGCGTAAGAATATGGCTCGTTTGACCACAGTATGCCGCGCCGATTGCGCTTCTGTAGACAAGCTTTCAAGCGCCATCGACTTGGCATCAAAGAAGCAGCAGGCGCAGGCCAGTGCGGTTGACTTGAAAGCGACATTGGGCGCCACGCCGGAGCTTAAGGCGAATTGATCGCCTAAATCAGGTCGACAAATTCGGCGAGGATGTTTTCATATAGCCGTTTTTTGAACGGCACGATTAGTTGTGGGACCATAAGCGCATCCACCCATTGCCAGCTGGTGAATTCCTGATGCTCGGTTTCAATGTTGATATCGGCATCACTGCCCTTGAACCGCATCAGAAACCACATTTGCCGCTGACCGCGATATTTGCCCTTCCAGATCCGCCCAATCATATCGTCGGGTAAATCGTAGAAATGCTCTTCTTTGCTGCGGGCGAGAATGTCTACCAGGTCCGCGCGGACGCCGGTTTCTTCGAATAATTCGCGTAAAGCCGCGGTTTCCGCTTCCTCGCCATCGTCAATGCCGCCCTGTGGCATCTGCCAAGCGTCTGTGCCTTCGGGCCGGTCCATACGCTGCCCTACGAAAATCTTGCCTTGCATATTGGCAAGCATGATGCCCGCGCAGGGGCGGTAGGGAAGGTCGTCAAAACTAGCGGTCATGCGGCGGGCGATACTTCAGCGAGCATGATTTTCAAAGCATTGATATAGCTTTCGACATCGGCCTGAACCGACGGAATTGCTTGGCGAATGTTGATATGGCCGTGGATGTTGCCGTCGGCGCTGATGTGCTGGACTTTAACGCCCGCTTGTTTCAGCTTTTCGACATAGGCAAGGCCCTGATCGCGCAAGGGGTCAAGGCTAGCGGTGGTGACAAGGCTAGGCGGCATACCCTCTTGCGGGAAATTGAGTGGTTCAGAGCGATAGTCGCCCGGCACCGCTGCATGGCCTTCGCTGAAATAGGCCATGCCCTCTTCGGTTAGCAAATAGCCGCTGGAAAACGCGCGCATGCTTGGCCAGTCGGGGTCAAGCGTAACGACCGGGTAAATGGGAAACTGCACCAATACCGGCACGGCTGCCGGCTTGTCGCGCAGCGCCATGCTGGTCACAATAGTCAGATTGCCGCCTGCGCTATCACCTGATGTGATGAGGCCAGTTACGGTAAGTCCCAATTCCGACGGGCTGGACGCGATCCACCGCGTTGCGGCTTCGCAATCTTCCGCAGGGGCGGGAAAGGGATGTTCCGGCGATAGACGATAATCGATGGAGATGACGGGTAGGTCGAGCAAGCGCGCGACTTCGGCGCAATAAGGCTCATAGCTATACAGGCTACCAATCACGAAGCCGCCGCCATGGTAAAACACCATGACAGGGCCAGGGGCCCGATCAGCGCGGCTGTCGTAAACCCGAGCCGGGATCGCGCCTGCGGGGCCAGGAATGTTTATATCGCGAATGACCGCAAGTTCACCCACAGGGGCATCGGCGATGTCGCGCATCGCCGACGTGATCGCACGGGCCTCAACTGCGGGCACTTCCCAAAATTTAGGGCCGGGAGCCGCATTCAAAAATTGCAGGAACAGGGCCACATCAGGGCGAACAAAGGGTGTTGTTTCAGTCATCACATTCTCCATGTTGGCTGGGTGATAAGGCGGTGTGCTGAACAGGTCCAGCATATTGGGTCGCAAAGCGATGTGCTCAACCTCGTATATATGCCTCTCGGCGTCCTTTGCGTGCACAAAATCGGCATAGCGATAACGCCGTATTGCCATTCCGGCACCATTGCGTCAGCAGCGGACATATGGATAATCTTACACATAGCCTTGTCGGCGCGCTTATTGGCCAAATGGGGCTTAAGCGGAAAACCGGCCTTGCGATGCCAACGCTTATCATTGCGGCGAACATTCCCGATATTGATGCCGTGGCTACTTTGTTGGGCGGGCAACAGCATCTTGCCCTGCGGCGTGGGTTGACGCATGGTCCGATTGCAATGCTGGTCCTGCCGCTGATGCTGTGGGGCATCATGCTTGCGTTCGACCGCTGGCAAACCCAGCGGGGAAAACGACCGGAAAAGCGATTGCCATTGCATAAGGGCTGGCTGCTTGCCTTGGCCTATATCGGCTGCCTCAGCCACCCCTTGTTTGATTGGTTCAACAGCTATGGCATCCGCTTGTTAGAACCCTTTTCCAGCCAGTGGTTTTACGGCGACACGTTGTTTATTATTGATATCTGGTTATGGGCGGCTTTGATCGCGGGTGTTTGGATTTCACGGCGGCGTGAACTTCATGGTACAAACTGGCGCGCGCCCGCTTTGGTGAGCTTCACGGCCATCGGCGCGTATATTCTCGCCAATGGCCTGATAACCGGTCGCGCCGAGCAATTGACGGCGGAGGCCGTTCAGAAAAAGCATGATCTTGTTCCCGCTTTGGTGGTCGCAAACCCCGTTCCTGTGTTATTCTGGAAACGCGAAATGCTGTGGCGCGACGACAGATATTATGGGCAGGGCATCTACACTGCGTTCGATAATGTGCGCATCGATGATAGCGTGCGCGCGCATTATATGGGCGTGGAGGATAAGCAGTCCTTTGCAGAAAATGTCGTGAGTGGGTCGCCTTTGCTGTTCTGGTCGCGCATGCCCGTCGTGCAGATTGTCGATGATGGTGGTAAGCAGACGTTGAAAGTCTCCGACCAACGCTTTGTCGACCCGATGGTTGGCGACCGGTTTTCTGCAAGCTTTCCGATCGGAGATGCAGGCAAATGACCGCGCCGGTGATAGTCTGGTTCCGCCGTGATTTGCGTCTGTCGGATCAGCCAGCATTGGCAGCGGCAGTTGCGAGCGGCGCGCCGGTCATTCCGGTGTATATCCTCGACGACGATACGCCGAAACATCGCAAAATGGGCGCTGCATCGCGTTGGTGGTTGCACCATAGCCTGACAGCGCTGGATGCAGATTTGCAGAAGTTAGGTTCAAAGCTGCTTCTGCGAACAGGTAAATCTGATGAGATTTTGGGCGCCTTGGCCGCAGAGACAGATGCGTCGGCCATTTATTGTATCCGCCACTATGAACCCTGGTGGCGCAATGCCGAAAAAGCAGTGGCGAACGGATTGCGCGAAGGTACTGCCTTGATATGCCATGACGGCAATTATCTGCTGCCCGCGGGCAGCGTGACCACAGGCAGCGGCGGGCAGTATAAGATCTACACGCCGTTCATGCGCGCTTTGTGGCAGCATATGCCGCCGCCCGTGCCGCATCCCGCGCCGACAAAAATTGCCGCGCCAAAAAATTGGCCGGATAGCGATAGTCTGTCCGCTTGGAACTTGCTGCCGACGAAGCCCGATTGGTCGGGCGGTATGGGGGACAATTGGACACCCGGTGAGGCAGGCGCAAAAAATCGTCTCGCGGCGTTTGTTGATAAGGCGAAATTTTACGACGAGAAACGCAACCTGCCGTCTGTAGAAGGCTCATCCTTTCTGTCTCCGCATTTGCACTTTGGCGAGATATCACCTGCCGCTTGCTGGCATGCAACCATGAATCAGGGCGGTTCGGTGGATGTGTTCTTGAAAGAACTGGTGTGGCGGGATTATGCGCAGAATGTCATTGTCCAGATGCCGGAATATGGCGCAAAAAATGCGCGTGAGGCATTTAACAACCTCCCGTGGCGCGACCGGTCTGATCCTTCGGTTCAGGCGGACTTTGTTGCTTGGACCAAGGGGCGGACGGGATATCCCATCGTAGATGCTGGCATGCGGCAGCTATGGGCGACGGGTTGGATGCATAACCGGGTGCGCATGATTGCGGCATCGTTCCTAGTCAAACATCTGCTGATCGACTGGCGCGAAGGCGAAAAATGGTTTTGGGATACTTTGGTCGATGCCGATTATGGCAGCAACAGCGTCAATTGGCAGTGGACGGCAGGGACGGGTGTCGACAGCAACATGTTCGTGCGCATCATGGCGCCCTTGTCGCAATCAGAGAAATTCGATGCGGCGCACTACATTCGGGAATGGGTACCTGAATTGGCGGCATTGCAGGCGCCTTATATCCATGACCCTGATGAATATGGCGCGCGCCCTAAAGACTATCCGCCCAAGATCATTGGTCACAAAGCAGCACGTGAACGGGCGTTAAAGGCCCATGATGCGGTGAAGGGGTAGGGCGTGGGCACCCACCCGCCGATTTGTTTTCGTCATCCTGAACTTGTTTCAGGATGACGACCAGTAACACTATCCCTCAACCACCAATCTGTGCCCGGTCGCGAACTCGGTCTTGAGCATCTGCACGATTGCATCCGCAACAACCGATGGCTCTTTGACCGTTGACGGGTCTTCGCCGGGATATGCCTTTGCCCGCATTGCGGTGCGTGTGCGGCCTGGATCGACGATTGCGGTGCGCACCTGCGAAAGGTTTTTGACCTCATCGCCATAGGATTCGACTAGATTTTCCAGCGCCGCCTTTGATGCGCCATATGCACCCCAAAACGCGCGCGGGCTGGCGCCAACCGAGGATGTGAGCGCTATTAATCGGCCAGCGTCACTTTTGCGCAACAAGGCATCGAACGATGCGATCATCACTTGCTGCGCCGTGACGTTTAATGTGAACAGTCGCGCAAATTCGGCGCCATCAATCGCGGAAACCGGGCTTAAAGTCCCAAGCATCGCGGCGTTTAAGACGAGGAAATCGAGCTTACCCCAGCGTTCCGTCACAGCCACGGCCAAGCGTGATATGCTGTCGCCATCGGTTAAATCGAGCGGGGCAATGGTCGCGCTGCCGCCGGCAACAAAAATTGCGTCTTCAACCGCCTCAAGGTCTTTGGCCGTACGCGCGGTCAAAATGACATGCGCGCCTTGCGCTGCCAACGCTGTTGCCGTTGCCGCGCCAATCCCGCGACTTGCGCCAGTTACCAGCGCAATCTTGCCTTCAAATGCTTTGGTCATAGTTAAGCCAGTTTTTGCTCGCCAAGCATCATGAGGTCATCTGCCTCATGCTCCTCATGGTCGGTCAGGGTGGTGGGATAATCGCCGGTGAAGCACGCATCACAATATTGCGGCTTGTCCGCATGGCGCGAATCTTCGCCAAGTGCACGATAGAGGCCATCGATGGACAGAAAGGCAAGGCTGTCGGCCTGAATAAACTGGCGCATTTCTTCGACATCCATCCGGCTTGCCAGCAGCTTGGAGCGCTCGGGCGTATCCACGCCGTAAAAGCAGCTGTTCATCGTTGGTGGGCTGGCGATACGCATATGCACCTCGGCGGCACCAGCCTCGCGCATCATCTGCACGATTTTCAGGGATGTGGTGCCACGGACGATGGAATCGTCGATAAGAACGATGCGTTTTCCGGCAACCAAATTTCGGTTTGCATTATGCTTTAACTTAACACCCAAATGGCGGACGCCGTCGCCAGGTTGAATGAAGGTGCGGCCGACATAATGCGAACGGATGATGCCCAGTTCAAACGGGATTTTCGCAGCTTCGGCATAACCAATCGCCGCTGGCGTGCCGCTATCGGGCACTGGAATGACATAGTCGACATCAATGCCATTTTCCCGCGCGAGTTCCGCGCCAATCGCCTTGCGGACTGAATAGACGCTAATGCCCTCAACGATCGAATCTGGGCGTGAAAAATAGACATGCTCAAAGATGCAAGGCCGTTGCGAAATAGGAATGAACGGCTTGTGCGACTGGATTTCCGTTCCGCGCACCACAACCAATTCGCCGGGTTCTACCGAACGGATATATTCCGCGCCGACGATATCGAGTGCGACGGTTTCCGAGGCAAAGATGATAGTGTCGCCAAGCTTTCCCATGACCAATGGTCGAATGCCCAACGGGTCACGGCAGGCAATCATGCCCTCTGTCGTGAGGCACAAGAGAGAATAGGCACCCTCAACGCGCTTCAACGCGTCAATCAAACGGTCGAGCAACGTCCGATAGCCGGATGTCGCGACCAGATGAATGATCACTTCTGTGTCGGACGTCGACTGGAAAATGGAACCACGACGCACAAGGTCGCGGCGCAGGGTCATCGCGTTCGAAATATTGCCATTATGCGCAACAGCGAATCCACCCGTGGCAAGATCCGCATATAAGGGCTGAACATTACGCAAGGATGTTTCGCCTGTCGTTGAATAGCGCACATGGCCAATAGCACATCGTCCGACGAGGCCGCCGATGATTTCTTCGCGGTCAAAATTGCCTGCGACATGGCCCATCGCACGATGCGTGTGAAAATCTTGGTCGTCAAAGCTAGTGATACCCGCAGCTTCTTGACCGCGATGTTGGAGCGCGTGGAGGCCAAGCGCCACCATGGCCGAAGCGCCTTCGGTGTCATAAACACCAAATATCCCGCACTCCTCGCGAAGTTTATCGTCATCAAAAGGGTCGGTGGTCAGCATATATCGAATCCCGCTGCGCTTCGCTGTGTCGCCTATAGGCATGGCATTTACAATTGTCTCCCCCTTGTCGTGCGTTTGTAACAAAGAAAATGTTGGCGGGGCAAAGATGCTTCGGTTACCTACTCGATATGACCGACGAACGAGAGAGCGGATCGACGCTTAACCCCAAATATGACGCCAATGGATTGGTAACAGCCGTCATCACGGATGAAGCCGATGGCACCGTATTAATGGTGGGGCATATGAATGCAGCGGCGCTTGCAAAAAGCTTGGAAACCCGCACCGCCGTGTTTTTCTCGCGCAGTCGTCAGCAGCTTTGGCAAAAGGGCGAAAGCAGCGGAAATGTCCTGCATATTGTCGATATACGCATCGATTGCGATCAAGATGCTCTTTGGATCATTGCGCGGCCGCAAGGTCCGACCTGCCATACCGGTGCAAGAAGCTGCTTTTATCGCAAGGTGACCGACGGCGGGTTGGAGCCCGTTTGAACGCAGCAGCTATGATGGAGAAACGGCATAGGATGCCAAGCAATATCTGCCTGACCCTAAATAAGCTTGCCGCCCTTTAACATCTGTCGAACACGGCCCTGAACCGGCAAGCGGTCGAAGGGTGTGTTGCCGGCCAGTGCGGCCATGCGGTCACCGTCAACCTGCCAAGGCGCATCAGCGTCGATCAGGATCAGGTCGGCCTCTTGTCCTTCAAGTATTTTGCCTGCGTTTAATCCTAATATCTTTGCAGGGTTCGACGCGAGCAATTCAAACATACGGCCCATCGAAATCACATTATCTCGCACGAGGTTGAGTGACAGCGCCAGCAAAGTTTCTGCTCCCGCCATGCCGGGCGCACTTTCGGAAAATGGCAGGCGCTTGTCTTCTGGCCCGCGCGGGTCATGGCCTGATGCGATGACGTCAATCGTACCATCGGCAATGGCCTTTATACATGCCAATCGATCGCTTTCGGACCGCAGCGGTGGCGAAAGCCGCGCAAAGGTACGGAAATCCGAAATGGCATTGTCCGACAGGAATATATGCGCTGGCGTAATTCCGCAGGTGACACGCAGGCCTTTTGCCTTTGCCGCGCGGATCAGGTCGAGACCGCGTGCGGTGGTGACTTGCCGGAAATGCACATGTGCGCCACTTTCTTCCGCCAATAGGAGGTCGCGGGCAATAGCCAATGTTTCGGCAACGACGGGCGCACTTGAAAGGCCTAGCAACGTGGCGGTTTCACCAGCCGTTGCGACGGCATGGCCGGCTACGCCTGTATCCTCATTATGCACAATGACGGCAAGGTCTAACGCGGCGCAATAATGCATGATGCGCAGCATAACGCCGCTGTCAGATATCCATTTGCGTCCAGTCGCCACTGCCACAGCGCCGGCTTCTTTCATCAACGCAATTTCCGCCATATGCAGCCCGTCAAGGCCTTGGGTCGCGGCGGCAAGAGGGTGCACCCATAAATCGGGCTTACCCTTTAATGCGGCAAAGCGCACGGTCGCTGGATCGTCATGCACCGGTGATTGATCGGGCATCAATGCTGCGCGCGTTATCCCGCCGAATCGAAAGGCCGGCTTGTCCGTTTTAAAAACACCCAAATCAATGATGCCCGGCGCGACGATCAACCCGCTGGCGTCAATATGTTCGACTGTTGGTGCTGCTGTGCTAACAGAAGCAATTTTGCCGTCCGCGATATGCAAAGACAACAGCTCTGCCTTATCCGCGCCGGGGAGTATGATATTGCCTTGAAGGATGTTCACGCTGGTCATGCCCAACCCTCCTGACCACGTGCCTTGCGGGTCAATATGTCGAGACAGGCCATACGAACCGCCACGCCCATTTCTACTTGCTCGGTAATGGCCGAGCGGTCGACATGGTCCGCGACGCTGCTGGCGATTTCCACGCCGCGATTCATGGGGCCCGGGTGCATGACAAGCGCGTCCGGCTTGGCCAACGCCAACCGCCGTTCGTCAAGGCCATATAGATGGAAATATTCACGCGGTGAGGGGATGAAATCGCCCTGCATCCGTTCGTTTTGCAGACGCAACATCATGATTACATCAGCCCCGTTCAATGCGGCATCGAAATTGCTGAAGGGAATGGCGCCAAATGCTTGTATCCCGCTGGGCATAAGGGCAGGGGGCGCGACAACGCGCACTTCTGCGCCCAATGATTTCAAGCAAAACAGGTTCGATCGGGCAACGCGACTGTGCAGGACATCGCCGCAAATCACGACGGTTTGACCTTCGACCTTGCCCTTGCGGCGCATGATGGTCAGCGCATCGAGCAACGCCTGCGTTGGATGCTCGTGGCTGCCGTCACCGGCGTTGAGGACAGGGCAGTCTACCTTGCTGGAGATAAGTTGCACAGCGCCCGAGCTGCCGTGGCGAATCACAATGGCGTCCGCACGCATGGCGTTGAGTGTCATCGCCGTGTCGATGAGGGTTTCGCCTTTTTTTACGCTCGACTGCGCCGCGTGCATATTCACCACATCCGCGCCGAGACGCTTTCCAGCGATTTCGAACGACAATAATGTGCGGGTAGAATTTTCAAAAAAGGCGTTGATGATGGTCAGGCCAGAGAGCGTGTCAGCATGTTTTGCTGCGCCCGCGCGGTTAAGCGCAACCCATTGCTCCGCCTCTTTAAGAATGTAGAGAATTTCCCACGGCTGGAGTCCGGCGATGCCAAGCAAATGCTTGTGCGGAAAGGCATCCGACCCGCTTGGAAAGCTGTCGGCTGCGAAAGGTGATGTCCATGTCATTAAAGCGATGCCCTTAACGGGGATTTGGGTGAGACTCAAACGATTTGTCTGGTTGGGGTGTGGCTGCCGCATTGCTTCTAGGGTGACGATTAAAATACAGCCCCATTTTCGTCATGCTGAACTTGTTTCAGCATAAAGAGATATTGCCGTGTGTTATCCTGAAACAAGTTCAGGATGACGATCTAGGCTTATTCTGACTTTCATCATGCCGGAGCGGTAGGCGTCCATAAAACCGCCAATCAACATCACCCACTTGTCAGCGCATCAATCGCACCTTGCAGGATGAACGCTGCAGCGCCGCTATCGATTTTTTCGGCGCGCTTGGCGCGGCTCATGTCGGCGGCGATCATGTCGCGTTCGACGGCTTGGGTTGACCAGCGTTCGTCGCGCAGCAAAATCGGAAGGCCGAGATCCGCGATGTTTTTCGCAAAGGCGCGGCTGGACTGGCTGCGCGGGCTTTCGCTGCCGTCCATGTTGAGCGGCAAACCAATCACAATGCCGCGGGTTGGCCGTGTTGCAATGGCGGCCTTTAATTCGAATTTATCCTTCGTAAACTTGGCGCGCTTAATGAGGTCTGCGGGCGAGGCGAAGGTCCAGCCCGCATCACAAAAGGCTGTGCCAATGGTTTTGCTACCAACATCTAGCCCGATTAAAACCCCGCCGTCAGGCAGTTGATCGCGGAAGCTGGCAACCGATTCAAAAATCATTTTTGCAGATATTTCTTCAAGCGCCATGTCGCATCCGCCCGCACATTGGCCCAGAATAAGGGGAAATCATAGACATGGTAATTGTTACCGGGCAGGACATAAGGGCCAATTTCAGGCGGATCACCAATTATTAGAAACCCCTTGTCATCGCATCGCGCCGGCACTGCGCCAACAATCAGCTCGCCGGTCTTGAGCTTATCGTCCGGTTTCAACGTGCCCAGATTGGCTTCCATCAACGCCACAGGCTTCGCGCCGCCGTTGAGCGGATTGGTGCACAACATCGGCGTGCCCTTGCGTGGCGTGCCGTTAAATCCGGTTGTGGCGTTATAGACTTTGACGATTCGGTCATATTCGGCAGGTTCGGCAAAGCTTTGCCACGCCATGATGCAGCCTGTGTCATCAGGGCCAGCGCAAGCGGCTAAGCCCATTTGTGGCAGATCAGCGGTCATCGATATCGGCCAACCAACGGCATAGACCGCAACAATGCGTTTGGCGATTGGCTCGCCCGCCACGCGGTCCTTGAGCAAATTTGTTAGATGCAGCGCGCCTTGGCTATGCCCTGCCAATATGATTGGGCGATCCTTTTGCACCTTTGCCGCGAATTCATCAAAAGCCAAAAGAACGTCTTGATAGGCGGCATCTAACGCTTGCTGGCCCTCCGGCTTGGTGGTCAGAAACGCGCCAATCGCGGCCTGACGGTATCGCGGCGCCCACATTTCGCCTGCACTGACGAGCGGCGACGCAAGGCCGCGCAGGAACATACGCGCGCGGTCCTGTGATTCTGCATCGTTAAGTGGTGCATTCCAATAATCCCGGCCGATATAGGAGGTAGGATGCACAAAGAATATCGCAGCTGAACCAGGCATTTCGGGCTTCGCTGCGCCAGTTGGCAACCAGTCTGCGGGGTTGCCTGTTTTCCCGGGACGCGCAAACCACATGTCATTGCCCGCATATTTGCTGCGATCAAAGGCGGGTTGCCGCTCAAACTTGGCCGTCGGGACAAAGGCAAGTTCGGTCAGCTCGCTTTCATAAATCCGCATGACAAAGCCGCCCGCAATGACAAGAACGGTAAGCGCTGCGACGATATAAAGAAATTTACGTGCCAAGTGTATGTCCCGAGATTTTGATGCGATTTACCCGATTAGATGGAAATAGCATCGGAAAATTGAATGGGGGCTGAAAGATTAGGTCTTTACCCCAAGCTTTTCCGTTGAAGCAATGCAGGCGCAATGCTAGCGGCGGGCTATGTCTGTAGATAAAGATACCGTGAACAAAATCGCACGGCTTTCGCGTATCGCGATTAGCGATGCTGAGGCTGACAAGATGGTCGGCGAACTCAATGGCATTTTGGCCTGGGTGGAGCAATTGGGAGAGGTCGACGTCACCGGTGTCGAGCCGATGACGGCCGTTATCCCTAATAAGCTGCGTCTGCGTGAGGATGTTGTGACCGATGGCGATGTGCGGGACAAAGTGCTTGCCAATGCACCAGCTAGAGAAGGCAGCTTCTTTGGCGTGCCGAAGGTGATTGAATAATGACTGATTTTTCAAGACTCGGCGTTGCCGCGATCCGCGATGGCGTTGCCAAGGGTGAATTTAAAGCTGTGGAAGTCGCAGAGGCGCTGAACGCCCGCGTATCTGCCGCAAAAGCCTTGAACGCTTTCATCGTCGAAACCCCCGAAAAGGCCATCGAGGCCGCGCAAGCTGTCGATGCCGACCGCGCTGCGGGCAAGCCGCTCGGCAAAATGGCCGGCGTGCCCATTGGCATGAAGGATTTGTTCTGCACCGAAGGCGTGCAAACAACCGCCGCAAGCCACATATTGGAAGGCTTTGTGCCGACCTATGAATCCACCGTTTCGGCCAATTTGTGGAAGGCCGGGGCAGGGATGCTTGGCAAGTTGAACATGGACCAATTCGCCATGGGATCGTCGAACGAAACCAGTTACTTCGGTAATGTTATCTCGCCATGGCGGCGCAATGACGGCAGCACGGCCGCATTGGCGCCCGGTGGATCGTCAGGCGGTTCATCGTCTGCTATCGCTGCGCGGCTTTGCCCTGCCGCGACCGGAACCGACACCGGCGGCTCGATTCGCCAGCCTGCGGCTTTTGTTGGCATTAGCGGCATCAAGCCGACTTATGGACGTTGCTCCCGCTGGGGCGTTGTGGCGTTTGCTAGCTCCTTGGACCAAGCTGGCCCTATGGCCCGCGACGTACGCGATTGTGCGATCATGTTGGAAGCGATGGCGGGCTTTGATCCGAAGGATTCGACCTCGCTTGATTTGCCTGTGCCCGCATGGGAAGCTGGCTTGAACAGCGACCTGAAGGGCAAGCGTATCGGTATCCCCAAGGAATACCGCCTTGACGGTATTGACGAAGATATCGCTAAAATGTGGGACAATGGCATCGCTTGGTTGAAAGATGCTGGCGCAGAAATCGTCGATATCAGCCTACCGCACACAAAATATGCGCTTCCGGCTTATTATATCATTGCCCCTGCGGAAGCATCATCGAACCTTGCGCGTTATGATGGCGTGCGCTTTGGTCTGCGCGATTTGCCGGAGGGCGCTGGCCTGCAGGACATGTATGCTGCGACCCGTGCCGCTGGCTTTGGCGAAGAAGTGCGTCGCCGCATCATGATTGGCACTTATGTGTTGAGCGCCGGTTTCTACGACGCATATTATACCCAAGCGCAAAAGGTCCGCGCCTTGATTGCGCGCGATTTTGAAAATGCGTGGGCAAGTTGCGATCTCATCCTCGCACCTACCGCACCAAGCGCGGCGTTTGGATTGGGTGAGAAAAACGCCGATCCATTGTCAATGTATCTGAACGACGTTTTCGCTGTGCCTGCCTCATTGGCTGGCCTGCCTGCCATGTCGGTTCCTGGCGGTCTGAGCAAAGAGGGCTTACCCTTGGGCTTGCAGGTTATCGGCAAAGCGCTTGATGAACAGGCGGTGCTCAACGCAGGTCTCGCGATTGAACAACGTTCAGGATTTACGGCGGAAGCCGGAGAGTGGTGGTAATATGAGTCAATACCGCATCCAAGGGAATACAGGCGAATGGGAGGTCGTGATTGGCCTTGAAGTCCATGCGCAGATTACCAGCGAATCCAAGCTGTTTTCGGGCTCCTCAACGGGCTTTGGTGCTGAACCGAACAGCCATGTGAGCTTGGTCGATGCCGCAATGCCGGGCATGTTGCCTGTACCCAACCGCGAATGCCTGCGTCAGGCTGTGCGCACGGGTATGGCAATCAATGCACAGATCAACCGCTGGTCGCGCTTTGACCGTAAGAATTATTTCTACGCCGATTTGCCACAGGGCTATCAGATTTCGCAGCTGTATCACCCGATTGTGGGCGAGGGCGCGATTGAAGTCACGCTGAACGAAAAAGACCCCGACAGCCCGACCAAGAAAATCGGCATTGAACGCATCCATGTTGAGCAAGACGCGGGCAAGTTGATGCATGACCAGCATCCAACAATGTCTTTCGTTGATTTGAACCGTTCGGGCGTTGCCTTGATGGAAATCGTCTCGCGTCCGGATATCAGCAGCCCGCAGGAAGCCGGTGCATATCTCAAAAAACTGCGCTCGATCCTGCGTTATGTCGGCTCGTGTGACGGTAATATGGAGCAAGGCTCGATGCGCGCCGACGTCAACGTCTCGGTGCGAAAGCCAGGCGGCGAATTGGGCACGCGTACCGAAACGAAGAACGTCAACTCAATCCGCTTCATGATGCAGGCGATTGAGTATGAGGCGCAGCGTCAGGTTGATTTGATCGAAAGCGGCGGCGCGGTGGTGCAGGAAACCCGCCTGTTTGACCCTAACAGACAAGAAACGCGGTCGATGCGGTCAAAAGAAGACGCGCATGACTATCGTTATTTCCCCGACCCCGATTTGTTGCCGGTAGAATTGGACGACGCGTTTCTGGAGGAATGTCGTGCCTCCTTGCCGGAGCTTCCTGATGCCAAGCGTGCGCGCTATGAGGCGATGGGCCTGACGGCTTATAATGCCGCCGTTCTGACGGCAGAGGCCGAAACCGCATTCTGGTTTGAAGATTTGCTGGCTGAAGGCGTCGATGCCAAGCAAGGTTCCAACTGGTTGATGTCCGAATTGTTCGGCGCTCTCAACAAGATGGGCAAGACCCTCGACGAAAGTCCCGTCAATCCAAAGCAAGCCGCTGAATTGCTGAGTCTGGTTGCCGATGGCACGATCAGCGGCAGCATCGCCAAGCAAGTCTTCGAAATCATGCTTGAAACCGCGGCCCAAGGAAACATGATGGGCGCGGCTGCGATTGTCGAGGAAAAGGGCCTCAAGCAAACCAGCGACACTGGCGCAATCGAAGCCGAAATCGCCAAAATCATGGCCGCGAACGAAGATAAGGTTGCGGAATATCGATCCGGCAAGGACAAATTGTTTGGCTTCTTCGTGGGCCAAACCATGAAGGCCATGCAGGGCAAGGCTAACCCGCAAATCATCAACGATTTGCTGAAAAAGGCTTTAGGGTAAACTGGCAGCGCAAGGGGGCGGTGGTTTCGCCGCTTCTCCCCTTGCCCCGCAGAAGCTTTCCCGTTAGAGGCTCCCGTCGTTTGTTAAACGGCAGTTTTTCGTAAGCGGGCGTGGCGGAATTGGTAGACGCACCAGATTTAGGTTCTGGCATCGCAAGGTGTGGGGGTTCGAGTCCCTTCGCCCGCACCACGAAAAGGGGATATCCCTGGCTGTCGTTGAACCCGAAAGCCATTTAACAGTTTTTGGCAGGCCAGCGGGCCTGTCGTAGATAGAGAAGAAAACATGCAGACCGTCGAGACACAGAATGAAGGCCTGAAGCGCGCTTATCGCATGACGATTACCGCCAAGGATGTTGAATCCCGCATCGATGCCGAGGTGAAGAAAATCGCGCCTCAAGTGCGTATGCCCGGTTTCCGTCCCGGCAAGGTTCCTGCCAATCTGGTCAAGAAGATGCATAAGGATTCGCTCCTTCAGGACGCGCTGAACAGCTCGATCCAAGAAGGCGTCCAAAAGGCGATTTCCGACAATAAATTGCGTCCAGCGACTCAGCCGCATGTGCATTTGGGTGAAGATTATGCGCCGGGCAAAGACGCGGTTGTCGATTTCCATCTGGAAGTTCTGCCCGCGATTGCAGCGCCTTCTATCGATGGCATCACACTTGAGCGCCTGACTGTCGAAGTCAGCGATGCGCAGGTCGACGAATCAATCCTGAAGCTTGCCGAAGGCCAAAAGAGCTTTGAAGCGGCTGATAAGAAATATGCCGCAAAAATGGGCGACAGCGTCGTTATCGATTTTGAAGGCAAGGTTGATGGCGTTCCTTTCGAAGGCGGCAAGGGCGAAGGCATGGCGGTTGAGCTTGGCTCTGGTCAGCTGATCCCCGGTTTTGAAGACCAGCTAGTTGGCGTAAAAGCCAATGACGAGAAGGTTCTGAACGTAACCTTCCCAGACGATTACAACGCCGAAAACCTGAAGGGTAAGGCGGCAACTTTTGACATCGTCGTCAACGAAGTGCGCAAGCCCGTCGAAGCCAAGGCCGATGACAATCTTGCCAAGATGTTTGGCCTCGACGGCATCGACAAATTGCGTGAGCTGATGAAGGTTCAGGTTGAGCAAGAACATAATGGCCTGACGCGGACTTATATGAAGCGCCAGTTGCTGGATCAGTTGGCCGCTGGCCATGATTTCGATGTGCCGCCTTCGATGGTCGAAGCTGAATTTGCGCAGATTTGGGCGCAATTGGAGCAGGAAGCTGCGCGCGAAGCAGATGCTGAAGCTGCGAAGAAAGAAATGGAAGCTGAGCGCGAAGAGTATCGCGATATCGCCGTGCGCCGTGTGCGTTTGGGCTTGCTCCTATCGGAAATCGGCCAAGCCAATGGCGTTGAGGTGACTGCGCAGGAAATGAACATGCTCGTGCAGCAAGCCGCGCAGCAATATCGCCCTGAAGACCGTCAGCGTTTCGTGCAATATTTGCAGGAAAACCCAATGGCAGCCGCGCAATTGCGTGCACCGATGTTTGAAGACAAGGTTGTCGACTTCTTGTTTGAAAAGGCGACCGTGACCGACAAGACCGTGACTAAGGATGTGTTGGAAGCAGCGATTGAAGCTGAACCAGATGCAAAGCCTGCCGCCAAGAAAAAAGCACCTGCCAAAAAGGCAGCTGCAAAAGACGAAGCGCCTGCCAAGGAAGCCAAGCCTGCTGGAAAGAAGGCCGCTCCTAAAAAGGACGCAGAAGCTGCGCCAGCCAAAAAGGCACCCGCCAAAAAGGCTGCGTCTAAGAAATAATCGCTGCGTCATGCATTGCGGCAAAAGGGGGATGCGATGCGTCCCCCTTTTTGTTTCTGTCAGGGTGAAGGCGGCTTGCTGTCACTGATGCTGCATGGCAGAAGATGACTTATGTTGAACTTTTTCCTCGCCATGGTCGCGCAAGCGATAACCATATCGCCGTCGCCTGCACCGTCCCCGATTGTGACGACGGTCAACCCCATTGAACGGTCCGCTCGGCGTCAGACCGTGCTTGTTATGGTACCTACGTCAGGCCGTTGCGGCGATGATTCGCTCGATATTTCCCGAGTTCAAACGCCCATGGCGGACCTTGTCTGGAGCAGTAGCGATGCGGACCAGCCTGTGAATGTGCGATTTCGCATTAACGAAAATGGCCGCCCATTTGGCATAACGCGAGATCCAGTGGGCTATGGCGTGCTGGCGGACCTAACGCCATCTCTTGCGGCGAGCCGATTTGCTCCCAATTCTAGGCGAGAGGGATGCACGATTGTCTATCAGCCAAAGCGTAGCATTATTGCGGATGCGGACATCCACGACCTCATCGGCTACTCGATTTTTGCGCAATCTCGGTCACCCAAAGAGCTGTTTGACCGGATTGCACCCGCGGGATCAGACTGCAACACACAGCGGCCAGCGTTTTTATTGCGCGCTTCTCCCGATTTTGAAAAAATCCCCGCGACAACGGGCCGGCCCGACTGGAGTATGGTGCAGTTTGACATTAATGACGCGGGCAAACCCGTGCGTCTTCGAATATATGGGACAACGGGCAATGTTGCGCTTGATAAAGCCTCTTTGAACGCCATGGCGCAATCACGCTTTACAGAGGGTGCGAAGCAGGGCTGTCTCTATCCTTATTGGCGGCGCAGCGGCACGCTGACCGCGCCTGAAAGCAAAGAGATCGACGCATATCGCCCCGAAGACAGTAATTGTCCCCAGACGGTAAAGTGGAAATCTCAGCCATCATTGGTGTATCCGGAAAATTTCCGGCGGCGTGAAATTGAAGGCTGGGCGGTCATTGCGTTTGATCTCGCGCCATGGGGCGAGGTCGGCAATTCAAAGGTCGTGGTCGCCGAGCCTGCTGCGGAATTTGGCGAAGCTGCGCAAAGGATCGTGCTTGGTAGCACAACTTCACCATCCACACAGGGCTACAGCAATTGCGTTGTCCGGGTTCGTTATGCAATGCAGAAGCAGGATCGCTCGGCAGAAGTGAATGTCGATTAAGGCGTCAAATAAACAAGAAATAATCGATTTTGCGCCTTATGCCGTTGCGGTGCGCAGCCAAGCGCCCCAATTCATCCCCAGACTAAACCGTTTTCGTGCTTGAAACTTTGCTTGCCCACGCCGATGTAGGCGACGACGCATAAACATAATTTCTTAGAGGTATTTCATGCACGTTCCTTTTGATCCCGTCCAAGCATTGGTCCCCGTCGTTATCGAGCAATCGAACCGTGGGGAGCGTAGCTGGGACATTTTTTCGCGGCTTTTGCGCGAACGGATCATTTTCGTGACGGGCGAAGTGGAGGACAATATGGCCTCCGTCATTACCGCGCAGCTGTTGTTTCTCGAATCGGACAATCCGAAGAAAGACATCTGGATGTACATTAACTCACCGGGCGGCGTGGTCACTGCGGGCATGGCGATCCACGACACGATGCAATATATCCGCCCTAAAGTGGGCACCGTATGCATCGGGCAGGCGGCTTCGATGGGTAGTTTTCTGCTCGCGGCGGGTGAGCCAGGCATGCGCGTCGCTTTGACCAATTCGCGTATCATGGTGCATCAGCCTTCGGGCGGCGCACGCGGCATGGCATCGGATATCCAGATACAGGCAAATGAAATCTTGCGTATTCGCAAGCGCATGAACGACCTGTATGCAAAATATACCGGTAAACCATTGCAGGATATCGAAAAGGCGATGGATCGCGATACCTTCCTTGAAGCAGAAGAAGCGAAGGCATTTGGTATAGTCGACGAGGTATTCGACAAGCGCCCAGCCAATGCGGAAGCCGACGCAAGCTGATATTGTCGTCGATAGTTTTCATAGATTTGCCGTGATGGGGCAGCCCCTATTGGGCTATTGCCAAATCGGAACGCATCTTTAGGATGTTGATTAAATAAGATGCGTTTAAATTGGCGTGCAAGCAGGATATTTTATGACGAAGTTGAGCGGTTCAGATACGAAAAGCACCCTTTATTGTTCTTTCTGCGGAAAATCGCAGCATGAAGTTCGCAAGCTGATCGCTGGGCCCACTGTGTTCATCTGTGATGAATGTGTGGAGCTTTGCAACGATATCATTCGCGAAGAAACCAAGGGCGCGTTGAACGGCCGTAAAGAGGGCGAAGTGCCAACGCCGCAGGAAATCTGCGAAGTATTGGACGACTATGTCATTGGTCAACCCCAGGCAAAGCGCGTATTGTCGGTTGCCGTCCATAATCATTATAAACGTTTGAACCATGGCGCAAAAGGCGCGGATGTTGAGCTTGCGAAGTCCAACATTCTTCTCGTCGGTCCCACCGGTTGCGGTAAGACATTATTGGCGCAGACACTCGCCAAGACGTTTGACGTGCCGTTCACTATGGCGGACGCGACAACTTTGACGGAAGCCGGCTATGTCGGTGAAGACGTCGAGAATATCATTCTCAAGCTGCTGCAGGCCTCCGATTATAATGTCGAGAAGGCGCAGCGCGGTATCGTCTATATCGACGAAATCGACAAGATCAGCCGCAAGGCCGAGAATCCCTCCATCACCCGCGATGTCAGCGGAGAGGGCGTTCAGCAGGCGTTGCTAAAGCTGATGGAAGGCACGACGGCCAGCGTCCCACCACAGGGCGGCCGTAAGCACCCGCAGCAGGAATTCCTACAAGTCGATACAACGAACATCTTGTTCATTTGCGGCGGTGCATTTGCGGGGCTTGAAAAGATTATTTCAAACCGCCTTGAGAGCAAATCTATTGGTTTTGGCGCGCATGTCGCTGACCCGGACGAGCGTCGTACTGGCGAAATCCTCAAGCAGATTGAGCCTGAAGATCTGTTGAAATTTGGCCTCATCCCGGAATTTGTAGGGCGCTTGCCGGTCACAGCCACGCTTGAAGACCTCGACATTGCGGCTTTGGTGAAAATTCTGTCAGAGCCAAAGAACGCGCTTGTGAAGCAATATCGTAAGCTGTTCGAAATGGAAGAAGTCGGTCTAAGCTTTACCGATGATGCGTTAGAAGCCGTTGCCAGGAAGGCGATTGAACGCAAAACTGGCGCGCGTGGGCTGCGGTCCATTTTAGAGGCGATTTTGCTGGATACTATGTTCGATCTGCCGACATATGACGGCGTAGACGAGGTTGTGGTGGACAAGGATGTTGTCGAAGGTCGCAAAACACCCGTTTTGGTCTACGCCAAGTCTGCCAAGGCCAGCAAAGAAGACGCTGCTTAAGCTTTAGGCGACACTACTGTGGCAAAATAGCCGCACTATTTTACAAAATACATCAAAATGCTGCTTTGCACAATTTGCTGCAACGCAAATCTTTGCTTGTGCAAAAAACGTTCGCTATCGGCACAGAATAATGTCATCTTACTGACATTTACAAATCGTAAACACGCAAAAATCTTGCACGGTTCAATAAGCGTGTGTGATTCTGCGAAAGGTCCAAGCCGAATGCCTGCAAGGCTCTGGCAAAATAAAGGGATGACAAAAATGAAGTTTCGTTATCAGCTTGCTGCGAGCGCCGTAGCACTTACGATTTGCAGCTTTTCAAGCGCTGCTTTCGCACAGTCGACTGGTTCAGTCGATTTCGAAGAAGAAGTAATTGTCGTTTCCGGTACGCGTTCACAGGACGTAGCTGGAATTCAGGCACCTGACTCGACCAAGGCGAAGGCCGTTCTTACACAAGAATTTATCGAGCGTCAGAACCCAGGCCAAACAATTCTCGACACCATCAATGCTATTCCAGGCGTCAACTTCCAGAATAACGATGCTTATGGTTCAGCTGGCGGTACGTTGAACATTCGCGGATTTGACTCGTCGCGCATCTCGCTGACCTTTGACGGTATTCCGCTGAATGACTCTGGCAACTATGCAATTTACTCCAACCAACAACTTGACCCTGAATTGATTGAACAGGTCAATGTTAACCTTGGCACGACCGACGTCGACAGCCCTACAGCATCAGCTGTTGGTGGCACCGTCAACTACCGCACACTGACGCCAACTGAAGATTTCGGCGTTAAGATCTCGGGCTCGATCGGCGACTTTAATTTCGAACGCCTTTTTGCTATGGTTAATACTGGCAATTTGACATCGTTCGGCACACGCGCGTTCTTCTCGGCTTCAAAGGCGACCAACGACAACCCGTTCAACAATTACGGCGTCATCGACAAGCAGCAGTATAACGCAAAAGTCTATCAGCCCATTGGAAGCGATGGCGACTTCATTGCAATTTCAGCTAACTACAACCAAAACCGCAACAACTTCTTCGGTTCGCTGCCTTTACGGAACGACGCCGGCCGTGTTGTTGGCTCGGGCAGTGGCAACCGCTTCCCAGCGAATAATGATGAGCGGGAATATCTGATTAACTTCCCTTGCTCGACAACGGTTACGCCAGTTGCCGGAACTGCTGATGCAGCAACAAGCTGCGGTACGGAATTTGATCGTCGTTATAATCCGTCCAACACTGGCAGCATCCGTGGTGCATCAAAATTCACTTTCGGTGAAAAGCTGACGCTGACAGTCGATCCAAGCTATCAGTACGTAAAGGCAAATGGTGGTGGCACCGTTTCAGCGCGTGAAGCTCGTCGCGACATCGATCCGGCTGGCGGCACAGCAAACTGCACGACTGTCACAACTGGTGCTGGCGTAAGCTGCCAGGCTGGATACCTCGCGGGTTCGCCATTCTTTGGTAAGGATCTGAACGGCGATGGTGACATCCTCGATCAGGTTACCATGTTGGTCCCAAGCCAAACCCAAACACATCGTTACGGCGTCATCAGCTCGCTGCGTTATGAAATCAATGATGCACATTCGATCCGTCTCGCCTACACCTTTGACCGTGCCCGTCACCGTCAGACAGGCCAAGTTGGCTTGTTGGACGTCAATGGCGAGCCACTTGATGTTTTCCCAGTGAACAAGCCGCAAATTGCTGCAAACGGCGTAACGCTTCAAAGGCGTAACCGTCTGTCTTATGCAATTTTGCAGCAGGTTTCTGGGGAATATCGTGGTGAGTACATGGACAGCAACCTGGTTGTGACAGCCGGTGTTCGTGCACCGTTCTTTAAGCGCGACTTGACCAACTATTGCTTCACCAGCTCAGCTGGCGGCTTTGTCGAGTGCTTCGGCGATGCCAACCAGAACACTCTGAACGCAACGCTGAACCCAACGCAGGGTGCTCCACAAAATCGTGTCTATAAATATGACAAGGTTTTGCCAAACCTAGGGCTCAACTACAAGTTTACGCCAGAATTCAGCATGTTCGCAAGCTATGCGCAGGGCCTCTCGGTTCCAGGTACAGACAGCTTGTACAACGCGTTCTTCTTCCCGATCACGACTGCACGTGCGCGTCCTGCTCCAGAAACGACAGACAGCGTTGATCTTGGCTTGCGTTACCGTTCGGGTAACATCCAGGCACAGCTTTCGGGTTGGTTGACGAAGTTCCAGAACCGTTTGGCTTCGGCTTATGATCCAGAACTGGACCAGAACGTTTTTCGTAACCTCGGCAATGTCGACAAATACGGTGTCGACGGCTCGGTTTCATATCGCCCAATTCCTGAATTGGCCGTTTATGTCTTCGGTTCTTACATGAAGTCAGAAATCAAGAACAATGTTGCCATCGGTGAAAACGCTGACGGTTCGCCAGTTTTTGCTGCGACTGCTGGCCAACGTGAAGGTGGTTCACCGAAATATTCGTTCGGTGGAACTGTGCGCGGAGAAGTTGGCCCAGTAGAACTTGGCATTACTGCAAAGCGCACTGGCCCACGGAACGTCTTCGATACGGGTGAGGCAACTTACACAGGTACGTTCATTCCCACTGGCGCGGTTCCAAGCGGCACTTTGGGTACAACAGCGCGGACCCAAATCTTTGGTGAAGTTGCGCCTGCTTATTGGTTGGTCAACCTGGATGCGAGCATAAACCTTGGCTTCTTGGGCGTGAGCGACAAGACCCGCTTCCAGTTGAATGTCTACAACCTGTTCGACCAATTCTATGTCGGCGGTTTTGGCGGTGGCTTGGCGCAGAGTGCAACATATAACCGCGCAACCGGCGTTGCGACTTATGGCGGCCCTGGCTTCGTCCAAATCGGTGCACCACGCACCGTGAGCGGAACGATTACTTTTGCTTTCTAAGTCATTGAATTAGAAAATTTAAAACAGGGCGGGGCTTCGGCTCCGCCCTTTTTTATGTGTAGATGCAAGCATCTAGGCCGTCACGTTTGACGACGCGGATGCGCGCTGAGATGCTGTTTCCATAACGGCGGGTAAAGCCGCCCACGCCGTTTACGGCCCGCTTTTTGGGTAAGGGTAAGATGGCTGCCAAGCGCGCGGCCTCTATACGGGTCAGATTCTTGGCGGATTTATTGTAATAACGCTGCGCACCGGATTCTGCGCCATAGGTGCCAATGCCGGTCTCTGCGATGTTCAGATACACTTCCATGATCCGGCGCTTGCCCCAGATATTTTCGATCAGGAAGGTGAAATACACCTCAGGTACCTTGCGGAGATAACGGGTCCAGCCCGATCCTTGCCATAGGAATACATTCTTTGCCGTCTGCTGGCTTATGGTTGAACCACCGCGCATGCGGCCGCCCTGTTTATTGCGGGTCAGCGCCTTTTCAATGGCTTCGCGGTCAAAGCCGTCATGGCTACAAAATTTGCCATCCTCTGCGGCGATGACGGCACGCACAAGGTTTGGCGAAATGTCGGAAAGGGGCGTCCAGTCGCGTTTCGCGCCATTACTATCGAACAACATGGTCAAGGTTGTGGGCACGGGTACCACGGCATAGACGGCTGTAAGCGCTACCGTACCGCCAATGAAGTAGACGGCACCCTTAAAGCTGGAACGAAAAATACGGGCGGAAAGCGAACGCTTGGTTTTTGTCATTCACAAAAACTAGCGCAGTGCTTTCCACCCGTCATCTCTTTTTACAGCGAGAGCTAAACCTCTTTAATGCGTGAGAAGTAGTCGTTTTTCGCCAGCAATGCGCAACATCGCCTTTTGCAGCTTTTCAAAAGCGCGCACTTCAATCTGGCGCACGCGCTCTCGGCTCACGCTATAGGTCTGGCTGAGTTCTTCCAGCGTTTGCGGTTCTTCAATCAGGCGGCGCTGTGTCAGAATGTGCTTCTCGCGCTCGTTCAGGCTGTCCATTGCTTCGGACAGCAAAGCATGGCGCATGTCGCCTTCTTGCGCGTCGGCAACGCGTTCGTCCTGCAACGGCGTGTCATCGACCAACCAGTCTTGCCACTGGCCATCGCCATCTTCACGCATAGGCACGTTAAGCGATGTATCACCGCCCATCGCCATGCGGCGGTTCATATTGTTCACTTCTTCTTCGGAAACGCCCAGGTCGGTTGCGATTTTGCGCAACGCTTCCTGGTTCAGGTCGCCGTCTTCAAAAGCCTGCAGATTGTTTTTCATACGGCGCAGGTTGAAGAAAAGCTTCTTCTGCGCGGCAGTGGTGCCAATTTTGACGAGGCTCCAGCTACGCAGGATAAACTCCTGCATCGAGGCGCGGATCCACCACATCGCGTAAGTCGCGAGGCGGAAGCCACGATCGGGGTCAAATTTCTTTACGCCCTGCATCAATCCGATATTCCCTTCGGAAATCAGCTCGGACACCGGCAGGCCGTAGCCGCGATAGCCCATTGCGATTTTCGATACGAGGCGGAGATGGGACGTGACCAGCTGTTCAGCTGCTTTGGCGTCGCCATGTTCTTGTAAGCGCTTGGCAAGCATATATTCTTGCTCTGGCTTGAGTACCGGAAATTTCCGGATTTCGCTTAGGTAACGATTAAGGCTCGCATCCCCCCCAAGGGCAGGTATCGTAGCCGGAACATTCTTTCTATCAGACATGTTTTCCTCTTTCATTGTGCCTTCCGCCGGGCCTCATCAAGCACCCGATGGCAAAGCGTTCCCTTCAAAACTTTTATAGCTAAAGCTTGCTTAACAGAAGCTGCATGTCTTCTGGTATACCGCATTCAAACCGTAAAGTTCCGCCGGTAATGGGATGAATAAACCCCAAAGAGGCGGCATGCAATGCTTGCCGGTCGAATTTGGCCTGATTTGGACCAATTTTGTAGTGGTTTTGTCGATTAGAATAGACGCTATCGCCAATGAGTGGATGGCCGATATGCGCCATGTGTACACGAACCTGATGCGTGCGTCCTGTTTCCAGAGTGCATTCAACCATCGCTGTTTTGGCAAAGGCCTCGACCATCCGGTAATGCGTGACGGCATGGCGGCCCTTTGATTCGGGTAGCACCGCCATTTTCTTGCGATTTGTGGTGGAACGGCCAATTTGTGTGCGGACCGTGCCTGCAGGCGGCGCGGGAATACCGTTTACGATCGCAATATATTTACGCTCTATGTCATGTGCGGCGAAAAGTTTCGCGAGGCCCTCATGCGCGGCATCGCTTTTGGCGACGACCAGAAGCCCCGACGTGTCCTTGTCAATGCGATGGACTATCCCGGGGCGCTGAACCCCGCCAATTCCGGACAACTTGCCCTCGCAATGATGCAGCAGCGCGTTAACAAGCGTCCCGTCGCTATGACCCGCCGCAGGATGCACGACGAGCCCGGCAGGCTTGTTGACGATAATCAAATGTTCATCTTCAAAAACCACATCCAGCGCGATGTTCTGCGCCATCGCTTGGTCGGGGATCGGGGCAGGGACGTTAAGTTCAAAGTTCTGGCCCGACATTTTCTTGCTGCCGGCGTCGACAAAGACCTGACCATTGATGCGCAGCGCGGCATCCGCAATCAAAGCCTGTATACGCGCGCGCGAATATTGCGGCAATGCAGCAGCAAGCGCGCTATCCAGTCGTCCGGCACCCAAAACGCCTGTAAATGTGGTAATTTCCCCAACCATCGCATAGACATGGGTGATGGCTTTGCATTTATCAAGCAGCGACTGGCGACAACTTCTGGACTGGGCTGAAAGTGCAGGCAACCATGAATGTTGCGGTTTACTGCGGGGTGAGGGGAATCGTGTCGCCGCGGTGCAACTGACGCAGAATGTCGCGGCCGATCCTACAAGGCATTTCGAAATTGATCCTGCCGCATTGTTCTCAGCAGGCAGGGACGTGAGAAGTGGCGGATTTCCTGTGTTGGGATATTTCCACTCGCACCCCAATGGCCTCGCCGCGCCGTCCGCAATTGACGTCGCGCAAGCCGCGCCAGACCGTCAGTTTTGGCTGATTATTGCCGATGGTGCAATCACCGCTTGGCAGCCTGTCGTTGCAGGCACGCGGGTGTGCGGATTTACCCCCGTGACATTAATAGTCGAGGGTTGAAACGCCCGCCAACTCGGTCCATGAGCGGC
The DNA here is from genome assembly GCA_027488785.1 of Sphingomonadales bacterium. Lineage (GTDB taxonomy): Bacteria > Pseudomonadota > Alphaproteobacteria > Sphingomonadales > Sphingomonadaceae > Sphingorhabdus_B. The sequence goes on along the minus strand of JAIYAY010000026.1, from coordinate 44,771 downwards.
GCTAATCCGCCAGATACCTTCAGGAATTTTTGTAATGTCCGAAACCGAAATCGATTTTGCCAGTCTGCTGTGCTCGCGCCTTTGCCATGACCTGTTAAGTCCCGTCGGCGCAATGAATAATGGCCTTGAGCTTTTAGCGGATGAGCATGATCCCGAAATGCGGCAAAGGTGTATTGATTTGCTGGCGGAAAGCGCAAGGGCGGCTGCCGATAGACTGAAGTTTTTCCGTTTGGCTTTTGGTGCTGCGGGTGGATTTGGCCCTGAAGTTGACCCAAATGAAGCAAGATTGGTGATTGTGCCAATGGTGACGTCAAACGGGCGGACGGTCCTTGATTGGGCCGTGCCTGCGCAGATGATGCCAAAACGGGCGGTGAAAATACTGCTAAATCTCGTTTTATTGGCCAATGACGCGTTAGTGCGTGGTGGGACATTGTCTGTGGGGGCCGAAGCGCGCGTCGGCGAGCAGGAAATTGTTATTCGCGCAAGCGGGCCTAAAATCCTTATGGAGCCCGCTATTCGAGAAGCCCTGACAGGTCAGCTTGACTCTGCAGCTCTGGAACCGCGCACGGCGGCGGCATGGATGGCGCATGCACTGGCCGTTCAAGGTGGCGGTATGTTGCAACTGGCCGAGCCCGATGCCGAACATCTGGTGATTGGCGCGCTCATCCGCATTTAGGCATAAGATACTGTCCTTGCGTCATTTAACCTGCAACTTGTAGCGCCCTTGATAGGTTCGCATTAACTTGCCGCATGATATTGCGCGCACCTGCGGACTTACCTATGGTTCAGACATGACTATGATCTGGAACCCATCACCCAATTTCGGCGAACGAAGCCTGCCCATCAGCATGATCGTCTTGCACTATACGGGCATGCAATCAGGTGCGGCAGCTATTGATTGGTTGGCGAACCCGGCGTCCAAGGTTTCCGCGCATTATGTGGTCGATGAAGATGGGCAATTGGTGTATATGGTGCGCGAAGAACAACGCGCCCAACATGCTGGATTATCTTATTGGCGCGGCGTTACTGATTGCAACAGTGCCAGCATTGGCATTGAGATCGTCAATCCCGGTCATGAATTTGGCTATCGTCCGTTTCCTGAGGCGCAAATGGACACCGTGACGCGATTGGTCGCAGAATTGGTCCGGACATATGGGATTGAACCGCGTAACGTTGTCGGACACAGCGATGTAGCTCCGGCACGAAAAGAAGATCCGGGCGAGCTGTTTGATTGGGAAGGGCTTGCAAAGCTTGGACTTGCCATAAAGCGGCCAAGAGCGGGTCTGGTTGATCCCGGTTGGTCTGATGCTGCATTTCTTTCGGCACTTGAACGTTATGGCTATGGCATAGCCGATGGACGAGCCGCGACGGTTGCGTTCCAGCGGCGGTTCCGGCCCGAAAACGTCGACGGCGTAATCGACGGGGAATGCCGCGCTATCTTACACAGCTTGCTCTTGGCGGTTGAGGGCAATTCTGTTATCTGATGTCCGCCAGAGGGTTGGGCGACCGCCGCTTAGCGGGTAACTGCCAAGGGGAGGAAAGTCCGGGCTCCAGCGAGGAACGGTGCCGGATAACGTCCGGCGAAAGCAATTTTAGGGAAAGTGCCACAGAAAATAGTCCACCGCATTTCGATGCGGCCAGGTCGAAACGGTGCGGTAAGAGCGCACCGCGTTTCTGGTAACAGAAATGGCAGGGCAAACCCCACCGGGAGCAAAACCGAATAGGGGCGGCATATGGCATCCTCCTGCCAGTCGCCCGGGTTGGTTGCATGAGTGGCGCAGTAATGCGTTGCCTAGATGAATGGTCGCACATCCGCTTCGGTTTTCCGAAGCGGAGGACAGAACCCGGCTTACAGACCCTCTGGCTTTTTACCCCATGCGCGATAGACAAATAACAATATGGCGATGAGTATCGCTTCAACAACCATCGGCGGTGCGACAGCTGCGCTATAGCCATCGATTGCGACGCTGACCAAACGCCCAATCAATGTCGCGCCTAACAACACCGCAGCAGCGAGGATTGCACCTTGGTGCTGCCGCACCGCAGCAAATAGCGTGAGGCACGAGATCCCCAAGAACAGCCCGCCAACATCTGCGCGCAAGTTTGCTCGGCCAATGTCGCCAACGGCTTGCATGCCGCGTTGCGCAGCTACCGCGTCAAGGTCGAACCAATGCTGGCCAACGCCGAGCAACGCAAGGAGGCCGATGACGGCGACCAAAATTCTAGTGATGATTATCATATTTCCCCCCAAAGTTGACGCAAACGTCAATATTTACATATTGGCATCAATATGTTCTGTTCCACAACAACATAATTTTGGAGGGCCAAGTCAATGTCGATTGTGCAACGCGCCAAGAATATCATCATGAAACCATCGGATGAATGGAATGTCATTGCGTCGGAGCCCGCGACTATCGGGGGGCTGTTCACGGATTACGCAACGCCTTTGGCGCTGATACCAATGGTCTCCACTTTATTGTTTAATGGGCTATTGGGTATTTCAGCTGCGGACATGATGGGGTTTGGCAGCGGCATGCCGTTGGACCTTATGGCTATCGCGGGCATGGCAATCTTGAGCTTCATTGTGTCGCTTGTTTCGTTGTTTGTAATGGGAACGTTGGTTAAGCTCGTATCGCCAAGCTTTAACGGAACTTCCGACAAAGTGCAGGCTATGAAGTTGATGACTTACGCCAGCACGCCGAGCTGGGTCGTGGCGCTGGTAAGCTGGATACCCTTTTTGGGGGCAGTGCTTGGCTTTGCTGCGACTGTTTATGTGGTGTACCTGATTTATCTGGGGCTAAATCCCGTGCTCGGCGTTCCAAAGGAAAAGATTGCCGGCTTTACGGTGGTCATTGTGCTCATTTATGTGGTTCTCGTTCTCATCATGTCTGGCATCGTTGCGGGTCTTTTATATTCGACATTTTTCGGCAATCCGATGATGGGCGGTGGGATATCTGGCGCATAATTGCATTTACGCCCCTAGCAAAATTTCCATGCCGTCGCTAAGTCGGCGGCATGGTCCGATCTACACGACGAAATGACTGGGGTTTTCCCCGCTGGCGCGGCTACGGCAGTAGCAGCGAGGCGCAGCAAGTACGCCTGTGTGATCGATATGGCTGCAACAAGGCTGGAGACTGCCCCGCGCCAAAATCTCCGAATAATCCCGACCGCTGGATGTTCTGTGAAGAACATGCAGGCGAGTATAATCGCGGTTATGACTATTTTGAGGGGCTGACCAAGGAAGAGGCTGAAGAACGTGAAGCTAATGAGCGTCGCGATTTTTCCGGCTATAAGGAATCCGCGCATTATGGCTGGGCAGGCTCTGGGGATGGCAGCCGCAGTCGTGATGAAATGCATGCGTTGGATATATTAGGCCTCGAAAGCGATTCCACTTTTGAAGACGCGAAAAAGGCGTGGCGTAAGATTGCCAAGGAAACGCATCCTGATGTGAACCCCGGCAATGCCGATGCCGCCAAGGCGTTTCAGGCGGGCCAAGCGGCCTATGACGTCCTGCGTGTCGCGGAAGAACGCCGTGAGTGGAAAGGCTAGCCTCTTGTTCGGTCCAAGCTGCAAGTCTATAGGGCGCGGGTGAGTCTCGCCTTCTCGCCCCTCCGGAACATTGTCGCCGCATTTATAGTGCTGGCACTTGCCATACGTGTCATCATTCCGTCTGGCTATATGCCGTCATCGGAACGTGGTTTTGCGCTCATCATCTGCGCGGGCATGGATACCAAGACCGTCTGGATGGATAAATCGGGCAAGCTGCACAAGGAAGATCCCTCAAAAGGCAAATCGGTTGAACACCAGCCCTGCGCTTTTGCAGGTGCTGCGATTACGCCGGATTTTCCTGCGACCGCTTTGCACATTGCCATGCCGCATGTTGCTCTTGCGACACCGGCTTTTGCCAAACGCGAAGTATCGATAGGCTCTGGCCTCGCCGCGCCGCCGCCGCCGGCCATTGGGCCACCTTCTTACATCTAAACTGACGGGCTGCTTCGCGGCCCATATCTCGTTTAGATTTAGGAATTTAACATGACATTTTTATCTATTTTGCGCGCCACTGCGGCGTGCAGTACACTTGCGATCATTACCCCGGCAGCCGCTGACGATAGTGCTGATGCCACAATCATTGTCACCGGTCGCGCCGCCGCCGACGAAGCCGAAGTAGAGGCAAGCAAAACCGCAGGGGGCAGCGACATCGTCAGTCATCAGGACTATGCGGATAAGACGGTCGTATCGTTGCGCGATACATTGGCCTTTTCCCCTGGGGTTTATACGCAACCACGCTTTGGGCAGGAGATCCGCATTTCTATCCGTGGTTCAGGTTTGTCGCGCGGGTTCCATATGCGTGGGTTGACGTTGTTGCAGGACGGCATTCCCATTAATCTTGCCGATGACAATGGTGATTTTCAGGAACTGGAACCGATATTCTTCGACCATTTAGAGGTTTATCGCGGCGCTAACGCCTTACGCTTCGGTTCCGGAACACTGGGCGGCGCGGTTAACGGTGTTACGCCAACTGGAGATAATGCAGCGGGACTCTATCTGCGCGGTGATGTTGGTAGCTTTGATTTTTATCGCGGTTTGGCGTCCTTCGGCGTAGGTGACGAAGGCGCTAATGCTTGGGCGGCGATTAGCGCGGATAGCCATAAGGGGGATCGCCAACATGCTCGGCGGGACTCCATCCGTTTCAACGGTAATGTCGGCTTGCGTATTTCGGACATTATATCCACGCGATTTTATGGCAGCGTGACGACGTTGGATCAGGAGTTGCCGGGCGCGATGACTCGCGTAACGGCCCTGACTACGCCTCGCAGCGGCAATTTCATCGGTGATCAGGCCCGCGATATCAATTCGATCCGTTTCCAGAACCGAACCCGCTTCGACTGGGGCGACAGCTATTTAGATGTCGGCGCCTTTTTGAATGCCAAGGAGCTGTATCACCCGATTTTCCAAGTGGTGGATCAAACATCGGCAGATCGCGGCGTGTTCGCCCGCTACGAGCGCGAAGGTGATGTTTGGAGTATTACATTGGGGGGTGAATCACGCTGGGGGACCATTGATGCAAAGCGTTTCGTAAACCTAAACGGCAAACGTGGCGCGTTGACATTTGATGCCGATCAGACGGCGCGCACGACCAACATCTATGGTGAAATCAGGGTCAGCCCCATCGAACAACTCACCGTGATAGCAGGCGGTATTTACGCCGATGGATATCGCCAGCAATTACAAATTGTTCCTGCTGCCGTCACTGGTAAGGCGTCGTTTGATGCGGTGTCGCCAAAAATTGGTGTGCTTTGGGAGCCAACAGCCGAAATCCAGTTTTTTGCCAACCACAGCAAATCAGCCGAATTCCCCACCTTTGTCGAGCTTGCACAAATTGCGGCCTTTGTTCCGGTGCGAGCACAAACCGCGTGGACGACGGAGTTTGGCACGCGCGGGACATTGGGATGGGTAAGCTGGGATTTTGCTTTGTATCGCGCCAATCTCAAAAAAGAGATGCTTCAGTTTACAGTTGGGCCGGATATTCCTGCAACAACCTTTAACGCAGATAAGACACGCCATCAGGGCGTTGAAGCCGCGTTCAGCGTCACGCCGACCAATTGGCTGCGGTTACGGCAAATCTGGCAATATTCGGACTTTAGATTCGTTGGTGACGCCCAATATGGTAACCGCCGACTCCCTGTAGTTCCAGTCCACGTCTTGCGGTCTGAGCTTCGGCTAGGTGGAGATGAACTTCATATTTCGCCCAATGTGGAATGGGTACCCCAAGGTGCTTGGGCGGATTATCGGAACACAACCCGTAATGCAGGTTATACCCTTTTGGGCTTGTCCGCAGGTGCGCGCATCAAAAATGGTGTCGATATATTCGTTGATGCTAGAAACTTGGCAGGCGTGAAAGCCATTGGCGATGTGTCGGCGGCAATATTGGCAACGCCAACTTCTGCCATATACTATCCGGTGGAACGCCGGGCCATTTATGGCGGCATTCGTGCGCGGTTTTAGGAGGTAAGACATGGAAAATACTTCATTCTATCGCACAATCTGGCGCTGGCATTTTTATGCCTCTTTGTTCGTCATGCCGCTTGTTCTCGTGCTGGCCACAACGGGCGCAATCTATTTGTTCAAGCCGCAATTGGACCGTTGGGAGGAGCGCGCTTTTAGCAATCTTTCGACCTATGGGGCGGTGTCTCCCAATGCACAACTGGCCGCGGTCATGGATGCTAATCCAGGCGCGCAGTTTCACGGGTACCGGTTGCCCGCGCGGGAAGGGGACGCCGCAGTAATTCATGTCGGGCTAGCCGATGGCCGATCCATGCGTGACGTCTATGTGTCGCCGCAAGGCGAGGTTTTAGGTAGTGTGGACCCTGAAAGCCGCATTTCCGCAACGGTCTCACGCATTCATGGTTCCCTTTTAATCGGTAGGGTTGGGGATTGGATTGTCGAACTGGCGGCCTGTTGGGCCATCGTGATGATCCTGACGGGCCTGTATATGTGGTGGCCGCGCGGGCAGGGACTTAGCGGCGTCCTCTGGCCCAGATTAAGGATGGGCAAGCGTCTTTTCCTGCGCGATCTTCATGCGGTGACGGGTTTCTGGGTTTCCGGGCTCGCGCTTGTTTTACTGACGACAGGACTGCCATGGGCGAGTGTCTGGGGCGATGCCTTTCGACTAGCAAGGGCAGAGCTGGGCCTAGTTCAAGGCGCACAAGACTGGAAAACTGGAGGCCATGCCCCACATGCCGAGCATGATCATGATGCGATGATGCAAATGCAAGCTGCTGGTATACCGCTTGTTGGCCTGTCCGACATGGTGGCTAAAGCGAAATTAGAAAATCTACCGCATCCCGTTTTCGTGAAGCCGCCGGGCGCGCCGGAGCGTTTTGGCCCACCTACGCCCATGGCTTGGACGATTAAGTCGGAGGCGCAAAACCGGCCACTAAACCGCAGCATCACCTTCGATGTTGCGACAGGCAAGGAGATGTCACGCTCAGGCTTTGCGGATAAACATGTCATTGATCAGGCCGTCAATTATGGGATTGCCTGGCATGAGGGGCAGCTTTTTGGCTGGATCAATCAGCTTATCGGCGTTCTCACCGCGTTGGGCCTGATTACTTTGGTGGTATCGGGCTTTATGATGTGGCGACGGCGCAAGCCGGTGGACGCGCTGGGGGCACCTATTGCCCCTGCGGTGCCACAGAAAATACGCGGCGTGGCGGTTATCATCGTTATAATGGCTATTTTATTGCCGTTGCTCGCTGTGTCACTGCTGGCTTTATGGCTGTTTGATCGGTTGCTGCTGCCCCGCCTGCCGGCCTTTGCGCTTTGGCTGGGCGTTAGGCCAGCTCAGGTGGCATAACGCGCGGCTGTTTCGCGAATAAGCGATATCATATTGGGAATGCCCTGCGTCCGGTTTGAACTGAGTTGGTTTTTCAGGTCAAACGGGGCGAGGGCATTTTCGATATCGGTGCTTAAAATTTCGACGGCGTTTTTGCCATCCACCGTCTTGAGCACTAGCGCGATGATACCCTTGGTGATCGCGGCATTGCTATCCGCCATAAACGAAAGCTGTCCATTGTCGGTGACCGGATACACCCAGACACTTGCTGAGCAACCTCTGACCAATGTTGCATCGGTTTTCAGCGCATCCGGCATAAGCGCCAGTTCACGGCCAAGATCGATCAATAGACGGTAACGGTCGTCGGCTTCGAGGAATTCATATTCTTCTTGAATGTCGGTGAGTGTGGTCATGGCCACCGCATATGGCCGCAGGGGTTAGATATCAATCCCTGCGGCGATAGCCTCAAGCTTTTTGACGCGTTCTTTTAAATCAGCGACTTCGATACGTGAGGTAGCTGACGGCACAGGCGCATCGCTGCTGCGGCGGGCAATGTCCAACTCGGCATGCTTTAGCGCAATCCAGTCGCGCCATCCGCGCAATCCGAGCGAAGAGACAATGCCAACGGACAGCACCACAAAGCCGCCGATTATGATATAGAAATTGGGATCCTGTTCCATGGTTCCTTCCTCTCGATCCGCGCGCCGTTACCGGCTGCGCAATTCCTCAATCTGGCGGTTAAGATCATTGGCATTGTTGTTCTCAGTCGCGATACGCTCAAGAACCTGAATACGTTCTTTCAGTGCCTTAATCTCATCCTGCATTTGCTGGGTTTCCGCGCCGCTTAACAAACGGTGTGTTTTGGTGCCCATAAAGTCCCGTTCCTCAACAATGCCATGCTTGGCCTTTTGCTTCGTTTGGATAATCTTGCCGATGGTTAAGATAAGAATGATCGCAACGACCATTTCAAACGGGCCCATAAAGTCCTCCTCAAATTCCCAAGTGCGCGGCTTTTAAAGACGCTTAATTGCTTGGCCCACGAAGGGCCTCTATTTCTGATCTCAGCCTGTGGCTGTCATCGACGATGATTTTTTCCACATTGGCGAGCCGGTCCTTAACAGACCCAAGCTCCGCTCTTAACTGGGCGTTTTCTTGGCTCAGAAGCTTGACCCGTTCAATGGCTTGCTGGTCATTCTTGGGATATACTGGCTGACCCCAAGTGCCATCAAGCGGGTAACCGTTCTTGATACGCATCCATGTTGTCAGCACCCACCCTGCGGAAATAGCGACGATGCCGATACCGATCATGGGGCCAAGAGCGGTTAACATAGCGAGTTTGTCGGGATCCATATCATGCCTCCTAAATTACCGAAGTCGTTCGATTTCTTCAGACAAACGTCCAGCCTTGTCGGTCACGATGCGCTCCAGTACCGCGACGCGTTCTTCCAAATGCCCGATTTTGCCATTCAGCGTTTCATTCTCATTGCTTAACAGCATGATTTTGCGTTCGGCTTCGGGGTAGTCGCCATCGGTCAGCGCGGTCTTGCCGCCCCATTCATCTTCCAACGGATAGCCATGTTTGGCGCGGATCCAATTGTTGACCAGCCAACCGACCGTCAACAGCGCAACAATGGCAATGACGAAATTTGGTCCACCAAGATTCATTATAGATCCTTCCAAGGCAGGCGGCGGGTTATTGGGCGGATTGACGCATCGCGATAATCAACGCGCCAATTGCGGCGATCGGCCTTACGCTTTTTCTTTGCGAAATGGCGGTAGGTAAACCAACCAATCAGGCCAAGAATGAAGAGCGTGAGCATATCCTGTTCCCTTCCTAAGCCTTTGGTTACCGCAGGCTTTCGATTTCCTCTGCTAGCTGCTTATTGTTGCTGACATAATAAGTTTCCATTTCGGCCAAGCGATGGTCGATTTCCCGAAAGCGTGAACGAATGTCGCGGGTGGTGCGAGCCGGCGATTGGCGCACGCCTTGCCAGAATTTCTGCTCTTCGCGGTCATCGGTGTATAGATGCACTGGTTTCTTATTGGCCATCCACGCCGTGATGACATAGGCGATCAGCGTCCAAGGAAAGCCACCCATCAGCGTGAGCATGACGGTGCCTAAGCGAACCCACAGAACGTCAACGCCGGTGTAGTCGGCAATCCCGGCGCAGACGCCTTTCCATTTGGCATTTTGCTTATCGAGATAGAATTTGGTGTGTTTCCCTGACATATCAGCGGTTCCTTTCCGGCCTACGTACATTTTCTGGGTTAAAATCGGGTGAATCAAGTTCGATGCGGCGCGGTTGCCAATTGGGATTTTCCTGCGCGACCAAGCGTTCAACGGTGTCGAGGCGATCTTCCAACCGGCGGGCTAGTTCATGCATATCGCCAAGCATCCGCTCATCATCATTGGTTAGCGTCGCCGCCGTTTTCCAGCGCGTCACATAATGGAGTACAAGCCATGGGAGGGCGACGAACAGCATTCCCACGACCATGACGGGGACAAGAACCTCTTCCATGGTTTAACCCTCCTTCTTCAGGTCGGCCTGCATGGCCTTTTTCATTTCTTCCAATTCGGCGTCGACGACATCGAAGCTCTCAAGCGCTGCGATTTCGTCGCCCAAAGTGCGCGGCGCTTCGGACCCGATAGACAGGGCGTCGGCATATCCTTGCGCCTCATCGACGCGGCGTTCGAGGACATCAAAGCGTGAAAATGCCTCGCGGACCTTGTCGCCATTATACATGGTGCGCAGCTTGACTTGATTTTCGGCGCTTTCCAAGCGAGTCATCAGCGCATTTTGGCGGCTGCGCGCGTCGGCGAGCTTCTTCTGCAGCTTGTGAATATCCTGCTCGGACGCTTTGAGCGCATCGTTCAGAACGTCAACCTCCGCGGTCAATTGCTCTTTCATGTCGGTCGCCTTGCGCTTTTCCAATAAGGCCGCTTTCGCTAGGTCTTCACGGTCCTTTGAAAGCGCCAGATGCGCTTTGTCGGTCCAGTCGGTTTCAAGTGTATTCAACTTGTCGATATGGCGGCGCAGCTCTTTCTGGTCGGCAATCGTGCGCGCGGCAGAGGCCCGAACCTCAACCAGCGTTTCTTCCATTTCCAATATGATCATGCGGATCATTTTGGCTGGGTCCTGCGACTTGTCGAGCAGGTCGGTCACATTGGCAGCGATGATATCGCGGGTTCGTGAAAATATGCCCATGGGGTAACTCCGATAATGTGTATTGGTAAATTCATTCAAAAAAGTGGCGACCGGGTGCCTTTGGGAGGTGGAGGGGGAGCTGGGGCACTCCGGTCGCAGGTTACCGAAGTCAGGCAAGATAGCTGACAACGATCGACCTATTCGGTTGGGTGTGTGCGCTAATCTCGCCTGCGTTGCGGTGGTTTAGAACCGATACGGCATAGCTCGTAAAAATCATCATGAAGGACACAGCGACCGCCAGCCAAAGACGGCTGTCTTGTCCGTTTAGATAATTACTAGTTTCGATATCCTGGCGCATTTTATATTCCCAATGTTGTTTGGCAGCGTTTGCTGACTTGTAAGATACATTGCAGGGACCGTGCCAATTTGCGTTTTTGTCGCATTTCCGGCGTTTCTCAAAATTTACATAGATAAGGCGCTAGTAATTATTGCCACTCTATGGTGAAATATGCCAATATTTGAAAATGGATCGAGACAATGTTCAGTTCATTGGCCAATCAACGGCATTTTTGGACGCTGTAGAGCGTGCAAGCCGCGCTGCGCCGCTCAACCGCCCTGTATTGGTCGTAGGCGAACGCGGAACCGGCAAGGAGTTGATTGCCGAGCGCCTTCACCGCTTAAGTGCGCGTTGGGATGGGCCTTTAGTGACCATAAACTGCGCGGCTTTGCCAGAGACGCTGATTGAGGCGGAATTGTTCGGGCATGAGGCAGGGGCGTTTACCGGTGCGACGCGGGCACGCGAGGGGCGCTTCGAAGAGGCTGACGGTGGGACATTGTTTCTCGATGAACTTGGCACCTTGAGCATGGGGGCGCAGGAACGACTTTTGCGTGTAGTCGAATATGGCGAGGTTACGCGGATCGGTTCATCGCGGCCCATGCGCGTTGACGTGCGCATCGTAGCTGCCACCAATGAGCATCTGCCCAATATGGTCGACAAGGGGCGGTTCAGAGCCGATTTGCTGGACCGTTTGTGCTTTGAGGTCATCACTTTGCCGCCGCTGCGTGTGCGCGAAGGTGATATTGAGGTGCTGTCCGAATATTATGGACGCAAGATGGCGGCGGAATTGGGTTGGGAGGGCTGGCCCGGATTTGGCGAAGTTGCAACCCGCGCTTTGGAAAATCATATCTGGCCGGGCAATGTCCGCGAGCTGCGCAATGTTGTGGAGCGCGCTGTATATCGCTGGGCAGATCCGACACAGCCAGTCGATTATATTCAATTTGACCCGTTTGACAGCCCGTGGCGCGGCGGGTTAGCGGCGTCTGCGCCTGCGCAGGTGCAAGCCGACAATCAACATAATACTTCCCCTGAGCCGCGTTACGCAACGGACATCATTCCATCGATGGATGTAACGGATTTCCGCGAGGCAACGGAGAAGTTTGAAAAATCTGTCTTGGAGCAAGCTCTAGCAAAGTGTCGTTATAACCAAAGGCAGACGGCTAAGGCGCTCAATCTCAGCTATGACCAATTGCGCCACACGTTGAAAAAACACGATCTTTTAGGATAAAAAAAGGGGCGGCATGTGCCGCCCCTTCTTTGCAATCCAGATAGCCGGGTTTAGCCGCCGTTAAAGCTGACCATCGTGTACAGCATCGGGATCGACAACAATGTGTTCAGGCGCGATGTCATCATCGCTGTCGTGGCTGCCTTCGCCTTTGTCGCGTCATCCGCTTCTACAATGCCAAGCGCTTTCTTTTGGTTTGGCCAGATGATGAACCAAACATTGAAGGCCATGATGACCGCAAGCCACATGCCTACACCAATAAGCTTGTAAGGATCTTGCAGAGTAAATGCTTGATGCGCGTAGCCGGCTTGAACCGCAATGATGAGGCCGAGCAATACGGTCAGCGCCGCGCCCCAGCGAAAGAAGAACAACGCCGATGGCGCGATATGCTTAGAAATGCCTGGCTTTAGTTCAGCAGGCACCTTTGGCATGGTGGGGATTTGTACGAAATTGAAATAATATAACAACCCGATCCAGACGATCCCGAAAAATGTGTGCAGCCAGCGTGTGATTGCTTGCGCCGTGACTCCGTCGCCGTGCAGAGTGAACATCAGTGCTAATGTCAGCACTAGCCCCGCGACCAGCACCAAATGTAGATTTCCAAAAAACTTCGCCATTTTTTCCTCCTGTAGGCATTCAGGTGATATTGCCCCTGATGACGTGAAGACTATCGGGGTGATGGCAGCTTGTCACATAATTTCTGCGTCTGCAGCAACAGGTCATTGCTCTGGCGCGTCTCGCGCTGACCCATAACGTCGCTTATCCTTGCGGCGGAAGCTCGGCATCGTCACGCAGCTTCAGGCCGTGGCGCATGAGCATGGGGATATTAATGAAGGCGAACAGGAAAGTGAGCGCGGTGACGCCCCACACTTTGATCGAAAGCCATGTGTCGAACGAAAACCATTCGGGTCGACGGAAAATCTCGTTCAATCCCGCGAGCACCAAAAAGAATAGGCCCCAGTGTAATGACAGCTTCAACCAGCCGGCTTCGCTCAGACCCTGATAGGCGGCCTCAAGCACATATTTGAGCATGGCTTTCCCGCGCAACCAGCCACCCAATAACAGGGCGGCGAAAAAGGCGTAAATGATCGTCGGCTTAATCTGGATAAAACGTTCATCATGAAACCATATGGTCAGCGCGCCAAAGAAAACCCCCAACGCCGCCGTCAGCTTTAGCATGGGTGAAATCTTGCCCAGTTTGAACTTGGACACGATTACCGCGACGATGATCGCCACCATAAATGCCGCAGTGCCGACAATTGCACCTTGTTTTGGGTCGGCATCAGAACTGCCCAATTTTGACGTGACAAAGAATAACAACAATGGCCCGAAATCGAGGACAAAGTTCAGCGTACCTGATGGCTTTTGGGTTGGAGCGCCTTCGCTCACAACGAACCACCGCTGATCGCGCGGGCAACATCTTGCGGGTTGAATGGTCGCAAATCATCGATAGCCTCGCCGACACCAATGGCGTGGATGGGCAGGCCGAACTGCTTGGCTGCCGCGACCAATATGCCGCCGCGGGCGCTGCCGTCCAATTTTGTCATCACAAGTCCGGTTACGTCAGCGACCTCCTTAAAGGTTTCAATCTGTGACAACGCATTTTGACCCGTTGTGGCGTCCAGCACGAGCACAACATTATGCGGTGCAGCCGGGTTCAGGCGGCCCAACACACGGCGAATTTTGGCAAGTTCATCCATCAACTCGCGTTTATTTTGTAACCGGCCTGCGGTATCGACGATCAGGACATCGATCCCTTCGGCCGTTGCCTTTTTGACAGCGTCAAACACCACGCCTGCGGCATCGCCGCCTTCGGGGCCTGTGACTATCGGCACGCCAATGCGCTCGGCCCAAATTTTCAATTGGCCAATGGCGGCAGCGCGGAACGTATCGCCAGCAGCCAGCATGACGCCATAATCTTGTTCAAGGAACAGATTGGCGAGCTTTGCGATTGTCGTGGTTTTTCCTGATCCATTGACGCCAATGACCAAAATAACTTGAGGGCGCGGGAAAGCATCAATTTCCAACGGGGAAGCGACCGGCGCAAGGACCGAGGCAATTTCATCCTCGACGATCTGCCTTATGCCATTGGCATCAATACCCTTGTCAAAGCGGCCCAGGGCAATCTTATCGCGAATTTGCGATGCCATGGCCGGGCCGAGGTCGGAGGCAATCAACGCATCCTCAATCTCGTCGAGATCGCTTGCGTCAAGCTTCGCCTTGGTGACAAGTCCGGCAATATTCTCGGTCAGCTTACCTGATGTTTTTTTGAGGCCGCCGAACAAGCGGTTCGTCCACCCAGCATTTTCGCTCATTCGATAACCTCTGCCTGTAAAACTTCGTCTTGAAGATGGGTAATGCGAGCCGATACGATACGGCCTTCCGGCACTCTTTTATCAAGTTTCAGATACGCGAAATTTTCCGCATGACCAGCCAATCCGCCGCTTTCGACGGCAACATCTTGCGTGGTGCCAATAAGCGCTTTCGCCCAAACGGCTTTTTCGGCGGCAACAGCATCGCGCAATATCTTGGCGCGGGCCTTAATTGTCTGCGGCGGCAATTGCGGCATGCGCGCAGCTGGCGTGCCCTTTTTGGGTGAGTAGGGAAAAATATGCCCATGGACGATGTTGCATTGGCGCACGAGGTCGACACTGTTGGCAAACATTGTATCATCCTCGGTCGGGAAACCGGCGATGATGTCAGCGCCAATGGTGATGTCCGACCTTTTTGCTTGCAGTCGTGCAACAAGGTCAATCGCCAGTTCACGGCTGTGGCGCCGTTTCATGCGCTTCAGGATCATGTTGTCGCCAGCCTGCAATGACAGATGGACATGTGGCATGACGCGGGCTTCGCCGGTCAGCAGTTCAAACAGCCGCGCGTCAATTTCCACGCCGTCTATAGATGAAAGACGCAGGCGCCGAAGGTCCGGTACAAGTTTCAAGATGCGCTCAACCAATGAACCCAAATTGGGCTGTCCGGGCAGGTCATGGCCATAGCTGGTGACATCTACACCGGTCAGCACGACCTCTTGAAAACCACTGTCCACCAGCTTTTGTATATGCTCTATGACACTACCGGCTGGAACCGATCGGCTATTTCCCCGACCATAAGGGATGATGCAAAATGTGCAGCGATGGTCACAGCCATTCTGCACCTCAACAAAGGCGCGGGTTTTGCCAGAATAAGCCGTGACCAAATGCGGCGCGGTTTGCGCGATGGTCATGATGTCCGAAACGACAACTGGTCGGTCAGGGCGTTCGATGATCTCACGCAGCAAAGCTGCATTTTGTTTTTCATGATTACCGAATACGCCAGCGACTTCGGGCATATTCTGAAAGGTTTCAGGTTCAACTTGCGCCGCGCAACCCGTTACCCACACCCGTGCATCGGGACGACGCTTGTGCGCTTGCCGAATGGCCTGGCGTGTTTGGCGGACAGATTCATTGGTAACGGCGCAACTGTTAATGATGACAACGTCGTCATGCCCAGCAAGTTGCTCGGCCAAGGCATTGCTCTCGGCAAGGTTCAGGCGGCAACCCATACTGATGACTTCAGGTTTTTGTAGCGGGGCGTTCATCCGAAATCGTCCCAATCGGCTTGGCCGGTAAAGACATAAGTCGAGCTTCCCGCCATAATCACGGGCTGCCCTGGTGTCCATGTGATGGTCAATCTGCCACCCGTTTGGTGCACAACAACAGGGGATTGGACCTTGCCTTGCCTTATAGCGGCAACAGCGGTGGCACAGGCCCCCGTGCCACAAGCGCCTGTCAGGCCAGCGCCACGTTCCCATACTCTCAGATGGACTTCATTGCCGTCGACGGACGCAACATTAACATTCACGCGTTCTGGAAAGGCGGCGTCATTTTCAATAATGGGCCCAAGCCGGGCAAGATCCACGGTATCGGCGTCGTCTACAAAGAACACGGCGTGCGGGTTGCCCATATTGACCGCCATGGGCTTTTGCAGTTCTTCCCACGCTAAGGGTAGGGCGCCACTGTCCATGGCAAATGCGAGCGGAATGTCTTGCCACTCGAACTTAGCTTCACCCATGGAAACGGTAACGTCGTTGCCGGACAGTTGCCCAGAGATAATCCCGCCCTTTGTTTCGATTTTTAGATCTTGTTTCAGCAAGGCCACCACGCAGCGCGAGGCGTTGCCGCATGCCTCCACTTCGCTACCGTCCGCGTTATATATGCGCATGGTGACATCGGCGACTTTAGACTCAACCAAAAGGATGAGCTGGTCGCAGCCAATGCCATTCTTACGGTCGGCAATCGCCCGCGCTCTGGCAGGAGACATTTCCATCGGACATGCGCGTGCATCGATAATGACAAAGTCATTGCCTAGCCCGTGCATCTTGTGAAATTCGCCTTTTGCCATCGTCGGCGATTTAGGGGCTGCGGGTCGGAGTGTCCACCGCTTATGGTGCCGGATATTGGCACCCTCGCCACACGGAATGATTTGCCATTTGAAAATTCTGTTGGTAAGCGGCGTACCAAGGCATTTCGTGTGCCATTCAAAATTTGTAGGAAATCCATAGTTTCCAAGCTGGTCGGCGAAGATTCGCTCACCGGCTTTTTGTTCGTTTATGCCCCAAATGGGGTGATTTGGTAAGGAATGTCGATGTTTGACAAGCTGAGCGACCGGTTAGGAGGGGTGTTTGATCGCCTGCGCGGTCGCGGTGCGTTGAACGAAGCCGATGTGCGTGAAGCGATGCGCGAAGTACGCGTTGCCTTGCTTGAGGCCGATGTTGCTTTGCCCGTTGTCCGGGACTTCATCGACAAGGTAACCGAGCAAGCCGTTGGTGTGCAGGTCCTGAAATCCGTCACACCCGGCCAGCAAGTCGTCAAAATCGTTAACGACGCGCTGGTTGACATGTTGGGCGCGGAACAAAGCGACCTGAATTTGGCTGTTGCGCCACCTGCCATCATAATGATGGTCGGTCTGCAAGGCTCGGGTAAGACCACTACGACCGCAAAAATCGCGAAGATGTTGAAGACGAAGCAGGGCAAAAAAGTCCTGATGGCGTCACTTGACGTTAATCGCCCGGCTGCGCAGGAACAGTTGGGCACGCTGGGCACGCAGACTGATGTCGCGACGCTTCCTATCGTACAAGGGCAAATGCCCGTCGATATCGCCAAGCGCGCGATGCAGGCAGCAAAGCTGCAGGGCTTTGATGTCCTCATCCTCGACACCGCTGGTCGCTTGCATGTTGATCAGCAATTGATGGACGAAATGCAGGCGGTAGCAACGGTCGCCGTGCCGCAGGAAATATTGTTGGTTGTGGACTCTCTCACGGGTCAAGATGCGGTCAATGTTGCCAAAAGCTTTGGCGAACGCGTTGATCTAACAGGTATTGTGCTCACGCGTATGGACGGTGATGCACGCGGCGGTGCGGCATTGTCGATGCGCGCTATTACCGGAAAGCCGATTAAATTTGCTGGCGTCGGTGAAAAGCTTGACGCCATTGAGGCATTCAATCCAAGCCGTGTTGCTGGCCGTATTCTTGGTATGGGCGACGTTGTCGGTCTGGTCGAGCGTGCGTCCGAAATGGTCGAAAAAGAGGACGCGGAGAAACTCGCTGCCAAAATGGCCAAGGGCCAGTTCGACATGGATGATTTGCGCACCCAATTCCGTCAGATGACCAAGATGGGCGGCCTTGGCGCATTGGCTGGCATGATGCCTGGCATGAAAAAGGCCAAGCAGGCGATGGATGCCAGCGGCATGAACGATAAATTGCTGGTGCACATGGATGCTATCATTGGTTCGATGACACCGAAAGAACGCGCCAAACCAGAATTGTTGAACGCCAAGCGTAAGATCCGCATTGCCAAAGGCTCAGGCATGACGGTGCAAGACGTCAACAAGCTGATCAAAATGCACCAGGAAATGGCAAGTGCCATGAAGCGCATCCGCAAAATGGGAGGGCTTAAGGGCCTGGCTGCGATGTTTGGCGGCGGCAAAGGTGGCGGCGATTTGGGCGGCGCGATGGAAGGAATGCACGGCCTTCCCCCCGGCGCGATGCCACCCGGCATG
The DNA here is from genome assembly GCA_027488785.1 of Sphingomonadales bacterium. Classification (GTDB taxonomy): domain Bacteria; phylum Pseudomonadota; class Alphaproteobacteria; order Sphingomonadales; family Sphingomonadaceae; genus Sphingorhabdus_B. The sequence goes on along the minus strand of JAIYAY010000026.1, from coordinate 26,691 downwards.
GGCGGATTTCCCGGAATGGGCGGCGGTGGCGGGATGCCACCTGACCTCGCAAGACTTTTGAATAAAAAGAAATAATATATTGTTTAATTAAAGTATTTTAAGAAAGGTGAGTTAGTTTTATGGCATTATCAATGCGTTTGTCGCGGGGCGGTTCGAAAAAGCGCCCTTATTATAAAATTGTCGTGGCCGACGCCCGTGCACCGCGCGATGGCAAGTTCATCGAGCGTATCGGTAGCTACAACCCACAGGCGCCCAAGGATAGCGCGGAGCGCGTAATCCTCGACACAGAGCGTGCGAAGTATTGGCTCGCCGCAGGTGCACAACCATCAGACCGCGTAGCGCGCTTCCTTGACGTTGCCGGCGTCAAAGAGCGTAAGGCCAGAAATAACCCGAATAAGGGCGAGCCAGGCCAAAAAGCTAAGGATCGTGCGGAAGACAAGGCAAACAAGCTTGCTGAAGCTGAAGAAGCGGCCGCAGCAGCAGCTGCTGCTCCAGCACCAGAGCCAGAAGTAGTTGCCGAAGAAGCGCCTGCTGTCCAAGAAGCTGCACCTGCCGCTGAAGAAGCACCTGCTGCAGAAGAAGCTGCGCCGGCTGAAGCTGCTGCCGAAGAAGCGCCAGCCGCTGAAGAAGCAACTGAAGAAAAGGCCGAGGGCTAAGCCTTGGCTGACAAGACCGTCACGCTTGCCGCCGTTTCTGGCGCGCACGGCGTGACGGGCGAAGTCCGTCTCAAGCTGTTTGCAGAAAATGTGGACAGCTTGAAACGCTACAAAAGTTTTAACGATGGTACGTTGACGGTTAAGTCCCTCCGACCGACCAAAGACGGCGCGATTGCCCGCTTTGTCGAAATCAACGACCGCAATGCCGCAGAAAAACTGCGCAGTACGCTGCTAACCGTTCCGCGGGACGCTTTGCCCGAATTGGGCGAGGGCGAATATTATTATAGCGACCTGTTGGGCCTATCATGCGTGTCCACCGATGGTAGCGACCTCGGCATCTGCGTAGCCGTCGAAAATTTCGGCGCAAGCGATGTTCTGGAAATCCAAATGCCGTCTGCGGATGGCAAGCCCGGCAAAAAATTCATGGTCCCCATGACCGTCGATGCCGTGCCTGAATGGGCGGCAGGCGCGGGCGGACGCATCGTCATCGATGCCGCTTTTGTGATATGACCTTCCACGCGCAAATACTGACGTTGTATCCAGAAATGTTCCCCGGACCGCTTGGGATATCCTTGGCTGGCCGTGCGCTGGAGGAGGGGAAGTGGTCGTGCTCTCCTATTCAGATTCGCGACTTTGCAAGCGATAAGCATCGCACTGTCGATGATACGCCAGCAGGCGGCGGGGCAGGGATGGTATTGCGGGTGGATATTCTTGCCGCAGCGGTAGAACATGCGGCTGGGATCGATCCCAATATTCCAATCCTTGCGATGACCCCGCGCGGTAAGCCCATCTCGCAAGCGCGTGTCCGTGAACTTGCGGCTGGCCCCGGTGTAACGGTGCTGTGTGGCCGATTTGAAGGTTTTGACGAGCGCCTTTTCGACGCACATCCTAAAATCGAGCAAGTCTCGATGGGCGACATCATATTGTCCGGAGGCGAAATCGGGGCGCTCATGCTGTTAGACGCTTGCATTCGGCTGCTTCCCGGCGTAATGGGCGCCTCTTCCAGCGGTGACGAAGAGTCCTTTGAACAAGGATTGCTTGAATATCCGCACTACACCCGACCCAATGATTGGGAAGGGCGTATGATCCCTGAAGTGTTGCGATCGGGGGATCATGCGAAAATAGCTGCTTGGCGGAAACAACAAGCAGAGGAAATCACTCGGTTACGCAGACCGGACCTTTGGGGGCGTTACAAAGATGCCCGGGTTCAGCCTGCCTCTGACGTGCAACAAAAGAATAAGGACTAAATGGGGCATGAACCTCATCCAAACACTCGAAGCCGAAGCTATTGCAGCTTTGTCAGAAAACAAAAAAATTCCTGCGTTCCGTGCAGGTGACACCGTTAAGGTGGGCGTGAAGGTCATCGAAGGTGAGCGCACGCGTATTCAGAATTATGAAGGCGTGTGCATCGCGCGTTCGAACAAGGGCATGGGCTCCAACTTCACTGTACGCAAAATGTCGTTCGGTGAGGGCGTTGAGCGCGTATTCCCGCTATACAGCCCCAATATCGACAGCATCGAAGTCGTCCGTAAGGGCGTCGTGCGTCGTGCGAAGCTTTATTATCTGCGTGGATTGACCGGTAAGAAGGCACGTATCGCCGAACGCCGCGATCCCCGTTCGTCCGACAAGGGCCCGATTACAACCACCGAGGCTGCCGAATAAGGCAGGAGCCGCGCTGCGTTTCTAACCGAACACAAAAAGCCGGGCTCCCACAAAGAGCCCGGCTTTTTTATTGCCGAAAAGGGAAGTGAATATGGGGTACCGTATCGTAGTTGCAGGCGCGACCGGCAATGTCGGACGCGAGGTCGTCAACATCTTGGCCGAACGCGCATTCCCTGCTGATGAAATCGCTGTGCTGGCATCATCGCGCAGCCAAGGTGTCGAAATCGAATATGGCGATACCGACAAGATGCTCAAGATCCAGAATATCGAGAATTTCGATTGGACGGGCTGGGATATGGCGATTTTTGCCATCGGTTCGGAAGCGACCTTGAAATACGCGCCGATTGCCGCTGCAGCTGGCTGCGTGGTAATCGACAACAGCTCGCTTTTCCGGATGGATCCAGATGTCCCGTTGATTGTGCCAGAGGTCAACCCTGACGCAATTGATACGTATAAGCGCAAGAACATCATCGCCAACCCCAATTGTTCAACGGCGCAATTGGTCGTCGCGTTGAAGCCGCTGCACGATTACGCAAAGATTACCCGTGTTGTTGTATCGACCTATCAGTCGGTGTCAGGCGCGGGCAAAGAGGGCATGGACGAATTGTTCGAACAAAGCCGTAATATCTTTGTCGGCGACAGTGCCGATGCCAAAAAATTCACGAAGCAAATCGCGTTCAACGTCATCCCGCACATCGATAGCTTTCTTGACGATGGCTATACCAAAGAAGAATGGAAGATGATGGTTGAGGTCAAGAAGATCCTTGACCCGAAAATCAAGCTGACGGCGACCTGCGTTCGCGTGCCTGTATTTGTCGGCCACAGCGAAGCGGTGAATATCGAATATGAGCGCGAAATGTCGGCAGAAACCGCGCAGAGTATCTTGCGTGAGGCTCCTGGCATCATGCTGATCGATAAGCGCGAGGATGGCGGCTATACGACACCGGTCGAAGCCGCAGGCGACGATGCAACCTATATCAGCCGCGTGCGCGAAGACCCAACCGTCGATAATGGCCTTGCCTTCTGGTGTGTGTCGGATAATTTGCGCAAGGGCGCTGCGCTGAACGCGGTGCAGATTGCCGAGCTACTTGGGCGTCGGCATTTGAAAAAGGGTTGAGTTATGGGGCTGCAAGCCGATGTTTTCTGGTCGTTTCGCAGCCCTTATAGCTATCTAGCCACGCGGCGATATCGCGCACTTGCGGAAGAATATGACCTGACGATTAATCTGCGTCCGGTCTATCCACTCGCCATCCGCGAACCTGATTTTTTTGAACGCAACCACCCCAATTGGTTGCGCTATACCTTTACGGACATGTTTCGCGTGGCGCAGTTCCACGGCGTTCCTTTCGGCCCGCCGCGGCCCGACCCGATTGTGCAGGATATTGCCACGCGCAAAATTGCGGCGGAGCAGCCTTATATTTTTCGCCTGACCCGATTGGGCCAAGCCGCGGCGCGGCGGGGCAAAAGCCTGGCCTTTTGCGACGAAGTTTCGAGGCTGATTTGGGGCGGGGCGGAGAATTGGCATGTGGGCGACCATCTCGCCGGTGCAGCTTCGCGCGCGGGATTAGATTTGGCAGAGCTAGATGCCGAAGCGCTTAACGATGCGGCAGGTCTAGATGCGGAAATCGCGGCCAACCAAGCAGCGTTAGAAGCTGCGGGGCATTGGGGCGTGCCAACTCTCGTTTTCGACGGCGAACCATTTTTCGGTCAGGACCGTATCGATATGGCGCTATGGCGCATGGAACAAAAAGGACTGACAAAGCAGGTTAGTTAGGGGCGTTGGTCGTTGAATATCGAGCGAGATTTATGATTACATCCAATAGTTTTCAAGCCATTGACGGCGTCGAGATCGCATGGCGCGAAACGGGGCAAGGGCGGCCTTTGTTGCTGATCCATGGGTTTATGTCCGAAGCGGACACCAACTGGATTAAATATGGCCACGCTGCCGCATTGGCGAATGCGGGATACCGCGTCATCATGCCAGACCTGCGCGCGCATGGTTTGAGCGCCAAGCCGCATGATCCGGCGCATTATCCGCGGGATATTTTGGCCGATGACCAGTTTGCGTTGTTGGCGCATTTGGGCATCACGGATTATGAGCTTGGCGGCTATTCGCTCGGCGGACGGACGGTATCGCGGATGTTGGCGCGGGGCGCGGCCCCGGGAAGGGCCGTCATCTCAGGCATGGGGTTGGAAGGCCTGACCCAGACCGGAAATCGTGGGGCGCATTTCCGCGACGTCTTTGACAATCTGGGGCAGCATGAAAAGGGATCGGCCGCATGGATGGCGGAGGCGTTCCTGAAAACCACGGGCGGTGATCCGGTGGCGTTGCGGTATATCTTGGATACGTTCGTTGACACCCCAGTGGCCGAGATTGCCCGCTGGACCTTGCCGGTTGCGGTTATATGCGGCGAACAAGATGATGACAATGGCTCTGCGGCTGACCTTGCCGCGCTTTTGCAAAATGGAAAATTGTTCACTGTGCCGGGAAACCATATGAGCGCGGTAACCAAAACAGAGCTTGGGCAAGCTTTTGTCGCGGCTCTGACGGGTGACCGCTGGTGACGCCTGCCCCTTTCGACATACAGCCTGTTTTGATTGGCCAACGCGTCATGCTGCGGCCATTATTGGCGACGGATTATGACGCGCTTTATGGCGTGGCTTCCGACCCAGAAATTTGGGCGATGCACCCTTTTCGGGATCGGTACAAAAGGGATGTGTTTGACGGCTTCTTCGCAGATGCCCTTGCGTCGCAGGGTGCCTTTGCCATTTTGGACACAGCGACAGATGCAATCATCGGCAGCACGCGCTTTGCCAATTATGATCCGACAACGGCTGAAATAGAAATTGGTTGGACATTTTTTGCGACCGCATATTGGCGGACGGGTATCAACCGCGAGGTGAAGGCGCTGATGCTCCAGCATATCTTCCAATTTGTGCGTGTCATTGTGTTTCAAGTGGGCGCAAATAATTTTCGTTCCCGCACCGCGGTAGAGCGATTGGGCAGCAAATTAGTGCTAGAGCATAAGCGCCATCATGGTGGGCAAGTGCATGACTATACAAGCTATCATCTGACGCGCGAGGACGCCTTGTCAGGGGCATTGGCGACCTCTCTGGGGCTTGGGTAGCCATGCGCGGGGAAACGGCTCTGGAAAGGCGTTTCTGGACGTTCTGGCTGTCCGGCATTTTGTTGTTGGCGGCGCAGGTCGTCATGAATGTTTGGCTGGTCACTGAAGTCACGCCATTGGGCATGAGCGACCATCAGGCAGCGGGCACTGCGGCACGCGTTGATATCATCCACGCTGGCTGGGTAGCATCGGATGTGATGGATCTCGCCATTTATAGCATGGAGTTGGACCTCATTTTTATCGCGGTCTATGCATGGGGCGCTTTTGCGGGTGGGCGGATGTTTGCTGCGTCGTCGTACCCCATGCTCGCACGGCTTGGTAAGGTAATCATCGTCGCAGCGGTTGGTTTTGCGATTACCGATTATGCGGAGACCATTAGCCAGCTTATTCAGGCGGCACTTACCGGCGGGCATGACATGCTTTCCGGTGTCGCAGCCACGGCGCGGCCTATTAAGATGATATTGTTTTTGGTGACATTCTTCGGTGTGCTGGTCGGTTTGGCCATTCGAAGCTGGAAAAGCCGTGCGGCTTGACGCGGAAGACCGGAAGTTTCACCATCGTGCCACCCAATCTGTCAGGACCTTAACATGAAAAATTATATATCGATTGCCGCTCTGGCATGCGCCACGCTTTCCGTCCCCGGCATCGCCATGGCGCAGGATGCTCCAGCGACAGCAGCTGCACCAACGGTATCTGATGCCGATGCGTTTGTTGCCCGCGCCGAAAAGGATCTGTTTGATTTTTCTGTTGAAGCTGGTCGCGTGGCGTGGATTAATTCCACTTACCTGATCGATGACACAGACGCTGTCGCCGCACGTTACGGCGAGATCGGAACAGAAAAAGCCGTTGGTTATGCACTTGAGGCTGCCAGATATCAGGGGCTTCCTGGGCTGTCCTATGATACAAAACGCAAGTTGGATATCCTGCGTGGTGGCATTGTGCTGCCCGCGCCTACGACGCCGGGCGCAGCGGCGGAGCTCGCGACCATCTCAACCAAGCTGCAATCCGCTTATGGCAAGGGCCGGGGCACTTTGCGTGGCAAGGAAATCAATGGTTCGGACATCGAGGCCGAAATGGGGGCGAACCGCAATCCTGAAGAGCTGAAGGAGATGTGGGTAAGCTGGCATGATAATGTTGGCGCGCCCATGGGGCCGGATTACACGCGCATGGTCGAGATCGCCAATCAAGGCGCAGCTGAGCTCGGCTATGCCGATGTGGGCGCCATGTGGCGGTCTGGCTATGACATGCCCGCCGATGATTTTGCCAAATTAACCGACAAATTATGGCTTGAGGTAAAGCCACTCTATGATGAGTTGCACACTTATGTCCGCACACAGCTGAACAAAAAATATGGCGATGCCGTCCAGTCCAAGACCGGACCAATTCGTGCCGATTTGCTTGGCAATATGTGGGCGCAGGAATGGGGTAATGTCTATGACCTTGTCGCGCCTGCCGGCGCGGGCGACATTGGTTATGACATTGGCGAATTGCTCATGGCCAAGGGGTATAAGCAAACCGAATTGGGGGATTTCAGCGCCAATCGCGGTAAAGCCGAAAAAGATATGGTGAAGATTGGAGAAGGCTTTTTCTCATCGCTTGGTTTCGCCCAGCTGCCAAAAACCTTCTGGGACCGCGCGCAGTTCATTAAGCCTGCAGATCGCGAAGTTGTCTGCCACGCTTCGGCGTGGAATGTGGACAATGTCGATGATCTGCGCATCAAAATGTGCATCAAGGTCAACACCACCGATTTTGTGACCATCCACCATGAACTTGGGCATAATTACTATCAGCGCGCTTATAACAAGCAGCCTTATCTCTATCTGAATGGTGCCAATGATGGTTTTCATGAGGCGATTGGCGATGCCATTGCCTTGTCGATTACGCCAAATTATCTTGTCCAGATTGGCTTGTTGGATCCGGCTAAGGTCCCCGGTGCGGACAAAGATAACGGCCTTTTGCTGCGTCAAGCCATGGACAAGGTCGCATTTCTGCCATTTGGCTTGCTCATCGATAAATGGCGTTGGGGCGTGTTCAACGGATCAATCACGCCTGCCAATTACAATAAAGGCTGGACCGATTTGCGCCTGCAATATCAGGGCATTGTCCCACCTGTAGAACGTCCGGCCGATCGTTTTGATGCCGGTGCCAAATATCATATTCCCGGCAACACGCCATATACCCGCTATTTCCTCGCCCGCATTTTGCAGTTCCAATTCTACAAAGCCGCTTGCGATATCTCGGGATGGAAGGGGCCGCTGCACCGTTGCTCGTTCTACGGCAACAAGGAAGTTGGAACACGGCTGAACGCGATGCTCGAAATGGGCGCGTCGAAACCATGGCCAGATGCGTTGCAAGCCTTTACCGGCACGCGCGAAATGTCTGGCAAGCCGATGCTGGAATATTTTGCACCATTAATGAAATGGCTCAAGACGCAAAATAAGGGCGTCAAAAAGGGCTGGTAGGTAAAAACCGCCCCGCTTTTTCGGGCGGGGCGTTTTATATCAGTTGATTCAGTTAGCCGGCTTTGTCTTGGGCTTCGCTGGGGCAGTCTTCTTCGCTATTGGCTTTTTCGTCGCTGGCTTTGCCCGAGGCGCAGATTTTGCAGCGGTAGTGGGCTTCGCGGCAGGCTTGGCAGCGGCGACCGGTTTTGCAGCAGGCTTGGCCGCTGGCTTCTTCGCAGCCGGTTTCTTCGCAGCAGGTTTTTTTACAGCCGGTTTTTTGGCGGCGGGTTTCTTCGCCGCTGGCTTTGCACCGTTTGCGGTCTTGCGGTCATATACCTTTTTGCCGGCGACGGCGGCTGCGGCAGTTGCGATAACTGCGCCAGCAACGGCAGCAGACTTGCCGGGATTTTCCTTAATGGCTGTGCCTGCCGTTGCGGCGGCACTGGAGGCAGAATCTACGGCTGATTTTGCAGTAGTAGACGCCGTCTCGGCCGCCGAACGCGCTTTACCCGAGAGGGTGTCGGTCAAGTTACGCAATTTGTTCAACAGCGTGCTGAACATACCAGTTTCTGTGGTCTTTTTCGGCATAAGCCGTTCCTCCTTGGGCTATAAAACAATGATGATAATTTTCTGGCGTCGCGTTCGTTCCTGCGTGCTTATCGGAATGGCGGTTCATTGAATGCGCGTAACTTGCGGCTATGCAAGCTATTTCCAGCATCACGAAGCAACTCACATGTTTGAATGCCGATCTGCAAATGTGCGGCAATCGCCTCTTCGTAAAAACGGTTTGCTTGACCCGGCAATTTAATCTCGCCGTGCAGCGGCTTGTCCGAAACACATAATAATGTGCCATAGGGTACGCGGAAACGATAGCCTTGCGCCGCAATTGTAGCGGACTCCATGTCGATGGCGATGGCGCGGCTTTGTGAGAAACGCAACGCCGAGTCGGAATAACGTAGTTCCCAGTTTCGGTCGTCGGTGGTGACAACGGTGCCAGTGCGCATCCGCCGTTTGAGGTCCGCGCCGCTAGCGCCTGAAACATCTTCCGCAGCGCTCGCCAAGGCTTGTTGCACTTCGGCGATAGGCGGGATGGGGATTTCAGGCGGCAGGACTTCGTCCAAGATATGGTCATCGCGCAAATAGGCATGGGCGAGAACATAGTCCCCAATTCGTTGTGTCTCGCGAAGGCCACCGCAATGGCCAATCATCAACCAAGCTTCAGGTCGAAGCACCGCCAAATGGTCACAAATCGTTTTGGCGTTTGACGGACCGACGCCGATATTCACCAAAGTGATACCCGAACGGTCTGGCGCGATCAGATGATATGCGGGCATCTGATGCCGGCGCCAGGTGCTGTCGGCGACGAGCTGGGCGGCATCATCGGTGGGTTGGTCAACATAGAGGCCACCAGCACCGGACAAAGCCGTATAGCGACCATTGCCGACTTGCTTGCAGGCCCAGCTCACAAATTCGTCGACATAACGGTGGTAGTTTGTGAACAGGATATAATGCTGCACATGCTCGGCAGGCGCGCCTGTATAATGGCGCAAACGGGCCAATGAAAAATCGGTGCGCAGGCCATCAAATAAAGCAAGTGGCGAACTGCTGTTGCCTTTTACGCGCAGCAAGCCGTCGGCGATTTCATCGCCAATATCTGCCAGCTCCGTCGTGGGGAAATGACGCGCAAGCTCGCTTGGACTGACGCTTCCTAGTTCAAGATCGGCGGAACCATCCAGCACATAAGGAAAGGGAATTTCTTGGCGACTGCGGCCAACCGAAACCTCGAGTTCATATTGCTCGTTCAAAAGATCGAGCTGCTCGCCAATATAATCGGCAAAAAGATCGGGCTTGGTAAAGGTGGTCCGATATGTCCCGACTTTCTCCAGCTTACCAAATGCGAGGTTCGATTTGGTTTCGCGCGTCTTGCCGGAATAAGTGATGATGAGTTCAGGATAGCAGAAGTCATTGCGCGCGCGTTGGTCTGCGCCAGGAGGAATTCTGCTCTTCAAATAAGCTGAAAGTGCGGATTGAAGCCTTTTTACCGAAGCTTCATACTCGGCAACAAGTTGATTAATGATGTCTTGAACGTGATTACTAGGCATAATCACGCTTCACCGAATTTTGCGAATTTGGCAACAAAAAAGGGAGGGTAACCCCTCCCTTTCACATGCAGCTTCTGCAGATCTAGCAATGGATTAGAGCTGTCCGAGCATATATTCTGCCGAGCTGACATTGAAATCGCCAGGGGCTTCGACATTGACATGCTCAACGATGCCATCGTTGACGACGAGCGAGAAGCGTTGTCCGCGCTTGCCCATACCAAATGCGCTGCCGTCCATCTCTAGTCCAAGCGCAGCAGCGAAATCGCCATTGCCATCCGCAAGCATGGTGATGGCATCCGAGCCACCCGATTTGTTCCACGCACCCAGCACAAAGGCATCATTGACAGCGGTGCAAGCGATCTCGTCAATGCCCTTGGCAGCGAGTTCCGCAGACTTTTCGACAAAACCTGGAAGGTGACGTGCCGAGCATGTGGGCGTAAAGGCACCGGGGACGGAGAATAATGCAACGCGGCGTCCTGCGAAATATTCCGCCGACTGAACGGGCTGAGGGCCTTCGGCGGTTGCCTTGACCAATTTAACGTCAGGGATTTTATCGCCAACAGAAATGCTCATGAGAAATTTCCTTTAGTAAGTGAGAGAGTTGCCACTTAATCTGGGACCAATTGTTCCAAGTCAAGTGGCCGTTGATTGGCGGGCCTATTTCTGCGGCCAATGATAAGTTGGTGCGTCGTGCACGCAATTGGGTGACATGATGCTCCATCATATAAAGCAATCTTTATATTTGATTTTCGACAAATCCGCAGTTAAGGGCTCCCATCAACTAAAACCTCCCGGAGAATAAGCCCGTGGCTTTCAACGATTATGTCATTGCCGATATCGGCGAGGCCGATTTTGGCCGTAAAGAAATCAATATTGCCGAAACCGAAATGCCCGGCCTTATGGCGTTACGCGATGAATTTGGCGCGTCACAGCCGTTGAAGGGTGCGCGCATTGTGGGATCGTTGCACATGACGATTCAAACCGCAGTTCTTATCGAAACGCTCACGGCGCTGGGTGCGGACGTGCGTTGGGCAACCTGCAATATTTTCTCGACACAAGACCATGCCGCTGCCGCGATTGCTGCACAGAATATTCCTGTGTTTGCAGTCAAGGGCGAAAGTCTTGCAGATTATTGGGATTATGTCGGCCGCATTTTCGATTGGGGTGATGAAACCACCGCGAACATCATCCTCGACGATGGTGGCGACGCAACGATGTTCGCATTGTGGGGCGCAAAGCTTGAGCGCGGCGAAAGCTTTGGCGAGCCAGAGAATGAAGAAGAAGTTGAATTCCAGCGTGCTTTGAAGGCATTTGTAGCCAAGAAGCCAGGCTACCTCACGCAAACAGTCAAGAATTTGAAGGGCGTTTCGGAAGAAACGACCACGGGCGTTCATCGCTTATACGAAATCGCGAAGAAGGGCGAGCTGCCTTTCCCTGCGATCAACGTCAATGACAGCGTGACGAAGTCGAAGTTCGACAATCTTTACGGCTGTAAGGAATCGCTCGTAGACGCCATCCGTCGCGCCACCGACGTCATGCTCGCGGGTAAGGTTGCATGCGTTGCTGGTTTTGGCGATGTGGGTAAGGGCTCGGCGCAGTCGCTCCGCAATGGCGGCGCGCGCGTGATGGTCACCGAAGTCGATCCGATCTGCGCATTGCAGGCCGCGATGGAAGGCTTTGAAGTTGTGACAATGGAAGAAGCCGTACAACGCGCCGATATCTTCTGCACAGCAACCGGCAATGCCGACGTTATTACGGCCGAGCATATGAAGAACATGAAACCCATGAGCATCGTGTGCAATATCGGTCACTTTGACAGTGAAATTCAAATCTCCGCGCTCTCAAATTATAGCTGGACCGAAGTGAAGCCAGGAACCGATCTCGTTGAGTTTCCAGACGGAAAGCAGATCATTGTCCTTGCGAAGGGTCGCTTGGTTAATCTTGGTTGTGCAACGGGGCATCCAAGCTTTGTGATGTCGGCAAGCTTCACCAACCAAGTGCTCGCACAAATCGAACTTTGGACCAACGGTGACAATTATAAGAACCAAGTCTATGTTCTGCCCAAGCATCTCGATGAAAAGGTCGCGACGCTGCATCTCGAAAAGCTGGGCGTGAAGTTGACCAAGCTGACCGACAAGCAGGCTGGATATATTGGCGTATCGCCAGAAGGTCCGTTCAAGCCAGACCATTATCGCTATTAATCACACATCAGCGTGTGTTGAAAAGAAAGCCTGCTACGGAAACGTGGCGGGCTTTTTTCGTTGCGCGGCCCGAGCGAATGCGTGCTTTGCTCTGCGCCCGGAAGATAATTGAATTGCATGCTGGCACTTTCCATTCATATTCTGCAAAAGGCGCGGGAACGAGAAACAGCATGGCGCTACCAAAGAAATGAACATTGCAACCGACGAGGATATGCGCGCCTTTGGCCAGTCGCTTGCCCAAAGCTTAAAGGCATCAGATTGGGTGGCGATTAACGGCCCGCTTGGTGCGGGCAAAACCGTATTGTGCGCAGGCATATTGGCGGGCCTTGGTTTTAAAGGCGAAGTCGCCAGCCCGTCTTATGCCATCGTCCACAGCTATGAATCACCCGATGTTTTGGTTGCCGTTGCCCATGTCGATTTGTATCGCTTGGACAATGCTGACGAACTGGACGAACTGGGGCTGGCGGACGAACGCAGTGAACGCATCACGCTCGTTGAGTGGGCCGAGCGCTTTGGTGCAGCCTATGTGGTGCCAAGCCATATTATCGACATAGCACCGCAAGCCGACGGAAGCCGCATACTGACTTTGAAAATGGATAATGATGACACAAGTATCTAACATGGCGCCGCCTGCTGGCTTGGACGAATTTCTAAAGATGCATGGCTGGGCAGGCGCGCAAGTGGCGCCCGTTGCGGGTGACGCGTCCTTCCGTCGTTATTTCCGCGTCGAGTCCGCCTCGCGTGGCAAGGCGATTTTGATGGATGCGCCGCCTCCGCATGAGGATCCGCGGCCATTTCTTCATATTGCACAATATTTGAACGGGCATCAATTTCGCGCACCCGAAATTTTTGCCACTGACCTGACCCGTGGCCTATTGCTGATCGAGGATTTTGGCGACCGGCGGATGCGGGAGCATCTGGATGAACATCCCGAAGATGAGGCCGCAGTCTATCGCGCGGCGATTGATGCCATTGTACGGTTGGCGCAGACGCCTGCGGTACAGGCGCAGCCCTATGACATGGCAACCTATATGCGCGAAGTGCAGCTGCTGTCCGAATGGTACATGCCGGCGATGGGATTATCGTTCGATGCGCGTGAATTTGACCAAGTCTGGACTGAAGCTCTGGCCCCGCTGACGGAGTATCAGAAAGTAACGGTGCTGCGCGATTACCACGCCGAAAATATAATGCTGTTGGACGATGGGCAGCAGGGGATTATTGATTTTCAGGACGCTCTGGTTGGTCATCCGGCCTATGATCTGGTGTCCTTGCTGCAAGATGCACGACGCGACGTATCGCCCGCGCTTGAGGCTGAAATGCGCGCTTATTATAACGATGCGGCAAAACCCGACGCTGATTTTGCGGCGCATTATGCCTTGTTGGGCGCGCAACGGAATACCAAGATCATCGGCATATTTACGCGTTTATGGAAACGCGATGGCAAGGAGCGTTATTTGTCCTTCCTACCCCGCATGTGGGGACTGTTGGAGCGCGACTTAGCCCATCCGGACCTTGCGCCGGTCAAACGCTGGTTCGACACGCATATCCCATCGGACGTCCGCAATAATATGCCTACGGATTTAAACATCGATGGTTAAGCATGTGGATACAGCGATGATCATGGCGGCGGGGAAGGGGACGCGCATGATGCCCCTGACCGCCAACCGGCCAAAGCCTCTGATCGAAGTCGGCGGTATTGCATTGCTGGATCATGTGCTCGACCATTTGCGCGATGCGGGTATCGGCAAAATTGTCGTGAACGTGCATTATCTTGCGGAGCAGGTTGAGCAACATTTGGCTGCCTCTGCAACGGACTTGGATGTGCGGATATCGGACGAGCGCGATTTGTTGCGCGACACAGGCGGCGGCTTGGTGCAGGCGCTGCCGCTAATTTCGGATGATCCCTTTATTTGCGTCAATGCGGACAATTGGTGGACCAATGTAAGCGAAAATGCGATTTCGCAACTGATGGCGCATTGGGATGAAACCCGCATGGACGTTCTCATGCTCCTCATCCCCCTAGAGACCGCGTATAACAGCCAAGGCATTGGTGACTTTAACATGGATGCAGACGGCCGCTTGTCGCGCCGCCAAGGGGACGCACCTGCGTCTTATGTGTGGACGGGCATTCAGATGCTGTCGAAGCGTCTCATTGTTGATCCGCCTGCGGACGTGTTTTCAACCAATATATTTTGGGATCGCGCAATAGCCCAAGGCCGTTGCATCGGCATGGTCCATGACGGGTTGTGGTTTGACGTCGGTTATCCAGCGGCCATTGCGGCAACGGAAGCGAAGTTGGCGGAACAATATGGAGAATGAAGGTTCGGCCCCGCGTGCGCATGTGTTCAATGTGCCGCTGGGCAATGACCTATGTGATGTAACCGCGCAGTGGATAATAGAATCGGCGGGCGCTGACCCGCTTGCGATTAGCAACAACATACTGCTTTTGCCGAATAACCGCGCAATCAAGGCCATGACCGAGGCATTTGTCCGGCTGGCGGCGCCGGGTATGCTGTTGCCGCGCATGGTTGCCGTGGGTGACATGCAATTGGACGAAGCCTTGGGGCCGATGCTTGACCCTATCGAGGCGGTCAGCACAATATGGCCCGCCATTGCCCCGTTTGAGCGGCTGATGCTTTTGGCTAAGCTCGTACAAGAGCACCAGCCCGGTGGCGCCCCACTTTCACCTGCGGAAGCGTTACGACTTGCTCGAAAATTGGCAGAATTAATCGATGCGCTTGAGGTTGATCTGATCGATTTTACGCAATTCGCAGATATCAAAATCGAGACTGATCTAGCAGGACATTGGCAAAGCGCTTATGCGCGGCTGCTGCAGATATTGCCGGCATATCGCGCCGCGTTAACCGTGCGCAAACTGATGGGTCCCGCCGAACGCCGGAACCATTTGCTTGCGGCGCTTGAGCAGCGTTTAGCACAAAATGCAGATATGCCTCCGATCATAGCGGTGGGGATCACGACGTCTGCAAAGGCTGTGGCCCGCTTGCTGCGCCGTGTCGCACGCATGCCGAACGGGCAGGTCATATTGCCGGGGGTTGACCTTGAATTGCCGGACGCGCGTTGGGACGATCTATCGCAGTCGACCGACGACAGCCACAGCTTTGCGCGGCGTCGCAATGTCGAGGTTCATCCGCAGTTTCACTTAAAGCATTTGCTTGAACGCATGGGTATTGACCGCAGCGAGATTGACGTCCTCCCAACCGCCAAGCCGGAGCCAGAAGCCGCTGCGATTTCAGAGATTTTCTGCCTGCCGGAACATAGCATATATTGGCAAGAACTGCCGCCGACGCGCAAAAGCCTACCGCATGTCAAATGGCTGGAGGCCGAAGATAGCGCCCAAGAGGCAAAGGCCATCGCAGTGCGCATCAGGGGCGCGTTGGAGGTTGCAGGAAAGCGCGTCGCCCTGATTACGCCCGATCGCGAATTGGCGGTGCGGGTGGCTGGGCAGTTGCATAGATGGGGCATAGAAGTGGATGACAGCGCGGGTATACCCTTGCTGCAAACACCGCCGGGTATGCTGACGCTGGCGCTTGTAGATGCCATTTCGAACCACTTTTCCGCTTCGAGCATATTGGCGATCGCCAAGCATCCATTGGTGTTTGCGGGCACGGATAGGCTCGACTGGTTGGATCATGTGCGGCAGCTTGATCTTGCTTTGCGCGGCACCGCCAGCGGCATTGGGCTTTCGGCAATCACGCGACGGTTACAGGCTGCGCGCAAACCAAATGGAGGGCTTGTCGCATGGTGGACTGGTCTTGCCACGTTGTTGTCACCACTAGAGGGCGCAGATGGCCAGCCATTTGAGGATGTTCTGGCATCCCTGCGCGATGTTGCAACGGCGCTTACCGATGGTGGCGTCTGGCGTGGCGCAAGTGGCCGCGAACTGACGCAGGTTTGGGAGGACGTAACCGCCAGCGATCTGTCCACATTTGGCCGTGCCGATGCAACAGGCTTGGTCGCAACTTTTAAGGAAATTTTCTCCGGCGCAGTTGTCCGCCCGCCTTATGGTGGGCACCCGCGCGTCGCGATTTACGGTTTGTTGGAGGCGCGCCTGCAACAGGCAGACATGCTGATTTGTTCCGGCCTGAACGAAGGTACTTGGCCGCAAATTGCGCAGCCTGATCCTTGGTTGGCGCCAGCCATAAGGCGGCATTTGAAGTTACCGACATTGGATCGGAATATTGGCCTGTCTGCGCATGATTTGGCGACCGCATTGGGCGCGCAAGAGGTGTTGCTCACGCGTGCGCGGCGTGACCGCGGCGGGCCAACGGTCGCGTCACGCTTTTTGCTTCGGATCAAAGCGCTGACGGGTGAGGCGCTTGCCGTTGATGATGCACTATTGGCATTTGCAGACGCGCTGGATTCTCCGCCTGAAAAGGAACCTTTCGCTACGCGGCCATTGCCAATGCCGAACGCGGAACAGCGTTTGGTTTCTTTGTCCGTTACCGATTTCGACCAGTTGAAATCCGACCCTTATTCCTTTTACGCCAAGCGTATTCTTGGCCTTCCCGTATTGGAAAAGGTGGATGCCGAACCCAGTTTTGCTTGGCGCGGGAGCCTGGTGCACGACATTTTGGAAAAATGGTTCACGCATGACCAATGCGCGGTCGATAAGCTTGTTGCCCGTGCCGATGCGTTGTTGGCGCAGGAGGCTGCTGACCCGCTGTTGCGCGCCTTATGGCAACCACGTATTGCCGCTGGTTTGCGCTGGGTGGCCCATGAAACCCGACGATTAATAAACGAAAAAGGTCGCGAAGTCGCTGTAGCCGAACAGCCCGGTACCGTCCAAATCAAAGGCATCGCCGTCAAGGGACGGGTAGACCGTATTGACCGGACGGCCGATGGCGACTTGGTCATCATTGACTATAAAACCGGCACGCCGCCATCGACGAAGCAAATTAACGCGGGCTTCGCGCTGCAATTGGGTCTTATTGGTTATATGGCGGAACAGCTTGCCATCAAGGGCGTGTCAGGGACGGCGAGCCATTTCGAATATTGGAGCCTTGCTAAGAAAAACGAGGCTTTTGGCCATATTGTTGCGCCGACAAGCACGCGCGCGTCCGATAAAAAACCTGAACCCGATGACTTTGTCGCCTTTACTGTTGAACAAGCGGAAACCGCGATCGGCAAGTGGATATTAGGTGACGCGCCCTTTACCGCAAAGCTGCATCCTGAATTCGCTCAATACGGCGATTATGACCAATTGATGCGTTTGCAGGAATGGAATGGGCGTCAGGCAATTGTCGAGGACACAGCATGAGCGCTGATCCTAAGAAACTAAACCCGTTAATCCCCGCGCAAAGCAGCGCCGTTGTGCCGCGCGACAATATCTGGCTCAGCGCTTCGGCAGGAACAGGCAAAACGCAAGTGCTCACGGCGCGTGTTATTCGGCTGTTGCTGGAAAAGGACGTCGAGCCAGAAAATTTGCTCTGCATCACCTTCACCAAGGCGGGTGCGTCCGAAATGGCGGACCGGATCAATCAGCTGCTGGCGACTTGGGTGCAGATGGACGGCACAGCGCTGGGTAATGACTTACAGGCAATTGGCGCAGATTATGGCCCGGAAGCACGGAAGAAAGCCCGGCAGTTGTTCGCCAAGGTACTGGACGCGCCCGGCGGCGGTTTGCAGATTTTGACGATCCATAGCTTCTGCCAGTCGCTTCTCGGTAGCTTCCCCGAAGAAGCTGGCCTCGTCCCAGGTTTCAAGCCAATTGAAGGCCGCGAACAGCGCGAGTTGCTAGATACAGCGCTTACAAGCTTGGTCCTAGATGCCGATGCGCGCGGCGACTTCAAGATCATTTCCAATTTGCAAGAACTGAGCCTGAAAATGGGTGAGGAGGGCGCCTTGCGCTTCTTGCATCGTGCGGCGGCTGCCCCCGATGTGATGGCGTCAATCCCCGATGATGCTGGGGCCGTGGTTTGGGCGCGGCGGTTGGCAGATGTCAGTTTTTCAGGTTCGGTAGAAGACAACTTGGCGGCCGCGTTTTCCGACGAACAAATTCCGCGCACAGATCTGCAATCCGTCATCGACGCCAATCTTATATGGGGCAAAAACAAGGCTGATAGTCGCGGCGGCAAGCGTGCGGCGGTGCTTCAGAACTGGCTGTCCCGTTCGCCCGCCGAACGGGCTGCTTCATTCACGGAGCTGCATGGCTGCTGGTCAACTAAGGACGGCGAAGTACAGAATGCGTCCAAGAACCATACTCCGCTAACCGACGACTATAAAGCGCTCGCAACGAAGATGTTCGAATGGACCAACCAGTTGATGGGGCAGGTTCTGCGCGCGCAATATGCCGATAGGCTAGCGCGGGCTTTGTTGGTGGGCAAAGAATTTGCGGCCCATTATAGCAAGGCGAAACACGCACTTGGCGCGGTCGATTTCGACGACATGATCCGGCGCACGGCGGCGTTGCTGCAACATGGTCAAATGGCCGATTGGGTGCGTTTTAAGCTGGATCGGCAGATCGATCACATATTGGTCGATGAGGCGCAAGATACCAACGCCGCGCAATGGGATATCATCAGCGCGCTCAGCGATGATTTTTACAGCGGCATGGCTGTGAAGCCCGATAAGATCCGAACCTTGTTCTCCGTGGGCGATTTCAAACAGGCCATTTACGGATTCCAAGGCACTGCTCCCGAACGCTATGAAGCAGCGGGCGAATATTTTTCGGAGCGGATCGGTAAATCGGGATCCGCGTTGAAGCAGCTAACCCTATCGCAAAGCTTCCGTTCGACGCCGCCCATCCTTGATTTCGTTAATGCTGTTATCGAAGAATCTGGGCCTGAAAGCTTTGGCATAAGCGGTGAAATCGCCGCGCATTACAGCGATAAGCCGCATATCGGTATGGTCGAGCTCTTTGAACCCATATCCGCCAAGCCCGATGGTCAAGAGGACGGCAGCTCGGACGAAGAAGAGGATTGGTTCAGCGACGAAAAGCGCGTGCTGGCCGAAAAACTGGCGGATCATGTCAAGGCACTGATCGACGCGAAGCCATGGCTGGTCAGTAAAAATCGTCCGCTTGAACCTGGCGATATCCTGTTTTTATTGCGCAGCCGTGGTGAGATGGCGTCAATGCTGGTGGCGCAATTGCATAAACGCGATGTGCCTGTTGCAGGTGTCGACCGGCTTCGGTTGTTGCAACCTTTGGTGGTGCAAGATTTGCTGGCCGCGATCAAATTTGTGCTTCAACCCAATGATGATTTTAGCCTCGCCTGTGTGTTGGTCTCCCCTATCATTGGTTGGTCGCAGGAAATGTTGCTGCAATATGGCTATGTCGGCGACCGCACGGGCAGCCTGTGGCAACATATTCGCGACCGGCCAGAGCTAGAACAACAGATCGCACCACTGCGGGACATGCTGGCAATGGCCGATTTTACGACGGTCTATCATTTCCTTGAGCAAATCTTGTCCGGCCCTATCGGCGCGCGGCGTAAGTTCACTGCGCGGTTGGGCAGTGAGGTTTTAGTACCCATCGAAGAAATGCTGAATTCCGCATTGCAATTTGAACAGCAACACAGCGGCGGCTTGCAAAAATTCATTGCATGGTTTGACCGTGGTGACACCGAAATCAAACGTGAGGGTGACAGCAGCAGTCAGGAGGTCAGGATTATGACCGTCCATGGTGCCAAAGGCTTGCAGGCGCCGGTGGTCATACTGGCGGACGTTACATCTGACCCGACTAAGAAACCCGACCATATGGTCGAGCTGTTGATGGATGAAGGACATCGCACGCCTTTGTTGCCTATCCGCAAGGCGGAGCAATCCGGACGGTTGCAAGATATTGTCGACATGCAACAGACCCGCGAGCTGCAGGAGCATAAGCGTTTGCTCTACGTCGCAATTACGCGGGCTGAGGAACGGCTCATCATGGCTGGTTCATTGGGCATTAGCCGCAAGGGAGAGCCGCCAGCCGAAAGCTGGTGTGCGCTTCTGCAACGGGGCATGGCGGCGCTCGGGTGCGATTGGCAGGATGATGCACGCTGGGGCAGGGTGATGCGCCATGTCGGGCTTGAGGGAGCCTCTTTGACACCGCCAGAGGGCAGTGCGACGCAGTCTGCATCAATCGAGGCGCCCCATAGCCTGCCGCATTGGCTTTTTGCGCCAGCACCAGCCGAGCAACGCCCCCCGCATCCGTTAGTCCCGTCGCGTCTGGACGATGACGATTATGGTGACGCGCCGGCGATTGCGGCCATGCGCAAGGCGGCGGCCCGTGGCAAGCTGATCCATGCTGTATTGGAGCGTATCACCGACGACACATCACTACAAAAGGCGGAGCAATATTTGGCTGCGCAGACGCCTGAGCATGACATTGATCCGGCCCAGCTTATGGCCGAGGTGCGCGCTATCGTCGGTGCCCCGCAATGGGCCGCGTTTTTTGGTCCTTCCGCGCGCGCGGAGGTGCCATTGGTCGCTGTCGTTGGCGAAACAGTCATCAACGGAAGGATCGATCGTTTGCTGGTGGAACCAGCTTTGGTGCGCGCCATTGATTTCAAGACGGGTCGGCAAGTGCCGCAGGATGAAAACGGCGTGCCTGCCGCATATTTGCGGCAAATGGCGCATTATCGTGCCGCATTGCAGACTATTTTCCCAGCGTCGCGTGTTGAGGTGTCCCTACTATTCACTTATGCGCCGCGTTTTATCACGCTTTCCGACGATATCTTGGCACCTTATTACCCCGCCTCTTGACCGGATAAGCAAAACTATTGCGCATGGTCCTTGTCAGCCTTCGGAAGCGGCAATAGATGGAACGAAACAAAGGAGATTCACATGGCTACCAAAAATGTTGGCGACAATGATTTTGCCGCAACCGTTCTGTCATCAGGCAAGCCCGTATTGGTCGATTTCTGGGCCGAATGGTGCGGCCCATGTAAGATGATTGGCCCAAGCCTCGAAGAAATCAGTGAAGAATTGGCCGGACAGGTCGAGATCGTGAAACTGAACATTGATGATCATCCCGATACGCCTGCTAAATATGGCGTTCGCGGGATTCCAACGATGATTCTGTTCAAGGGCGGAGAAATTGCGGATACGAAGGTCGGCGCCGCGCCCAAGGCACAATTGAAAAGCTGGCTCGAAGCCGCGCTTTAACTGCGATAATCGGCGTTGATGCTGATGTAACCGTGGGTCAGGTCGCACGTCCACACCGTGGCGTGCCCCGACCCAAGGCCGAGATCAACGCCGATTTCTATTTCTTTTTGCTTGAGGTGACGCGCAACTGGCGCCTCATCATAATCGGCAACCGCCAAACCATTTTGCGCGACCAACGTGGCGCCAAAGCGAATGGAAAGCGTATCGCGGTTTGCAGGTTCGCCAGCTTTACCAACGGCCATAACCACGCGTCCCCAATTGGCATCCTCACCCGCAATCGCGGTTTTGACCAATGGCGAATTGGCAATCGCTAACCCAATACGCCGCGCACTTTCGTTGTTTGTCGCGCCGGTAACCTGAATTTCAATAAACTTCTGTGCACCTTCGCCATCCCGCACCACGAGATGCGCCAATTGGCGACAGACATCGCTTAATGCCGCTGCAAAGGCGTCTGCTCCGACATCATCAAATGAAGTTAAACGCTTATGTCCTGCTTTGCCTGTGGCAAAGGCGAGCACCGTGTCGCTGGTCGATGTGTCGCTGTCCACCGTAATGCAGCTAAAGCTAGATTGATTGGCGTCGGACAAAAGCTGCCGCAAGAAAGACGCGTCGACGGCGGCATCGGTGAAGATATATCCCAACATCGTCGCCATGTCCGGCGCGATCATGCCAGAGCCCTTGATAATGCCGACGATCTGAACCTTGTGACCATCAACCATCGCGCTGGCCGTTGCGCCCTTGGCAAAGGTGTCGGTGGTGCCGATGCCATGCGTTACATCTTCCCAACTGCACGGTGCAGAATCAAAAACCGCTTGCAGACCGGCCTGCGCCTTGTCGATTGGCAGAGGAACGCCAATGACACCGGTTGAAGATACGAATATCTCCGTCACGTCGCAGTGCAAATGTGCGGCCACTTGGCCCGTAATCGCGTCCACCGCGTCTTTGCCCCGCTGCCCGGTGAAGGCGTTGCTATTGCCAGCATTTACCACCAGCGCACGCGCACGGCCGTGCGACAAATGCGCACGGCACAGGTCAACCTCGGCTGAACAGCACAGATTTTGCGTCGTTACGCCTGCGACCGTTGTGCCAGCGTCAAAGGTCACATAGCTCAGGTCACAACGGTCCCAATCCTTATACCGCGCACGCGCAACACGCGGCGTCGCGCCTGCAATGTCGGGCATGACGGGAAATGGAACGGCGAGTGGAGAAATGCTGGACAAGTATCTGAAACCTTGTAATATTTTTGAGAATTTATGAAGAACTTGTAAATGGTAGATTTCGTTTATCTGTTGGCCGCAATTGGCGCAACCGGCAATGCACGCCAGACAACGCGCTTCGGGATAGACGCAGGGGCTTTGTGCCCCTATATGCTTTGCAGTACCTCATAGGGCAAAATATGCGTTTACTGATTTATTTACTGGCGATGATGAGCGGGTTTTCCGCTGCGGAGGCGGCGCGTCCGGTTTCCTCCGCATCTGCTTCAGTGGATACGGCGGTTACGCAAGCTTATGTTGCTGCAGCGGCGTTTGAAGCTGTTGCCGCTTCTGAACCTGTGGTCCGTGAGACCGCGCAGGTGCGGGCGGCACTTTCCCCCGCTTTTGGTGCAGCGAAACCATCTGTCATAACGCCAGATACGCCGGTTGGCCGGCATGATATCATTTTAGGTTAGGCTTTCTGCGCCCGCTGGGGTGCATCCCATAGCTACCTACCGCGCGCCACTTGTGCGCGTCTCCCAAATATTTTGAAGGAATTATCCATGCTCGGCGGAATTGCCAAAGCCATATTCGGGTCGTCAAACGACCGTTACGTCAAATCGATTATGAAGATCGTTGATAAGATCAACGCGCTGGAAGTCGACATCGCCGCCATGGACGACGATCGTCTAAAGGGCCAAACACAGATTTTTCGCGACCGTTTGGCCGCAGGCGAAACGCTTGACGATATCCTGCCTGAGGCGTTTGCCACCGTGCGCGAAGCATCAAAGCGCGTCATGGGTATGCGTCACTTCGATGTGCAGATGGTCGGCGGCATTGTTTTGCATCGCGGTGAAATCGCCGAAATGCGTACAGGTGAAGGTAAAACCTTAACCGAAACATTGGCTTGCTATCTCAACGCGCTTGAAGGCAAGGGCGTCCATGTTGTGACCGTAAACGACTATCTCGCGCGTCGTGACGCCGAATGGATGGGTAAGATATACGGTTTTCTCGGTTTGACCACGGGTGTTGTCGTTCCAAACATCGCGGAAAATGAGCGCCGCGATGCGTATGCATGCGACATTACATATGCGACGAATAACGAACTTGGTTTCGATTATTTGCGCGACAATATGAAATATGAGCGCGCGCAAATGGTGCAGCGCCCCTTCAACTTCGCGATTGTCGATGAAGTCGATTCGATCTTGGTCGATGAAGCACGGACGCCATTGATTATCTCGGGCCCGACCGATGATAAATCCGAACTATATATGCAGGTCCACGCCATCGTACTCCAGTTGGACGAAGGCGATTATGAGAAAGACGAGAAAAGCCGCAATGTCACGTTGACCGAAGATGGCACCGAGAAGGTGGAACGTCTGCTTGAAGGCGCTGGCTTGCTGACCGGTTCTAATCTGTATGATTATGAGAATACCTTGGTCGTCCACCATCTCGACCAAGCGCTCAAAGCCAATGTGATGTTCAAGCGCGACATTGATTACATCGTCAAGGATGGCAAGGTCATCATCATCGACGAATTCACAGGGCGCATGATGGACGGGCGTCGCTGGTCCAACGGCTTGCACCAAGCGGTCGAAGCCAAAGAAGGTGTGGATATTGAGCCTGAAAACCAGACGCTGGCGACCATCACTTTCCAGAATTATTTCCGCATGTATCCCAAATTGTCTGGGATGACAGGCACTGCGGCCACCGAGGCCGGTGAGTTTCATGAAATCTACAAGCTCAACGTTGTCGAAATACCGACCAACTTGCCCGTTCAGCGCGTAGATGAGAACGACCAATTCTACAAAAATACCCAAGATAAATTCGGCGCCATCGCCAAGACGATCAAAGAGGCCAATGACCGCGGTCAGCCTGTTTTGGTCGGCACAGTATCGATTGAAAAATCCGAGTTATTGGCCGAATTCTTGGAAAAAGAAGGCGTCAAGCACAGCGTCTTGAACGCCCGATTCCACGAAAGCGAAGCGCATATTGTTGCGCAGGCGGGGCGTTTAGGCAGCGTTACCATCGCCACCAACATGGCGGGTCGCGGTACGGATATTCAGCTGGGCGGCAACTTTGAATTCCGGTTGCACGATGAATTGGGCGACATGCCCGAGGGGAAAGAGCGCGATGCTGCGATCGCGGCTTTGCAGGCTGAAATTGCGGCTGAAAAAGCGAAGGTTATCGAAGCGGGCGGATTGTTCGTTCTTGCGACAGAACGCCATGAAAGCCGCCGTATCGATAACCAGCTGCGCGGACGTTCGGGGCGTCAGGGCGATCCAGGGCTCTCCCGCTTCTATTTGTCTCTAGACGATGATCTTTTGCGTATTTTTGGGTCCGAAACTCTGTTCTCCAAAATGATGAACTCCAGCCTTGAAGACGGCGAGGCGATTGGTGGCAAATGGCTATCTAAAGCCATTGAAACCGCGCAGAAAAAGGTGGAGGCGCGCAACTATGATATCCGTAAGCAGTTGGTCGAATATGACAATGTCATGAACGATCAGCGCAAGGTCATCTATGACCAACGCAGCGATATCATGGATGCAGAAGCCGTCGGCGACATCATTGAAGATATGCTCAACGATACGGTAAACAATATTGTTAGTGACCACTGTCCGGAAGGCACGTATCCCGAGCAATGGGATGTGGAGGGCCTGAAGCAAAAATGTGCGCAGGTGTTGGGTCTTGCGCCCGATATTGATAGCTGGCTGCAAGAAGATGGCCTTGAGCCCGAAATGATCGAAAACCGCATTGCCGAATTGGCAAACGCTCGGTTCGAAGCGAAAGGCGCTGCGTTGGATCCATCCATCTGGCGTCAGGTCGAAAAAAGCATCTTGCTGCAAACGCTCGACCATCATTGGAAAGAGCATTTGTCCACGCTCGATGCCTTGCGTCAGGTGATTTACCTGCGCGCTTATGCACAGAAAAACCCGGTCAACGAGTATAAGCAAGAGGCTTTTGGCCTGTTTGAGCGCATGCTGTCGGCCATTCGCGAAGGCGTGACCAAGACCATCGCCACCAATGATTTCCGAGCCGAGGAAGAATTTGTCCCGCAAGATTTGCCTGAACTACCCGATTTCCTGACGACGCATATCGACCCGTTTACCGGTGAGGATAATAGTGCCGACAGCGATGCCGCTTCTCTCGGGTTGGTCACAACAAAAATACCGCGGCCAGCAGCGGCTCCTAGTGGCAGCGACCCCTATGCAGGTGACCCTGATCTGCGTCGCAACGATCCATGCCCATGCGGTTCGGGGCAGAAGTATAAGCATTGTCACGGCGCGTTTTGATAACGAGATGAGGGAGGGGCGAAGATGATCTGGTTAGCCAGCCTCTTCGCTCTCGTCGCTTTTGTATACGCATCCGTTGGTTTTGGCGGTGGGTCCACTTACACGGCACTTCTTGCCTTATGGGGCATTGATTACCGGTTGATTCCGGTGATTGCGCTTGTCTGCAATATCATCGTCGTTACCGGCGGCAGCATTCGCTTTGTGCGCGCTGGCTTGGTGTCATGGCCGCAAGTTCTGCCTTTGCTGATGGTATCAGCGCCGCTTGCCTTCGCAGGTGGGCTGGTGCCGTTGAAGCAAGTCGTGTTCTTAACGATTTTGGGTGGTACCTTGTTGGCGTCGGCAATCGCCCTCTTTCTCCAAGCAGATAAAATGACGCCGCGCGCAGTTCCAAAGCCGGTGTTGCTAGCGCTTTCGGGTGGTGTGGGCTTGCTCGCGGGTCTGTCGGGCATTGGCGGGGGGATATTCATGGCACCGGTCTTACACCTGATCCGTTGGGCAGAACCGCGCCGTATCGCCGCCTTCGCGTCGCTTTACATATTGATCAACTCAGCCGCTGGCTTGCTTGGCCAAATACTGAAATCGGGTGTGCATTCGCTTGCGGAGCCTGCGCTGCAATATGGTCTGCTGCTTGGGGCTGTATTGGTGGGCGGACAATTGGGCAGCCTGTTCGGGATGCGCTATTTGTCACCGCATTTATTGCGGGTGTTAACAGCGTTGTTGGTTGGCTATGCCGCACTCCGGCTGCTCTGGCAGGCGCATGGGCCTTTATAGTATTTACTGAGCCAGAAAAATGGCTCCCCGGGAGGGATTCGAACCCCCGACCAATTGATTAACAGTCAACTGCTCTACCACTGAGCTACCAGGGAACAGCCCGATATGCTCGGGCAGAGGCGCGCCTATAGCAGCG
>JAIYAY010000013.1 GCA_027488785.1 Sphingomonadales bacterium | reverse complement strand
TTGGGTGCACCATTTACGTACCAAACCACTAACAGGGATTTTCCCGGTTAGTGTGGTACTGACAGCCTTCTCTAGGCTGGTCTTTTCTCCGATAATGCGGATGTTCTCATCACCCACTTCGATACGGGATATAACGGCGCGCAGGTACACTTTACGGGCGTGGATATCGCCTGTCTCGAGATTGTCGCGCATTAGGGCTGAGAACGCAGTCAGACGTGCAGGGGTGATTTCTGTTCGGCTCGCTGCCATATCGATGATCCTCTCGATTGCTGTTTCTGCCAGATCCCGTTCTTGCTTGATGGCTTGGATGCGGTCCTTGAGGTCTGCATCAAGTTCCACCACACCATCCTCAATGGCTCGGTAAAGGCGTGCTAGCTTGTCCTTGGCTTTGTCGCGCTGGGCTTCAAGGGCACAGCGCCGCTCGGCAACCTCATTCTGGCGCGATGTGCGCCGCTCCACAAGCTTACATAGGATATCCTCGAGGCGTTCAGGCGCGAGAAGCTGTTCCTTGACGTTGGTTAGGATGAGGTCGTCAAGCTTGGCTAGCGGGATATGCCGCCCCTTGCAGACCGAAGGGCCCTTTTGATGACAGCCTGCACAGGTGTAATAGCTGTAGGAACGATTACCACGCTTTGTGCCGGTTCGGGTCATGCCTGACCCACAACTCGCGCATACAGCAAGACCAGTGAGCAGGATTGGGCCGTTCACGACCCGGGGCGCAGTCACTTTGGGGTTGTTACGGGTCAACTTAGCCTGCACCGCCTCGAACAACGGCAAGGGCACGATGGTAGGCACGGGGATATCAACGATGCTCTCTGGGTCATTGAGTTCTTTGGTCCGACCATTACGAACGCCGTAGCGGCAGATGCCCAGCCCATAAGCGGGGTTTGTAAGGATGTTATGGATGGGGCCTACGCCGAACGCTGCACCTTTGCGGGTACGATAGCCCTTGGCGTTGAGCCACTTGGTCGTGTCCTTAACCCCAAGCGGGGGTGCGCCATCGACGCCATGGGCATAGAGGGTGAAGATCAGCCGCACGAGCTCAGCCTCTAAAGGATCAACTGCGAGCTTCTTCTTGATCTTTGATCCGCGCTTCTCGGCTTCGACAATGCAATAGCCGAGCGGCGCGGTAGCACCGTTCCAAAAACCCTGCTTAGCCGATTCGCGCATCGAGCGGCTCACATTCTTGCCATTCTCGCGGGAGGTATATTCATCAAAGATGCCAATGATCTGGCGCATGAGCAACTGGCTCGGGTCATCGCCGGTTGGTTGGGTCATCGAGATGACCTCAACGCCCTGCTTGCGTAGCTTACGAATGGTGAGCTCCATCTCAGCGCCATTGCGGTAGAAGCGCGAGAATGCGTGAACACAGATAACATCAAACCTGCGGTCGGGGCGCGATGCTTCTTCTAGCATGCGCCTGAACACTGGACGGCGGTCATCGGTGGCCGAAGCGCCGGGTTCAACAAACTCGCAGGTAAGGTTCCAGCCTTGGGCCTCGCAAAACCGCTGCGTGACATCGCGCTGCGACGGAATTGAGACATCACCTTCAGCTTGGCGTCCGGTGCTTACCCGGAGGTACAGCGCCACGCGTTTGGGTTGGGTGATGGAGGGTGCAGTTGTAAATGCCATGTTGGCCTCTCAGTTACGGCTTTGGCCAGCCGCAATGGAGGCTGGGGAGTTATTGGAGTAGTTGGTGCAGATCAGCGCCCAAAAGCTGCTCAAGCGCATCAAGCTCGGCGGTAGAAATCGGGAAGTCGGATCCAAGATTAACCAGCTCGACGCGCAAGTCATCGACCAACGGTCGTTGGCTTTCAGCTTCATTATGCGGGCAGGCTTTCCGTGGCATGCGCAATGCCTGCCAGAATTACTTAACCCTGAGATGCGCAGAAGGGTCACTATTCTGCCCCCGGTTTTGCGGGCGCCAGTGGCGGCTCAGGATCATCGGTTTTGTTCGCATTCCAACGTTTAAGCATCTCTTGGTCAAAGGGCTGTAATGTTGGTTGGCGGTCCCATAAGGTCCAAAGGGCAAAGTCTTTTAAGGCTCTGGGGACCGCATCCTCCAAGCCATCTGTTGAGACCTGGCATGCAGGGAAGAGATGTGTTGATATTGCGATCAAGCGGATACTTGCACTATCCCAAAGTGGCGTTGGGAAAATTTCTTCGTAGTTTTTGATCAGGCAATACAGCAGGGCTTGTCGCGCAGTCTTAACCGGACGTCCACCGCGGTTTTGTCCAAACGTAAAAAGGTAATCGTTGAACGGCGTTTGCATAGACTGAACAGCATTTAGCATTGCCTCCCTTAAGCTCGCCTCGGTTGCCGCGACTGATAAAAAATCACGTAAATCCCTATTGGCTGTAATGTTGGTCATAGCTTTTTGCGTTTCAGCGCTGTGCAGTTCGTGGGCCAAGTTTCCGAAAAGTTTTTGCAGTTTCTTCGCTTTTTTGATGGCCAATGCGCGACCATGCTCTGCGTTCACTTGCTCGCAGAGTAAGATGGCCTGTTTCACAGATTCCGCAACCGCGTCGACATTGTATCCCGCGAGTTTTTCTTCAGTATCGAACCCCGCGACTGCATAGTCCCAAGCGTCAGCTGTTGGGGAATGAACCTTCAGCGTTTTTTGTTCAGCCATTATCCTTCTCCCCTCAGTGCGGTAATTGTTTTAACAAAACTACCGTGGCCTTCCTGTGCTTTGGCCTGCCTGTAGTATCTCTCGGTAGTTTGGAAGCTGCGGTGGCCGAGCAGCGGCGCTGCCAGCCGAACATATTCTGGAGCTTCGGTTGCGAGCGTTGAGGCCGCTGCGTCGCGGAACATGTGCGGCGAGCAATGTTCGCCGAACCGTTCGCCTGTGTGCCGGCAGATCCGGCTGTATAGACCATCCTGCGTCATGGGAGAGCCATGGTTCGATATCCAAAGGAAATCGCCTGCTGGCCGTCGCCATCGGCCTGTGCAGGCCACAAGCATTGGACGATAGAAGTCGAGATAGCGTTGAAGGTATGGCTCAAGCACTGGTGGCACTATCGTCTCGAACCAAGCGTGGGTTTTAGTCTGCTCAGGCGTAAGTTGGATAAACCATTGCGCCTGTCGCCGAACGATGCTGCTGCCGATTTCAAGCGCGGTGAAGTTCTTGCGCCGGATGGGTACGTAGGCAAGTAAGGCGATCATCAGCCCATCACGATATTGTACGGCATCAGATGTGCTGTTGCCCCCTTGCACGGCGTGCATGAGGTCAAAACCAAGCTGTGCCAACTCGTCGGTCATCAAGATCCGATTTTTCTCGCGGGCGGGCTTGTGACGGGCGCGGATACGGCTTGCCAGACGGTTGATAAACGACCAGTCCCGCTCAGGCGCGAACAAGGACGCCATACTGCCCAGATCTTGCAAGCGGGCCATAATGGTCTGCGTGCCATTACCTAGGTCAGTAAGGTGTTTAACATATGACTTTACACGCTGAGGGCTAATACGCTCAGTAGGGGCCTCCTCTACGCAGTCAGGATCGTATGTTTTGCAGTAGGTCAAGAACCGCCCATATCCCCGTTCGACTTTGAAGTTGGATGCAACGGATAGATGCGCCAATGCCCCAAGGTGATCGTCAAGAATGGTCCCCGGGGTCAGCGCATTTTGCCAGACAGTGCGGTCAGCTTCGGGCCAAAGCGCAAGCGGCATACACCGGCGCTCCGGCGTCTTGTTCGGCCCATACCGACCGCCGCTCATTTGTCCGACCTCCGCTTGGAGGCAATGGGTGCATGTTGCGCGCGCAGCGTATCAACCACATTATTGAACACAGCGCTTGCCCGCTTTGCTTCTGCCCCGGAGTAGAAGCTCGTCGTAGTATCCAGCCGTTTGTGTCCGAGGACCTGCCGTACTACCTCATAATTACCCGGCTGCTGGTCGAGGAACACCTTGCCAGCAAAGTGCCGGAACAGATGAACGTTAAACGTGTGGCCGGTAAACTCAAAGACGATCTTTTTAATCTGCAGGCCAAGCGTATGGGCCGTCTTGTGCTGACCATTACGCCCTGGGAACAAGGCATCAGTTGGTTCACGCATCAGATAGGGCCGATACTCTTTCATATACCAGCGCAGGATATCCAAGGCATATTCCGGGATGTTAAAATCAACCGGATGCCTGTTTTTGGTCTCGCTTTCGCAAATAACTAGATGGACCTCTTTGCGCTGCTGTTTGAGGTGCCGGTTAATATCGATCGCGCAAAGATTGGCTTTGCGGATAGGTGTTGCCTGCAGCAACGCGATTGCGGCTGCCACCTGTGCTAACACCGCCTTTTGTGCCGGAGCCCGCTTATCGCGCTCCACTTGCTGCCGTATGGTGTCTGGCAGGCATAGGAACTGCCTTACAAGCTCTGCATCATCAAACGGCCGAAGCCGCTCACGGTTCTTGGCCGTAAGCCCGCCTGTCTGCACAGATACCCTTTTGCACAAAGCACTGATCTTACGGTCATGCTCATCATCCACCTTGACGTAGTGGCGGGCAGCATTGCGCAGGCAGGCTGCCATTTGCGCGACACCGGCGGACGTTTTGCCGCCAGCCCTCTCCATGTGAAAGTGCAAAATCAGCTTGAAGTTATCAACCTCGACCAAACGGGCGATGCCGGTAATGGTCGCAGGGTCAACGCCGGACCGCGCAAGAGCGGATGCTGCGGTCCTTAGCTGGCGGGTGCGGGTTTTAATGGTCGCAGGCCGGGAAGGTCGCAATGGCCCATCATCGTCCAAATTCACATTACGCATGCGATCAGCGTAGGCGTTCACATCCACCTCGAACGAAGCTGGGAAATATGCGAACGGATAGACATAGACCTCACGCTTCTCGACACGCGGGATTGTGATTTGCGGCCATATGTCTGGAAATTGATCGACTGCTCGGTTCCACGCCCATAAAAAATGGTCCCATGCCTGCTCAGCATTTCCACGCATGCGATCGTTCAATATGGTATCGCGGTAGCTATGCAGGTCACTCAATGACACAGCATCTACATCCACACCAAGGCCACTGAGATACCGCGCGCCCGCCGAAACTTTCCGTTTAAGGGACGCCGGCAGCATCTTCAAAAGCGCAGCCCATTTAGGCAGCAGCTTAGTTGTGTTGCGGCTCGGATAGCTTTTGCCCACAAGACCAACCGCGCGCACCACGCCGGTTTTGACATTCGCCCAGCGGCCCTTGGAATATCCAAGCGCAACATATGATATGCCTTCCAATTTACGCCGGATATATATGGGGCTTGCAGGCACTTCACCGGGCGACAGACCCAGCGCTTTGCAGAACGTCATCACGGCGCTGCGCGTATCGCGCTTCTGGATGTCGGTCATTGGTGCTTCCGTCAGCGCAACAAGCGCATTTGCAAGGGTGGGCTTATTTTGGTCGTTATGGGTCATCTAAACCTCGTGAGGACTGGAGCGGACAATAGGTAATATTCGTGAATAAGTCTACAATTATTAGAACCCTGTATGGGGCTGGCTCTATTCACGACAGGTGCTCAAACCGGCAGAAATACTGGGCTTACCATTAAGCATGTCGAACAGGTCTGATTGTCTAATACGGACGGCTCTTCCGATGCGTGCAGCAGGTAATTTGCCCGCGCGAATGAGGCGTGACACCGTGCGGTCGGACACGCGCAGATATCGCGCTACCTCTGCTCTGGTCAGTAGGTCGTCTGTGGCATCAGCTGGCGCTTGCGGCTCTGCTGCGTAAGCCACAGGATCCGGCTTTGCGTAAACCCACGCGGGTAGGTCCGCGCCACTAATGGGTGTCAAAGCAGCGGGCGCAGGCGATGGCTTTTTGGGGTTTGTGTAAGACATGCCCCTGCATGCTAGATGCCGATTACAAAGTCACAGGCATAACCTAAGGATTTTTGGGCTGCCTTTTGCGGCAAGCGCGGGCTCTCAGATATTGAAAACATGACAACTGTAGATATCTATTT
Source organism: Sphingomonadales bacterium (assembly GCA_027488785.1). Lineage (GTDB taxonomy): Bacteria > Pseudomonadota > Alphaproteobacteria > Sphingomonadales > Sphingomonadaceae > Sphingorhabdus_B. Next base: position 29,641 of record JAIYAY010000013.1, on the reverse strand, counting down.
CGGCACGGCACAAGCCATCATTCAACACTATGAGACGACCATTGAAGTCTATCAAATAATGGCGCTTGCAACAACAAAGGGCTGCTGCCTAAAACAAAATCAACAGGTGATGCTATGCTAGATTTTTTTACGCATTCATCAGTTTCGAATGTTTTCGATGACGAGCAGGGGGTGTAATTAGTCATGCCATTCAAGCCTGGTGAGCGAGTACGCCTCAAACGCGACCCATCTTCAATGGGGATAGTGACCGACTCACCTCCTCATGAGATGACGGGACGCCTCATGATTGAGGTTGAATTTCCTACGGGACGTGCCCGGCGCCCCGCTAGCCAACTTGAACGCGTAGTAGCTGAAACAAATGCAATTGAGGATTTAAGGAACGGCAAACTCTCGGCGCCGATCGACCTGAGGCGTACCATCAATCATCTTAGAATGACCGGCAAACTAGCGGACATGATATACGCCATGGGTGCCACAAATACCCAATTCCACGCATATCAGTTCAAGCCACTGCTCAAGCTTCTTAATGCTCCCGCCAGAGGCCTTCTCATCGCTGATGAGGTTGGCCTTGGTAAGACCATTGAAGCGGGGCTTATCTGGACCGAGCTAGTGGCCCGCTTCGATGCTCGTCGGCTGTTGGTTGTTTGCCCTAAGCCGCTGGTTGAGAAGTGGCGCGCTGAGTTGCGATCGAAATTCAATGTGGAAGCAAAAGCCTGCAATGCGGCCGAGCTCTTGGATTTGCTCCGTGACGATGCAGAGCGGAGGCAGGGCTTCGCAGCGGTGGTTTCGCTATCATCTATTCGGCCGCCTGCCAACTGGAATGATGATTTAGAACCTAACCAGACCGCAAGAGGCGAACTTGCCCGTCTCCTCGCGGACGAAAGGGAGGATGAACTTTTTGACCTGGTGATCTTTGATGAAGCTCACCACATGAGAAATTCTGAAACAGCCAATCACAAGCTCGGTCAGCTAGTAACTGAGGCATCCGATTACAGTCTCTTGCTCTCCGCTACGCCTATCAATCTTAGGTCAAATGATCTCCGCGTCTTGTTGAAATTGTTAGATCCTGACACGTTTGAAAATGAATGGCAGTTCGGCTTGCTGCAAGATGAAAACGCTCCACTAGTTGCAGCGTGCGAAGCTGCCAGAAATCCAACCGTGCCCCTCGCCACTGTCGCTAAGTTAATAGAAGAACTGCCACCAGGACGGGTTTTGAAAACTGGTGGCCGACTTAAGCGCCTTCGGGCTGAACTTGAGGCTGGCGTGGAAGATACTCCAGAGACCCGCGTTCGACTTGCTGCGCGGCTTGAGGAAATGTCGCTCCTCGGATCGATTGTGAACCGTACACGTCGCCGTGACGTAACTGAGTTCAAGGTCGAACGCCGCCCCCAAACCATAACTTGGAACATGTCTGCTGTAGAACGGATCTTTTACGACAGCATTACCCGCGCGATCGAGCGCTATGCATTCGAGAGGGATCTTAACGAGCGTTTTCTGTTAGCGCAGACACAGCGGTTGCTCGCGTCTAGCCTAGCGTCAGCTTATCGCCACTGGGGTGAAAAAACTGGAAATCTCTCGCTGGACGAAGAGGATGATGATGCACCAAAATCCGTGCCTGGGCCATTGATCAGCGTCCTTGGCGAGATATGCAACAACCATGTTGACCTGGCTGAGTTGGAGCGTAATGACACCAAATTCAACAAGCTAAGTGCAGCGATCGAAGGCCTTCAGGTAGCAGAAGGAGATCAAAAGCTAATTGTCTTCTCAAGCTTTAGGCGGGTCATTGGTTACCTCAAGAGGCGCCTTGAGGCAAAAGGTATCAATGTTCTGGAGCTGCATGGCGAAATCAAGGAAGATCGGCAGCAGACTGTCGAGAGGTTCGCAGATGCGCAGGGCGGAACCGTGCTCCTTACCTCAGAGGTAGGTGGCGAAGGCCTTGACCTTCAATTCTGTCGCATCGTAATTAATTGGGATCTGCCTTGGAACCCAATGAAGGTCGAGCAGCGGATAGGCCGTGTAGACCGTATCGGTCAGCAGGCTGAGACCGTCGACATTATCAATCTGATTGCAAGCAACACGATTGAAGAAATCGTTTATGACCGCCTCTACCAACGGCTCGACATTATTCGCTATGCGCTCGGCGATTTCGAGCCAATTCTAGGGGATATTGTAAAGGATCTCGATATCATCCTCTCTGACCCCAAGTTGAACCTTGAGGAGAAAGCTAGGCAAATTGAACTCGCTACGATGGCAGCGGAAACTCGCAAGCAACAGGCGGACCAACTGGAGCGCGAAGCCCCTGGGCTTATCGCTCATGGAGAGAATATCTTAAACCGGATTAAAGAGGCAAATGCCCCACACAAGATGCTCACCAGCAGCGATCTAAGGGACTATATCGTAAGCACCTTGGCAGAGAATTTTCCTGATACACGCTTTGATCGGGTACCAAACTCGACAACCGAAATATACGAGGCTCGATTGTCCTCACGCGCTATGGCGGAGTTTTCCAGATTTTTGGACGCCTCAGCTAAGCGTTATCCAACGCGTTTTAGACGCGATGGCGGGGCTAGTGTCCGCGTCATATTTGGAAGCAATCCAGATCCAGGCCGCTATCGGGCAATTGACACAATCACAATGACGCATCCACTAGCAAGGTTCGCCTCCGAAATTCGTCAGCGGCGACTAGCCGGCATTGCGGTTAAACCTGTCACATCGCTGCAAATTTCTCGGGATCAAGCTGAGGGAATGAAGGTAGGGCGCTACGCGGTGGCTGTTGAACGCTGGTCGATCGACGGTCTAGTTCCGGTCGATAAGATGTTCTACCTTGCCTCAGAAATTGAAACGGGGAGGATAGTGGGCTCGGATGACGCAGAAAAGCTCCTCATTCAGAGCTTGGCGTCGAGCCCCAACCTAGCGGCCTTGGCGCCCAACGAGCTTATTAGCGCTATAGACACGGTCGAAAATGCTATTCTAGAGCATATTGCTGCGGCTAGAGATGACTTCGAAAACGCCGAGGCCGCTCGACATTATGACCAGATTGAAACCCAAATCGCATTGGTACAAGAGCATAGGGATCGAAAACGTATCGAAATGGAGGCGCGTATTCGCGACTTAGAGCTGTCGGGTGGAGACGTGCAGCAGAAGGACAAAAAGCTGCGATCGGCAAAGATGCACCGCGGGAAGCTCGACAAGTTCCTTGCTCGGATGGATGTCAAACTTGATGACCTGAGGGTAAAGGAAGATGCCTTCGAAATTGCTCAACCGCAGCTGGTGGGGGTTGCCATCATCGAAGTGAAGGGCTGAACGAATGAGCCGAAGCCGCCGCTTTCCTCCGGTTAAGCTTGGAGATCTTGTTACTCAGTTGGGAGATCTGAAACAGACACTTATCAAAAGAGAGGCTGCTGCTGCCGAAGTGAAACGCCAGGAGGAAGAGGCGGAGAAAAGACGTGCGTCTTCTGAGGTTCCAAAGCCTGCTCCAAAACCGACTGGACCAAGGCCGCAACTTAAGCAAGCCTATCTTGATCGACTGAACACCCCACTGCCTGGGCAAGTCAAAGCCGTTCTGGAGCCTTCGACTTTGCTACCTTCAGTGACCAAACCAAAGGCCGTTCACAATCCAATCGCGCGCCCAAAACCTCATGTAACGCCAAAGCCCGTGGAAATTAGTCCTGCAAAAATGCGCGAACTTGCTGCAGATGAGGTGCGCGCAGCGGTGGCTGCTTCGACGCCTTCGATTGAGAAGCGGCCAACCGCGATCTCTAACTCCAGTAGAAACGAAATTGACCGAGCTGTTTTAGCTGGTGCGGATACACTTAGGGAGAACCCGAGGCCGGACGAGGATGGGTACATCATTGGCTTCGACTTTGGCACGAGCTCTCTCAAGGTTGCTTATCGTCAGCCTTACGTGGCAGACGATCCCGTTGCGGTGCTGCCCGTTCCAAGTGAGCTCCGATCTTCCAATCACCCTGGTCTGTGGCAGAGTGTGGTGTGGTTTAATCCATTTAAGGAGACCTTCTCGCTTTACCCGGAAGTCGGAGCGATCGCTCTTGATGGCTTCAAGACAGGGCTCATTGCTGGAAACGGTTGGAAGCCGATGCCTCAATCAGCCAAGGTAACCCGTGCTGAAGCCGCGACGGCATTTTTAACATTACAATTTGCCTACGTAGTGGGATCTTACTCGATTGAACAGCCGTTGCATCCTGTAGGAAGCCATCACTTTGCGTTAATCAATATTGGTATTCCGGTCGCAGTTCGTGACGACAAGAGGGCTTTTTCCGAATTTTCTCGCTTGGTCTCAGCCGCCTACACCTTGGCATCGGATGCCGGCTCGCTAAGCCTTGAGAAACTTAAGCAAGAGTTGGCTAGCGCGCCAACAAAATTGCCAGAATTCTTGCAGCTTGTACCCGAGCTCACCGCTGCGATTGCTGGTTATGCGGCAGATCCTATGGTTCAGCTTGGTGCTCATATCTTGGTAGACGTAGGGGCATCTACCCTTGATATAGTCGCTTTTAATCTTCAAGCTCAGCAAAAAGCTGCTGTTTTTACGGCGGGTGTTGATCTTTTCGGTGCAGGTGCACTACAAATTACACGAGCTGAAGGGATTGATGACGAAGTTTTTACGCATGGATGCTACCATTTATTTGAGCAGGTCTATGGGGAGGCGAAATCCAATCATCGTGCCCCGAGCTTGTTCAAGCCAGGACCTCGTGGGCCGTTGGGACGCGGTGACACGCCAGTGCAATTAGTCATAACGGGTGGCGGCTGCGATACCGATATCCATACCCGTTTTATTAACACTCTTCCTCTAGAAAACGTCCTGGGAGCCATCCCGCTTAAACGTCCTACCCCGCCGCCTAAGATTCTGAAAGAGCAAGGAGACCAATCCCGACTCTTGCTCGCCTACGGTCTAACTCGAGATGCGCCAGAGCTTCATGAGTTACGACTGCCCTCGGAGATTGAGGACATCAAACCGATTCCGGTCCAAACTTTCACGATGATTGATAAAGATATGGTTTGAGAGTTCCCCCTAGAACCAATGTAACAGATGGTCGAATTGGTGAGGCTACAATAATCAGACGCTGATGTTGGATCTCGGCAATGCGCTCTCATACTGCCATTAGAAGACGCTGAGATTTATTGTACCGCAACTTACTTGCCTTCAGAGTGCTGTCATCTAGTGTCCTATATGTCAACTTTTTGGGATGGTCTGAAAAGTGATTCGGGGGTGTCAGTGGACGTCATTAAGCCAAATTTGCGATGGAGAATGGACGCGTGACGATCCCGGTACGCAGAGCGCTTTTACTATGCGCTTAAGCGGCTAAGCTTCGATACTGATCCTTCGGCACGTAAGGCGCAGGGTCAGCGGATTATTCTTTTGAATGGTTAAAACATCAGAGAGATAACATCAATATAATGGATTACTCAGCGTGGATTGTGGTGATGGGAAAATTGCTTCCTGAATATAAATTAGGGGGATGGGATGCTTGATACGGCCTGTGTCGATCTTTTTTGCGGCGCCGGTGGCCTTACGCACGGCCTCATTTCTGAAGGAATAAATGTTGTTGCGGGCGTTGATGTCGATGAGGTGTGCAAACATCCATTCGAGTTTAATAACTCAGCCATTTTCATAAATGAAGATGTTTCAAATATAACAGCTAAAAATTTGGATGCATTGTTCGGTGGCGCCGCAATCCGTATTTTGGCTGGATGCGCACCCTGCCAGCCATTCTCAACATACTCGCAGCGCTATGAAACAATTGGAAGTCCTCGATGGGGGCTACTTTATCAATTCAGCCGACTGATAAAGACATCACAACCTGACATTGTTGCGATGGAGAATGTGCCGTCCGTATCTAGGCATGCGGTGTTTATCGATTTCGTCGAAGCGCTGCAGAAAATGGGCTACTCAGTGGCGCAAGATATCGTAGATTGCTCGCTTTATGGCCTTCCACAAAGCCGGAAACGAATGGTTCTCCTCGCGTCCCGGCTGGGGGGAGTTCAATTGGCGGCGCCCTCAAATGATCAAATAATGACGGTGCGGGAAGCAATAGGCGACCTTCCAGCGATTGTTGATGGCGAAGCTCATACTGCGGATCCACTCCATATTGCGTCAAAACTTACCGATCTTAACCTTCGGAGAATTAAGGCTTCACGCCCAGGGGGAACTTGGCGCGATTGGCCAAAAAATCTCGTCGCAGAGTGTCATCGACGTGACTCTGGCCGAACTTACCCTGGGGTTTATGGCCGCATGGTCTGGGATTCCCCGTCTCCAACCTTAACCACTCAGTTTTATGGATTTGGGAATGGCCGCTTCGGTCATCCGGTTCAAAACCGCGCAATCTCACTTCGTGAAGGTGCAATTTTGCAGGGTTTTCCTAGAACCTATTCGTTTGTTCCTGAGGGCGGTAGGGTTCAGTTTAAAGCTCTTGGAAGAATGATCGGCAATGCAGTCCCTGTTACGCTGGGCAAGTTAATCGGCAAGGCCATAATTGATCATCTAGGATACCACTCAATTGAGCTAAAAGTTCGGTCTGAGAGGGATTGCCCAGCCCATGCGGGCCAAGCGCTTGTGGCGTAACTAAGTGACCGAATTTTATGCGACCTTAAGCCCAAGGGGTCATAGTCGGGCGAAAAGAGGACGGGGCTTCTGATGAACGCGGATCAAAATCTTAATATTGCCGAATTTAGCGCTGCCCCAGAGCCTGGTCAGTTGGTCGAGGTACGTCGTCGTCAATGGATTGTTTCCGACATTGAAGCAGGCTCAGTCTCCGCAGGCCTTCCGAAGCAGCATATCGCGAGGCTAGCCTCAATCGACGAAGATGCATTGGGTGAAGAGATTGAGGTACTCTGGGAACTTGAGCCTGGCGCGCATGTAATCGAACGGGCAGGACTGCCCCGTATGACTGGGCTGGATGATCCCACGACGCTTCAAGCATTCCTTGACGCGGTAACGTGGGGGGCAGCGACTAATGCCGATCGGGGATATCTGCAGGCACCATTCCGTAGCGGTGTGAGCATAGAGGACTATCAACTGGATCCGCTCGTTCGCGCCATCGACATGGCGCGTACCAATCTCCTGATCGCCGACGACGTCGGCCTCGGAAAGACCATTGAGGCAGGCCTCGTCATTCAAGAGATGCTTCTGCGGCACCGTGCCCGCACTGTTCTCGTGCTTTGCCCGGCCTCGTTGCAGGAAAAGTGGCGCCTTGAAATGCAGGAGAAGTTCGGACTGGAGTTCCGGATCGTTGATACGGAGTACGTCAAGCGTCTGCGCCGTGAGCAAGGTCTCCATGCCAACCCGTGGACGTCATTTCCTCGTCTAATCGCGTCGATGGATTGGGCTAAGCAGGGTGAAGGCTTGCGCCTCCTGCGGGATACGCTGCCTCCGCACGTGACCCACCCCAGGAAGTTCGACCTATTGATCATCGACGAGGCTCACAACATTGCCCCGACAGTCGGCCGCTATGCTGTTGAAAGCCAAAGGACGCGGCTGGTTCGTCTTGCCGCGCCACACTTCCAGCATAAACTGTTTCTCACAGTCACGCCGCACGACGGTTACACGGAGTCCTTTACGGCGTTGCTCGAACTTCTTGATGATCAGCGCTTTGCGAGAAACGTTCTCCCCAGTGACCCTCAGCTCGCCAGAGTGATGGTCCGTCGGCTGAAGAGTGATCTAGTCGATGCGAACGGAAAGCGCATTTACCCAGAGCGGCGGCTTGAGGCGCTGCCAGTCGAGTATAGCGAGGACGAAAGAGACGCCCGGCAGCAACTGGAGGCATATATCAAGAGCCGCGAAAGCGGTTCTGACGAGGGACGGGCCGTCGATCACTTTGTTCACCAATTGTTGCGCAAGCGCCTATCATCGTCACCTGCAGCCTTCGCAGCGACACTGGAGCGGCATATCGCGACGATCGAAGGCCGCACGGCTGGCGATCGCAACAAGATAAAATTCGATGACCGCATCCTTCGGCGGGCGATAGCGAAGACTGAAGAAGACTACGCAGACGATACAGAGCGAGACGCTGCCGAAGCTGAAGCGATTGAGGAAGCCGGGAAACATGTCAGGCCACCGACTGATGACGAACGCCGGATGATCAACCAATTGCGGTCCTGGGCCCAGCAGGCAGCTCATCGCACTGATGCTAAAGCCTCTGCCATACTGAGTTGGCTGAATGATCACCTGAAAGACGGTGAGAACTGGACGAATGAGCGGGTCATCCTGTTCACAGAGTATCGCGCCACCCAGCAATGGATGCTTGAGATCCTCGCATCCCACGGCTTTGGGGGCGAGCGGTTGGCTCTTATCTATGGTGGCATGGATCCAAAGGAGCGTGAGGCCGTTAAGGCCGCTTTCCAGGCCAGCCCATCTGAATCCCCGGTGAGGGTTCTGCTGGCGACAGATGCCGCCTCCGAGGGCATTGACCTCCAGAACCAGTGCCATCTGATGATCCACCTCGAAATTCCTTACAACCCGAATGTTATGGAACAGCGGAACGGGCGGATCGACCGTCATGGGCAACGGGCCAATGAGGTCGTCATCTGGCATCCCGTGGATGCTGAAGGTGGCCACGGCGATGATATCTTGCGAGCGCTTCGCAAACTGGATGCGATGCGCGCCGACATGGGGAGTGTTAACCCAGTTATCACGCCTCAACTGCCTGACTTGCTTGAGGGCCGCCGCCGCGATCTCGACACAAGACAAGCCGAAGCTCGAATGGAGAAATCTCGCCGCTTCGTGAAGGCGGAGCGTGATCTTCGCGAACGCGTGGCCAAACTCCATGAACGACTGGATGAGACCCGTCACGAACAGCGCCTCGTGCCCAACCACATCGAACGAGCGGTACGCACCGCGTTGCGCCTCGCGGACAAACCCGACTTGGAGCCGATTTCCTTCTCAGGTGCTCCCGATGGCACGGTCTTTCGAATGCCCGCGCTCTCCGGTTCCTGGTCCCGATGCCTTGAGGGGCTTGAACATCCCTATACGCAGAAAATTCGCCCGATCACCTTCGATCAAGAGGTAGCAAAGGGCCGTGACGACTTAGTCCACGTCCATCTGAACCACCGATTGGTTCAGATCAGTCTCAGGCTTTTGCGCGCGGAGATCTGGGCCCGAGACGACGTTAAAAAGCTTCATCGCGTGACTGTGCGTTCGCTTCCGGATGGGCGGATCGAAGGACCCGCCGTGGTGGTGATGTCGCGGCTCTTGGTGACCGGTGGGAACCACCACCGTTTGCACGAAGAGCTCACGGAGGCTGGCGGATATCTACGCGACGCCGGTTTCAGGCGGGAGGAGCGGGTAACGGAGGTACGGCGTTGGTTAGAAGAGTCGCAGCCGGCGTCCCTTTCGGATGCGACGTTAGACGCCTTTCGGACGCGCTTCGATAAACAGCGTGATTCGGTTCTGGCAGCCGTCGAGGCCCGCTCGAAGGACCGGCTACGTTTCCTCGTGAATACGATAGAGAACCGGAAGCGCAATGAGGCCGAGGACATCCGCCAAGTACTGGACGATCTTGAGTCAGCGCTGAAAGCAGAAATCGCCGCAGAGCAGCAACCTATGCAGCTCTCACTGTTCTCCGAGGACGAACGCACGCAGCTGAAGCGCGACCAAGCAGCCCTCGAAGCACGCCTGGCACGGATCCCGAAGGAACGTGAAGAGGAATTGCGCGCGATCGAGGAACGGCACTCGAATGCCATTGAGCATACCTTCCCTGTGGCCGTGGTGCTGCTGGTGCCGGAGTCCCTCGCGACGGAGAAGTGCGGATGAGCAACGATCACGAGTGGCTAAATCTTATCGAAGTCTCAGGCCCTTTCCTTGCTGTCCCTGTACTGAGGGACGACTTTCCTCAAGGCCTCGAAGCGCTGCCGTCTGGCAGGCCGCAGCGGCTGCGTCGAACCTATGAGGAATGGCGCGACGCGGTCGACACGGACGATCTCGACATGCCTGCTTTGCACGCGGCCTGGATCGATGACGTGCTGATCACCGCGCTGGAGATGGATGAGACGGTTTTGCGCAAAGGCGCGAACCTGCCTGAGCAGCTGACTGTTTCAATGCCCGAACACGGCGTCACGGTCGCGCCCGACCTAGCCGTCGTGAATCCGACGAACTCAGACGAGCCGCTCCTGCTCATCCACGTCTACGAGCCTGATACCGATCTGGACGCGACGCGCCGTTTCGATGGCCTGGTGATCACACCGGCCGATCGGATGGTCGCTCTGCTCCGGTCGACGGGATGTCCAACTGGCATCATCACTAATGGCGAGCGCTGGATGCTCGTCCACGCGCCCGTCGGCGCCGTCGCAGGCTTCGCGAGTTGGTATGCGCGCCTGTGGGGCCAGGAACCGGAAACACTTCGAGCATTCGTCAGCCTTTTGGGGGTCCGTCGTTTCTTCGGGCCCGACGACGGCAAGCTACCCGCGCTCTATGAGCGGTCCTTGAAGCATCAGGACGACGTCACCGAAGCGCTGGGCGAGCAGGTCCGGCACGCCGTTGAAGTGCTCGTTCAGGCTCTTGACCGCGCCGACGAGGAGCGGAGTCGTGAGCTCTTGCGCGATGTCGATCCGCGAGAACTCTACGAGGCCAGTCTGACGGTCATGATGCGGCTCGTCTTCCTGCTGTCTGCCGAGGAACGCGCTCTTCTTTTACTGGGTGATCACCGCTACGACACCTTCTACGCAACCTCCAGCCTGCGAATGCAGCTGCGTGCAGAGTCTGAAGAAATACTTGAGCGTCGGCGATCTGCCTGGTCACGGCTGCTGGCACTTTTTCGCGGCGTGTATGGCGGCATTGATCATCCGACGTTGCAGCTTCCTGCCCTGGGTGGTTCGCTGTTCGACCCCGACCGATACCCCTTCCTCGAAGGAAGAAAGAAAGGCACGAGCTGGCGGAGTGATCCGGCGGAGCCACTGCCAATCGACGACCGCACAGTTCTATTGTTGTTGGAGGCGATCCAGACTTTCGAAGGCCGAACCTTGTCTTACCGCGCGCTCGACGTGGAGCAGATAGGGCACGTGTATGAGGGGCTCCTCGACCGCACGGTAAAGAGAGTTGATGACGTAACGCTAGAACTCGATAGCGGCGCGAAGGCCAAGAGCCCACGCGTGACGCTAGGAGAGTTAGAATCTGCGAACCTGGATGGCGCGGGTTCAGTTGTGGACATGCTTAAGGGGCGGAGCGAACGCTCGGAGTCGGCTATCCGTAACGCACTTGAGCGGGCGGCCGACGATCGTCTCACCGCGCGTCTCCTCACCGTTTGCAGGGGTGATATCGGTCTTCGTGATCGTGTCCTCCCTTACGTCTCTTTGCTGCGGATCGACCCTTGGGGCTATCCACTCCTCCATCATAAGGGTGCCTTCGTCGTTGTGCTTGGCGCAGACCGACGCGAGAGCGGTGCGCACTACACGCCGAAAAGCCTAACCGAGAAGATAGTAGAGGAGACGCTAACGCCGGTCGTCTATCGCGGTCCGGCCGAAGGCTATCAGCCCAAGGATTGGCAGCTGAAAAGCGCAGAGGAGTTGCTCGACCTGAAGATCTGTGACCCGGCAATGGGTTCTGGAGCGTTTTTGGTACAGGCGTGCCGGTGGCTCTCGGACCGGCTGGTCGAGGCTTGGACGGTTACAGAGGCCATCGGCAAGCGGATTGATAACGAAGGACGCATCGTTGATGACGCCTCCTGCGGAGGCTTCGACCCCTTGCCTCAGGACGCGGAAGAGCGCGCTATCGTCGCTCGTCGCCTCGTGGCAGAGCAGTGCCTCTATGGAGTGGACAAAAACCCTCTGGCCGTCGAGCTAGCCAAGCTCTCGCTCTGGCTGACGACCATGTCCAAGGGGCGCCCCTTCGGTTTTCTGGATCACAATCTGCGCAGTGGTGACAGCCTTCTCGGGATCCACGACATCCGGCAGCTAACCGAGCTCAGTATGATCCCGAAGGGGTCGAAACAGCTCCGACTGTTCGGGCGGAGCATCCAGGCCTCTGTGGATCGGGCCATTGAACTACGCACCCGGCTACGCTCCATTCCTATCCGGGACATCGGAGATGTGGATGCGATGGCTGCACTTGATGCAGAGTCGCGACAGGCGCTGCTTCTGCCGCAGGCAGTGGCCGACGCCTTCGTTGGAGTTGTCCTGGCAGAAGCGCGTGCGGCAGAACGCACGGATCGATTGCAGACCCTCGAGGTCTTGGCCGATGCCGCGGCAAACGGGGCCGAAGCAGCGATGGAACGGCTGCGTCGGGATGCCATGACAGACCTGCGTATTGATGCGCCCGATGGCCTGGTCCGTGATCCCTTTCATTGGCCGCTCGAGTTCCCAGAGGTTTTTGGCAACGAACGCGACGGCTTCGATGCCTTGATCGGCAATCCTCCATTCCTCGGCGGGCAAAAGATAACCGGTGCGATGGGAACTGCTTTTCGCGAGTACCTTGTTGAAAATATAGCGGCCGGGATGCGAGGGTCAGCGGACTTCGTCGCCTACTTTTTCCTTCGCACCTTCTCGCTGCTATCAGAACGTGGCCTCTTTGGTTTGATCGCAGTGAACACAATTGCGGAAGGCGATACCCGAAACGTTGGGCTCGGGCAGCTCCTAGAAGCTGGTGGACAGATCATCGCGGCATACCCCAACGAGGTTTGGCCTGGAACGGCCAATGTCATAACCAGCCGTGTCCATATGGCAAAATCGCAATGGGCAGGAGCTCGCTTTCTAAGTGGTAAGGCTGTGCCCTTTATCAGCTCGCACCTCGGGGAGGTCGAAGCATGGGCGCCGAAGAAGTTGGAGAGCAATGCAGGACTGGTCTTCCAAGGCAGCATTATCCTTGGTGATGGCTTCCTCGTGGATGAAGCCTTCGTCGCCACGGCTCTCGCTGTAGACCGTGACTATGAACAGGTTCTCTATCCATATTTAATCGGCCGAGAAGTCAACCAACACCCCGAACATAAACCAGGACGATATGTCATCAACTTTTTCGATTGGTCGGAGCTAGCAGCGCGTCGATATTCTTCGGCCTTCGCAATGGTGGAAAGTGCCGTAAAGCCAGAGCGCGAGAAACAAAATGACGCCGGAGCAAAGCGAACGTGGTGGTTGCATCTTCGCCCGCGCCCGGAGCTTTATCATAGAATTGGACGCGGTGATTTATTTCAGTCACATCCATCTGACTGGATTGATGACAGCCATAGACTAGAGCAGGTGATCGTATTCGCAACTGGTGCAACGAAGTACCCTAGCTTTACGATGGTGCCTAACGAGTATGTGTATGCGAACACTCTCTGTGTGATCGCGAGCGATAGCTTTGGGCTTCTAGGCTGCCTGTCTTCCGACATCCACGCTGTATGGGCTTGGGAGCATGGCTCCCGAATGGGGCACAGCCTACGATACACCCATGGCGATATTTTCGAGACGTTTCCCCTTCCGAATGATCTACTTAAGAATGAGACTGGCAAGCTCTCTGAACTTGGCAAGGATTTATTCCACACGAGGCGAGAATTTATGCGTTCAGACAAGAAGGGGATGACAAGTTTCTACAACGATTTGCACAACCCTGAATTCCATCGCCAAGAAATCAAACGTTGCAGGGAAATCCAGGTAGCAGTCAACGAAGCCGTTCTCGAATCCTACGGACTTGCAGAGATTGATCTGGAACTTGGTTTCCATGAAGTCGGCTATCTACCGGATGGAAACAACACCCGGTTCACCATGAGTGAAAAGGCGCGGCACAATATCCTGAACAGCCTCTGCGAAATGAACAGGTTACGCTACATTGACCAGGATGTACGTAATTCATCGAAACAAAAAAAGGTTGTGCCGCGTAGAGGGAAAAGCAGGCCGACATCCGAGCCAAAAGATCAAGTCCAGTTTATCCTAGACGCGTCACCTCTGTCTCAATTCGGTGGCCGCCCTGCAGTATTCCCGAAAGTGATCAAGGATGAATGAGCCGATAGGACATGCTGGCTCTCAACATGCTGCGTGGACCATTCGCGGTGAGCCAGCCTTCAATGGGTATGCTGTTCGGATTGGACGTGGCCCGACTTCCGATATCGCTGTCGCACCGGGTCACTGGGCTTTAGTCTTGGGAAAAGGCGAGAGGCTTGGTGCACGTCATCGGATGGTCGGAATTTAGCAATGAGCCAGACCTTTCCATTCTCTCGGCTCCCGACTGCAGACCTTATCGTTGACGCGATATATGAGAGCAGCACTGATGGTCAGCTATCAGGCGAGCCCATTTCCAAGCTTTTACCAGGTTCGGGAAATATGGGTGGCTTCCGTGTGTCTGGGCGCGGGGACCGAAAGAACTGGGTGGTCCTTTTTACCACAGGTGAAGATCGAGACTGGCCTGACTCTCTTGACTTGAATAACGGGAAATTCATCTATTTCGGTGACAACAAGACCCCCGGCCATGAACTCCATGACACGCGAGCTGGGGGCAATAGAGTGCTTCGCTACGCATTTAGTTGCCTACATGACCAGACCGCTCCGCGAGTGGGCGTGGCGCCGTTCTTAATTTTCAAAAAACACCAAACAAGGAATGGTGCTCGCTCAGTGCAGTTCAAGGGACTGGCCGTTCCTGGGTTCCCGGGCATGTCGGCGACAGAGGATTTGGTGGCAGTGTGGAAATCCACAAATGGACAGCGCTTTCAAAACTATCGCTCAACTTTCACAATTTTGAATGTGCCCGTCGTTTCAAGAGCGTGGATCTTAGACTTGGCTGCCGGTAACCCAAACACATTCAATGCACCAAAAACTTGGCAGGACTGGGTGGCGACAGGCACCTATCGACCGCTTGTTGCTGAACCAACGACCGTTATACGATCGGTAGAGCAACAAACGCCTGATACGCAGTTAAAGGCTTCGATTCTGGAATGTGTTTGGAAACATTTTAAAGACACGCCTATTGCCTTTGAAGCGTTCGCCGCACGTATTTATCAGATGACAGATTCAAGGGTCATCATTGATGAAATTACCCGCGGAACGATTGATGGCGGTCGTGATGCCATTGGCCGATACTTGCTCGGACTAGCCGATGACCCAGTATATGCAGAGTTTTCTTTAGAGGCCAAGTGTTATCGGCCGCCAATAAATGGGTTGCCCCCTAATACTATTGGCGTAAAGGAAGTTTCCCGTCTCATTTCGCGAATTCGACACCGACAATTTGGCGTTCTGGTTACTACAGCACTGGTCTCACGGCAGGCTTATGAGGAAGTCCGGGAAGATCGCCACCCGATCTTGTTTATTTCCGGGCGGGATATCGCCGAGATATTGATTTCGAACGGTTTCAATACCGTGGAGCGTGTAGAGACGCTTTTGGTCAGTGAATTCAAAGTTTGAGGATAGTCATGCCAGAGCAGCCAAAAACTAAGAGCCTAAATGCATGGATTGCTGTTGATCAAGGTATATGCATTGACGACAGGCTCAAGCCCTACATTCTGGTTCTAAAGGGGGCGCGGCAACTCTATCAGGCCATTGAGGTGGACAACTGGATTCTGGTTCTGAATCCCGCTGGCGACATCACTCGTGTTGGGCGTTTGCTGCGAGTCCGTTCCGATCTCGACGCCACCACACTCTATTTCGACCGAGTGCTGTCGGTCGCAGAGCGGGTCTCGATTGGCGTCACCGCGCTCACGGCGCCGACCTCAGGGACTGTCGGTCGAGTCCAGTGGGCCGACTTTATCGACGCGCTGACCAATACGCTTCACAAGACCATAGACGATGTCCCGTCAGTCGGCTTTGATGCCCGCTCACCCAAATATCAGCAGGAACTCGCCTACATTCGAGAACTACTGCAACTGGCCGTGATGGACGATCTGCTCGGCCCGGCTGGCGGCTCTCACGAGCGCATTGTCGACATGGGTGTGCGCGACCGCTATTTGGTAGGCAAGCTCGCCCCACGCGAGGCGGCGCAAGGTGGCATTGAGGGACTCGAAGGGCCACTGGCGAGCGAAGAGGTCGAAGAACCTACCGACCCCAAGGTGCCTGGCCGGCATGAACCCGGTGCGGAGTTTGGTACTGCGACCGGTCGAGCAGAGCCCGAATCCGACGCGGGCGACGAGATCGACGCGGCCAGTAATCAGTCGCTGGTGCCGAGCAGTCTGGGCATGACCTTCTGCGTCGATGGTGATGCCGAACGGATTGAGATCGAGGTGCGCTGGGGGCGTTACGAACGCAGTGACGAGCACGAGATTTTTCGCACGCGCATGAACAAAGAGACCGGAGCCCAGGAGCAGGCCAAGGTCAAGGTCTGGCAACGCATCCCCTGCGGTGGCAAGTTGGTGCTGCCGCTTACCGAAGGTGTGATCACCCATCAGGCACCAGACGAGAACTATCCCGACGTCCGGGTGCAAGGCTCAGTTCGTGCTAAAAATGCAAATGGCGACCGCTTAGTCACACTTTTCCTGGTCAACGCACAAGAGGAGCCCGAAAGCAACCGGGATTCCGCCTGGGTCTTCCAGCCTGAACTGATCGTTCGCTCGGAAGCTGAAGCTCAGAAGCGCGCCATTTTCCGTCGACGTCCGGTATTGGATGCGGATGGCATGGACCCGGAGCGTGAATCGCTGGAGATGATCTACCGCAACCGGGTGGAGTTTGCCGTGGGCCATGGCGTCGCCGTTCATGCCAAAACGGCAGATGACGTGACACTGGCCACCGAGGTGCGTACGGTCGTCTTACCTCAATACGAGGTGCAGGTCACTGAGACGCCGGGTCTCGACCAGGCGGACCGTCCTGCGATGAAGGAGATGGTGAGCACGGGCCTGCTCGACATGCAGCGCCTCGCAACCTTGGAAATCGGTCCGTTGGTCGATGCCCTGAGCTTGCTGACCAAGGATTACGCAGCGTGGATCGGCGAGCAGCGTGCTCGGGTCGGTGTTGACGTGCTTGGCTACGACGCGCAGTCACAACTGGCGATGGATCGGTGCCAGGAGACCCACAAGCGTCTGCAGCAGGGTATCGATACGTTGAAGAGTGACGAGAAGGCTTTGGCGGCCTTCCGTTTTGCGAACCAAGCAATGGCGACGCAGCGTGTGCGCAGCCAATACGCCTTAGAGATTCGGCGCGGCAAGGATGTCACCGTCGAACAGTTCGATGTGCTTAAGAACCGCAGCTGGCGTCCGTTCCAGTTGGCGTTCCTGCTCCTGTCGATCCCTTCACTGGCTAACCCCACACACCCGGATCGTGTGCAACCAGTAGAAGCCTATGCCGACCTGCTCTGGTTCCCCACCGGCGGCGGTAAGACCGAGGCCTACTTGGGTGTCGCCGCCTTCACCATGGCCATTCGGCGCATGCATGGCAACCTGGGCGGCTACGACGGTTCGCGCGGTCTCGCTGTGATCATGCGTTACACCCTGCGTCTGCTGACGCTGCAGCAGTTCCAGCGTGCAACGGCACTGATCTGTGCGATGGAGGTGCTGCGACGCGAGGCACTGGCGAAGGGTGACGATACGCTCGGCACCGAACCCTTCACCATCGGACTCTGGGTGGGCAACAAGGTGACACCCGGCACGACCGAGGAAAGTCATCGGGCCATTGAGGACATTCGCAACCCCGGCAAGTACAATGCCGGGGCAGCGTCCCCAGCGCAGCTTACCAGTTGCCCTTGGTGCGGCTCGGAAGTCGCCCCAGGGCGCGACGTAGAGGTCGACAAGGGGCGTGGGCGGACCTTCGTGTATTGCGGCGATAAAAAGGGCCGCTGCGACTTTTCGAAGAGCAAGTCCAGCAAGCTCTCACACGCCGGCATTCCGGTTCTTGTCGTGGATGAGGAGATATACCATCGCCCCCCGACGATGATGATCGCCACGGTGGACAAGTTCGCCATGATGGCGTGGCGGGGCCAGGTACGCACACTGTTCGGCCGGGTCGGCCAGGAATGCGATCGACACGGACTTCTATGGCAGGGCGCGGACTGCAATGGCAATCACCAGGCTAGCAGAGGACTCGGCGCCACCAAGGTCAAAAACATTAGCCCCATCCGTCCGCCAGACCTGATCATCCAGGATGAATTCCACCTAATCAGCGGACCGCTTGGCACAATGGTTGGTTTATATGAGACCGCCGTCGATGGGCTATGCGGCTGGAAGCTCGGCGAGCATACAGTTAAGCCGAAGATTATCGCGTCGACGGCCACTGTTCGCAAAGCCCGTGAGCAGGTTAACAACGTCTTCATGCGCCGCGTGTCTGTATTCCCGCCGCATGGATTGGACGTGGAGGACAACTACTTTTCCGTCCAGCGACCGATTGAGGACAGGCCTGGACGGCGTTACCTCGGGGTCTGCTCCCCGGGCAGTTCGCGGCCTGCGATGTTGATTCGGGTCTATACGGCTTTCCTGACCGCTGCCCAAGGGTTGTTCGATCGCTTTGGCGAGCCTTCAGACCCATACATGACCATGGTCGGCTACTTCAACTCGCTGCGCGAGCTGGGGGGCATGAAGCGCTTGGCAGAGGACGACGTGCAGACGCGATCCTACCGGGTGCAGATGAGCATGGTCGAACGCCCCGCATTGGAGCAACGCAGCGTCAGCAACATTCGCGAGTTGACATCCCGCGTCTCTAGCCAAGACATCCCGAAGTACCTCGACAACCTTGAGGTGAAGTTCAAGTCCGAGTTCGACACCACAGCCGGTAAATACGTGACCAAGTGGCAAGAGGGCGACACCCGGGCGATCGATGTGGTTTTGGCCACCAACATGTTGTCAGTCGGTGTCGACGTCAATCGGCTGGGGCTGATGGCGGTCAACGGCCAACCCAAAGGCACGGCCGAGTACATCCAGGCTACCAGCCGGGTGGGTCGTTCATTTCCCGGTCTTGTCTGCACCGTGCTCACCTGGGCGCGCCCCCGGGACCTCTCCCACTACGAGACATTCGAGCATTACCACGCAACGTTCTACAAGCATGTGGAAGCGCAATCGGTTACACCGTTTTCGCCCCGAGCCATGGACCGTGGTCTGACAGGTTCGTTGCTCAGCCTGATGCGCCTTGAGAACGATGTATTCAGCCCCAATGAAGGGGCGGGGAAGTTGGACAAGTCAGACCAGAGCGAAATCACCGAGGCTATTGATGTAATCGTAAACCGAGCATGGAATGTCAGCGAACTGGCGAGCACCAAAAGCCTGGCCCAACAGGAGCTCAAGGAACGCGCAGATGAATGGGCCAAGGAAGTGAGCGTTCCAGGTCGAACACTTGCCTACGAGAAGCGTGGAGCGCAAGCGGCGACAACAAAAGCCCTGATCAGCTCACCAGGAATTCACGCTTGGGACAACTGGACCGTGCCGATGTCGATGCGGGAAGTTGAGCCTGGCGTGCGCTTAATCATGAATACGAGCCGCATCACGGACGATCACGACTGGAAGCCGCGTCCTACGACGAAGGATGAGGATTGACCATGACCATCAATAGCAAGACTCCAGTCGGAGAAGTACGACCCAGCCAACTGCTCTGGACATATGGCCCAGGAGCATTGATTGATCTGCCGAGCTTGTCCGTCGTAACACTTGGTATCGACCGTTGGGAGAAGGACCGATGTCAACCGATCCAGGAAGCCAGACTGTTAGCCGCCGTCCGAAAGGCACTGGGAGAGCAAGTCGAAAATCTGCGGATGCCGCCATTCCAGAAGAGTGAACTGGTCGATGTCTGGTCAGCCGAGGCCAACATCGGGGTTCCGGTCCGGCCATTCCCGCGCTGGATGCGCTGCGTGAAATGCGGCTTGTTGTCGCCCTTCGATGCCGGACTATTCGAGATCAAAGAGAACCGCTTCAGGCCCGAGCGCACGCGGTTTATCCACAAAGGATGTCGGGGCTCAAGCGGCGATCAGCCAGCCAAGGATGCTGACGCCGTGCCGGCACGTTTCTTGTTGGCCTGCCGTGATGGGCATCTCGACGACTTCCCTTGGCTCTACTTTGTCCATGGCGGCAACAGCTCGTGCAAGGGCACGTTACGCTTTTATGAGAGCGGGGCCTCGTTACAGACAGAAAACCTCTGGGTGAAGTGTGACTCGTGCTCAAGCTCAAGAAGCCTGGCTCAAGCATTTGGCAAGGCTGGGAAAGAGAACCTGCCGGTTTGTCGAGGACGGCATCCCCACCTTGATCACTTTGATAACGAGTGCGACGAGGAAGCGCGCGCGGTTCTATTAGGCGCTACGAACAGTTGGTTCCCGATCACGCTTTCTGCCCTTGCGATTCCCCAGACCAAGGACCCGCTCAGCCAGCTGATCCAGGATGGCTGGGAGTTTTTCGAGGATCTTGGATCCGAAGCTGAAGTGTCGGTGACGGTTAAGACCTTGAAAAAAACCGGGGCGCTGCCAGGGATCGATAAGTATCCGGCGGCGTCGATTTGGTTGGCGATCGAAGTGCACCGTGAAGGTGCTGGGCATGAAGTCGTGGGTGAGGCCGACATCAAGGGCCCCGAGTGGGACGTGCTGAAAGGGGAGAATCCGCCCACGGATTACCCGCACTTCATGAGCAAGAAGGTCGGTACGCCCCCACCCTTTGCTAAGCTTATCGGCAGAGTGCTCCTTCTGGAGCGACTGCGTGAGGTCAATGCCTTACTCGGTTTCACCCGAGTGGAGGCGCCCGAGGAAACTGGGAATCCGAATGAGCGGCCGCAGATGGCCAGCCTCTCACGAAGCAAACCGGACTGGGTTCCAGCAAACCAAGTCCATGGCGAAGGCATCTTCATACAGTTCGACGAACAGGCACTCGTTGCCTGGGAGGCTCTGCCTGCGGTGGAGAAGGTCGACCAGATGCTACGCGGCGGGCACAGGGGATGGCGCAACTCACGTCATCTCGACCCTAATGAGGGCTACCCTGGCATCAGGTACGCCATGCTCCACACGCTCTCGCACTTGCTGATCCGTGAGCTGGCGCTGGAGTGCGGCTACAACGCTGCAAGCATCCGCGAGCGAATCTATGCCGACACCTCCGGAGAAAGCCCGCAGGCGGGCATCCTTATCTACACGGCGGCCGCTGACTCTGACGGCACACTTGGCGGCTTGGTCGATCTTGGTAAGCCAGAAAATCTCGGGCGCCTGCTGGAGCAAGCCTTGAACCGCACGAAAATTTGTTCCTCGGACCCGCTCTGCTCCGAGCACGACCCGCAAAAGGACCGATCACTCCACGCAGCCGCATGCCACGCCTGCAGCCTCGTTGCTGAGACGTCGTGTGAGCGAGGAAACCGTTACCTTGATCGGTCGCTGCTGGTTCCTACCTTGGAACGTGTAGACGCCGCCTTCTTCAAGGGGTGGTGACATGGAGGAGCTCTTGGACGCCGTGGCAGCCGTGGCCTGTCTTGTCTCTCCAGAAAAAGTTCAGTCAATCGCTAACCAGATACGCCAGACCGGCACCAGTAAAGCGGCCAGTTCACTTTCGAGCGTAGTCGGCACGCCTGCCGCCGCCGGGGTAGTGGATCAGCTCGTCGAAGCATGGCTAAGAACCAGTGTCGGTGCCGATGAACTTGCGTCGATGCTGCTCGCTGCCGGCCATGTCTTCACCAAGGTGGTTAACCAGCAATCTACGGAACTCGTGTGGACGGGGCCGACGACGCCCTTCGTTTCGGCCCGTCGGACGGAGCAAGCGCTACTGCAAGTCATCAACGCCACCGAGCAGACGCTATTCATAACCAGCTTCGTCGCCTACGACGTCTCCGCCATCGTTAAGGCCCTGAATGCAGCTGCTGCTAGAGGCGTGGCGATATCAATGCTGCTTGAGCTATCCCAGGACCACGGCGGTAGCATCTCATTTGATGCAATAGGCAAGATGAGCGCGCTGGTCCCGGCCGCCAATCTCTATGCATGGCGAGACAAGGCTGCGCAATTTTCCGATGGTCGCGTCCACGCCAAAGTGGCCGTGGCAGACGGGAGGATGTGTTTCATAACCAGTGCGAACCTCACCGGGCACGCCATGGAAAAGAACATGGAGGCCGGTGTGCTGATTTCGGGCGGGCAAATTCCCCGGCTGCTAGATGACCATTTGTGCTCGCTGATCGACACGAATGTGGTCTCTGCAATCTGATCCGGTTATCTAACTCATGGCTCATCGCGTCCTCAAGGCCAAAGCGTGACCATTTGGTTTCGAATGCAGACGCCGGTTCGGTTCCGTGAGTAGTTGGCGTTGAGCAACATCTGTGTTTTTGTAACTCATCGCCAACTCTAAAATGAGAAAGCCGGAAAAGCTATATTTTCAATATCTTATTGTCATCCACTGAAGCCGCTGCAGTCGAGAGCTTCAGAGAAAATCGGCCCCAAGAGAGCCTATATCAACCAACGCCACAGATGGGCGGTGGAGGGGTTGCTATCTATAACCCTTGAAGTGCACCGAATTTTTCTAACCAAGCCCAGGGAGTAGAATGATTCCAATGGGTTAAATGGCGGAGGGGAAGGATTCGAATCCTCGGTACTGGATTTACCAGTACCGAGCAGCCTCACTAAGGGGTCCAAAAGCTTTGTTATTTTGGACAAAGAATAAAAAGAAGAATACCAAATAAGAAACTCACGCATAAGTGTAACATAAAAGAGGGCATTGATGGACGCTACGCTTGAAGGCTTTGAACGGTACTACGCCCGCGGACCGCGCCCCAGTGTCATTTTGCCTTATGAAATGATTGTCGACACCAGAGACAATCTGATCGGGCACTTGGCTGCTAAGCTACTCAATACGCCCGGCGGTTGGTCGCCGAAAAAAGAGCAAATGCGGCAGCACCTTGAGCACCTGACGCGGATGCATCAGTATGACGGCGCATGGCTTGATTACCGTGATTATCAGCTAACTAGAGTTGGGCAGTCCTTCCAATATGATGTGCCTCTAGGCAAGCGAGGTTTCCTGCGCCAGTTCGCTGGGCACAGGGTCCGGTTGGTATGCACGTACAACGGGCAATTTCGTAAATGGGTGCGTGTAGGGCTGCTGCACAATATTTGACGAGGAATGGCAACTATCCTTTTCCGCTGTTGCAAACCCAATTGTTTATGCTATTTCGGTTAGGCATCAAGAGAAGGTCCAACCTTCACCAACCTGCCAACTCGGGCAAGGTGGTATTCGCTCAGGCGAGATGTGGCGGAAGTCGCAATTAAACGAGCGTATCTTTCGCAACATTTTGTCGAGCACTTCTTTCGATGCATCGAAAGGAAGAAACCATGTCTGTATCTCGACGTTCATTTTTGGTTGGTGCTGGTTCAATCATTACGGCATCACTCATTTCTGATTTAACTGCCTATGTTGGTGACACGCGCCAACCCTTGATTACTAAACCTGCAGAGCATTCAAAAACAATATTCTATGAGCAGGTTGAGGACCATTGGCGCTTGCACCTTGGCGAGCCTCGATTTGAAATCCCGGAGCCTCAGTTATTGATCGACAACCTTCGTTGGCACGGTGACATTCTCGATACCCAGCAACAGATCGACGATTACTGCGAGGAAACTGGCTGGACGGAAGAGCAGTTGTTTGCGCCAATGAATGGCTGGGATTGGGAGACGCAATGGGAGCATAATCTCAACCCAGAGGCGCAGGCTTTCAGATTTCTATCAGAGCACAACATTTTTCCCAAAGGGAGCAAAGGAAGGCGCGAAGGGGAAGTCATCTTCGAGGATTTTTCTAATCCGTCGAGTTGTTACCGCTGGGTCGAAGTCCACGACCCGTTATCTCTTTCGCTCCTTCAGGCGCGCCTTAACGAACTGTCTCTAGGCGTCGAGGTGCGGCCTTTCCTTGCACAAGATAGGAGTTTCCAATGAGCACCTGTCGCTTCGAGAATGGGGCAGGCTTAAGTGCCGATGATTTGGTTGAAAAGGTCGTGGCCGAGATAGCCGCTCTCAACTTTCATAAACCTAGCAGTAATAATACCTATATCGGCTTCAGGCTAAGATGCGGACGGCTAAATAGAGAGTTGCGGGCTTACGTCTCGATCTACCGCAAGCATTTCGACTGCTATCCTAGTTATAATCACCTAATGGCTGCCGGTGAATGCATTTATCGCCTCTTTGAAAAGAGAGACGATTGGAAAAAGACCGGCTCGCCGCGCCAAGAAATACTGGTCGTGGAAGAGGTGAGCTTTGGACAAATTCAGCAGATCGCCAAAGAAAATTCCAGCATCACGCATGGACTGAGCAGATGAAAGAACGAAGAATGACGTGGACAAAACAAACTGTGGAAGGGTTTCTAGAGAAAATGCCAGCGGATCTCTGCCCATACTGCCACGTGTCAGGCCCCCCGTGGTTACAATAACAAGGGAAAATACAAGAGAACGGCTGCGGCAGGCGCCAAGCATGCTGCGCAGAGAGAGCACAAAGACCTCTGCTGTTTTGAAAAGGACGAAAACTAATGGCTTTATACTATAGTAAAAACGGCGTGCCGATTGGAGAGCCGCCGTACACCGACGAAGAAAACTGGGAGTTTGAGCAGCGGCTTAGGCGGGGCGGCGACATCACCATCATTCGTCAGCGGCAGCCAGTCCGCCCTGAGCCATCGCAGGACGACCCCGACCAATTAGAGCAAGCAGCTCCTGCAAGCGCTCATGCTCAGCAATCGCCTCGCAGAGCGACGCTCAATCTTGTCGCCCAAATAAAACGCGTGGCCAGCACCGGCCTCGCAGCACGAAAAGGATAAGAGAATGCCTAAAGAAACCAAATTACAGCGGTACGAACGCCTAGAGCGCGACGGACCAATACACCCAGAGCCAATCTCGGAGGCTGACCGAAAGCGCATCGCCGGTGCCGCCAAGCAGTACCATACGAAGCGCTTTCAGGCTTACGATTACTCAGGCTCTTCGGCCATAGCCGAAGCAGAATAACCCAGCGCGGCGAGGGCCGCTGGGGGGAACGTAAACGCCTAGCCTGTTCTGTGTATCGCGTTAAATGCAAAGGTGGTATAATACCGCTCAAACTGTACAATTTGATGGTGTCCAACCGAGTGAATGAGATTAAGCATCCGTTTCTAAGTTTATCAGATGACGACCTAATGCTAATGCTGTGCATCCGACCTGAAAAACTGGCTGACCCCAGCCGTTGGTGCCGTGAGATGAGGGCCTACGCTAAAGCCTCGAATGATGGTCCTAAAACGTCGGAAGAGGCGGATGAATTATTCGCTATGATGGAACGTCTTAGGGATGAAGCGAACGGTGAATGGTCGCCAAATGGCGATTAGCATTCTTAAGGGCGACATCACGCGCCAGCATGTTGATGTCATTGTGAACTCTGCAAACCCTTCGTTGTTAGCGGGTGGCGGCGTATGTGGCGCAATACACAAAGCGGCTGGCCCTGAATTGGAGGTCGCCTGCAAAGCAATCGGGAGATGCAGCGTGGGTGCTGCCGTTATAACGCCTGCATTCAATCTGCCAGCGAAGTTCGTCATCCACGCTGTTGGCCCACGCTGGCTAGACGGCGCCAGGGGCGAGCCTGAACTTCTAGTGCAATGCTATGAGAGCATCTTCAGGCTAGTCGCTGAAAACGATTTTCGAAGCGTAGCCATCCCCTCGATCAGCACGGGGATCTATCATTATCCTTTATACGGAGCGGCCGAAATCGCCATAAGTTTGGCGCGGAGGAGCCATAAAGCTGAACGATTGATCCAGTTCATATGCTTCGATGATGAAACGTTGCGTGCTTATGAGGCTGTGTTACATTAACGGTACCAAGAATGCATCTAGTTTTTTAATAAAATATGTAAATCAATATGCTATAGATAATTTTTGTGCTGCGTTTGCATTGATTGTTTTTAAGATGCATAAATTATAAATATTTAACTATTTTATTAAGATTTAAATTAAATTTTATTCTCGGTTTGAGGTGCATATATAACTGGATGATCGTGTTCAGATGGCAGCAATTATCAAACAGAGTGCGCTGGATTGGCGGGTATCTCAGTAAGTCGTGGATAGGCCCCAACTCTGGAACATAAAAAGATTTAACTTTGAGTTCCAACTACCTCCACTAGTTTTTTAACCAGCCTCTTTCCTTTTGCTATCTCATCGACAGACATCCTCAGGCAAATATCCTCTATACCGTCTTCAGCCCCTTCGTATTCTTGCTCAGCTGCCAAGCGAAGCCATGCGTATGACTTAACAAAATCAACGGGGCCGTGCTCACCATTACCATACATGACCGCAATGTTGTATTGAGCAGCAGCATTTCCCTGAAGTGCCGAGCGCTCGAAATACTCAGCCGCATCTTCGAGATTTTGGGGCACCCCGTTTCCAGAGTAGAGCAACCATCCCAAAGAAAATTGGGCATCGGCTGAGCCTTGATCAGCAGCCAATCGATACCACTTTACGGCAGCTTCATAGTCCTGTCGGACTAATTCCCCGGTCTCGTACGCAGCACCCAACTTCTCCTGCGAAAATGCAGATCCACTCTCTGCTGCCAATCGATGCCAGTGCAGACCTTCAACTTCATTCTTAGCGCATCCGAGGCCTTCATCCAACATATAGGCAACCATTGCTTGGGAATCGCCATGACCTTGAGAGGCGGCTTTACGAAACCATTGCAGAGCTGTGCTTAAATTTCTCTCGACCTTATCGCCTCGGTAAAGGATTTGGGCCAGCTGCACCTGCGCTGCCAGGTCATCATTGAGCGCCAACTTGTAAACGGCCTCGACATCAACCTCCTCGGTTTCTTCTGGAACACCGCCAAAAGTCCAATGGGCCCAGCGCCGGCCGGTATCGGTAGCAGCGGCTTTAATGGCGGAATCGACTAACGTTTCATCAAGCGGCCAATCAATGGGCGAGCCATCTTCGGCTTTCGCATTGCGCATGAAAATAAGTATAGTTGGAAACCAGCGCCCTTTGATGAGCGCGAATTCCCCCGATGCGCGGACGGTTTCAATCTCGAGCCCGAGCTGTCCTGCGCATGCTAATCTAAACGCGTCAGTATCAACGTGAAGGCGATCGCTTTCCATGTGCCAGCGTTGCTTTTCTTCAGCAATTTCTGAAATGTTCTCAAATGGAAGGCCGTCCTCGGCGCTGCTGTCCAGTGACGTCGGGGCTCCAAGGGTAACCTTGATGCACTTGGTTTCCTGGAAAATTCGCTCATTCAGATATATGCTCTGAAGGATCGGGGCCACTGCCACGTAGGGGCAGCCACCAGCTTCCAGATTGACCCTGAGGTGGTCGAGCTCTTGCTTCCAGTGAGGCCTGACGCTCGGGAGAACGATCGGAATCTCTCGGCGAAAGATAGTCTCACCATTTTCCAAATCATAGGCCGTTGCCTCAAAGCAATCTGCTAGCCCGGAGTATAAGTTGCCATAGGCTGCCAGGCGGATCCCAAATTTATCCTGCGCCACAGGAGAGTGGTAACGCTCTGCAATCCACACTGCGGCTTTTGCGTTTAACTCGGTCATTACGCTCTGGGCGGTGTATAGCGCATACCCAAGTGGTCGAGGCGATCTCACAGCAAAGCTTTTGTCGCCACACTCAGCCTGCAATTTTTTGCTGACTTGGGTATACCATTCTGCTTTCTGGTCCTGAGGATAATCTGGGAAGGGTTCTGCCTCGAAGCGATAACCAACGAAAAAACGCAATTTAGAAATAAAGTTCTGCTGAAATACCACCTCATCTAGAGCAGTCTCTTCTCTGGTTGCTGCTGCGTAAGTCGCGATATCTGCTTCCACAGCCTGCTTTTCTTCAACGGTCCTCCACTTTTGTAGCATTGCGTGTAGCAAGCGCGTCGAGGAAATCCCGTTGAGGTTTGACCACGTTAGGATGACCGGACAAAACTTGAACTCTTGACCATCTGGAAGAACAGGGATTGCCTGACAAATTTCTAGAATTTTATCGTCAGTTATATCCGTATCGCAAATCACCGGCATCGCGATGATTTGGCCCCAAGTCGGACCGCCAGGTCCATCACAAATTTGGCTCGTGAGAGCAGCATCCGCTTGATGAAAAACGAACTCCCAGATGCTCGGCATTCCGCGCCTGGTAATTTCTTCTCCGATTTTCGAGGCTAGGGTGAAATCTCCGCTGATTTCAATTGAGGCTCTAAGATAATCGGAAAGGGCCTCAGCAGCTTTTGGTTCTGACTTTCTGGGCCCGTCAATAAGCTCCCAGCACCTCTCGATTAGGTCGTCGCTTATCAAAGTACCCTTGGCATCAGGCAGAGTGCAGATGCTCCAAATACCAAGTACTTCAGGCATTACTTTGGACTCTTGTTCTAGATTGCTAAGATGAAGCATTCGGGCGGCTATTTGACGGGTGAAATCGTCAATCGGCACGGGCTTCAGGATAGCCAGAAGTTCCTCGCCCTGGACGCTGGCATAAGGAAACGGCCGCTCTCCCGTGAACACAAACTCTGTTTGTACGTTTCGGCGTAACAGGGCCAAGCCCGAAGCCAGTTTGCCGAATAGGCTGTCGCGCCCAGAGTGAACTACCTCCTCTAGCCAGTTCAGATAAAATTCTACCGAGGCCTGGCCAACAAATCCCGTATGGCAGAGGCAAGCCTCATTGATTTCATCTTCAGAGAGCTGGTGCCGCAGGTCCCAAAGTAGATCTGAGCAAACTCTCGGGTCCCCCGTGCTTAAAAGGCCGCCAAACACAGCCCCTCGGTTAACCGGATGCTTGCCCTCAATCATGCGAACAACATGACGAGGAACGAGCATCGGGTCGGCGCCTTCCTCGATTTTTGCGACACTGACGTAATCAAGGGTGGCAGTGGAGACTATACCGCGATCCGTATCCCCCAGAACGAAGGGCACATATGTTAACGCTGTGCAGTCTTCGAAATATTGAGTGAAGGTCGAAACCTCTTGAAAGAGTTTTTTTCTGAGCTCTAGCTCAAGCCCATCATCAATAGCCGCTTTATATTTATCAATTGCATAATTGATGCTTTCAGGGTCGGTGAAATAGCCTATCCTGACCAACTCACCCATCAGCGCATCAACAAGCCCACCGGCTTTAAGAAATGCCTTTTCACGGGCGCTAGGGTCATCGATCTCCATCGCTAGCTTTTTGAAACCTTCAAAATCCCTTCGAACCAGCGGGTTCCAGTTAACTACCAATTCTGCCATAACCACCCCATAGAAACCGTTGCGCTGATAAAGCGCACTGGTTTCGTCTCTGCCGAAAGCCCTCTTAGTTGTAAAATACAAAGGCATCTTAGTCTTCTGCGGTTTGCCAAAATGCAGGAAGAGCTAAGTTCAATTGACTGTATACTAGGGCCTGAAGTTTGTTATGCACTGAGCATGATAACAATCGTTTTTCGCCTCGCCGCGTTGGGCATGCTTTTAAGCACTTCGGTTACTGCTACCCCCGCACCGACCCCTGAACAGATTTTGGCCGACGCTTCGCGTTACACGGTGAAAGTCTCGGTCCTAACCGAGATAGGGCTTAACCAAGACGCAGGCGGCGCAAGCTCAGGCACTGGTTTTCTCATAGATAAAGAACGCGGCTGGCTTCTCACCAATGCTCATGTTGCCACACGGTCGCCCAGTACTATCAAAGTGTCATTCCGAAGAGGCGAAGAGTTTGAAGCAAAACGCATTCATGTTGATCCGTTGATCGACTTGGCCGTTCTTGTCATCCCGAAAGGCAAAATTCCATCTGACGCTGTAGAAGCCTCCTTAGCCTGCGACAGCGTGCCTGCCGCCGGTACATCGGTTTTGGCTTACGGGCACCCATGGGGGATGTCCTACACGGCATCGAGGGGCATCGTGGCCGGCCTTGCATGGATGTACCCAAGCCAATTCATTCA
>JAIYAY010000020.1 GCA_027488785.1 Sphingomonadales bacterium | reverse complement strand
TTGCTTCTTCAGCACCTGAGCAAGCAGCCAAACCGAGCGAAGCGGCAAGAACGAGAGATACAGCAATTTTCTTCATATGGGAAACCCCCTAGCAAAACTTATGAAAACCTGACAGGCACGTTGCAAGAATTGCAGCTTGCCTGCGAAACGCCCTCTAGCCCGTTCATAATTCGCTGGCAATGCGCTTTTTCATTTCGGCAGAATGTTACATGGCTGTTTGGGGCTTATGTCTACTATAACGGTAGAAAATATGGCGAATTTGTGCGGATTGACTTGATATAAAGAATTCTTTATATCCACACCAAATGATCAATTTGTTAAACATCATGCGGGCTTTAGCCGACCCTACACGGCTACGAATCGTGTTTCTAGTGCGTCGGCTCGAGCTATCTGTAGGCGAATTGGTCCAGATACTCGACCAGAGCCAGCCCCGCGTTTCACGGCATATCCGGATCCTGGATGAGGCCGGGCTTTTGGAGCGTCGCAAGGAGGGGAGCTGGGTATTCTTAAGGCCTAGTGGGATGTTAACCGATAGCTCGCTCGCATCTTTATTGGCAGAGGCCGATGTGTCGCAGGCAAAGGCGTTCCAGCGGGACCTGCTTCGACTGGATGAAGTCCGCAACGCACGCACCAACATGGCGGCGCAATATTTTGCGGCGCATGCTGATGAGTGGGATTCGCTCAGATCATTGCACATTGCCGATTCGGAAGTTGAGGCGCGTCTAGCGCAAGTTCTGCATAGCGCCCCCTTAGGCCAAGTCCTTGATGTGGGCACAGGCACCGGGCGCATTGTTGAGTTGTTTGCGGCCGATTCTAGTCGACTGGTGGCGATAGATAGCAGCCCCGAAATGCTGCGGCTTGCCCGCGCGAAAATTGCTAACTTAAGTCCCGAAATCGCCAATAAGGTTGATATCAAGCTTGGTGACTTCAACATGCTACCCGTCGCGGATGGTGAATTTGACACGGTCATCTTTCACCAAGTCTTGCATTATGCGCAGCATCCCGAAGCCGTCATTGCCGAAGCGATCCGCACGCTTGCGCCGGGTGGACGGCTGGTCATCGTTGATTTCGCCGCGCATGATCTGGAAGAATTGCGCACGGTGCATGCCCACGCTCGGCTTGGCTTTTCGGATGACTTCATGAAAAAGGCATTTCATAGTCACGGCCTGCAGATGGTGCATCAAACCGCGCTTGAGGCAGGCGCTTTGGTGGTCAAACTCTGGATGGGCGAAAAGCTCTCGGCCCAGCAATCGCGTCCCACACATAATCTCAACCCAAAAAACAATTTAAGGATCGTCTCATGATTCTCCCACTTGCACAGATGCAGGAGGCCAGCCGGGCAGTTGCCTCGCCGCTTTTCGCGGGGCTTCCTGGCGATTGTGAAATCAGTTTCGAATTTTTTCCGCCCAAAACGGTGAAGATGGAAGAGCAGTTATGGGATTCGGTCGTGACGCTCGCGCCGCTTGGTCCGCGCTTTGTCTCGGTCACTTATGGTGCAGGTGGCACAACCCGCGAACGCACGCATAACACCGTGGCGCGCATCGCCCGCGAGACCGCTATTCCGGCAGCCGCACATTTGACCTGCGTCGAGGCATCCAAGGGTGAAATTGCCGATGTCGCTAACGCTTATTGGGAGGCGGGGGTTCGCCATATCGTTGCACTGCGCGGGGACGCGCCTAACTCTGACGGCCAATTTGTGCCACATCCCGACGGCTACGCCAGTGCAGCGGAGCTGGTGGAAGGGTTGCGAAAGCTGCACCCGTTTGAAATTTCGGTCAGCGCCTATCCAGAAACCCATCCAGAGGCCTTGTCGGCTGCGGCAGACATTGATTTTCTCAAGCGCAAGCTAGATTCCGGCGCGAGCCGCGCGATTACGCAATTCTTTTTTGAACCCGAAACATTCTTCCGTTTCCGCGATGCGGTTGCGGCGGCGGGGATTGATGCCGAGATCGTGCCGGGCATCATGCCTGTTTCGAACTTCGCCGCGATTACCCGCATGTCGCACATGACGGGCACCGCGATACCTGATTGGATGGCGGATGTGTTTAATGGATTGGATGATCATCCGTCCGCCAGGCAATTGGTGGCCGCCACGGTTTCGGCAGAAATGTGCCGGAAATTATATGCGGGCGGCGTTCGAGAATTTCACTTCTACACCCTGAACCGCGCCGAGCTATCGTACGCGATTTGCCATTTGCTGGGCAAGCGTCCCGCCGCTGTAGCGCAAAAGGCTGCAGCATGAGCGCGCGTGAAGCCTTTGTCGCCCGTGCGGCGCAACAGATATTGGTTTTCGACGGTGGCTATGGCACCGCGATCCAAGGCTATAAATTGTCTGAGGCCGATTATCGCGGCACGCTTGAACTGACGCATGATCAAAAGGGCAATAATGACCTATTGTCGATCACGCGGCCCGATGTCGTGAGCGCCATCCACAGCGCCTATTTGGATGCGGGTGCCGATATGATCGAGACCAACACGTTCAGTGCAACAAAAATTAGCATGGCCGATTATGGATGTGAGCATCTGGTCCGGCAGCTAAATATGGAATCTGCCAAACTGGCGCGGGCCTGCTGCGAAGCGGCTGAGGCGAAGGACGGCATAAAACGGTTTGTCGCCGGATCGATTGGCCCGACCAACAAAACCCTGTCCTTGTCACCCGATGTCAATGACCCTGGCTATCGTGAGATAGACTTCGACTATTTGAAAGATGTCTATCGGGAGCAATGCGACGCGCTGATCGAAGGTGGCGTCGATTTCCTTTTGATTGAAACCATTTTCGACACCCTCAACGCCAAATGCGCCGCAATGGCAGCGCAAGAGGCTGCCTCTGCATCTGGCCGCGATGTGCCATTGATGATATCCATGACCATCACAGACATGGCTGGCCGAAATCTGTCAGGCCATACGGTAGAAGCATTCTGGGCCGCGATCCGACATGTCAAACCGCTGACCATCGGGCTGAATTGCTCTTTTGGTGCAGACCTTTTGCGTCCGCATCTGGCCGCATTGTCCAAGCAGGCTGACACGCTTGTGATGGCCTATCCCAATGCAGGTCTACCCAATGACTTGGCCGAATATGATGAACTGCCGGAAACCACGGCACAATTAATTGGCCAATGGCTCGACGATGGTCTGGTAAATGTTATCGGCGGTTGCTGCGGCACAACCCCTGCGCATATCGCCGCAATCGCCAAGGCAGTTGCGGACCGTGCGCCACGTTCCATTCCCACGGCGGATATTGTGACCCGACTGGCTGGGCTCGAACCCTTCGTCATGGCCGCCTGAACCTTATAAAGCAGAACAAAAATGTCCCCCACCACTTCCTCTTCCCGCTTCGTCAATATCGGCGAGCGCACCAATGTCACTGGCAGTGCCAAGTTCAAAAAGCTGATCCTCGCAGGCGATTATGAAGCTGCCGTTGAGGTGGCGCGCGACCAGGTCGAGAATGGTGCGCAGATTATCGACATTAACATGGATGAAGGCCTGCTGGACGCGCATGAAGCGATGACAACCTTCATTAAGCGTATCGCTGCAGAACCCGATATCGCCCGCGTGCCGTTAATGATCGATAGTTCCAAATGGAGCGTGATCGAGGCCGGGTTGAAATGCGTTTCGGGCAAGCCCATCGTCAATTCGATATCCATGAAGGAAGGCGAAGAGGCGTTCCTGCATCATGCGCGTTTATGCATGGCTTATGGTGCAGCGGTTGTGGTCATGGCGTTCGATGAAACCGGCCAAGCCGACACGCAAGCCCGCAAGGTTGAGATTTGCAAACGCGCTTACGACCTACTGATCGGCATCGGCTTTCCGCCGGAGGACATCATTTTCGATCCCAATATCTTTGCGGTAGCAACGGGGATTGAGGAGCATAATAATTACGGCGTCGACTTTATCGAGGCGATAAAGGAACTCCGCGTCCTTTGTCCGCATGCGCATTATTCGGGCGGGCTTTCGAACCTGTCGTTCAGCTTCCGTGGCAACGAACCCGTGCGGCGCGCGATGCACTCTATATTTCTCTATCATGCTATCCCTGCAGGGCTTGATATGGCCATCGTTAACGCGGGGCAGCTTGATATTTATGATGACATTGACCCTGAACTGCGCGTTGCTTGCGAAGATGTTATCCTCAACCGCGATCCGGATGCGACCGAGCGCTTGATCGCCTTGGCCGAGAAATATCGGGGGACCGATGTCGCGCAGGAAAAGGCGGAGGCGGAATGGCGTGGCTGGCCTGTGACCAAAAGGTTGGAACATGCTTTGGTCAAAGGTATTGATGCGCATATCGTCGAGGACACCGAAGAAGCGCGGCTTGCCGTAAAATCTGCGGGTGGTCGGCCCATACAGGTTATTGAAGGGCCTTTGATGGACGGCATGAATGTCGTGGGCGATCTGTTCGGATCAGGCCGCATGTTCCTGCCGCAAGTGGTGAAGTCAGCGCGCGTCATGAAGAAAGCGGTGGCGCATCTCTTCCCGTATATTGAGGCCGAAAAAGAGGCAGGTGCCAAGGGCAAGGGCAAGATCATCATGGCGACCGTGAAGGGCGACGTGCATGATATTGGCAAGAATATCGTCGGCGTTGTGCTTCAGTGCAATGGCTTTGAGATTGTGGATCTGGGCGTCATGGTGCCGTGGCCGACGATCCTGCAAGCGGCGGTCGAACATGATGCCGATATGATCGGGCTGTCGGGCCTTATTACCCCTTCGCTTGACGAAATGGTGACCGTTGCCGAGGAAATGGAAAAAGCGGGCATGTCGATGCCGCTGATGATTGGCGGCGCAACCACGTCGAAAACGCATACGGCCTTGCGCATTGAACCCGTCTATTCCGGTCCAGTTATCCATGTGCTCGACGCCTCGCGCGCGGTCGGGGTTGCGGGCACATTGGTGAGCGACAGTATGGCGGACAAGTTCGTGGCCGACACCCGCGCCGAATATAGCCATATCCGCGATGCTCGCGCTGGCAAGACGGCAAAGCCGCTCGCCACACTTGAAGAAGCGCGCGCCAATGCCTTTGAAATTGACGAAAGTTTAAAGCCAGCGGCACCGCAAAAGCCAGGTGTCCACGTTTATGATGATTGGGACTTGGCGGACCTACGCAAGTATATCGACTGGACCCCGTTTTTCCGCGCGTGGGAATTGCATGGCAATTATCCGGCGATTTTGACCGATGAAATTGTCGGCGAAAGCGCGACCAGCCTATTTGCCGATGCCAATGCGATGCTCGACAAGATCATCCATGAAAAATGGCTTCGCGCCAAAGGCGTTGCGGGCCTGTGGCCCTGTTCGCGCGATGGCGATGATGTGCTTGTTTATTGCGACAAGACGGAGGCGCATGTTCGTTTACCGTTTTTGCGCCAGCAAATCGCCAAGCGCGAAGGCAAAGCGAACATGTGCCTGGCCGATTTCATCAGCCGCGATGGCGACTGGATTGGCGGATTTGCAGTGACCGCGGGTCACGGCATCGAGATGCATTTGGCTGGGTTCAAAGAAAATATGGACGATTATTCGGACATCATGCTGAAGGCGCTGGCGGACCGCTTGGCGGAGGCCTTTGCCGAGCGGATGCACGAACATGTCCGCAAGGAATTATGGGGCTATGCCCCCGATGAACAATTCACGTCCGAGGCCCTGAACCGCGAAGAGTATCGTGGCATTCGGCCTGCACCCGGCTATCCTGCCTGTCCGGACCATAGTCTGAAGCCGACCTTGTTCGACTTGTTGGATGCGACGCATCAAACAGGCATTACTTTGACAGAAAGCTTTGCCATGTTGCCGACAGCAGCTGTGAGCGGCCTATATTTCGGCCACCCGCAATCTGAATATTTTGGTGTCGCGCGCATTGGCGAAGATCAAGTGTCGGATTACGCAGCGCGGCGTGGGCTGGACCTTGATCGTGCACGGCAATATTTACGGCCCAATCTCAACGAGTGAGAAGTTACGTGGTCTTGACCCTACGCGCGCATCAGCAATGGCCTATAGCCGGTTGAATATAAATCCGGCAAACCAACCGAGCAGCAACGAGACAAGCACTGCCATTGCGCCATAAAACAGCGCATAGTCCTGTGCCAAAACGGTGACCAATTGTTCGAACCCGGTTTTGCGTATCCGGACTTCGACATTGTCGTCGGCTACAATCACCCGGCCATCGCGGATGAGCAAAGTTTCCGCAGTGTAGACACCGACGGGCACACTAGATGGAATGTTGAGGCGCGCGCGATATAGCACCTGATCGGTGATTTCGACCGTACCAGCCTCTTGGCGGAAAAGACCGTTGCGGCGATTTAAGTCCACCAGTCCATCGACAAAGCGGCGCTGTTCAGTAGCATTGACCTCGCCACTGGGCGACAATTGCAGGCGGTCAAGGCCAAGCTCGTAAATCGCTGCCGTTTTGCTGTTAATGATTTGATCTACTGGTCGTGATGACGCGATGGCATAATATGCGGGAACGGACCGGAAATCGGTGCTGTCGGCGTTGATCCAGATGCCGGCAATTTTCTGCTTTTCCCGTAAAGTCACCGACCGGGTTGGCCCGCGCAGAACAACTGCAACATCGACTTGCCCGTCAGGCACAACGCCACGTGGGTAGATGATAGCTCCGAATAACAGCATTTCCGCGCCGGTGAATCCCGACTGAATATTGATTTCCCGTTGCGAGACATCAGGCACCAATTTGGGCAAATTTTGCGCGCTTGCCGATATCGGCAGAAAAAACAATATCAGGGCGAATAAGCGGATCATAACGCCTGCAACGTGTAAATTTCATCAGGACGCCAGCCCAAACCAAGCGCCATGCGGATCGCGACCAGCAGCACGATCGCAGCGAGAAAGAGGCGCAGATATTCTGGCCGCATGCGTTGTGCCAGACGCGCGCCGATTTGCGCACCTATCACACTGCCGATGAGCAAGAACACAGCCAGCACGATATCGACCGCTTTAGTGGTCAGGCTGTGCATCATCGTTGACGCTATCGTGACGAATAAAATCTGGAATAAGGATGTGCCGACCACGACCTGAGCGCCCATGCCCAACAGATAAAGCATGGCGGGCACCATGATGAAGCCGCCGCCGACGCCAAGTAGCATGGTCATGATGCCCGTGATGAAGCCCAATATCAAAGGCGCGATAGGCGAGATATAGAGACCGGAGCGATAAAAACGCCAGCGCATTGGCAAATTGGCCACCAATGGATGGTGGCGGCGTTTGGCAGCGGTAACTGGTTTTCCCGCGCGCACGGCAAGGACGTTGGTTAAGCTTTCCTTAGCCATCAAACCACCGATGCTCCCTAACATCAGCACATAAAGAATATTAATGACGGTATCGATCTGGCCAAGCGCTTCCAATATCTCAAATATCGCTGCACCCGTGCCTGTGCCGAATATGCCGCCCACCACGAGTACGCCGCCCATCTGGAAATCAACTCCGCCGCGTTTCATATGTGCGAACACGCCCGAGACACTTGCCCCTGTCACCTGTGTGGATGCGGACGCTGCGGCCACCGCTGGCGGGATACCGTAGAATATGAGCAAAGGTGTTGTTAGGAATCCACCACCGACGCCGAACATGCCCGACAACACGCCGACGCCACCACCCAAAAGGATGATTACCAGCGCGTTGACCGACAGATTGGCTATGGGAAGATAAATATCCATGATCGACAATCGGACACTAACGGCATTTGACGGCAGGATAAAGGCGTGGGTTTAGAAACTGGTGGACAAGGTGACGGCAGGACCATCGGCGGGCCTTGCATCGCCCGCAATGCGAAAGCGCCAGCTTGCGTCTAATTGGAGTTGCTTTGAACCAGCCTGAAGTCCCGCGCGGACGGATGGCCCGATATCGATGCGCATGATGTCGCTTTGCCCGCCCGCCCATGCGCCGGCGCCAGCCGCCAGCTTAGCATGTCCGTGGTTGGCCATGCTTCTCAATATATGCAATTGGGCGTCGGCAAATCCACCTCCGGATTTGCCGGTCACAAAGCCTGCCTGTCCATATCCGTCGAGCGCGAAGCCCAAGGGCAATGAAGTGCCGTCATGTCCGCCAGATACAAAAACGGCGAAGGCATCGGGGCGATTTGGCCGAAAGTGTCGTTCTAAGGACAATTGCGCTGGAAACGCCGCCGATGGACGCCAGCGAAGCCCTGCCGCCCATTCACGCGCGTGCAGATCGTCATGGGCAACCGATGCCCGCCCGATTAGAGCGAAACGCGAAACGCTGTCATCTTTCGGAAACTCTAACAGTGGGATAGTCATCAACAACGCGCTTTGACTACCGCCATATTGTCCGCTGGCAAGCACACCCTGCGCGGCGTCACCCTGCCGCCAGAAGCTATACGCATATATATTGATTAGGCGCATGGAACGGGGCTTTTTTGGGGGCTCAACTAAGGAGAATGTGATGGCTTCGGATGATATAGGATCTAGAGCCTTGTCATTAGAAACCCAATCGCCCGCATTGCCCCTTAATGCGTACATTCTGCGGTTTGTACGAAATGTCATAGATTCCACGAGCTTTAAAACCGGTGCCGAAACGAGACCTTGCTTCCTATTGGCGGTGCTTCGGGCTTCTGCGACCGAATGACTTGCTGGCCGTCCCTGCCCAATATGGGAGGTAGGTTGCGCTATTGCGTTAACCGAAACATTGCGACGAGAAGTGACGGGCCTATCAACGTCGGCGATGCGGATAAATCCCATCCGTGCCGTGACCCAGGTCGCACACAATATAGCGACAAATCCGAAAGCCCGGCCACGCATCAGTCGCTATGTGCCATCTTATCAGGCATGAAGTGATGCGCAGTCTTGTCCCATGTTAGCGGCGCGCCCAAACAATGCATCAGATAATTGGTGCAGGCTCGGCGCATAGCCATGATGGCAATGACGTTGCTGACAATGCTACGGGGGATGGACAGCAGGGCCTCTTTCGGGCCGTATAGGGCGGCTACGAATCCAGCACGCACGGCAAGCCGCCAAAACAAAAATGCCGTATTCAACCAGAGCAATATGGTCACTTCGGCACGCAGTTCTGGCGGCTGATATAGTCCCTCTGCTTGCGCAGCTGCCAAAATGGCGGTGAGCAGCAGGCAGATATAGGCAGCTATGACGGCAATCGCCCCAAAAATCGATTTCCGGTCTTGGAACAGCATCCATTTCTGCGCGATATTGCCCTCCCAACCGAGCCTATCCCAACCCGCCAGCGCAATACCCGTCAGCCAACGGGTTTTCTGACGAACGGACGTCTGCAGCGTATCGGGGAAACAGGCTCTGGTGCCGATCAACTTGCCTTCACTGTCGAATATCCGGGCCATGATTGCGCGCCCGCCGGCCGCGCCCATGCGGATGCCGAGCTCATAATCTTCTGTCAGACTGTTCGTGTCGAACGGCCTGCCGCCGTTTAACTGTGCAAGTCGCCCCATGAGGTCGCGTTCAATGGCACATGCCACTCCGGCCAGCGGCAAGGGTGCGCCTATCGCTTCGCGTACCACCATATTTTTGCTATGGGCCTCTGCAAATTCATCGCAATAATGGCCGCTAATCCATCGGGAGTTGGCGGTGCGCACCGGAATAACCGGTAATTGCACAGCGCCCCGCATCGACACCAAACAGTCGAAAACGCACAATTCATCGGCGTGGACCGAGTCTTCTGCATCATGCAGAACAACCGCCTTTGCTAAATAGCCTTCTGTCACTTCGTCTGCGAGCAGTGCGCGCCATAATCGGTTGAGACAGTCGGCTTTTGTCGTAGGGCCATCATGTTCGACCTGGATGAGACGGATGTCAGCATTGGTCCGGGCTGCTTTGGTGATTGCGGCTGCCGTGCGTGGATCGTTCGCGTAGCAGCCAACAAAGATGCGATATCGACCTGCGCGCGCCGCCCACTGGCGCGTGCAATTTTGTAGCATATCGCCAATGACCTCTGCCTCCCCCCAAGCGGGAACAAAAACGGCAAGCCGTTTATGGTCATGTGGTTCGACGAGTTGCTCTACAATCCGCGGAAGGGCGTATCGGTAAAAGGTAAGCCGGTAATAGATATGGCGGACCATCCAGATGATATCGATGCACAGATCATCGATCGCGCTTATTAATATCCAGACGGCGCTGAACAGAAAGAGTTCACGCTGTAATGCTTCCAGAAAAGGCAAAATCCAATCTGTCAAAAGCGCGGCCCTCATTGCGGACGAAACCACATGCGCGTCCATTTAGTAGTGATTTTTATGGATCGTTAAGCGCTGCCCTATCGACCTGTACCCAGTTCATACTGCCTGTCTTTGTGTGTGCCGGCGACCATGACCCACAATATCGGGATGGCCCAAAAAGAGAGCAGTGCCTGA
Organism: Sphingomonadales bacterium; assembly: GCA_027488785.1. Classification (GTDB taxonomy): domain Bacteria; phylum Pseudomonadota; class Alphaproteobacteria; order Sphingomonadales; family Sphingomonadaceae; genus Sphingorhabdus_B. The sequence continues at coordinate 23,683 of JAIYAY010000020.1, read as the reverse complement.
AATGACTTTGGCACGACATCCGGAATGGATAGGGTGGCAAGGTGCGTCGCAACCGCGACGATTTGAAACCCCAAAGCCCAAATCGGCCAAAATCGATTGCTCGTCAGCGCCAATAGCAACAACGCCAGCAAGCAGCCTGCGTCAACTGCAAACAACCCCAGCGAGGTTCCAGCCCAACTGGGGTTCATACGCACCGCAGCGACGGTCATCATGGATGCCACGACAAAAATAGCCGAGCCCGCCTTGCCTGTGCGGCCACCATATACGCTGGCATAAGCCGCGCACAGCAGCAGCGCGGAATAAAATGCCAGCAATATGGTGTCCATGTTCTTGCCCGTCCTCTTGTTGCTACCCGTGAACGGGCAAGAATATCCTAGCTCAACCGTTTACAACCCGAAGAGCGGATGGCCGAGTTAGCGGACCGGGGGCGCAACCAAAATTTATCTCTTGCAAGTTGCTATCCCGTTGCGCGACCGCAATCTTGCGGTGGGCATGCATAAATCCTTTGCGCGCATCGACCATTTTTGAAAGACCAACGGCAGCGCCTTCGATCGCAGCTTGCGATTGTGCCAAAGATGCATCCGAATGACGGCAAGCATCAATTACGGAAGAGGTAAGGGTAGCTAGGTCCGCGAGAGCCTGATCAATAGCTAGATGTGCGGAAGTAATGTCCGATGCCAATTGTTTGGCGGTCTCATGCTCGATATGTACCATGTCGAAATTTCCTCATGTTTAGGCATTTTCAGCCGACGAGGAGACAGGTTATTGAAACAGCCGCAACGTGCCCGTTAAGACCACAACAACAAAAGCCATCACCAACGTGCTGAAAAATGACAAATTCAGCGCAAAAACCAGAATTTCCCTGCTGGATAACTCATGTCTTTCCCCCCCTATGGGCGGCACGGAAATGAACGAAATAATTTTCGCCAATCTCCGTCGCCATCCGTCGGGAAGAGTGCTTTGGCTAACGGCATCGTCGGCCGATTCAAGCATCGGCGTTTCGTATACGAACGGTTGGTATATCCCGCTTTGGTCGAGCGCTGCGAATAACTTGGCAGCGTCCTTGCGGCTGGTGGCATTTAGTTTGCGTCTTGCGGCATCAAGTCGTTGATCCACAGTGAAGGGTGATATGCCCAATGTCCTGGCTATTTCCTTAGAAGTCTGGTGCTGCACCACCAGCCGGAGGCAAGCTTTTTGACCCTCGGTCAGGTGAAGAGGCGACTGTGCGCTCATCGAAATGTTCTCTTCGACAAAAGACTTTTTGGACATTATTTTGGGCACGGCTCCTGCCCCCTGAACAAAGGTTATAAACAGAGATAGGGAGCTAAAGCAAGGCAATTGCTATATTTTTTGCCTTTGCTTGCCATCTTTTGACCGATTCGTCATAAGGAATGGCAATGTTCGAAACTACAAAACAACACGCCAAAGCTTCTACTTTGCGGGCATTTTTATCTGGTGAGGCAGCGGGCGGTATTTTGTTAATGGCGGCCGCCGCATTGGCCATGATTATTGCCAATTCGTCCATCGCGGAAAGCTATAATCATTATTTACAGTTGGTAATCGGGCCGGAGTTGACACCAAAGCTTGGTCCAATGACCATTCACCTTTGGATAAATGACGGTTTGATGGCGATTTTCTTCTTGCTTGTCGGGCTGGAGATTAAGCGCGAATTTGTTGACGGACATTTGTCGACTTGGGCCGACCGCGCGCTTCCCATGGTCGCCGCTGCGGCGGGGATGATTGTTCCGGCGATTATTTATCTCACTGTGGTGGGCGGTGATCCCGCATTGCAGCGTGGCTGGGCTATACCGGCTGCTACAGACATTGCATTTGCCATTGGCGTGCTTGCGCTGTTGGGCAGCCGAGCCCCTGCTTCTCTGAAACTGTTCCTGACGACGGTTGCCATTGTGGACGACATGGGGGCAGTGGCGATTATAGCTTTATTCTACACGGCCGAGTTGAACATCACCGCGCTGACCGCAGCTGGCGGCATTTGGCTCGCTATGATGATGCTCAACCGCTTTCGGGTATATACCCTTTGGCCATATCTCATCCTTGCGGCCCTGTTATGGTATGCGACATTGTTATCCGGCGTGCACGCTACCATTGCGGGCGTGATGGCGGCATTTGCTATTCCCTTCCGCCGAACGATTGCCGCACCTGACGCGGAAGATTCCCCACTCCACCGGCTGGAACATGCGCTGGTAAAGCCTGTTGCATTTCTCATCGTACCGATCTTTGGTTTTGCCAATGCGGGTGTGTCGTTGGCCGGCATCAGCCTCGCTGCGCTCGTTGCGCCGCTACCGCTTGGTATCGCGATGGGCCTGTTTTTGGGCAAACAGCTTGGAATTTTCACCAGCGTTTGGATCGTGGTCAAACTTGGCATTGCTGCGCGTCCGTCACACGCAAGCTGGATGCAAGTCTATGGTGTCGCATTGCTGTGTGGTATCGGCTTTACGATGAGCTTGTTTATCGGCGGCCTCGCCTTCACTGGCCCAGATCAGATCGATGATGTAAAAATTGGGGTTCTCATGGGCTCTATACTGTCGGCAATAATTGGGTATCTAATCCTGCGCTTTTCCGCGCCGCAAAAAGTTATGATTGAAAGCACAATATGAACCTTCGCACCATCATCCTTCCCTTCGCTTTGCTGGCGTCAGCTAGCGCCACCGTTGCTCCAGCGGCCCCTGCAAGTGTTGCTGCGCCGGCGATGTCGATTGCCGATATCTCCGATGCCTATATTCGGTTGACGCTTGAGGCAGGTACCCATGAAGCGGAGTATGTCGATGCATATTATGGTCCGCCCGCATTGCAAGCAGCGGCGAAGGCAAATCCGCGATCACTGGTACAATTGATTGCCGAATCCCGCGCGCTGACCGCGGCCATTGATGTGGCTTTGCCTTCGATCAAGGTGGAATCGGACCGCCGTCGTGCAGTTGCGCTGCGCGGAATGCTGATTGCGGCAGATACACGGTTGCAGATGCTTCAGGGCCGGAAATTTGCGTTCAATGATGAAGCGCGGGGTCAGTTTGCGACCGTGCCGGACTTGAAGCCGCTCGCACATTATGATGCCATATTGGCTAATCTTGAAACACTGATTCCTGGCGATGGCCCACTTGCTGCACGCGTAGATGCCTTTAATGAGCGTTACATCATTCCCAAAGACCGGCTGCAGCCCGTTTTCGATGCGGCCATTGCCGAATGTAAGCGTCGCACGGCGCAATATATCAATTTGCCAGCGGGCGAGACATTCGTGATGGAGTTTGTCACAGGCAAGCCTTGGTCAGGCTATAATTATTATAAGGGCAATTATAAAAGCCTGATCCAGATAAATACTGACCTGCCAATCCGTATCAGCCGCGCAGTCGATCTGGGTTGTCATGAAGGCTATCCTGGCCACCATGTGCTGAACCTGATGGTCGAAGAACAAATGGCGCGCAAAAATGGGTGGAAGGAATATGAGGTTAATCCGCTCTACAGCCCGACGAGCGTTTTATCCGAGGGCAGCGCCAATTACGGCATCGATTTGGCATTCCCTGCGGCGGAGCGCTTGGCATTTGAGCGCGATATTCTTTACCCGATGGCTGGCCTTGACCCCAATTCTGCAGAAGCGTTTTGGAAAATGCAGCAAATGACCGAGTCGCTATCTGGCGCGCGGTTGACCATCGCGAAAATGTATCTTGATGGCGCTGTCACACGCGCACAGGCGCTGGAATTAACGCAGAAATATTTGTTGCTCTCGCCGGCGCGCGCGGAACAATCGGTGAAGTTCACCGACCATTATCGCAGCTATGTGATCAACTATGGCTGGGGCAAGGATTTGGTGCGCGCTTATATTGAACGGGGAAATCCAGATACGACCGAACGTTGGCGCCGGATGGAAAAAATATTGAGCGAGCCCACCGTGCCAGCTGACTTGCTGCCTTAGCCCCAGTGTTTGCAGAAATATACCAGCAGGCATATTTGTTGCTCGCCCGCGGGTAAGCGCAATGTCGTCGTCACAATAAAAAGGGCGGACATTTCTGCCCGCCCTTGAATTTTTACATTGAACTAGGGCTTTTTAAAGCTTGCCAACCAGTTCCGGCACGACCGTAAACAGGTCACCGACGAGGCCGATATCGGCAACTTGGAATATTGGCGCGTCTTCGTCCTTGTTGATTGCGATGATGACCTTGGAGTCCTTCATGCCTGCCAAATGCTGGATCGCGCCAGAGATGCCGACCGCGACATATACTTCGGGAGCAACGATCTTGCCGGTCTGGCCAACCTGATAGTCATTGGGTACAAAACCTGCGTCCACGGCGGCGCGGCTTGCGCCAACGCCCGCGCCAAGCTTGTCAGCCAATGGCAAGATGGTTGCGGCAAAGGTTTCCGCATCCTTCAACGCACGGCCGCCTGATACGATGATCTTGGCAGAGGTGAGTTCAGGGCGTTCTTGCTTGGCGATTTCTGCCGACAGGAATGATGACGTACCGGCATCGCCTGTGCTTGCAACCGCGTTGATCGTCGCTGAACCGCCGGTTTCTTGTGCCTTGGCAAAGGCTGTGCCGCGCACGGTGATGACCTTCTTGGCATCCGACGATTGCACCGTGGCAATCGCGTTACCGGCATAGATGGGACGCGTGAACGTGTCTGCGCTTTCAACCGACAGAATGTCAGAGATTTGCATGACATCCAGCAAAGCAGCTACGCGTGGCGCGATGTTCTTGCCATTTGATGTGGCTGGCGCAAGGAATGCGTCATGCGTTGCCATCAACGACGCAACCAAGGGTGCGACATTTTCCGCCAATTGCTGCGCATATATAGCGTCATCGGCAACATGCACGGTGCTAACGCCCACAATCTTTGCAGCCTGTTCGGCAACCGCGCCGCAGCCTGCGCCCGCAACGAGGATATGCACTTCGCCCAATTGCGATGCGGCGGTGACGACAGCCAATGTTGCATCCTTTAACGATGCATTGTCATGTTCGGCATAAACGAGGGTCTTCATGCGGCCACTCCCATTTCCTTGAGCTTTGCGACCAACGCGTCCACGTCGGCAACCTTGATACCCGCGCTACGCACGGGTGGCTCGACAACCTTCAATGTTTTGAGGCGTGGGCTGACATCAACGCCATAATCGGCAGGTGATTTCTGCGCGAGTGGCTTTGACTTTGCCTTCATGATGTTCGGCAAGGACGCGTAACGTGGCTCGTTCAAGCGTAGGTCGGTCGTAATGATCGCCGGCATCTTCAACGCCACGGTTTGCAAACCGCCATCGACTTCGCGCGCGACATGCACTTCGTCGCCCGATACATTTACCGTATTGGCAAATGTGCCCTGCGGACGCCCGGTCAATGCGGCGAGCATCTGGCCAGTCTGGTTGGAGTCATCGTCAATCGCTTGCTTGCCCACAATGACCAGGCCAGGCTGTTCTTCTTCGACAATCTTTGCGAGGATCTTCGCAACGCCCAATGGCTCGACATCTTCAGCAATCACCAAGATCGCGCGATCCGCGCCCATGGCCAATGCGGTGCGCAATGTTTCTTGCGCCTTGTCCGGCCCAATTGACACCGCGATAACTTCGGTCGCAATGCCCTTTTCACGCAAACGCAAAGCTTCTTCGACCGCGATTTCGTCAAACGGGTTCATGCTCATTTTGACATTAGCCAAATCAACACCCGAACCATCAGGCTTAACCCGCGGTTTTACGTTATAATCGATGACCCGCTTAACGGGGACGATGATCTTCATGTGCTCATCCTTCCATACCGACTCAATAAGGCAATTGGATGCCTGCTTAATCTGATGCGCCTATGCTTACCGTTTACGTGAACGTCAAGTGCCTGATCTATGCATCCTGCCAAGCTTTAAATTGTCTGACGGTTCTCGCATCTTGCAAGAACCGTCAGACATGAATTTATGCCGCCTTGCGAACTTCCGCGACAATTTTCTGCGCTGCATCGCCAAGGTCATTGGCCGATACGATGGGCAGGCCGCTATTGGCCAAAATGTCCTTGCCCTGCTGCACATTGGTGCCTTCCAAGCGCACCACGAGCGGCACCGACAGGTTCACTTCTTTGGCAGCCGCAACGATACCATCGGCGATGATGTCGCATTTCATGATGCCGCCGAAGATGTTCACGAGAATACCCTTAACGGCGGGGTCTTTCAGAATGATCTTGAACGCGGCGGTGACCTTCTCTTTCGATGCGCCGCCGCCGACGTCGAGGAAGTTGGCAGGGAATTCACCGTTTAGCTTGATGATGTCCATTGTTGCCATCGCAAGACCTGCGCCATTGACCATGCAGCCAATGTTGCCGTCGAGTTTAATATAAGCAAGATCATATTCCGAAGCTTCAACCTCGGCAGGGTCTTCCTCGGTCAAATCGCGCAGTTCGGCGAGGTCCTTGTGACGGAACATTGCATTGCCGTCAAAACCGACCTTGGCATCAAGCACCAGAAGCTCGTCGCCATTCTTGCCTTCGCAGACCGCCAGCGGGTTGATTTCGATTTGTTCGGCGTCGGTACCCAAAAACGCGGCATAGAGACCAGCAACCACAGTCTGTGCCTGCTTGGCCAAATCACCCGTCAGGCCAAGCGCCTTTGCAACGCTGCGGCCATGATGCGGCTGAAGTCCGGTTGCCGGATCGACAACGATGGTGTGAATCTTCTCGGGGCTGTCATGCGCCACATCTTCGATATTCATGCCGCCTTCGGTGGAGGCCACGATGGCAATACGGCTGGTTGCGCGATCAACCAACAATGCGAGGTAGAATTCCTGCTTAATGTCGGCGCCATCGGTGATGTAGAGGCGGTTGACTTGCTTGCCTTCGGGGCCAGTTTGGATCGTCACCAGCGTGTTGCCCAGCATGTCCTTAGCATGGGCCTCAACCTCATCCAGATTGAAGGCTAAACGAACACCGCCCTTTGCATCGGGACCCAATTCCTTGAACTTGCCCTTGCCGCGTCCACCAGCGTGGATTTGCGACTTCACCACATATAGCGGGCCAGGCAATTGCTTCGCGGCGGCAACCGCCTCTTCAACGCTGAGTGCTGCGATACCAGCGGGACAAGCCACACCGAATTTAGCAAGCAGTTCTTTGGCCTGATATTCATGGATATTCATGGGAGATTGCATCCTTGCAAATGGAAAGTATCGCCGGTCGCTTAAGCACAGAAGGGCACTGAATGGAAGAGCTTGCGCTGATGTTTTTTGGTGCGTGGATAGGGGTAGAGGGCGTCGAGAATCTGTCTAATTTCTGCGTTCTTTAGGCCGCCGCGGTTAAAATTTTAATGCAATAAATCGAGGGCAATCAATTCTCGGCGCAGTGAATCGGCGTCTCTAAAATGATACGCCGCAAAACCATTTTGGCGTGCGCTGATGACATTTTCATGATTATCGTCTATAAAAATTGCCGTGCCCGGCTCTAGTCCGAAACGCTGCAACGCCAGCGCGTAAATGGCGGGGTCCGGCTTTACCAATTTTTCCACCCCCGACACGATTATGTCCTGAAAGCGGTCGAATATCGGCTGTGTCGGACGGAAATTTTCCCAAAATTCTGCGCCGAAATTGGTGATCGCAAATAACGGCACATCGCGTTCGGCGAGTTCCTGCACAATCTCCAGCGACCCTGTAATTGGTCCGGGAATGGTTTCATTGAAACGGCTGGCATAAGCTTTAATCCACGCAGCATATTTTGGAAATTCCGCGACCCGTTCTGCAACCATATCGTCCAAGCCGCGCCCCGCATCATGCTGAAAATGCCATTCGGGGGTAACAATATGGGTAACGAAATATTCCAGCTCGTCCTTGTCCGTAATCAGCTTTGCAAAAAGATGCCTGAGATCCCATTCGAACAACACTTTGCCGACATCAAAGACCACATTGGTTATTTTAGGCATGCATTTCACCTCTTCGCGATAAGGACTTAAGCAGAATCAGGGCGCAAAAAAACCGCCCGCGAATTAGATTCGGAGCGGCATTTTGCCTGTTCCAACTGCCCGCATCGCGCAGGCAGGAGCAAATTAACCCTGACGCGCCTTAAAGCGTGGTTGGGTCTTGTTGATAACATAAGTGCGGCCACGGCGACGAATCACGCGGTTATCGCGATGGCGGCCCTTGAGCGACTTCAGAGAATTAACGACTTTCATCGGATTTACCCGTCTATTAAATGCATAAAGCTTGAATTGAAGGCGCGCTCCTATGGGTCGGGCCGTGGAAAGTCAAGCGGGATTGGCGCATCTTTGCGGATTCAGCCTCCATAGATTGCTTGATATGGTAAAGGACAGGCCTAAGGATAGCTGCATGCTGAAAATCGCCCGAATTCTACCGATTCTCACATTTTCTGTGTTGACCGCTTGCGCCGCGCCAACGGGTCTTGTCGAGGTTACGCGCTTCAACCGCGCTGCGGAAGGCGTCCCTTATGGTGCGGGAAGCTTTGCAGTCGCCCTTGTAGGCGAATCAGCTTCGGACCGGTCTCTTGCTAGGTCGCCGTATCTGGCCGCTGTTGCGCGCGAAATGCAGCGTATCGGCTATCGGGATAATAGCGGAAATTCCGACGTGATCGCCGAAGTGCGTTTTGGCGCAAACTTGGTTCGTCTTGACCGCCGCGCGCCTGTGTCGGTTGGCGTTGGCGGGTCGACGGGTAGCTATGGTTCGGGCATTGGAGTTAGCCTTGGTTTTAATCTGGGAAATGGTTCAGCGGCGCAGTTACAATCCAGCTTGGCCGTCCGCATTGTCCGGCGCAGCGACCAGATGGTGATTTGGGAGGGCACGGCGGTGCAACTTGCCAAAGCGGGTTCACCCGCCGCGCAACCGGGGATGGCTGCATCAAAATTGGCCGAAGCCTTGTTTAAGGACTTCCCCGGCGTGTCGGGGGAGACTATCCGCGTACCATAAATCTAATTGCGAGAGCGAACCCAAAATGCCGATTATTGACATCAATGCCGCCTTCGACAGCGGCAACATTATCGTTCATGCCGTCGATGGAAATGTTGCGAGGCTTGGCATCCGTAAGGATAAGGATTCGGAATTCGCGCAATGGTTCCACTTCCGCGTGGCGTGCACGGCTGGCGAAGATTTGGAATTGCGGATTACCGGACTGGAAAGCAGCGCCTATCCCGGCGGCTGGCCCGATTACCGCGCTTGCGTCTCCGAAGACCGCGATTATTGGGGCCGCGCCGATACCAGTTATGACAAGGCAAAAGATGGCGGCACTTTGACCATCCGCTACACCCCCACAAGCGATCTTGCATGGTTTGCTTATTTTGCTCCCTATAGCATGGAACGGCACCATGATCTGATTGCCGAGACGGCGTCGCTGGACGGCGTGACCTATCGCTGCCTTGGCCACAGCATCGAAGGTCAGCCGATCGATTGCCTCGAAATGGGCAATGGCGATACGCAGGTCTGGCTGTATGCGCGGCAGCATCCCGGTGAGACTCAGGCCGAATATTGGATGGAAGGTGCCATCGATATGCTCACCGACCTAAGCGATCCGCATACACGCATGTTGCTTGAAAAATGCCGCTTTTACATTGTGCCAAATTGCAATCCGGATGGAAGTTGCCGCGGGCATTTGCGGACCAATTATCTGGGCGTCAACCTGAATCGCGAATGGACCGAACCGTCGGCAGAACGCAGTCCTGAAGTGTTAGCTATCCGCAACGCAATGGATGAATCAGGCGTGCATTGGGCTATGGACGTGCATGGCGACGAAGCCATTCCAGCAGCATTTATGGCAGGATTTGAAGGCATTCCTTCATGGACGGATGATCAGGGTGATCGCTATAATGCCTTCATCAATCGCCTTTCGGCGCGCACTCCTGATTTCCAGACTGAACTGGGTTATACCAAGGCAGGTCCCGGAAAAGCCAATCTGTCGATGTCGACTAACCAGTTGGCGGAGCGTTTTGGACCTTCACATCAATGCGTCGCGATGACGCTTGAAATGCCATATAAGGATACCGTGCACGGTAATGATCCCGACCAAGGCTGGTCCCCAGAACGCTGCCGCTTGCTCGCCCGCGAATGCCTCGCGACTTTGGCCGAGATGGTGTAGACATAACTGCATCCGCGGCTTCGCTCAAAATCGCTTCTTCGGTTTCATGACCTTGGCGATATGACCAACTTGCGTTAGGGCGCGACCAAATAATTTAGGAAACCATATATGCCGAAACTCATCCTCATTCGTCACGGCCAATCGCAGTGGAATCTCGAAAACCGGTTCACCGGCTGGTGGGATGTTGATGTCACCGAAAAAGGTGCGGCGGAGGCTTGGGCCGCAGGCGAGCTGATGAAGGCAAAAGGTATAGCGCCCGATACTGCCTTTACCAGTGTGCAGACGCGGGCAATCAAAACCTTGAACCTGGCGCTTGAGGCGATGGGCCGTTTGTGGGTTCCGGTAACCAAAAATTGGCAGTTGAATGAACGGCATTATGGCGGGCTAACTGGCCTAGATAAAGCAGAGACAGCGGCGAAGCATGGCGAGGATCAGGTTAAGATCTGGCGCCGCAGTTTTGATATTCCGCCGCCGCCGCTTGCGGCCGGGTCGCCATATGACCTTTCATCTGACCCGCGTTATGCTGGCATCAATATTCCAGCGTCCGAAAGCCTGAAAGACACCATCAACCGTGTGCTGCCTTATTGGGAAAGCGCGATTGTGCCTGAGCTGCAGGCCGGAAAAACCGTGTTGATTTCGGCGCATGGCAATAGCCTGCGGGCGCTGATGAAGCATCTGTCGGGTATTTCTGATGCCGATATTAACGGCCTGGAAATTCCGACTGGGCAGCCAATTGTGTATGAATTGGACGACCAACTGAAGGGCGAGTATCACTATCTTTCGGCGCAGTAAGTTCACTTTAAACCGCATTTAAGCGCCAAGATGGTTAACGCCGTGTTGTTGGATTGCGCCTTTTGTACCACAAGGCTAAGGCCATTGCTATCGAACTTGTCAGGGGAGTGACACATGACCGACGCAGCGCCGCTCATTGGCATTATCATGGGAAGCCGTTCGGACTGGGAAACGATGCGAGAGGCGGCGGCGACACTGACGGCGCTGCACATTCCCCATGAATGCAAAGTGGTGTCTGCGCATCGCACACCTGATCGTCTTTATGATTATGCCAAAACTGCGGCGGGCCGTGGTCTGAAATGCATTATCGCGGGAGCAGGGGGGGCGGCGCATCTGCCGGGCATGGCAGCATCGATGACGCGCCTGCCTATACTCGGTGTGCCAGTACAATCCAAGGCGCTAGATGGCATGGATAGCCTTTTGTCCATCGTACAAATGCCCGCTGGCATTCCGGTGGGAACATTGGCAATCGGCAAAGCGGGCGCAACAAATGCTGCGCTTTTGGCGGCAGCAATGCTGGCGAATGATGACGCCGCGCTGGCCGAACGGTTGGACGCCTGGCGCGCGGCACAGACGGCCTCGGTCGCCGAAACGCCCGAATAAGGTTCATTTATGGCGGCGTTACCTCCCGGATCGACTATTGGTATATTGGGTGGTGGTCAGCTTGGCCGTATGCTGGCGACTGCCGCAGCGCAATTGGGTTATCGCTGTCATATTTACGCGCCGCCGGGGGACAATGTCGCGTGCGATGTCGCCGCTGACTATACGATAGCCGAATATGATGATCTGGCGGCGCTGAAGGCGTTTGCGGACGCGTGCGATGTTGTCACCTTTGAATTTGAAAATGTGCCAGTGACGCCGCTTGAATCGATCATTGGCCTTGTTCCGGTCTACCCGCCGCTTAAGGCGCTGGAAGTGGCGCAGGATCGCGCCGCTGAAAAGCAGTTTGTCCGCGCCCTTGGCGGGAAAACGGCGGAGTTTGCGGTGGCGCAGGACGAAAGCGCCGTACCCGCCGCGATTGCAGCCGTTGGCATCCCGTGCATCCTTAAAACCATCCGTATGGGCTATGATGGCAAGGGCCAGTCGCGGATCATGGGTGATGGTGACATAAAGGGTGCGTGGGAGCGTACAGGCGGACAGCCGCTTATCGCCGAAGCAATGGTGTCGTTTGATGCGGAATTTTCCGTGATATTGACGCGCGGTCAAGACGGTGAAATCCGTTTTTGGGACAGTTCGCGTAATCTCCATATCGGCGGCATTCTAGCGAAATCGACACTGCCGGCCGGGCCATTGGTGGAAAGCCAGCAACAAGCGGCGCGTGATATGGCAGCGGCTGTTGCATCGGCGCTGAATTATGTCGGCGTGTTTACCGCCGAATTCTTTGCAAGCGCGCAAGGCCCCTTGTTTAACGAAATCGCGCCTCGCGTGCACAATAGCGGGCATTGGACCATCGAAGGTGCAGTCACCAGTCAGTTTGAAAACCATGTTCGCGCGATTTGCGGACTGCCTTTAGGCGCCACGGAAACGCTCGCTTCGCGGGTTGAGATGGAAAATCTGCTTGGCGCCGATGGCGATAATTTTGAACAAATTCTAGCAGACCCTGCAGCGCATCTGCATCTATATGGTAAAGCCGAAGCACGACCTGGCCGAAAAATAGGCCACGTCACCCGCTTGTATAGGTGAGAAAAAGTCGGCAAGACGGCGGCATGAATCATCCCGAAATCGTTCTTGTCCTCGCCCGCGCCGCAAATGGAACAATCGGGAAGGATGGCGGCATGCCATGGCATATCCCCGCCGACCTGCGCCATTTCAAACAGGTCACCAAGGGGCGGCCTATGATCATGGGGCGCAAGACCTTTGACAGCTTGCCGGGCTTGCTCGATGGTCGCCGCCATATCGTGCTGACCCGCGACCTTGATTGGGAGGAAGATGGCGCCGAAGTTGTGCATTCGGTCGAGGAGGCATTGAAGCGGGCCAATGGGCCCCATGTCTGCGTAATCGGTGGCGCAGAAATTTACAGGCTGTTCCTGCCGCTGGCGGACCGCGTGGAACTCACGGAAATCGCCGCCAGCCCAGATGGCGACGCGATCGTGCCCGCGTTTGATATGGCAGTCTGGCAAGAAATTGCGCGGGAGAGCTATGCTGCACAAGGCGGCACCCCGGCTTATGATTTCGTAACATTACTGCGACGGGTCGCGAACTAAACATCGGCGCCATAGGGGGGTTATGCGTAAAAAAATCTGGATACCGGCGACGTTGATTGCCGCTGCGGCTATTGGCTTTTTCGGCTTTGCCCCTGGCTATGTTGAAGGGTCCATGAACCAAATCGACGGCAAACCGCTTATTGCGGTCAGTGACGAAGCCAAGGCTTTGCACAAGACGCTGAACATTGTTGATCTGCACAGCGACACGTTGATGTGGAACCGCGATCTTCATGACAGCGCGTCGCGCGGCCATATGGATCTGCCACGTTTGCAAGAAGGCAATGTTGCGCTGCAATTGTTCTCGTCGGTGACAAAGACACCTAAGAACCAGAATTATGATGGTAATGGTGCCGATAGCGACAACATCACCTTATTGACTATTGCGCAACTGCAACCTGTGAAAACCTGGAGCTCATTGGTCGAGCGGTCCTTATATCATGCCCATAAGCGTGATGATGCGGTTGCTGCGTCTGATAATGCGATCAAGGCCGTTGATACCGCAGGCCAATTAGATGCCTTACTAGCCACGCGACAGAGAGATAAGCGCGCCGTCGGCGCGATGCTGACCATCGAAGGCCTTCAAAATTTGGAAGGGAAGGCAGCTAATTTGGACCGGTTGTATGACGCTGGTTTCCGCATGGCGGGGCTAACCCATTTCTTTGACAATGAATTGGCGGGTTCGATGCATGGCCTGAAAAAAGGCGGGTTGACCCCCTTTGGCCGTGAGATTGTTCGGCGGATGGAAGCGAAAGGTATGATCATCGACATCGCCCATTTGTCGCATAAAGGTGTAGCAGAACTGTTGGCGATGGCCACGCGGCCGGTCGTCTCCAGCCATGGCGGCGTGCAGGCGACCTGCAAGGTCAACCGCAACCTGACCGATGATGAAGTGCGCGGTGTAGCCAAAACGGGTGGCATCATCGGCATTGGCTTTTGGGACGGCGCTTTGTGCGACACCAGCCCCCGTGCGGCAGCCAAAGCGATGAAGCATGTCCGCGATCTAGTGGGCATCCAACATGTCGCCTTGGGATCCGATTATGACGGCGCGACCACCGTGCGGTTCGACACATCGCAATTGGTTCAGGTGACGCAAGCGTTGATGGACGAAGGTTTTACAGAAGCCGAAATCCGCGCGGTCATGGGCGAAAACGCGCTGCGCGTTATCCGCGCTGGTTTGGTGCCAAGGGCGAGCAAGGCGTTATGATTCCTCGCCTCTCTGCCAAAGACCGCATGCCCGATGCCTTGCGCGGCGGCGTGGTGGCTTTGGGCAATTTTGATGGCTTTCATCTCGGGCATCAGGCCGTTGCAGGTGAAGCCATTGCGCAGGCAAAGGCGGCCGGCCGTCCAGCCATCATTGCGACATTTGACCCGCACCCCGTGCGCTTTTTTGCGCCGCAAGCGCCTTGGTTCCGGCTGACAACATTGGATCAACGGCAACGGCTATTTGAAGATGCGGGCGCGGATGCCATGTTGGTGTTTGATTTTGATGCGGAGCTGGCGGCGACCAGCGCGGAAGATTTTATTGTCAAATTGCTTATTGAACGGCTTGGGATTTCGGCCGTTGTCACGGGCGAAGACTTCACTTTTGGCAAAGCGCGAGGCGGCAATATCGACGTGCTGCGTGAAATGGGCGGCGCGCACGGACTTTCCTCGACGGCGATGGGGCCTGTGGTCGATGACGCAGGCGTCATCTCCTCAAGCCGCATCCGCATGGCATTGCAAGACGGCGACTGCGCCACCGCCACCGCCTTGCTGACGCGACCCTTTACCGTCCAAGGTGTTGTCCAGCATGGTGACAAAAATGGCCGTCTTCTGGGCTTTCCCACCGCCAATATTGACATGGGCCATTATCTTCGCCCGCGTTACGGCATTTATGCGGTGAAGGGCCGCTTGCCCGATGGCCGCGTTTTAAACGGCGCGGCAAATCTGGGCATCCGTCCAACCTTTGACCCGCCCAAGGAATTGCTTGAGCCGCATTTTTTCGATTTTGCCGAAGATGTATATGGCCAAAATATCGAAATCGAATTTCACGCCTTCATTCGTGGGGAGGCCAAATTTGACAATCTCGATGCGCTCATGGCGCAGATGGCAAAGGATTGTGATCAGGCGCGCGCCATTTTGGCGTGACGTTCCAATGGGACGGTGTGAACCATTTCTGGCTTGGCATCCTTGCGCTCAAATAGTTGTCTAAAGCGCCAACCTCCCCTAAGCACCCGCACGATATGACAGAAACTGCTGACTCACCGAAACAAGATTATCGCGACAGCGTCTTCTTGCCCAAAACCGACTTTCCGATGAAGGCTGGCCTTCCGCAGAAGGAACCGGGCATTTTGGCGCGCTGGCAGGCAGCCGATTTCTATGCCGAATTGCGCAACCGCCGCCGTGGGCGCGAGAAGTTCATCCTGCATGATGGTCCGCCTTATGCCAATGGCGATATGCATATCGGCCATGCGCTGAATCATATCCTGAAAGACATGGTTGTGCGCACGCAGACTCTACTTGGCAAAGACGCGCCTTATGTCCCCGGTTGGGATTGCCATGGCCTGCCCATTGAATGGAAGGTCGAGGAGCAATATCGCAAGAAAAAGCTGAATAAAGACGAAATCCCCGCTGTTGAATTCCGCGCCGAATGCCGGGCTTATGCGCAGCATTGGGTCGATACGCAGCGCGAACAGTTGAAGCGGCTCGGCATCAATGCCGATTGGGACAATCCCTATCTGACGATGGATTTCCAGGCCGAGGCGACAATTGTTTCGGAGCTGCTGAAATTCGCCGAAAGCGGTCAGCTTTATCGCGGCGCAAAGCCCGTGATGTGGTCGCCGGTTGAGAAGACCGCTCTGGCCGAAGCTGAAATTGAGTATGAGGACATCATATCGACGCAGATCGATGTGGCGTTTGAGATTGTCGACGCGCCTAACGAGCCTTCTTTAGTTGGCGCGTTTGCGGTTATCTGGACAACAACACCTTGGACAATTCCTGTCAATCAGGCTTTGGCTTATGGGCCAGAGGTTGAATACGTCGTTGCTGAGGTGGCTGGCCGCCGCTACATCTATGCCCTTGATCTTGAACCTGCATTTTTGTCTCGACTAGGTGTCGAGTCTGTTGATCGTGGGCATGGAGCGCTTAAGGCTGGTGCGCTTGTTGATTCCACCGTTCGCCACCCAATGCACAAGCTCGGTGGCTTTTTCGCCAACCCACGCCCGATGCTCGCGGGCGATTTCGTCACCACCGATAGCGGTACTGGCCTTGTCCACATGGCACCCGATCATGGTGAGGATGACTTTGACCTGTGCAAGGCCAATGGCATTGATCCGGTGTTTGCGGTTGAGGGTGATGGCAAATATCGCGCCGACTGGCTCTGGCTCGGTGGTGAAGGCAGCGTGATCAACCCCAAATTCAACGCGCCTGACGGTCCGATCTGCTCTGCACTGCACGAAGCGGGCGGCTTGCTCTCGGCATCGGCGGATTACAAGCACAGCTATCCGCATAGCTGGCGGTCGAAGGCGAAGGTCATTTACCGCTGCACCCCGCAATGGTTTGTGCCGATGGATAAAGCCACCACAGATGGCACGCTGCGCGACAAGGCGATGGCCGCTATTTCGGATACCCGCTTCATCCCTGAAAAGGGACGCAACCGCTTGTCGTCGATGGTCGAAGGTCGCCCCGATTGGGTGCTCAGTCGCCAGCGGGCGTGGGGCGTGCCGATCACTTTGTTCGTCAAAAAGGGCACGAATCAGTATTTAAATGACACAGCCGTCAATGCCCGCATCATCGCAGGCATCCGCGAACACGGCGTCGATGGCTGGTCCGACGAACGTGCGCAGGAATATCTGGGCGGCGATTATGCCTTGGCCGATTATGAGCGCGTGACTGACATTTTGGATGTGTGGTTCGATTCGGGCTGCACCCATGCATTTGTGCTTGAAAGCGGACGCTGGCCTGATGTGCAATGGCCTGCGAATCTTTATCTTGAAGGAAGCGATCAACATCGTGGTTGGTTCCAATCTTCCTTGCTGCAAAGTTGCGGCACGCGTGGCCGTGCGCCTTATAATGCCGTGCTAACGCATGGTTTTACGATGGACCAAAAGGGCATGAAAATGTCCAAATCCTTGGGCAATACGATTAACCCGCTGGACCTGATGCGCGATAATGGCGCGGATATCTTGCGGTTGTGGGCGCTGACGGTGGACTTCACGGAGGATCATCGCATCGGCAAGGAAATCCTCGCTGGCGTATCCGATCAATATCGCAAATTGCGCAACACCTTCCGCTATTTGCTCGGCGCGCTTGACGGGTTTTCCGATGTGGAAAAGATTGCCGTCGAAGATATGCCGGAGCTGGAGCGTTATATGCTCCATTTGCTGGCGGACATGGACGTTAAGTTGAAGACGGCGGTCGATGCCTTTGACTTTAATTGCTATGTCCGGTCGCTAACCGAGTTTTGTAACGAAGACCTTTCGGCCTTCTTTTTCGATATCCGTAAAGATTGTCTCTATTGCGATGCCGCGACTGATCCGAAGCGGATGGCTTATCGCACGGTACTGGACATATTGTTCCACGCGCTCGTCCGCTATGTCGCGCCCGTGCTTGTGTTCACCAGCGAAGAAGTTTGGCAGACGCGGTTCCCTGATGCGGACAGCATACATTTCTCGGAATGGCCCGATGTTGATGCGGGTTGGATTGATACAAAATTGGCCGAAAATTGGGGTCGCATCAGGGCGGGGCGCATGATGGCAAACGAGCTGATCGAACCTATGCGACGTAACAAGGAAATTGGCTCAAGTCTGGAAGTCGAATATAGCTATCCTGGTGATCCGGGCGAAATCGACCTAGCCGAAAT
The DNA here is from genome assembly GCA_027488785.1 of Sphingomonadales bacterium. GTDB lineage: Bacteria > Pseudomonadota > Alphaproteobacteria > Sphingomonadales > Sphingomonadaceae > Sphingorhabdus_B. The sequence continues at coordinate 5,804 of JAIYAY010000020.1, read as the reverse complement.
ATTTATCGTGTCGGCGGTGCATCTTGGCAGAGAAGAAGGCGCAGTTAAAACCGCTAACCATAAATGCGGTCGCTGCTGGCGGCATCTGCCGGAGGTCGTCGAGGACGGTGCGCTCTGCAATCGGTGTGCGGATGTTGTTGTTGGGGAATAACCACACTCCCTTGATCGTCATCCTGAACTTGTTTCAGGATAACGCACGGCGGCAGTTTGTTATGCCGAAACAAGTTCAGCATGACGCGAAATTGAGTTAGGATGAACGCATGAATCCGAACCCTAAATTCCGCCTTCAGGGCCTCATGCTTGCAAGCCTTGTCTTCATCGCTGACCAGATCGTCAAATATGCGATGCTTGGACCATTGCAGTTGAAAGAGCGTGGCGTCATTCACATTGTGTCGTTTTTTGACCTACGCTATGCCGAAAATCGCGGGGTTTCGATGAGTTTCCTGACCGCTGACAGTGACGGCGAACGCTGGGCGCTAGTTGTGCTGACTTCGGTTATTGCGGCGGGTATTGCGGTGTGGATGTGGCGTGAGAAATTGCGCGGAGACGTGTTGGCCTTGTCATTGGTCTTGGGCGGTGCGCTTGGAAACATCGTTGATCGGACGCGCTATGGCTATGTCGTGGATTATGCTGATCTTCATTTTGGTGCGTTCCGGCCCTTTTACATATTCAACCTGGCCGACGCGTGTATCAGCATTGGCGTATTGATATTGCTTGCCCGTTCGTTCCTGATAGGTGACAAGGAAACCGGTCGCGGCCCTGATGTTCAGGAACGTGCAAGTAATGCCGACATAGTGGAGAAGTCATGAAGCGGATATCTATCTTAGCGGCGGCGTCAGTTGCTATCCTTGCGGTTTCGGGCTGCGGAACGACCAGCATCTATGACCGTGAACGCCCCGATGAATTTGCGGTAAGTCGATCAAAGCCACTTGAGATCCCCAAAACATTCAACTTGCCAACCCCAACGCCCAATGCCCCGCGTCCGCAGGATGGCGACACCAAGCAGCAGGTTTTGGATGCTATGTTTGGCGGCACTGCGCCTGCAACCGCTCCCCGCCCGTAATTCGGCTTGAAATGGATATAAATATGAACAAAAAACCTGTCCTTTTTGCCGTTGCGATGCTGGCGCTTCCTTTGTTGTCGGGATGTGGTTCGATGGGAAGCATATTGGGCGGCAATGACGCGGCTGCGCCGTCAGTTGGCCGCGCAGCACCGTTGGTGGTTCCACCTGACTTTGCGCTTGAGCCAACCGTGGTATCGGCCGTTCGCCCTCAGGAAGCCGGTCAGGAGCAGGCGCTGGAGGCTTTGTTTGGCGGCACTGCAACGCGTTCCGCTGCGGAACGCGCGATTTCGACAACGTCTGGTAATGCCGAATTGGGCATTCGTTCGTCGGTTGGTGATCCGCAGACTACCACCGTCAATAAAGGCAGCATAACACGCGATATCATCGCCGCCCCCGAAGGTGACGGCCAAACTGCGCAGGCGATTATTCCGGGGTAATAGCGTGACAGCCGCGCGCTCTTAAGCGCGCACGCTCGCTTCCTCAACGCCTGCGCTATTGTGGCGTAGCGCCTTCAACACGGTTTCGACGATCTGCGGCGCATTAAGGCCGGCCTCGTCATATTGTTTCTGTGGGCTGTCATGCTCTTGGAAGAAATCGGGTAGGCGCATGGTACGGATTTTTAGGCCCGTGTCCATCAGGCCGGCGTCGCTCGCCAGCGTCAAAACATGCGCGCCAAGGCCACCGACGGACGCTTCTTCAACCGTCACCACAACTTCATGCGTGGCGATGAGGTGGCGGATCAATTTTTCGTCCAGCGGCTTGGCAAAGCGCAAGTCGGCAACGGATGTGCTAAGGCCCTTTGCTTCCAGCGTGTCTGCTGCCTTCATCGCCTCCGCCAGACGGGTGCCGAGCGAGAGGATTGCGACCTTCTTGCCTTCACGAACGATGCGGCCCTTACCTATTTCGAGCTGCTGCGGCACTTCGGGTAACGGAACGCCCGTGCCATTGCCGCGCGGATAACGGAAGGCGATTGGACCGCTATCGTGCAAAACGGCGGTGTATGTCATGTGGACCAGCTCCGCCTCATCCGATGGCGACATGACGACCATATTTGGCAGGGTCGCCAGATAGGTTATGTCGAACGAGCCTGCGTGCGTGCTGCCATCGGCGCCGACCAAGCCAGCCCGATCAATGGCAAAACGCACGGGCAAGTTCTGGATTGCCACATCGTGCACGACTTGGTCATAAGCGCGTTGCAGAAAGGTTGAGTAAATCGCGCAGAAGGGGCGCATACCTTGCGCGGCAAGGCCAGCGGCAAAGGTCACGGCATGCTGTTCCGCGATGCCCACATCGAACGAGCGTTCGGGGTGCGCGGCGGAGAATTTGTCGACGCCTGTCCCGCCGGGCATAGCGGCCGTGATAGCGCAGATTTTGGGATCAGTTTCCGCCAGCTTCGCAAGCGTTTCGCCAAACACGTTCTGATAAGCAGGAGGACCGCCACCGGGACCTTTGTCTTGCTTGCCCGTGATAACGTCAAATTTCACCACGCCATGATATTTGTCAGCAGCGGCCTCAGCTGGGGCATAGCCCTTGCCCTTTTGCGTGACGACATGGATCAGCACAGGACCATCAGCATTGTCGCGGACATTTTCGAGGACTGGGATCAGCTGGTCGAGATTATGGCCATCGATCGGGCCGACATAATAAAAGCCTAGCTCTTCAAACAACGTCCCGCCCATCGCCATACCACGGGCAAATTCTTCGGCCTTTGATGCGGCGGTATAGATACGGCGCGACAGCTTTTTGGCGACCTTGCTCGCAAGGCTGCGCAGGCCCAGATATTCGCTGGAAGACACCAAGCGCGACAGATAAGCGGACAGGCCACCTACAGGCGGTGCAATCGACATGTCATTATCGTTCAGGATGACGACTAAGCGGTTGCCCGCGGCTTGCGCGTTATTCATCGCCTCATAGGCCATGCCAGCCGACATGGACCCATCGCCAATGACGGCAATAGCCTTGCCGGGTTTGCCAGCGATCTTGTTAGCCACGGCAAAGCCCAAAGCTGCGGAAATCGAGGTTGAGCTATGAGCGGCGCCGAACGGATCATATTCGCTTTCGCTCCGCTTCGTGAAGCCCGAGAGCCCCCCGCCAGTGCGCAAGGTACGGATGCGGTCGCGGCGTCCGGTGAGGATTTTGTGTGGATAGCATTGATGGCCTACATCCCAGACCAACCGGTCATCGGGCGTGTTGAACACATAATGGATGGCGGTGGTCAACTCCACAACCCCAAGCCCCGCGCCCAAATGACCACCCGTGACCGATACGGCAGAAATGGTTTCGGCGCGCAATTCGTCAGCAAGCTGGCGAAGCTGCGATGCGGCAAGGTTACGAAGGTCCGAGGGCACTTTAACCGTATCAAGTAACGGCGTGTCAGGCGAATGTGTCATGCTTTAAGCCTAGCGGTGTTTTATCGGGCTGTCGAACGGGTAATTGCGGATATTTCAATCACAATCGGCACATTTGCCGCGCACTTCGATGACCGGACGAACTTGCGCAAAGCCAGCATGTTCCGCCGCTGCACGTACGCTCATAGTCAGGGCATCGTCGTCAATATGCGTTGCAGTGCCGCAGCTATCACAAATCAGGAAAATGCAATCATGCAAGCATCCCGGGTGGGAGTTAGCGATATAGGCATTTGCGCTTTCCACGCGGCGCGCTAGGTTTGTCGCCACAAAAAGGTCCAAGATCCGATACACACTGTTGGGGGCAACGCGTTTGCCACGCTTTTGCGACACGAGGTCAGCAATATCATAAGCGGACGCGGGCTTTTCAAAGGTAGCGAGTACCGCGAAAATATCTGACCGCATATCGGTCCATTGTTCGCCAGCCTCAACAAGTGCGGCTTCTGCGGCTTGCGCAAGCGATGCGCCTGCATGCTCATGATGGTGATGTCCTGCCATGCGGGTGATGTAGGCGCTGGTATGCGGCGGGTCAATCACTCCGCGATTGTGGTTCAGCCTTTGGCCCGATGGTTGAGCAAATGGCCAAGTCCAAGAAAGACAACGCCAATTACTGTCCAGGTGATTTCCATAGCGCCATGTGGCAGCGTCAGTGCGCCGCCCATCATGCCGATACCAAGCGCGCCTATAAAGGCGGGCATGAACAAGCCGTGCGCACGGAAGCCTTTGCCCAATGCCAAAATACCTAGGAGGATGGCGAGGCCCAGCCCAACCTCATGGATCATAGGGTTCAATAACGCGCCGCCCGCAGACGCCAGTATGGCGAGCAAAACCGTGGTTATCAGGCAATGCAACAGGCACAGTCCGGCAATGCTGAGGCCAAGCCCGTCCCAACGCCATTTTTGCCATACCTGTGCCATGACCGGCCCCTACACTGATTCGATGCACGTTACAACATTACATCGTTAATTTGCAGCTTGGTTAGCAATTTTTGCAACCTCCTTTGCTTGCGACAATCGGCATTAAGCGCCATATCGACGCATATGGATACTACGCTCAACTCACATCCCGCTTCCGAAACACCCGCAGCACGTCCCGCCGCGTTGATCAACTGGCTGATGGGCGTCGCTGCCTTGGTCTTTGCAATGGTCGTCGTCGGCGGGATCACGCGACTGACTGAATCGGGATTATCGATTACCGAATGGAAGCCTATTACCGGCACGCTTCCTCCTCTTAGCGAGGCAGCCTGGATGTCGGAATTTGAGAAGTATAAGAAGATTCCCGAATATACAGAGATTAACGGCCCTGCCGGTATGACAATGGCCGAATTCAAATTCATCTATTTCTGGGAATGGGTGCATCGCTTACTTGGGCGCGTCATTGGCTTGGCCTTTGCCCTTCCGCTGGCATGGTTTTGGGTGAAGCAAGCCATTCCAGCAGGCTATAAGCCGCGTTTGCTCGCATTGCTTGCCTTGGGTGGGCTTCAGGGAACGATTGGCTGGTGGATGGTTTCATCTGGCCTGTCTGCGCGCACCGATGTCAGCCATTACCGCCTTGCGGTCCATTTGCTGACGGCTTTCATCATTCTTGGCGGACTTGTTTGGACTGCGCTTGACCTAAAGGCGCTGGTCAAAAACCCCGCTGCGAAGCCAGCGAGAATAACCCTCTTTACCGCGTTGATTTTTGCCATCCTGTTTATCCAGATGCTATTTGGTGCGTGGGTCGCGGGCTTGAACGCCGGTTATGTGTCCAACACTTGGCCTTTGATGAATGACCGAGTGTATCCTGACGGCGTGGATACCGCCAAAGGCGTTTTCTATGCGTTGGTGAACGACCCCTATCTCACGCATTTTGTTCATCGCTGGTGGGCGTGGGTCGCGGTGTTTGCCTTGATTCTGCTGTCGCGCCGCGTCAAAAAGGCAGGGGCACGTAGCGCCTCTATCGCCATCCATAGCGCCTACGGCATTCAGATCATCTTAGGCATCGCGACCGTCATGACTGGCGTCAACATCGTGCTGGCGGTGTCGCATCAGGCAGTTGGCGCTTTGCTGGTCGCATCCACCGTTTGGGGCGCGCATATATTGGGCCGCGAAACGGCGTAACTTCTCGGACGGTATTATTATACCCGTCGTAAAACACCTGCTTTTTCTTGACTATCTGAGCTTTCGTCGCCATTGGCACCGCTTCGCATGCGGGTCAGTGCTGATTCTGCATATCTACAAAATTTCGAAAGGTGCGATTAGCGATGAAAACGCTATCCAGAGTTACGAAATCGATCCGTCCACAGGACGTCGAGAAATCGTGGATCCTCATTGACGCAGAAGGTTTGGTTGTTGGCC
>JAIYAY010000009.1 GCA_027488785.1 Sphingomonadales bacterium | reverse complement strand
GCTAATGGCGCGATATTTGCTTACGCGGCTAATGCTTCGGAACTAGTAGCTTTTGTAATACCATTTACGAATTGATCAGTGCAGATATTCCAGCAGAATTGGGCGCCATATTCTGCAGCGTGGGCACGGCTAAGCGACAGCGCCCCATTTATAGCCTCGGCAAGATCAGGCTTAAGACACCCAACTGCTTCATCTAAAGTGCCATGCGCCCCGCGACCGTCAGCCCCGATGATATCCAGCGGTCCCTGAACGGGATAGCCGGCCACCGGAACGCCGCATGCCAGCGCCTCTAGCATGACAAGACCAAAGGTATCGGTCTTGCTTGGAAATACGAAAACATCAGCAGAGGCGTAAATGCTGGCAAGCTCGGCACCATGACGCGTCCCAAGAAAAATGGCATCGGGATAGCGCGCCTGAAGATTTGCGCGGGCAGGGCCGTCGCCGACGATGACTTTCGTTCCGATTACATCTGCGTCAAGAAACGCTTCCAAATTCTTTTCAATGGCTACCCTGCCGACTGATAGCAATATTGGCTTTGCAAGATGCTGTAAGCGCGGATGGAGAGGCTGGTCTGGATGGAACACGGCATGATCAATGCCACGCGACCAAAGCTGTGTCGGTCGAACACCGCGGCTTTCCAATTCGGCACGCAGGCTTTGTGTAGCCGTCAAGATTGCCCGTGATCCCTTGTGGAATGTGCGCATAATCGGCCAGATGAAGTCTGGCGACAGCCGAGTGCGTGCAGCAACATATTCGGGAAACCGGGTATGAAAAGCAGTGGTGAAGGGGACGTTGTGCTTTAAGCACCATGCGCGCGCGCTCCAGCCAATGGGGCCTTCGGTAGAAATGTGGACGATGTCGGGCTTGAACGTTCCCAAAGCCTTACGCACACCGAAACGCGGCGCCAATGCCAATCGAATTTCTGAATAGCCAGGGCAGGGAATGGTCGTGAACCTGTCGGGTGCAACAACCTCAACCTCATGACCGCGGGCTTTCAGGCGACTAATCGTTTCAGTTAAAGTGCGCACTACACCGTTGACTTGTGGTGCCCACGCATCCGTTGCGATAGCGAGCCTCATGCTTCGACTGCCGCTTGCTTTGAAGCACGACTCCGCACATGCTCTGCCCAGTCGATGATGGACATTGTGCCATCCTTGGCTTCCGTCAACGCGGTGCAGCTTTCGACCCAATCTCCGTCATTATAATAAGTTATCGATCCAAATTGGCGGATTTCGGCACAGTGAATATGGCCACAGACTACGCCCTCAACGCCGCGCTGCGCTGCCTCACGTGCCACGACCTCTTCATATTGCCCGATATACTGGACAGCATTTTTAACACGCATTTTCAAATAAGATGAAAGCGACCAATAAGGCATGTTGAACTTGCGCCGGACGGCATTCAGGATGATATTGGCCTTCAAGAGCAACGTGTACGCCTGATCACCCAAAAAGGCGAGCCATCGCGCATACAGGACAATTCCGTCAAAGGCGTCGCCATGGGTGACAAGTAAATTGCGCCCGTCAGCTGTGGCATGAATCGCCTCGAGCTGCACTTCGACGCCGCCAAAGCTGAGGCCGGCATAGTCACGGAACATCTCGTCATGGTTACCGGGAATGTAGATAACGCGGGTGCCCCGATGCGCCATTTTCAGGACGCGGCGAATAACCTCATTATGTTGGTCCGGCCAATACCAGCCCTTACGCAAGCGCCAACCGTCAACAATATCGCCGACCAAATACAGCGTTTCACACTCAATCGAATGCAAAAAGTCGCTGAGCAGCCCTGCCTGACAACCTGCAGTACCTAGATGCACGTCCGATATCCAAACCGTACGCAGTTTCATCTTGGGCTGAAAGCTTCGTGGCTCCGGCTTATCAAACCAAATTGGAAGCTTTGGTCCCTTGGTATCGCGCTCAAGGCGTGGCGCATCAATCGTATCAGTGTCGCTAAATACTGTATGTGTCATCTGCCTATACCCCCATCAGATGTATTTTTTGTAGCTGACGGATGGGTCAGGCGCATGGCAGATCGATGACAGTTTTTTTGCCATCGATTTATTCTGACCTGTTTATTTTATGGTCGGAAGCTCTGCTTTTGGCAGCGTCAACCCTATGACTTTTTAATCCAGCAACACGACCATTGGCCGCAAAACCGACGCAAATGCGACCCAGCGGTTGCCACTTCGCAGTTCATTACATTTTTATGACATTATTATTGCATCAGTGTCATTAAAGTGTAATATTCAGGCGAGGATAAGGAGAGATGCTATGAAAATGTTGATATTGGGCGCTTTGATCGCCGGAACTATTTCAGGTGCAGCGCAGGCTAAGTCGGATTCAGTTGGCGAAATTTCATATCCGAAGGGTTCGATTGGATATGAGGCGCTGATGCGCGGGGATAATGAGCGCGCTGTTGCTCAAATTATGGCCAATGAGCAGGTCAGCAAGCATGATCCTGCCAAGCTGCTTAATCTTGGTCGTGCCTATGCGCGTATTGGACGCACCGAACAAGCGGCTGGCTATTTCAAGGCAGCGATGCAGGCCCGTGAAAGCGTTGATTTGGTTTTGGCCGATGGTCGCGTGATGAATTCGAAGGTTGCAGCGCGCGAAGCATATGCCAATCTGCAAATGCGGATCGCAACGCGCTAAGCCATAGTCGCTGTAGTTTACAATTGTTAACGTTAAAATGGCGAGCCTGCTGGGCTCGCTTTTTTTCATTTTCCTGGGCTCAAGGCCGCGATATGGCCCCGATTTCCTGACTGTCATATTACTGACGCAAAATATTCTCTCAACTGCAATGTTATGCGCACACTGGTGTCACAGGTGGTGCCTAATCGCTGCCACATCAACGGGTGGGGCCTCATGTTGATTCGTCGCTGCTCCGTTGTATCTGCCTATAATCGGGCAAGCCATTTTTGTTGCGGAGATTAAGAATGTTTGACCCTAAATTGCGCGGGATCGTATATGCGACAGCAGCAGCAGTTCTTGTCACTGGTTGTGGCGCTGACGATATCGCGTCGCCAGGTACTGGTGGTAACATCACCATCAATAACCCAGCTGCTCCACCTCCGCCACCACCGCCACCACCGCCACCCGCATCCGTTACGCCTGCTGGTGGCTGCCCAACTATCGCGGATGCTCAGGGACTTACCGATAGCGGTACAATTACTGGCCCAACTGGAACCTATCGCGTCTGCACCTTGCCGGCTCAGATCAACACCAGCAGCACTCTTCCGAAGGTTACAGGCCTTTTATATCGTCTTGGTGGCCGCGTTGATGTCGGTACCGACCAAGGCGCTGCTTCGACCAATACGGCTGTGACCCTGACCATCGCTCCTGGCGTTGTCGTTTTTGGTGGTACAGGCGTATCATGGCTGAACGTCAACCGTGGTAACCGTCTCAATGCAGTTGGTACGGCTGCTTTGCCGATTATCTTCACCAGCCGCGACAACGTTCTGGGCTTGAACACCGACAGCTCAATCGGTCAGTGGGGCGGCGTCGTTCTTAACGGCCGTGCACCCATCACCGATTGCCTTGCACCAGCAGCCACACCAGGCACAGTTGCGTGTGAACGTCAGGTTGAAGGCGCAGTTGACCCAGCCCGTTATGGCGGTGCAAACTCTGCCGACAACAGCGGTCGTTTGAGCTTCGTTCAAATCCGTTACTCTGGGTTTGTGCTCTCGGGTGACTCCGAACTTCAGTCGCTTACAACTGGCGGCGTTGGTTCGGGTACGGTGTTGAACAATATCCAATCTTTCAACAGTTCGGACGATGCGGTTGAATTCTTCGGCGGCAGCGTAAACATGAAATATTTCGTGGCTGTAGGCGCGGATGACGACAACCTCGATACCGACACTGGCGTTAAAGCAAACATTCAGTATGCGATCGTGGTTCAGCGTCAGGGTGCAGGCGACTCAATGATTGAGGCTGACTCGGACAATGCTCTGGACGGCAACACGCCGCGTCAGAACACGCGTCTGGCCAACTTCACCTTCATCCAGCGTAGTAACGTCGGTAACCTGTCCTCAATTCTTCTGCGGGGTGGTACGGACTATTCAATGGCGAACGGCGTCATTGTTAGCCCGAATACGTCCTGCTTGCGCATCAGTCGTCCGCAGACAATTTCGGCAACTGCCAATGACAGCATCGATGAAGCGGGTGCACCTTTATTCCGCTCAGTGGTTGCACAATGCGGCACGCCAACGTTCGTCGGATCGAACGGCGTGACCGCAGACCAAGTTGCTGCAGTCTTCGGTTCGGGCAGCAATGGTAACAATAGTGCTTTCACGCCCAGCTTGACATCGTTGTTCATCAACGGTGCCAATGAAACGGCGGTGACCGCATTTAATGCGAGCACATGGAACGCATTCTTTGACGCGACGAATTATGTCGGAGCGGTGAAGGACGCCAATGATACTTGGTACGCTGGTTGGACTTGCAACAGCGCGACAGCTACGTTTGGCACTAGCGTTACCGGTCTTTGCACCTCACTCCCTACCTATTGATAGGCAGTCATTGATTGGGGTGGGGTGCAGGCATGGCCAAGCACCCCACCCCTTTTTTAAATAAGAAAAAGGGAATGAAAATGTTGAAGCCATTGGGGGCAATCAGCCTGTTGCTTTTAACGTCCGCACTCGTCTCGCCATCGTTGGCATTCGCGCAAAGCGCTGAGCCTGCGGTAGCCGATTCAGCAGAATCAACACCAGAGGGCACAACTGCCGAAACTGCGGATCAACCTGCAGAAGAGGAAGAAATTGATGTCTCCTTAGGTGGTGAAGAAATTGTTGTCCGCGGATATCTGGATCGCAATATTTCAAAAAATGCGCCGCAAGTGGTGTCGGTGCTCTCGGCGGCAGATATTGAACGGACGGGTGAAGGCGATATTGCCGGCGCACTTTCGCGCGTAACGGGTTTGAGCGTTGTTGGTGGCGGTTTTGTCTATGTGCGTGGTTTGGGTGATCGCTACTCGTTGGCATTGCTGAACGGTTCGCCATTGCCGAGCCCAGAGCCGCTGAAGCGCGTTGTTCCTCTTGATCTGTTCCCGACAAGTGTTGTCGCTTCGTCACTTGTACAGAAAACCTATTCCGCGAACTTCCCTGGTGAATTTGGTGGCGGCGTAATTAACCTCACCACCAAGGCAATCCCTCGTGAAACATTCCTTACGGTAAGTGCGGACGCAAGCGGCAACAGCGAAACAACCAATCAGCTTGGTTACACTTATTATGGTAGCTCAACAGATTGGAGCGGCTTTGACAATGGGAACCGTAATCTAGCGCCTGCGCTTGCCAGCTATCTGGCCAGTGGTCAGCGCATCAGCGCCGGCGGCGTCAATACCCAAGCCATTGCTAGCCAATTGGTGTCGGGACGCAATGCCGTTGTGCAACGCGACAATAATTTGCCAGCCAATGGCTCTGCTAACATCACTGGTGGTACCAATTTCGACATTGGTGACGATGCTACGATGGGCATCTTGTTCAACGCTGGCTACAGCAACAAATGGCGCACACGTGACACTCTGCAGCAGACTGCATCGACGCTTGATCTCAGCCAAAAAGAACTCAATTTTCAGCGTGTCATCACCGACAACCGTATGGTCGTCAATGGCCTTTTGGGCTTTGGTATCGAGGCTGGCGAGCAAAAGGTACGTTGGACCAATGTCTTCATTCGCGACACGCTAAAGCAAGCGCGTCTCGGTGTTGGTACACGGCAGAACCTTTCGCCGACTGCGACATTGATGCAGCAGGACACGGCATGGTATGAAAGGCAGTTAATCAACTCGCAGCTTGTAGGTGAATTTAAGCTTTTCCCTGACGTCAACTTTAGCTTCCGTGCTGGATACGCCAATTCAAAACGAGAAGCGCCGGACGAACTGAGCTTTGAATATTATCGCAGCAATCAGGCGTCTGATCCATTTGGCGGGGTGTTCATTAATAGGCTTAACAATGGTCAGCAGGGTAGCGCTGAGGTGAGTTATTCTTACCTGAGTGAGGACCTCTGGTCGGGAAGTGCCGATCTGTCGTTAAAAATTACGCCGGATATGACTGGTACGGTTGGTTATGCCTATGCTGACACCAAGCGTCGTACTGAGCGTCGTGACTTTTTGTTCACTGCGCCTGGCGGGACGCCAATCGTTTCGGCGCTTTTCCGTCCAGATTTCTTGTTGCAGCCTGATGTAATTGATTTTTATAAAATCACATTGACTGACACCAATGAGGCCAACCCGGTATTTGACGCTGGATTGCGTACACATGCGGGTTATGGTCAGATTCAGGCATTTATCACGCCTGAAATCAGCCTAAATATGGGCGTGCGTTATGAAAAAGCGGAGCAAACGGTATCACCGGTTCAGGTTTTCAAGGTACCAACCGCGTCATTGGCTTCTACCAGCCTGAATCGAGCCTATTGGTTGCCCGCTGCCACATTGACGTGGGATATCAACGACCAGATGAAGTTCCGTGTGAGCGGTTCAAAGACAATTGCGCGTCCGCAATTCCGCGAACTGATTTTCCAGAATTTTTATGACACCGATTCCAACCGCTTGTTCCGCGGCAACCCGTTGCTGACCGACAGCCAGCTGTATAACGCAGAAGCGCGCTACGAGTGGTACTTCGACCGTGACCAACGCTTCACGGCAGCAGCGTTCTTCAAACGGATCGATAATCCGATTGAGTCCTTCTCAAGTTTCGACGATAACTCTGTCGTAACTAGCTTTGCTAATGCGCCAAAGGCGGATTTGTATGGCGTGGAAATCGAAACGCAGAAATATTTCGATCTTTCAGGTTGGAGTGAAGAGGGCTTCTTCTCGACACGTCGCGCAGTGGCCATCGCGAATTATACCTACACCCAATCAAAGCTGAGCGTGAAGGCAGGTGATCCAGTTGCTGTGTTCAACTCATCGTCAACAAGTGCGCTCGACTTTTTCACTAATGGTTCGCCGTTGACAGGGCAGTCGGATCATCTGGTTAACTTGCAATTTGGCTTGGAAGACACGGAGCGCCTTTCTCAGCAGACATTCTTGTTCACCTTTGCAACTGACCGAGTCACCAGTCGCGGAGCATCGGGGCAACCTGACATTAAGGAACGCCCTGGTATTCAGCTAGATTTTGTTGCCCGCGAAGGGTTCAAAATTGGTGGCAAAGAGGGTGAATTGAAATTTGAAGTGCGCAACCTGACGAACACAAAATATCAGGAACTGCAGGAAAGTGGTGAGAATGTCATTTTCTATAACCGCTATAAGCAGGGTGTTAGTGCCTCAATCGGTGTTGAAATAAATTTTTAACGGATTTTAAAACCCTTAACTTTCGGCGGCACGTTGATGACAACGTGCCGCCGTTGTTTTTTGTTTCGCGCAAGCGATAGATTTAATCGTCACGAAACTGTCATTTTAGCTTCACTTTTACGTCACATCGGCATCTTAGTCCCTTATTAATGCGCGGAGTCGCCAAGGGGGTTTTATGGCTGGATCATTGGCAGAAAGGGTTAGGGTGCAATTTCGCACGATGACGTTGCTGCCTCTTGGCAATATCCTTATTGCCTTGATTGTTATCCTTCTGGCTATTCAAGTGACGCGGCTTTTTTGGGTCGTTGTAACACCCGTTGGTCCCCTGAATGGGTGGCGGGCGCCATCTGTCAATCTTGTGCCACCATCGGCTCGTCAGGCGCTTTTCAGCAGCTTTGATCCTTTTTATCCCATCGATTCAGTCGCTGCGACCACACAAAATGTTACATCCTTAAACCTGGTTTTGTTTGGTGTGCGCGCCAATGAAAGTTCAGGCGGCGGTTCCGCTATCATTGCGGGCGAGGATGGTATTCAAAAAAGTTTTGCTGTGGGAGAAGAAGTCGCGCCGGGCGTGACGTTGGATGCGGTTGCTTTCGACCATGTGATATTGTCGCGCGGCGGGGTGAAGGAATCTCTCTATCTGGACCAGTCGGTTCCTGCGGAAACCGTTAGCCCTTCCGGCACTGCATCTCAGGCCGCACCCGCTGCGCCCGCCTCGGGCGGACTGAACGCCCAAACGCTACAAAAGGCTATAGGCTTTGCGCCGCGCAATGAAGGGGGCAGGGTAACCGGCCTTGTGTTGAAAGCCCAAGACGATGGGATGATGCTTAAGCTCGCTGGATTTCAAGCTGGCGATGTCGTTGTAGCTGTCAATGGTCGCCCAGTCTCATCAGCCACTGATGTCATAGCCCAATTTCGCCCCGGAGCCCGTATTAGCGTCGAAGTCGAACGCGGCGGTTCAAAAGTCCCCATCGCTCTAAATCTGGAACAATAGTGATCCGTAAATTATCCTTATGGTTGGCGTGCAGCACGCTCATTTTGACAGCGCCAGTGGCGGCGCAGCAGACATTGAACGTCCGCGACGCCGACATCCGTGCCTTTGTGCAGGATGCTGCGCGCGTGACGGGGCAAACCTTCATCGTTGATGGCCGCGTTAGCGGTAAGGTGTCGGTTGTGACGGACAGGCCCTTGTCGCGTTCGGAATATTTTGAAGTGTTTTTGTCTACACTGCGCGCCAATGGCCTTGTTGCCATTCCTATGCGTGGCGGGGGATATCGCATTCAGCCTTCCGATGGTGCGGCAACGCAGCCAACGCGCGTCGGCAGCCGGGCCGAGTCGGCCAGCCAGTTTGTAACTGAAGTGTTCCGTTTGCGGTCTATTGACGCAACAACGGCGGTGGAAACGCTTCGCCCCTTGATCAGCAGGGAAGGCTCTCTTACGGCGAACCGCAGCGCAAACAGTCTTGTGGTGGCGGACTATGCCGACAATATCCGCCGGATCCGTGATCTGATCCGCCAGATTGACCGTGACAGCGCCGCGACACAGATTGTGACGCTGGACAATGCTGGTGCGCGTGAAATTGCGACTGCATTACAAGGACTGGCCGGCCAAGGTGGCGGCGAAGGCGCGCGACCACCGGTATCAATTGCTGCCATCGACAGCAGTAACGCAATTGCGTTGCGGGGCGAACCCAGTTCGGTCGCGCGCTTTGCCGAAATGGCGAAGCAACTAGATACCCGTGCCCAATCCGGCGCGGAAATTCGCGTCTATCGGCTTGAGCATGCGAACGCCGAAACGCTTCTAGAAACGGTCCAGTCATTGATTGGCGGACAAAGCGGAGGTGCGCAAACCAGTGACATGCCGTCCGTGGCCACACCCGCAAATGGCGCGACACCGGCCACTCCAACTGCGCCAATCGTTGCGACATCTTCTGGTGGTAGCACGAACAGCATTGGTGGACGTGGGCCGATTGTTGTCACGCGTTATGAAGGCACCAATGCCCTCATCGTCGCGGCCAATCCTGACGTCCAGCGCAGCTTGGGCGAATTGATCCGGCAATTGGATACACGGCCTGAACAGGTTCTGGTGGAAGCTATTGTGGTGGAAATCGGAAATGATGCCGCCAAAAAGCTTGGCGTGCAATTCCTAGTGGGGGGCAAGGATGCGCCTTTTGCTGCGACCAACTACTCCAACGCCTCACCCAATATTCTGACTATAGCAGGGGCCGTTGGGGCTGAGGAGCTGACACGCACGACGACTACGGTGAATGGTAACACGACAACCACCGCGACCAACAGCGCATTGGGTGACAGCCTGCAGGAAGCCGCTGCGGCATCGATTTTGAGCGCGACGGGCGGATTTGGCGGCTTTGCGCTTGATATCGGTAACAACGCGGTTTTTGGCACCATCATCAACGCAATTGCAGCGGACACAGAGTCCAACCTTTTGGCGACACCGCATATTGTTACGCTGAACAATCAAAAAGCAAAGTTCCTGGTGGGCCAGGAAGTACCGGTCAGCACGGGCGAGCAATTGTCCGCAAACTTTGAAAACGCATTTCGTACCGTGCAAAGGCAGGAAGTCGGCATCAAGCTTGAGGTCACGCCACAAGTCAACGCGCAGGGCGATGTGAAGCTGTTCCTCAAGCAAGAAGTTTCGAGCGTTGCTGGCCCCGTATCTTCGCGGTCGAATGACCTTGTCCTCAACAAACGCGAATTCGAGACCACTTTGACAGTCGGCGACGGGCAATTGTTGGCGATAGGCGGGCTACTTAATGATGATGAGCGCCGCACTATTGAGCGCATTCCTTTGCTCAGCGACATCCCACTCGTTGGTGAGCTGTTTAAGTCGCGCAGCCGCAGTCGCAGCAAAACCAACCTGATGGTGTTCATCCGGCCTACAATCTTGCGCAGCCGCGAAGATGGCGACCGTTTAACCGCGCGTCGTTATGATTATGTCCGCGACATGCAGAGGGTGCGTAACCCCGATATGGAGCCAAGCATCGATGAATTGCTGCGCGACTATATGGGCGCAACCCCGCCAAGCGAACCAAAGGCGCAGGCGAACGACATCATGATCGGCGCCGACGGCAATCTGACGCGCCCGCCCGCAGCTGGCCCGCTTAAACCCGCGGATGTGCCCGCGAGCGCCGTATCGACGCCAGTTGGGGATGGACAATAATGACCGATCCGGACGGCGCGTTAGGACCACAGGGTGCAGCTGGCGTCGAAGCAGACGTACCTGTTACTGGTGCCCAAATCACGCCAGTTCTGGATTTGCCTTATGCCTTTGCCAAGGCGCACGGCCTTGTGTTGCGTCATGAGACCAACGCGCGTTTAATTGTCGCGATGCGCGAAGGCGCAGATCCTCTGATGCTACTCGAAGTGCGGCGCTATTTGGCGATGCCGTTTGATGTTGAGATAGCAGATAACCAAACCTTCGACCGGTATCTGTCCGACCATTATGCCATGGACGGAAGTGCCGCCGCAATGGCAGGCTCAATCGGCAGTAACGACGGCCATTTGCTGTCCGATATGTTACCAAGCGCCGATGATTTGCTCGACAGCGCCGATGACGCGCCTGTTATCCGGTTGATTAATGGCATCATCGCAGAGGCTGTGCGGCAAGGTGTATCAGATATTCATATCGAGCCTTATGAAACAGGCCTTGTGATACGTATGCGTGCCGATGGCGTATTGCAGGAACGGCTTCGGCTCCCGGCTAACGTCGCGCCTGTTGTTGTTAGCCGTATCAAGGTCATGGCGCGTTTGGACATTGCGGAACGCCGCATTCCGCAGGATGGTCGCATTGGCCTAACGCTTGGCGGAAAGATGGTTGATGTCCGGGTGTCGACCTTACCAAGCCGCGCTGGGGAGCGCGTCGTCATGCGTATCCTCGATAATGAAAATGCCGGGATTTCGCTTGATCTGCTGGGCATGTCTGACGAGACCCTCAAAATCTTGCGCGAAGCGTTGGCCGAACCCAATGGCATCATTCTGGTTACTGGGCCTACGGGATCGGGTAAAACCACCACATTATATGCAGGCTTAAAGCGTCTGAATGATGGTTCCCGCAACATATTGACGGTCGAAGATCCCGTTGAATACGCCGTTGAAGGCATTGGCCAGACGCAGGTGAATGCGAAAGTAGGCATGACCTTCGCTGCGGGTTTGCGCGCGATTTTGCGGCAGGATCCTGACGTCGTAATGGTCGGTGAAATCCGGGACCGTGAAACCGCCGATATCGCTGTGCAAGCCGCGCTAACCGGCCATTTGGTGCTGACCACGGTCCACACCAATGATGCGCTGGGTGCCATTACCCGTATGCGCGATATGAAGGTGGAGCCCTTCTTGCTTGCATCGACCCTGCGCGCGGTCATAGCGCAGCGGCTTGTGCGCCGCCTGTGCCCGCATTGCCGTCAAACGGTTCAGGCCGATGGCAATGCCGCGTCCTTGCTTGGCTTTGACAAGGGCACAGCGGTTTATAAAGCCGTCGGTTGTCCGGAGTGTAACAATACCGGCTTTTTGGGCCGTATCGGCGTGTTTGAGGCTGTGCGCGTGGATGACACCATCCGCCGCTTGATCAATGATGGCGGCGATGAAGCCATATTGGCGCGACATGCCTTTGTGAACCAACCTAATTTAAGTGCCGCGGCGCGTAAATTGGTGCGGAGCGGAGAAACCACGCCAGAGGAGGCTATTCGCATTTCACGCCGTGAAGACATCGTTGATGCCTGAATTTGCGTATCACGCGATCGACCCCGACGGGCGCGAGCGGCGCGGGCGGATATCTGCGGCCAATGATGAACTGGCACGCGAAGCATTGGTCTCGAAAAAACTCTATATTGTGAGTGTAAAGCCCTCCGAAGCCCGTGTATCGGCCCTTGCCAATCTACCACTGAAGCGGCAGCCACGGTTAAACGCAAAGCAACTGACATTGTTCACACGGCAATTGTCTTCCTTGGCACAAGTATCGCCCTTGGAAGAAGCGCTGCGAACAATTAGCCGGCAAAGTGAACAGCCACATGTACGCCAGATATTGACGGGCGTTCACGCGGGCGTTGTTGAAGGTCAGCGATTGTCCGACGCTATGCGCCGTGAAAGTAATAGCTTTCCAGCCTTGTATCGCGCGATGATTGCCGCAGGGGAGGGGGCGGGCACATTGCCGCTCATCACGGAACGGCTTGCTGTGCTGCTCGAACGCCAGGCGGAGATGCGTGGCAAGTTGATTGGCGCGCTCGCTTATCCGGCTATCCTGTCGCTGGTCGCGATCCTCGTCGTGATGGGTTTGATGGTATCTGTCGTGCCGCGCGTAGTCGAACAATTTGACAATGTTGATCAGCAATTGCCGCTGATAACGCGAATGGTGATTGGTATTTCGGCATTTTTGGCGAATTATTATTGGGTTCTGATCATCTTCGCCTTTTTGGGAGCGTTTGCTTTCGCACAAGGTTTAAAGCAGCCCGCTTTTCGTTTGGCAGTCGACCGCAATATCCTGCGTATTCCAGTCCTTGGAAAGCTATTGCGCAACCTACACGCCGCACGCATGGCGCGGACACTGGCCACTATGGTTGCAAGCCGTTTGCCGTTGCTTGAGGGCTTGCGCCTGACGGGCGGTACCATTCGCAACAAGATATTGTTGGCAGCCAATGACGAGATCGTGGAGACCGTGCGTAGCGGCGGTAGTCTGTCCGGCGCGATGCGTGCCAGCGGCGTTTTCCCGCCTTTGCTGGTGTATTTGACGGCCAGTGGCGAGAGCGCAGGGCAGTTGGATATCATGCTGGAACGTGCTGCTGAATATCTGGAACGCGAATTTGATAACTTCACCAGCACTGCTTTGTCGCTGCTGGAACCCTTGATCATTGTCGTCATGGGCGGCGTGGTTGCGGTCATTATATTGGCAATATTGCTGCCTATTCTTCAACTTCAGAATCTTACGGGACTATAGAATATGCTCCGCTTATTTTTTAATCTTTTCACGGATACAAGCCGGCCACCAGCGAAGTTCCGCCGCAAGGCAGTTCAGGCGCAGCGCAACGGTTTTACCTTAGTTGAAATGATGGTGACTCTCTTTATTTTGGCGTTGCTAACAACAGTCGTCGCCATCAATGTCCTACCTAATCAGGACAAGGCCATGGTGCAAAAGGCGCGGGCGGACATCGCAGTATTGGGGCAGGCGATGGAAACCTATCGCCTTGATAATCTGACCTACCCGGATGCAGGTGCGGGTCTTCAGGCATTAGTTACGCCCCCGACGACGGGAATGCGCAGCGAAGGCTATATCAAGAAATTGCCTATGGACCCTTGGAACCGTCCATATCAGTATAGCATACCTGGCAAGAACGGCGCCTTTGATATCTATTCGCTAGGTGCTGATGGCGCGCCTGGCGGTGAGAATGATAATGCCGACATTTACGGCGACTAAACCGTCAGTCCCAATAATAGTTCAGGATAATGCGCGTGGCTTCAGCTTAGTGGAGTTGATGGTCGTGTTGTTCATCATCGGTATTGCGAGCACGGCGGTTGTTATGACCATAAGCTCGCCCGAACGTGGCGTACGTGATGAGGCAGAGCAATTTGCTGCCCGCGTTGCCGCCTTGCGCGATAACGCCATATTACAATCGCGCACCATGGCCGTCACTGTGCGTCCGTCGGGCTATGGCTTTGAAGCGCGCAATAATGGGAACTGGGTCGCGTTGTCGGAGCCCCCATTTTCAACAACTGATTGGAAAAGTGGCACAACGGTTCAGATGTCCGGCGCGCGGCAAATGCGGGTCGCCTTCGACAGCACTGGCTTGCCGTCAAGTGCCGCTAATATTGCGATTAAGCGCGACAATGTAACGGTCACGCTAAAGCTCGCCGCAACCGGAGACATCCGCGTTGTCCGTTAAATCTGCATTGCCGCGCAATGGCTTTACGCTGTTGGAAATTATGGTTGCGTTGGCGATTTTCAGCCTTGCGGCCTTAGCTATGGTGCGCTTGCAGGGATATTCGGTGCGCTCGACATCCAATTTGGGCGATAGCAATATGGCATGGCAAGTGGCCCGAAACGTGGCCGTGGAAATATTGTCCAATCCCACGCCGCCAACGCTCGGCGAAACAAGCGGCGAAGAATTAAATGGCGGTCAAAATTGGAAATGGACAGCCACAACAAGTTCAACTGATGACAGCCGCCTCGTAACCGTCGAAATCGATGTAGTAGGGACCGGCAATGCCGAACTGCGTAAGGCGCGTCTGACGATTGCAAGGCCAGTTGAACAGTGACCGAAACGCGTAATTCTGAAGCTGGGTTTACCCTGATAGAGTTGCTTGTTGCGCTTTCGATTTTTGCGCTCATTTCAGTGGCTGGCGTCATCCTGCTGCGTTCTGGTAGCGATACCCAAATTGCCGTGAAAATGCGGCTTGAAGAAATGGCATTGTCCAATCGCCTGACCAATAGTTTGGAAGGCGACCTAGCGCAGGCGATCGCCCGGCCCGTGCGAGATCAATCCGGCCAACCCGTTCCAGCCTTCACCCAAAATGAGGCAAGCGTACCCGGCGCGTTATTTGGCTTTGTTCGGGCAGGGTGGTCCAATTTCGATGGTGCCCCAAGGGCAGGGCTGCAACGCGTGGTTTATGTATTGGAAGGCGGCGCGCTGAAGCGGTTAAGTTGGCCTATGCTGGACGGAACAGCGCCTATAGACGCCGCGGTCTTGTTGGAGGATGTAACGTCTGCAACGGTTGAATTTCGTGATGATACGGGTGCTTGGCGCGATGATTGGACTGCGTCCGATGCGGCTGCTTTACCGCGCGCCCTTGCCTTAAATCTCAATTTTGCGGGTAAGCCCGAGCAACGCATGTTTTTCCTTGTTGGATCACAAACACGCGTTCCTCCCCCGAGCGTTGAAACAGGCGCTGCAGAATGATTCCGCAAAAGCCTTCAGAACGCGGCGCGGCCTTGCTTTCGGTGTTGCTAATGGTGGCAGTGCTGGCGGTGATTGCCGCAACGACACTTGATCGCCTTAGTTTATCGAACAAATTGTCCGGCAATGGCAACGCGCTGGCCCAGGCGCGGATGTTTACCTATGCGACGGAAGCGATTGCGTCTGCGCGAATTGAGGATCTGGTGGCACGCGACGCCGCGCAAACGACATTATCGGGTGATTGGCTGGGCAAGCCGCAAACTATTCCCATTCCGATAGGGTCTGCCACCGCTTCGGTGCGTGACGCCGGTAACTGCTTCAATCTGAACAGTTTAGTAACTGAAACGGGTGGTCAATATTCTGCCAACGCGGCAGGGAAAGAACAGATGACATCGTTGATGGTCGTGTTGGGCATAAACGAAAACACCGCGCGCAGTATCGCTGCTGCGGGCGCCGATTGGGCGGATAGCAATATGACGCCGTTGGCAAATGGCATGGAGGATGACGGGTATCGCTCTCTCGCAACGCCTTATCTCGCGGCGAACAGGTTATATGCGCATCCAAGCGAGCTGCGCGCGGTGAAGGGGGTTACGCCTGCCATCTATGCGAAGTTGCAGGATTGGATCTGCGCGCTTCCCGATCCGGTTTTATCGCCCTTGAACGTTAACACCTTGCTACCCGAACAAGCACCATTGTTGGCGATGCTATTTCCGCCTGGAAAGATGAATTTGACCTTAGCGCGCAGCTATCTCGCCAAGAGGCCGTCAAGCGGCTATGGAAGCCTCATTCGATTCTGGACGGCACCTGAAATTGCCGCGCTGGAGCCGTCTCCTCTGGTTCAAGGGCAGGTAAAACTGACAAGCAATTACTTCCTTTTGAGCACAATAGTCTCTTTTGGCGAACTCAAACTTGCCGGACAGTCGATGATTGTTGCGTCGCCTGCGCCTGCGCGCGTTGTCTGGCGCAGTTGGGGGGAAGAGGAATGACACTAGTCATTACGCGTTTCCCGACATCTGAACAGGACGATCCATCAGTGTTTCGGGTCATCGAGGGCATTTGGCAGGATGCAGGTGCGCTTTCCGATTTCGTGCCGGCGGTTGATGATCGGACTGTGATGGCAGTTGTCGCGCCGGAGGATGTACGGTGTCATTGGTTCACGCTCCCCGATGCGCAAGGGCGTCAGGCTGAAAGCGTAGCGAAACTGCGTGCAACCGAACAATCGCTTGGCCTTGTGCACTGCGGCGCCGGTGCCGATTATGATGACGTGGTGGCCACAGCGACAATCGCGCCTGAGGTTATGCAACGCGGGTTGGATAGGCTTGCCGTACAGGGGTTAAACCCTGACATCGTTCTACCTTTTGCGCTGTCGCTGGCTATCCATTCGGATGGCGTATTCCGGGCCGAAATGGACGGCTTGTCCGTCGTACGCGGCGCACAATTTGCGATCCCCGATGACGCTGTGTTGCGCGATTTGGTCATTGGCGATGCGCCTATAGAAGCAATTGATACCGACTCGCTTCGGTCCATGCTGCTTTCCGCCAGCGCCGCGCCATTGTTGAACTTGCGTGACGGCGTGTTCGCAAAACGAGAGCGGGCCGTTTGGGTAACTCCAGAGCAAAAGATTTGGGTACGGCGGCTTTTGGCTGCACTTGTCATAGTGACCATGCTGCTCACTATTGCGACCTTGGCGAAATATTGGATTGCAACTGCGGCGGAAAACAAAGCCGCATTGGCTGCGGCACAAAAAATTGATCCAGCCATCCAAGATATTGAACAATCCGAAAGCATGCTGACCGCGTCGCTTAATCGTCAGGGTAAAACGCAAGGTAGCTTTGCGTCGCTCTCTGCCGCCCTATGGCGCAGCGTAAAGGCTTCACCGAATGTGTCTGTTCGGGAATTACGATACACGCCGGATGGCATTTTGTCCGTGGTTTTGGCGGCGCCCACGGCGGATAACATCAACAAGGCTCTCGTGGACATTCAGCAAGACGGGTTCCGCATTACGGCAACACCCCGTCAAGACACGACCGGCGCGACGTTGGTCGACATGACAGTGAGGATGCCATGATAGCGGCAATTGGCGTATGGTTTAGGGCCCTAACGCGGCGCGAGCAATGGCTCCTTGGTACAGCGGGTGCACTGACCGGTCTTGTGGTGGCCATTTTTGGAATTTTACTGCCCATATTGTCGACCATTGATCAGGCAAAGCTAGATCATGAAGAAGCGGTACAGCGGCGCGGGCGGATAATCGCCGCGGTAGACGCAGCGCAACAGCAGACAGGACCGCGCTCTACAGTAACGGCGGATATTGGCATGTTGATAACCCAAAATGCGGCGGAAAAGGGATTTGACCTCGTTAAATCGGGCAATGGCGCGCCAGGTCAAATAAGTTTCCGTATTGATCAAGCACGGGCGCCAGCATTGCTTTCATGGTTAACCGAGCTTGAGGGTCAGAATGTTGCGGTGCGCGCCGTAACATTGCGTCCGGGCGCGAACAGCACCGTAACGGTGGATGCGCAGTTGCAGATGAGCGCGCCATGAAACGGCGCTTTGTCATTGCCTCGGTCGCAGCGTTGTCTGTTGCCACGATATTATTCATGCCCTTGCGGACCATCATCGTGGGTGACGGGATAACGGCACGTAAAGTTGATGGCATCATTTGGGATGGGTCCATCCGCGACCTCCGCCTTGGTAAATTGTCCGTGGGCGACGTGAATGCACGTTTGTTGTTTGCGCCGCTTTTTATGGGTCGCGCAGAAATATTGCTGTCACGCGGTAACGCACAATTTGTACCTGGCATAAGCGGGTCGGTATCACGCGGCTTTAGTGGTGTGTCGGTCAATAACTTGTCCGCAACGTTGTCAGTGGGCACACTTTTCGCGCCGTTTCCGGCCGAGAATATACAATTTGAAGGCTTTTCCGCCCGCTTTGCTGCTGGACGGTGCATGGAAGCGGGCGGGCAAGTCCGGCTGACTTTGTCCGATACTATGCCTGGATTTAATTTACAGAATGGGATGCTCGGTCAACCCCGTTGCGACGGGGCACAGTTATTACTGCCGTTGGTCAGCCAATCCGCGATGGAGCGCGCGGACATTCGGTTGTCGGCCGATGGCTCTTACACTGTGACCGTTATGCTCAACACCGACAGGGGCGACCAAGCGGCTGCTTTGAACCTTGCGGGATTTCGTTCCGTCGCTGGCGGTTATCGCTTGGTTCAAAAGGGCCGGTTCTGAGCGATTTTCTATTATATTTACGCGACGTTCTTACGGCGATGCCTCCATGGTTTTTGCCTGTTAATCTTGCTCTATTGGGGGCAGTTTGGGGTAGTTTTATCGCCGCATTATGCAGCCGATGGCCGAATGGCGAAAGCATCGGCAATGGTCGTTCGCGATGTGACCAATGCGCCAGCAATATTGCCGCATATGATTTGATCCCTATTATCTCGTTCGCCCTGCTCAAAGGAAAATGCAGGGCATGCGGCAAGAAAATCGGTGCCTTGCCTCTAACTGTCGAAGTTGTGGCAATAGCAGTTGGCACCTTTCCCATTCTGTTTTTACCGCCGATTCAGGCTATCGGGGCGGCTGTTTTTGGTTGGTTGTTGCTGCCGCTTGTTGTTCTGGATTGGCGACATTTCTGGTTGCCTGATCGACTGCTTATCCTGCTGGCAATCGCCGGATCTTTTGCGGGACTAATGCTGAATCCATCACTCACTTGGTTTGACCGCGGCGCGGGGATGGTCGCTGGGTTTGCTACTTTGGAAGCTATTCGTGTCGGATTCAAACGATGGCGCGGATATGAAGGAATGGGTGCAGGGGATCCGAAACTCTTTGGCGCTTTAGGAATATGGGTCGGATGGCAGGCGCTGCCGAAAATATTACTGGGCGCAAGCGTAATTGGTTTGTGCCTCATTTTAGTGACACGGACAAAGAACACGCAATCTCGTAATTTATTGCCATTTGGGAGCTATCTTTGTGGCGCGGCATATCTATTTGCCACATTGGCGTGATTGCTGGGATGTGAACCGAAATTTAAGTGAGATATAGAAGGATCAGCCTAGCCATTGCCCTTAGCACATGGCAGCTTTAACATTATGCAGATAATGTAATCATGGCCTGACTTTGTGCGCCATGATAGATAGACTTTGGTCTACATGAATGATGCGCATTGTTCGACTGTGGTCGGGGATCGCGTGTGATGCAGCTTTGATAGGTCTGCGCACAAGATAAGGAATTATGGAGAGGGACATGTCAGACGTTTATCCGGTACCCGCGGACTGGGCTAAAAAAGCATTTGTGACCGCATCCGGCTATGAAGATGCTTATGCGCAATCCATTCGCGATCCGGATGCATTCTGGCGCGAAGAGGCAAAGCGGCTCGACTGGATGACGCCCTTTACCAAAGTGAAAAATACGAGTTTTCACGAAGCCGATTTCGGCATCAAATGGTTTGAAGATGGGGCGTTGAACGTTTCCGCCAACTGCATTGATCGCCATTTGCCCGAACGCAAAGACGATATTGCAATCATTTGGGAAGGCGATGATCCATCGCAGCAACGGCGGATCACTTTTGGTGAACTGCATGCCGAAGTGTGCCTCATGGCCAATGCCCTGAAGGCATTAGGCGCGCAAAAGGGTGACCGCATCACCATCTATATGCCGATGATTCCCGAAGCTGCGATGGCGATGCTCGCGTGCACGCGTATTGGGGCCATTCATTCGATCGTATTTGGCGGCTTTTCACCTGAAGCGCTTGCGGGACGCATTCAGGATTGCGATTCCAATATTGTTATCACTGCCGATGCCGGCATGCGCGGTGGGAAGCTGGTGCCGTTGAAACAGAATGTGGATGCAGCGCTGAAGCATTGCGCTTCGGTCAAGGCCTGCCTTGTGTTGCGACATGTTGGAAACGACATTGAAATGCAGGGCGCGCGCGATGTCTGGTACCATTATATCCGTACAACAGTACCTAGCGATTGCGCGCCTGAAATCATGGGCGCAGAAGACCCGCTTTTCATTTTATACACGTCGGGCTCCACCGGAAAACCAAAGGGCGTATTGCATACTACTGGCGGATATCTGGTGTGGGCGACCATGACGCATCATTATGTGTTCAACTACACGCCCGGCGAGATTTATTGGTGCGCTGCCGACATCGGCTGGGTCACCGGCCATAGCTATGTCGTTTATGGTCCGCTCGCCAATGGCGCGACGACTGTGATGTTTGAAGGGGTTCCCAATTATCCCGACCACAGCCGGTTCTGGCAAATCGTTGACCGGCATCAGGTCAATATTTTCTACGGCGCTCCTACGGCCTTGCGCTCGTTGATGCGCGAAGGCGATGATTGGGTGAAGAAAACCTCACGAAGCTCACTGCGTTTGCTGGGCTCGGTCGGGGAGCCGATCAATCCCGAGGCATGGGAATGGTATTATCATGTCGTCGGCGAAGGCCGCTGCCCCATTGTCGATACCTATTGGCAGACCGAAACGGGCGCGACGATGATGACGCCTTTGCCGGGTGCGCACGCGTTGAAACCGGGTGCGGCATCAAAGCCGATGTTTGGTGTGCAACCGGTGCTTGTCGACGGTGATGGCAAGCTTCTGGAAGGCGCGACGGATGGCAATTTGTGCATCATCGACAGCTGGCCGGGGCAGATGCGCACGGTGTGGGGCGATCATGATCGGTTTTTCCAAACTTATTTTACCACCTATCCCGGCAAATATTTCACCGGCGATGGATGTCGGCGCGATGCCGACGGTGATTATTGGATTACAGGGCGAGTTGACGATGTGATTAATGTGTCAGGCCACCGCATGGGCACAGCCGAAGTCGAAAGCGCGCTCGTCGCCCATGCCAAAGTCGCCGAGGCGGCGGTGGTGGGTTTTCCGCACGACATTAAAGGGCAAGGCATTTACGCCTATGTTACGCTGAATGCGAATGAGATGGAGTCTGCGGATATACGGGCTGATCTTATCAAATGGGTGCGTCATGAAATCGGACCAATCGCCACGCCAGATGTTATCCATTTTGCGCCAGGTTTACCGAAAACACGTTCGGGAAAAATCATGCGCCGGATATTGCGCAAGATTGCTGAAGGGGATGTGTCCAATTTAGGCGATATCTCGACATTGGCTGATCCATCGGTCGTTGACAATTTGGTGCAGTCAAGGTCCGCCAACTTATAACATGTAATATCAAGATTTTAGGCAAGCATCCGCTGTTCTTTTGGGCCTTAGCTATGGCTCTAAAATGCGTGGGGCAACGGCGAAGCTTCGCAAGACTCTGACCAAAGCTTCGTCGCTGCTTGATACGCACGTCATTATATGACACGCGTGGTCGCAACACTTGTATCAGGGGGAATGGCTATGAGAGTTTTACGTACGCCAGAGGCTGCATTTGAGGGCGTAGCAGATTATCCGTTCGCGCCACATTATCTTAACATCACTGATGCTCTGTCAGGCGCGAATTTACGTGTACATTATGTTGACGAAGGGCCGCGTGACGCACCTGTGGTGTTGATGATGCATGGGGAACCGAGCTGGTCTTATCTGTATCGTAAGATGGTTGCGCCCGTGGTCGCCGCCGGTTTCCGTGTCGTTGCGCCGGACCTGATTGGCTTTGGCAAATCGGACAAGCCAGCGGCGCAAAGCGATTATAGCTATGCCCGCCATGTCGCATGGATGCGCAGCTGGGTTGAGCAGTTGAACCTGCAGAATGTTACCTTGGCATGCCAGGATTGGGGGTCGTTGGTCGGCCTTCGGTTGGTAGCGGAAATGCCCGACCGTTTTGCGGGTGTCGCTTTGTCCAATGGTGGCTTGCCTGAGGGCGGCGAAGCCCCGCGCGCTTTTGCGATCTGGAGAGCCTTTTCGAAATGGAGCCCGGTGTTTCCGATTGGTAAAATTGTGAGTGCAGGGACCAAGCGCGGGCTCTCGCCAGAAGAGATTGCGGCTTATGACGCGCCGTTCCCGAATTCTTCCTTCAAGGCAGGTGCGCGGATTTTTCCAAGCTTCGTACCTTTTGAAAACAATGTTGCTGTGCCTGACCAGAAACGGGCTTGGCAAGTTTTCGACACATGGGAAAAACCGTTCCTCTGCTGCTTTTCTGATCAGGACCGCATTACCCGTGGCGGGGAAAGCCGTTTTATAGGACGCGTACCTGGCACATCAGGGCAAAATCACCGCAGCTTGCATGGCGGGCATTTTATTCAGGAGGATGATCCTGAGGGCTATGTCGCCTGTATCTTAGAGGTGGCCCGCGCCAGATAAAACGACCGGGCTTCAGGCTGTTCCGCGTGTGAGCAGCCTGACCGGTACAGGGGCAATGCTGGGCGTTTCACCTTTGAGTACCGCGATCAACGCTTCGACCAGCATTTCGCCAGCTTGCACATAATCCTGCTCAATCGTTGTCAGCGGCGGTTGTGCATAAGCGCCCATCGCGATTCCATCAAAACCGATGACGCGCACCTCCTGACCAATATTGATATTATATTCCTCGAGCGCGCGCATGGCGCCTAGCGCAATAAAATCATTCGCACAGAACAAACCGTCGAAAGCAATTTTGTCGCGGATCAGGCCCTGAACTGCGGCGTAGCCCTGGTCTTCACGCACCGCGTTTTCGGGGAGCGGCGGGCAAATAGGCGGCATCCCTTTTTCTGCCATCTGCGCCATATAGGTTGTAAGCCGGTCCTGAAACTGCGGCTGTTCACTATTGGTGGGGCCAATATAGGCGATGTTTTTACACCCCTGCTGTAACAAATGATCAATAGCCAGTTGTGCCCCTTGCACATTGTCGCTCTTGATCGAAATCAGATCTTCTTTGCTGGCGCCCCAGCAGATCATCGGCGTTTTGTGCCGGGCATATTCACCGAAAAACTGCCAACCTGCGATATTCTGACCGCTTCCAATGACAATCAGACCATCGGACTGTCGGCTGCCGGTATAATTGGCAAAGAAATTTTCTGGAGAGTCCTGAAACGAGACAATAAGATTATAGCCGCGTTCAGAAGCAGACGCCGCAATGCATCCCAATAATGATAGATAAAACGGGTTTATATTGGCTTTATTCTCACCCTGCCGACACAGGGTCACAAGCGCGATGGAATATGTCTGCTGCGTGCGCAGGCGAAGGGCGTTGTGGTCAACTGAATAATTGAGCTCGTTCGCAAGCGCGACGATGCGCGCACGCGTGGCTTCGTTGACTTTCTTGTCCCCCCGCAAGGCACGCGATACCGTGGGCTGCGATACTCCAAGCATCGCCGCAATCTGATGCGCTGTAATGCGTCCTTCTTTACCCATGCAATGCTGTTAGCACTGCCATTCGGTCAAGTCACGCAGCGAGGGCCGTTTCGGGGGCAACAAATGCAAGGTTGAGGCTTTCGGCAACCGCTTGGCTGGTTACTTTACCCTGATGTACGTTCAAGCCCGCGAGCAAGCCGCGTCCCGTTTCGGTGCTGCTTTCCAGCGCTGCTACGCCCTTATTCGCAAGCGCAAGGCCATAAGGCAAGGTCGCGTTGTTCAGCGCGGCCGCGCTGGTCTGCGGGACCGCACCGGGCATGTTTGCGACGCAATAATGAATGATTCCATCAACAACATAGGTGGGCTCAGCATGCGTAGTGGCGCGCGATGTTTCAAAGCAACCGCCTTGGTCAATGGCGACATCCACCAAGACCGCGCCCGGCTTCATCCGCTTCAACATTTCGCGGGTAACAAGGCGCGGCGCACTTGCACCCGGAATGAGCACGGCGCCAATGACAGCGTCGGCAATGCTGATTTCATGGTCGATGGTTTCAAGCGTCGAATAGCGCGTGCGCACCCGTCCGTTGAACATGTCGTCGAGTTGGCGCAAACGCGGGATCGAGCGGTCAACGATAGTCACCTCCGCGCCAAGGCCAACGGCCATCCGCGCGGCATGCGTGCCAACTACGCCGCCACCAAGCACAGTTACACGGCCAGCGGCCACACCAGGTACACCGCCGAGTAATATGCCGGCGCCACCTTCGCTGCGGCGCATGGCTTGGCCAGCGGCTTCAATCGCAAGGCGACCAGCAACTTCGCTCATGGGTGCCAACAGGGGCAGGGCGCCACGATCATCGGTCACTGTCTCGTACGCAATGGCGGTACATCCGCTGGCGATCAGGCCCTTTGCCTGTTCCGGGTCGGGTGCCAGATGCAGATACGTAAAGAGCAATTGGCCGGGGCGAAGCTGTACCCACTCGCTAGGCTGCGGTTCTTTGACCTTAACGATCATGTCGCAGCCAGCGAAAATCTCTTGTGCTGTCGCAGCGATTTCTGCGCCGGCAGCGCGATATGCGTCGTCATTTGCCATGATGCCGGCGCCAGCACCTGATTGTACTACCACCTGATGACCAGCGGCCACATATTCGCGGACGGCGCCAGGCGTTAGACCAACGCGATATTCATGAACCTTGATTTCGCTCGGGACGCCAACACGCATAATTTTCTGCTCCTCAAAATATGATGGCAAAGATTAGCATTGTCGTGACGCCGAAACTGCGCAAAGATTCGACTTAATTGTACATTTGATGCATATATTCGTCGCGCTTCTTCAAATGGATGAAAATAATATGCAACTTGATCGGACGGATCGTAAATTATTAGGTGCGCTCGTGACTAATGGCCGCGCGACTCAGATGGAACTGGGGGAGGCGGCGGGGCTGTCTCCAAGCGCGGCGGCGCGGCGGCAAAAAGCCCTGGAAGATGAAGGCATATTGCGCGGTTATCGCGCCGATGTAAATTTGCGCAAATTGGGTTTGGGGGCGACGGTGATGGTGACAATCACCCTAGACAGTCAAAGCGAGGAGGCGATGGCTGCGTTTGAGGCGGCAGTCGTCAACAGCCCGTCGACCATCCGGTGTCACCTTATGAGTGGACGGAATGACTATCTGCTGGTCGTGCGCGCAGCATCGATCGAGGATTATGAAATCATTCACCGGCAGGAGATCGCCCGCTTGCCGAGGGTCGCACGGATCGAAACAGCATTTGCGTTGCGCGAAGTGGTGAACCGAGCAGTCCCTCCGCGTCTTTTTGACACATAAAGGGGTTATAATGCCAAGATCATGCGCGGCAGGATTTCAGCGATGATCGCGCCGCATATGGTGCTGAGAGTAGATCTGGACTGTGACTGTTTTGTCACATGACTAAAAAAGGACAAGGATGTTGCGACAAAATTGCTTGCTTGGGGCATGCTTTGATGTTTTTGTGCACCTGCACAATGATAAGCATCGGTAAAGGCAAAGCCAGCGATTGCATGAGCAAACAGATTTAGCGGGAAGAGAACGGCAACTGCCGATTGTCGCACAACGCGCAGCTATTAGACGAGTATCTATTATACCTAAAGAAGGGGTAAAAATATGCGTAATTCTATTTTGAAGTTGGCAAGCTTAAGCGTTGCAGTAAGCGGGATCGCACTGTCGGCACCTGCTTTCGCGCAAGACGAAACCACTGAAGCGGCCGGTCCCATCAATGTATCTGGCGGCGTTGCTTTGGTGTCCGACTATCGCTTTCGCGGCGTATCGCTCTCCGATAAGGATTTTGCGGTTCAGCCTTATCTGACCGTAAAGCATGAGTCCGGCCTATATGTGGGTGCTTGGGCTTCTAATCTGTCCGAGAATGACGGGAACGATGTTGAACTCGACCTTTACGCTGGGTTTAGCGGCGGCGACGAGATAACTTATGACATTGGTGCCACATATTATGTGTATCCAGGTGTTTCGAACGTCAATTATGTTGAGTTTACCGGCAAGCTTGGTTCAACCATGGGCCCTGCGACGGTAGGCGTGCAATTGAGCTATGTGCCAAGCCAAGGTAATACCGGCGATGAGGACAATGTTTATTTTGGCACAAATGCAACCATCGCCTTGCCCAATTCTCCCATCTCGATTGTTGGATCCATGGGCATAGAAGATGGCGCGTTCACCGCAGGTAGTGAAAAATTGGATTGGTCGCTTGGCCTGACTGCTGCGATTTCCGATTTTACATTGGGCGTATCTTATGTTGACACCAACCGCAGGACTATCTTTGCACCCAAGGATAGCTCGGGTGGCGTGGTGTTCTCGCTAAGCTACGGTTTCTAATTCCGCTGCAAGCCTTTTAGGCCTCGCGAAAACGCAGGCCAATATAGATAGATTCATGCCGGGCTTGACCTTTCAAGTCCGGCATGCGCTTATCAGTCTTCCAAAAAACTGGTGAAAAACAATGTCTATCAATCTTTCGAATTGGATCGCAGAGCACAAAATCGATGAGGTTGAGTGCATCGTCCCCGACATTAATGGCGTGCAGCGGGGCAAGGTTTTGCCTGCGAAGAAGTTCCTTTCATCGGTCCGTGATAAATCGCTGCGTATACCGGGCAGTGTTTTTATCTGCACCATCGATGGCCATTACCCCGAAGATATTGAGGATATTTGGGACAAGGATCCGGACAAAATCCTGATCGCTGATCCTGAAACGATTTGCGTCGCGCCGGGCTTCAAATCACCGACGGCTTTCGTAATCGCGGATGTGCTGCATGGCAATGGAACCGAGGTCGAAATCGCCCCGCGTACGATATTGAAAAAAGTGCTCAAAATGTATGCCGATCGGGGATGGAAGCCAATCATGGCGCCGGAGGTCGAATTTTACCTTGTTAGCCAAAATGTCGACCCGGACTTTCCATTAGTACCGCCTACCGGATCCAGCGGACGTGCGGAAACCGCAAGCCAGCCTTATGGATTGGAGGCGATGAACGAATATGAGGATATTATCGACCACATCTATGATGATTGTGAGTTGATGGGCCTCGATATCGACACGATGATCCACGAAATGGGTGCGGCGCAGCTTGAGGTGAACTTCATCCATGGCGACCCGTTAAAATTGGCGGACCAAGTGTTTCTGTTCAAACGCATCGTCCGCGCGGTCGCAAAGCAGCATGGTGTTTACGCTACCTTCATGGCGAACCCCATGGCGGGGCAGCCGGGCAGCGCTATGCATATTCACCAATCGGTCGTAGATGCCGAAACCGGCCGCAACCTTTTCTCCAACGCCAATGGTCGCGATAGCGCGTTGTTCCGCAGTTACATTGCGGGTCTTGTAAAATTCATGCCGCAAGTGTCGCCATTATGGGCGCCCAACGTCAACAGCTTCCGCCGGATGCGCCCCGACAGTGCCGCGCCGATTAACGTCCAATGGGGTGAAGATAATCGAAGCTGCGGTTTCCGCGTGCCTATTTCGGACAAAGCCAACCGCCGCGTCGAAAACCGCCTACCAGGCGCAGACTCCAACCCTTATCTCGCCATGGCGGCGTCGTTGGTCTGCGGCTATATCGGCATGGTGGAGCGGATGGTGCCCGCCAAAGCGATTACCGGCAGCGCTTACAACCGAGCTCGCACCTTGCCCCGCACGTTGGAGGCTGCATTGGACCGTTTCAGCGCCTGCAAACCCGTTCGCAATCTGTTGGGAGAAGAGTTTTTCGACATCTTCTACGCGGTCAAAGACTATGAATTGTTCAATTACCAGTCAGTGGTTTCGAGCTGGGAACGTGAGCATTTGTTGTTGAGGGTGTGATGCGAAGCGACCCGCTCGCCAACAGCTATTACGCCGCGACGGCACATGTATGGGAAACACAAGCTTCGTTGGCTTCTGCAGAAGACTGCGATGTTGCTATTATTGGCGGAGGGTTTTCCGGCCTATCCGCAGCTTTGGCCTGCGCGGAAAAAGGCCTTTCGGTTATATTACTTGAGGCAAAAAACATCGGCTTTGGCGCGTCGGGACGCAATGGTGGGCAACTTATCCCCGGCCTGCGCTGGTCGATGCGCGAGATTGACGCTGAGTTTGGCCGCGAGCGCGCGCAGGCGATATTCGATTTAGCGTATGGCGCGGTCGGCCGGGTCAAGAGCCGTATCGCCGAGTATCATATTCCGTGTGATGCAAAAGCGGGGCATTTGGAAGCAGCCTATAAGCCAGCGCATTTCGACGCGATGCAGAGCGATGCCGCGTTTGTGGCACAGCATTTTGGTTGGGAGGCGCAGATCGTCCCGCCACGGGATATCGGGCAGCATATCAACGGTGGTGGCTATCATGGCGGCATTTACGATACCCAAGGCGGGCATTTCCATCCGTTGAATTACGCGCTTGGACTGGCCAAGGCGGCACAAAAGGCCGGCGTGCTTATATATGAAAATACGTTAGCTCAAACGCCGGAGGATAAAGGAACACATGTCGAGATACGGGCCGGCGCAGGATCTTTGACCGCCAAGCATATCATCATGGCGACGGATACTTGGACGGGAGCGATCGCGCCGGAGTTGAGCAGCTACACCGTGCCAATCATGAACTATAATATCGCGACAGCGCCGCTTTCTAATGCCGACCAGTTGCTCCCCAGCGATGCGGCGATTGCCGACAGCAGGTTCGTTTTGAACTATTTCCGTTTGAGCGCGGACAAGCGCCTGATTTTCGGCGGTGGCGAGAAATATGTGCAGCAACCGCCCGCCGATATTGCAGCATTTGTCCGTAAACATATGGTACAGGTGTTCCCGTCGCTTGCTGATACGCCAATCGACTATGCGTGGGGCGGGGCGGTTGGCGTCACCATGAACCGGCTGCCGCATATGGGGCGCGCTGGAAATATGTTTTATGCCCATGGTTTTTCCGGCCATGGCGCGCTGGTGACGACGCTGGCGGGGGAATTGATGGCAGAGGCGGTGATGGGCACGATGTCGCGTTTCGACGTTTTCGCGAACGTCCCACATAGCCGCTTTCCAGGCGGAAAATGGCTTTCACGGCCATTGGCGACGTTAGGATTGCTCTATTATGCCATGCGGGACCGGTTATGATCAATCGCCAAGCCATAAAAGAGATGCGCGACCGCGAAGTGGCGCGTTTCATCGCCGCGAACCCGAAATCGATGGCGCAGGCGGAAAAGGCGCAAGGCTGGTTTCAGGGCGTTCCCTTTCATTGGATGCTGGATTGGTCCACGCCGTTCCCGATCGTCTCTCAGACGGCTTCTGGCGCAACGCTTACCAGCATTGATGGGCAGGCTTTCGATGACTTTTGTTTGGGCGATACCGCCAGCATGTTCGGCCATTCGCCAAAACCATTGGCCGAGGCCATAGCCGCACAAGCAGAGCAGGGCTTAAGCTATATGCTACCTACCGCGAAGGGCGCGGAGCTGGGGGCGATGCTCGCGGCCATGTTTGGCCTGCCGCAATGGCAAGTCACCACCACAGCCAGCGAAGCGAACCGTGCGGTCATCCGCTGGTGTCGTGGTATAACGGGACGCGACAAGATTTTGATCTTTAACGGCTGCTATCATGGCGCGGTCGATGATGTGTTTGTCGATTTGCGCGATGGCCAAGCCGTCAACCGGCCAAGCTTGATAGGGCAAGTGCAGGACTTACTGCCAACGACGGTAGTCATCGAATTTAACGATGTGGATGCGCTTGCCGCTGCATTGCGCGATGGGGATATTGCCTGCGTTTTGGCCGAACCATTGATGACCAATATCGGCATGGTCCGTGATGCGCCGGGTTTTCTGACAGAATTGCGTCAGCTGTGTGATGAAACCGGCACAATTTTGGTACTGGACGAAACGCACACGATCTCGTCCGGTTATGGCGGACACAGCAACACCCATGGGCCAATGCCCGACATATTGGTCGTGGGCAAATCCATTGGCGGCGGCGTGCCGTGTGCAGTTTACGGCTTTACGGCGGACATTGCAGAGCGAATGGCGGCGCTAAATGCGTCGCGTGCTGCGGGGCATAGCGGCATAGGCACGACATTATCGGCCAATGCGTTGGCGATTACAGCGATGCACGCGATGTTGGGACAGGTGATCACGCGGGATGCTTATGTCCATATGCTGTCGATCACCGAACGACTGGTGTCGCAACTGAGTTCAGTGATCGCCGCGCACAGTTTGGATTGGCATGTCAGCCATGTCGGCGCGCGCGTTGAATGGGTCTGTTCGGCCGTTCTGCCGCGTAATGGCAGCGAGGCGCGCGCAATGATGGACCATGCGTTGGAAAGTACCATCCACCTCTATCTCGCCAATCGTGGGATCCTGCTCGCGCCATTCCACAATATGATGCTGGTCAGCCCCTTCACGCAAGCAGCGCAGGTTGACCGTCTCGCTGCGGAGTTGAACAATGCGCTGACTGAGCTATTAGTATTTGAACATTCGAGCGGACGGAAATGACATCATGACAATCAAACGCGCAATATCATCCGCAACTATCGCGCCACGCAGCGAGGCAGAGGCATTTTTTGCCGCGCATCCGGATATCGACTCGATTGAGATGATCTACACCGACTTTGGTGGTGTCCCGCGAGGCAAGCGCTTGCGCCAGCATGAAGTATTATCCGTCTACGAAATTGGCCGCTTTTTCCCTGGCTCCATCGCTGTGGTTGATATCACTGGGCAGGATACGGTCGAAACGGGCCTTGTGTGGGAGGATGGCGACGCCGACCGTTCGATGAAGCCCATTCCTGGTACCTTGGTTCGCACCCCTTGGGCGGGCGACAATGCCGCGCAATTCATGGTCGATTTTTATGAGCTGGATGGCCAGCCGCACGATCTTGACCCGCGCCATGTACTTGGCCTTGTCGTGGACCGTTTTGCCGAGATGGGCTTGACGCCTGCTTTGGCGGTGGAACTCGAATTTTACTTGCTTGACCCAAAACGCGCACGCGATGGTTCCATCCGCCCAGCGCGGCCAGAATATAGTGGGGAAACCCCGCAGATGGTTGAAGTCTATGGCCTGCGTGAGCTCGACGATTTCCGCCCTTTCTTCGATGAATTATACGAAACCTGCGATATTCAAGGGCTTCCTTTGGAATCGGCAATCTCCGAATTTGCGCCCGGACAGTGTGAGCTGACCTTGCGGTATAAGCCCGACGTTTTGCGCGCCTGTGATGATGCGATCATGTACAAGCGCGTGGTGAAGGCCGTGGCGCAGGCGCATGGCCTTGAGGCGACGTTTATGGCCAAACCATTTGCTGAACAAGCTGGGTCAGGTATGCATATCCACGTGTCGATGAACGACAAAGACGGCAAAAACCTGTTCGCCGCAGATGATCCCGAAGGCACGCCGATGTTGCGCCATGCCATTGGCGGGATGATTGCTAGCGTTGGCGATTGCTTCGCGCTGTTTGCGCCACATGCCAACAGTTACCGTCGGTTCAAGGCGAA
This sequence comes from Sphingomonadales bacterium, assembly GCA_027488785.1. Taxonomy (GTDB): domain Bacteria; phylum Pseudomonadota; class Alphaproteobacteria; order Sphingomonadales; family Sphingomonadaceae; genus Sphingorhabdus_B. The sequence goes on along the minus strand of JAIYAY010000009.1, from coordinate 224,277 downwards.
CAGCTATGCGCCGGTTGCCCCTACTTGGGGTGTCAATAACCGCACCGTATCCTTCCGCATTCCGGCTGGTCCACCCTCAAGCCGCCATGTCGAACACCGCGCCTGCGGTGCCGATGCCAACCCCTATCTTGCGGTGGCGGGTGTATTGTCGGGCATGCATTATGGGATCACCAACCAGATTGATCCCGGCCCAGCGGTTGTTGGCAATGGCTATGACAGAGATGGGTCAGACGATGACAAGCCGCCAAGCAACTGGTTTTCCGCGGTAGATCGTTTCCACGGCTCCACATTGTTGCGGGACTATCTCGGCGATCGTTTCGTCGATATGTTCACAATTGTTAAGCGCGTAGAACAGGATCGCTATTTCGGACAGGTGCCGAGCATCGATTATGATTGGTATTTGCGCAACGCTTAAGGACCACGACCAATTAAAACCGACGTTGCCGCGGCATTTGCCAAAACCCACAGCCGGTCTTGCAATTCGATAAGCTCACGGCCATATGCGCCTTGGGAGTCGGATGGACGTGGTACTCGCCAACCTGGTCAGGTCCTGACGGAAGCAGCCACAACGAATTCGCTACGGGTCATTCGGCTCCTACTTTTCCCCGTGTTTCGGTGGAGAAAGTTTCGACAAAGGTCGGTGACCAATCTAATATGATGATAATGCCCGACTCCGACAGCCCAGATTTCGCGACCCGCGACCCCGATATGCCCGATGACGCATTGGGGCTGGGGTTGGATTTGCCGCTAGCCACCAAGCCAGTAACCGCTGCCGCATCTCAACCGCCTGCCGCGGCCGGCGGCGCGGCTTACCGCGTATTGGCACGCAAATACCGGCCACAGACCTTTGCTGAGCTGATTGGGCAGGATGCCATGGTGCAGACGCTGGGTAACGCCATTAAGCGGGACCGGCTGGCGCATGCATTTTTGATGACTGGTGTGCGCGGCGTGGGAAAGACCTCTACGGCGCGGCTGATTGCTAAGGCGCTGAACTGCATTGGTGCAGACGGACAGGGTGGGCCAACCATTGACCCATGCGGGGTGTGCGAACCTTGCGTTGCTATCGCCGAGGGGCGGCATATTGACGTCATCGAAATGGATGCCGCAAGCCACACTGGCGTTGACGATGTGCGTGAAATTATTGAAGCAGTGCGGTATTCCGCTGTTTCCGCGCGCTACAAAATTTACATTATCGACGAAGTGCACATGCTGTCGAAAAACGCGTTCAACGCTTTGTTGAAGACATTGGAAGAACCGCCCGGCCATGTGAAATTCCTGTTCGCCACGACGGAGGTGAACAAGGTTCCAATCACCGTATTGTCGCGGTGCCAGCGCTTTGATTTGAAGCGGATACCGACTGAGAAGCTTTCGGCGCATTTTGCCGAAATCTCCGCAAAGGAAGCCGTTGCGGCGGAGTTAGAGGCGCTAACTCTGATCGCGCAAGCGGCAGAGGGGTCGGTGCGCGATGGCCTCTCCATCCTCGACCAAGCCATTGCCCATGCGGATATGGAGGGCGACGGGCAGGTGACTGCGGCGCAAGTCCGCGACATGTTGGGCCTGTCTGACCGTGGCGCAATCCGGCGACTTTTTGGACTTATACTTATTGGTGACGCGCAGGCGATGCTGGCCGAAGCAAAGAACCAGTATAATTTGGGCGTTGAACCGCTAGCGATGTTTGCCGGGCTTTTGTCGGAGGTCCACCGGCTCACGCTAGCCAAGGTGGGCGCGCCGCGTGATGGGGCCTTGGATGTCGCTGCTGCGGCGGTGGTAGATGATCACGCCGATCGTCTCTCCTTTCCTGTTTTGCACCGCTTATGGCAGTTGCTATTGAAGGGGCAAGAGGAAGTCGCTCGCGCTTCAGTCCCGCTCGATGCGGCGGACATGGCGCTGCTGCGCGTGGTTCATGCCGCAACGCTGCCAGACCCTGGCGAATTAGCCAAGATGATTGGCGAAGGCGCGTTTACGTCTCCAACATCTGCTGCTGCGCCCACCCCGCACGATGCTCCGCCAACGGCCAATGTCCAGTCTTTGATGCCTGCCAATTTTCATGCATTATTGGAGCGATTAGCGCGGGATGGTTTTGTCAGCCTTGAAATGACACTACGCGATGTGATGCGTATTGTGGATTACGCGCCGCCTTATCTGGCATATCAATTGGCTGGACCTGTTGCGCCGAGCTTCGTCGCCGAACTGCGCGACGCCTTGGCAAAGGTTACAGGCACACGCTGGGAGATTGAGGAGCGCGCCGGTGAGGCGCAACCAAGCTTGCTCGAGCAAGAGCAAGCAGCAGCCGAAGCGGATAAACGCATTATATTGGAGTCACCTTTGGTCAAAGCAGCTTTTGCCGCGTTTCCAGAGGCGGAGCTGCTCGACAGCGACGAGAATGACATGAAATGGAGCAAAAGCGCATGAAAAGCATGGAAGAGATGATCAAAGCGGCGCAGGAAGCCGCCCAAAACATCCAGCAGCAGATGGAACAAGCGCAAGCGACACTCGACACTATTCAGGTGGAGGGCGTTTCCGGAGGCGGTCTTGTGAAAGTCCGCGCGACTGCAAAAGGCCGCATTTTGAACGTTGCGCTAGATGACAGCCTCATCGTGCCAGCCGACAAAGGGATGCTCGAAGACCTCATTACCGCCGCCTTCAACGATGCCCGCGAAAAGGCGGATGCCGCCAGCAACGCCGAAATGGGTAAAATGTCCAGCGGCCTGCCACTGCCTCCCGGGTTCAAGCTACCCTTTTAACAAGTTGAAAGGCTGTAATGGCCTAAGTCTCCTCGGTTTTCCCCAGTTTAATGGCTGCAAGTGATGCACATGCATTGAAAGCGTGCGCAAAGCACTCATATTGAGGGGGAACAGGTGGGGTGCCGTTTCGGGTGACCGCCAATTGGAGTATCTATGGACCTGAACCTTCCATTATTGCCGTTGCGCGACATTGTTGTTTTTCCTGGCATGATTGTGCCGTTGTTTGTCGGTCGCGACAAATCAGTGGTTGCGCTTGAAAAGGCGATGGCAGCCAACAAAGAAATTTTCCTTGTGGCCCAGCTTGACCCGGCCGAGGATGACCCTGACAAGGATGATCTGTATACTATTGGTGTTACTGCCACGATCATGCAGTTGTTGAAACTGCCCGACGGCACCGTGCGCGTGCTGGTCGAGGGCAAGCAGCGGGCAGAATTGCGCGATCTTGTCGATCGCGGTGGCGATTTTGTTGAAGCCAATATCAGCCTCATCACCGAAACAAATGTCGAAGGTCCGGAGGCCACTGCATTAATGCGCTCGGTTAACGAGCAATTTGAGAGCTATTCAAAGCTGAATAAGAAAATGACCGCCGAAACGGCGGTGCAACTGACAGAGATTGACACACCTTCTGCGCTTGCAGATGCAGTGGCGGCGAACATCCAACTAAAAGTCTCAGACAAGCAGTCCTTGTTGGTGGAAGCCAACCCGCTACGCCGCCTCGAAATGGCATTTGCCTTCATGGAGGGTGAGCTTGGCGTTTTGCAGGTTGAAAAGAAAATCCGTGGCCGCGTGAAGCGGCAGATGGAGAAGACCCAGCGCGAATATTATCTGAATGAGCAGATGAAGGCTATTCAGCGCGAGCTTGGCAATGATGATGGTGAAGGCGGCGACGAAGTTGCTGAGCTTCAATCCAAGATTGATACAATGAAGCTTTCCAAGGAAGCAAAGGCCAAGGCCAATGCGGAATTGAAAAAGCTGCGCGGTATGGCGCCCATGTCGGCAGAAGCTACCGTGATCCGTAACTATCTCGATACCTTGCTGGGTATACCCTGGGGTAAACGGTCAAAGTTGAAGCGGGATATCGCTAAGGCGCAGGGCGTGCTGGATGCCGATCATTTTGCGCTGGAAAAGGTGAAGGACCGGATCATCGAATATCTTGCGGTGCAGGCCCGCACAAACAAGCTGAAAGGACCAATATTGTGCCTCGTCGGTCCTCCCGGCGTGGGCAAGACATCCTTGGGTAAATCGATTGCCAAGGCGACGGGTCGTGAATTTATCCGCCAATCCTTGGGCGGCGTGCGTGACGAAGCGGAGATTCGCGGCCACCGTCGGACTTATATCGGATCAATGCCCGGTAAGGTCGCGGCAAACCTGAAAAAGGCGGGGACAATGAACCCGTTGTTTCTGCTCGACGAAATTGACAAGCTTGGACAGGACTTCCGCGGCGACCCCGCGTCGGCTTTGCTCGAAGTGCTTGACCCGGAACAGAACAACAAGTTCAACGACCATTATCTCGAAATCGACCTTGATTTGTCGGACGTCATGTTTGTGACGACGGCAAACAGCTTAAACTTGCCGCAAGCCTTGTTGGACCGGATGGAAATCATCCGTCTGGAAGGCTATACCGAGGACGAGAAGCTTGAGATTGCCAAGCGGCATTTGATCGAAAAGCAAATCGAAGCCCATGGCTTGAAGCAGGGTGAGTTTTCCATCAGCGACGAAGCGATGCGTGACGTCATCCGTTATTACACGCGTGAAGCGGGCGTTCGGACTTTGGAGCGCGAAATTGCAAAGCTGGCGCGCAAGGCGCTGCGCCGCATCTTGGAAGGCAAAGACAGCAGTATTGCCATTACGTCGGAAAATCTGGCGGATTTTTCGGGTGTTCGCAAATATCGCCATGACATGGGCGAGGAAGAAAACCAGATTGGCGCCGTTACGGGCCTAGCTTGGACAGAAGTCGGTGGCGAATTGCTGACGATCGAAGCGGTTACGGTACCCGGTAAGGGGCAGATTAAAACGACGGGTAAGCTCGGTGAAGTCATGAGCGAGTCTATTCAGGCTGCCTTGAGCTACGTGAAGGCACGTGCGCCGAGCTATGGCATCAAGCCCAGCCTTTTTGCCCGCAAGGATGTACACATTCACCTTCCTGAGGGCGCCGTGCCAAAGGATGGGCCATCTGCTGGTATCGGCATGGTCACCTGCATCGTGTCGACCCTGACGGGTATTGCCGTGCACCGCGATGTGGCAATGACCGGCGAAGTAACTTTGCGCGGTCGGGTGCTTCCTATTGGCGGCCTGAAAGAAAAATTGCTGGCGGCCTTGCGTGGCGGGATCAAAACCGTTCTCATTCCGCAAGAGAATGAGAAGGACCTCGCAGATATTCCGGCAAATATCAAAAATGGTCTCGAAATCGTTCCCGTCAGCCATGTGGACCAAGTTTTGGCCCGTGCACTTGTGGCGCCATTGGTCGCGGTTGAGTGGACCGAGGCTGATGATCTGGCGGCGGCTTTGCCAGCGGGAATCGGTGGAGAAAATGGGGCTTCCGTGACACATTAAGTCGGTGCGTTCTGCCTTTAGTTGTATGTAATTCGCAGGACGCGCCGTTTTTCACAGAAAATGACGGTTTTAGGCCGATATTTCCTTTGACAGTGTCAACAATCTCCTCATTATCTGAGAACCGGCCTGGGCCGCGACTCAATTTAGCAATAAGTGAGTCTCACATAATTTTTAGAGGGGGTTCCCACATGAACAAGCAAGATCTCGTCAGTGCAGTAGCCGAAGCAAGCGGTTTGACCAAGGCTGACGCTGGCAAAGCTGTTGAAGCAACATTTGAAGCCATCACTGGCGCTTTGAAGAGCGGCGGCGAAGTGCGTCTCGTAGGTTTCGGCACTTTTGGCGTTGCAAAGCGTAAGGCATCGACCGGCCGTAACCCACGCACTGGTGAGCCAATGACCATCAAGGCATCGACACAGCCTAAGTTCAAAGCTGGCAAGGCGCTCAAGGACGCTGTCAACTAAGACATATACCAAGAAATTGGTAAAAAGGGCGGGGCGAAAGCACCCGCCCTTTTTTGTATTGGGTTAGGGGAGCCATAGCTTTCGCCGCCATGCGCAAATAATCAGCGCAAAAAAAGCCCGCAATGCGGGCACGTCTATGGTTTAAAGTAAAACTAGATCCATTTTGATGGTGATTGGCGTGGACGGCTAATCGTGCCGCGCGCGTTTATTTTAAGCTGCTAAACGGTCTCTGTTTTGCACGCGAGCGGCGCTTGGAAAGGCAATGATCGTTGCAGGGGCCAAGCGTCGCATATCGCCCAAAATGATCCGCCGCTCACGCTGCATCGCTGGCGAAAATTCCATATCAATAACTTCTTGGATACGCGGCATGGCGTTGCGAATGGAAAGTGTGATCACGCCAATGGACGCACCCAGGGCAGTGAGGAAGAGAAGCGAAGCGATAATTGTCATGGCACTATCCTTGTTGATCTCCACCCTAAATTGGGCGGAGTGCTGATTCGGTTTTATACCGGATTTGCATCTTTGTTCACTATTTGTTCTTTTGTGTCAAGCGGTATCTCGCAAATAGAACATCATGGGATAAAATGGGGGATGAACTGTGGATAACTTTGCCGAAAGCAAAAGGCTAAAACGGCGCGCTTAGTTGTCGAGACTTTCAACCTCGGCACTCCAACTTCTAGCTGCTACTTATGCAGATAGAGGTGAGTTTGTTGTTAATACCGTAATACGGGCCTTACGCCGTTAACAGCCCATTGGTGCTTGACGAATCCTCTCACCAACTATAACGGCGCCAACATTCCACATGGGAAACGCACATACCGGTGCTGATCTATGTCTTTCAGGCAATAGTGAAGTTCTAGTTTCCCAGAGGCTCAACCGGAAGGAGAAGTACCATGGCGGCACCTGTCGTTACCATGCAGCAATTGCTTGAAGCTGGGGCCCATTTCGGCCACCAAACACACCGTTGGAACCCGCGCATGAAGCCGTATATCTTCGGCGCGCGCAACGGCATCCACATTCTTGATTTGTCGCAGTCCGTGCCATTGTTTGCACGTGCGCTAGATTTCGTCGCGCAGAGCGTTTCGTCTGGTGGCAAAGTATTGTTCGTTGGCACGAAGCGTCAGGCCCAAGGCCCAATCGCCGATGCAGCTCGCGCATCAGGTCAGCATTTCGTGAACCATCGTTGGTTGGGCGGCATGCTCACCAACTGGAAGACCATTTCAAACTCGATCAAGAAGCTCAAGACGCTTGAAGAGCAGCTTTCGGGTGACACGCACGGTTTTACGAAGAAGGAAATCCTTCAAATGACCCGCGAGCGCGACAAGTTGGAAATGAGCCTTGGCGGTATCCGCGACATGGGCGGCATTCCTGATGTCATGTTCGTTGTTGACGCCAACAAGGAAGAGCTAGCTATCAAGGAAGCCAACGTTCTGGGTATTCCAGTGATCGCAATCCTCGATTCAAACGTATCGCCTGACGGCATTGCATTCCCTGTTCCTGCAAATGATGACGCCGCACGCGCCATTCGTTTGTATTGCGACGCCGTTGCCACTGCGGCAACCAAGGGCAATGTAAACGCTAAGGTTGCCAAGGGTGTCGACCTTGGTGCGGAAGTTGAGCCTGCGGCTGAACCAGCTTTGGTTGAAGAAGCTGCACCGGCAGCAGAAGAAGCAGCACCTTCTGCGGAAGAAGCTCCCGCCGAAGCGCCTGCCGCAGAAGCGTAATCAATTTGTCGTCACCCCCGCGTAGGCGGGGGCTGACTCTTATGTTTGCATGTATTGCAAACACAGGTGTTGGATCCTCGCTTTCGCAGGGATGACGAACTTTAATGAGGTCGATGGGCCTCCTGCATATTTCGAAAGGACAAATTTATGTCTGCAATTACTGCTTCAGCCGTCAAGGAACTGCGTGAGCTTTCCGGCGCTGGCATGATGGACGCCAAAAAGGCGCTTGAAGAAACCAATGGCGATATCGAAGCTGCCGTTGATTTGCTGCGCGCTAAGGGCCTTGCAACCGCTGCCAAGAAGTCTAGCCGCACTGCGGCTGAAGGCCTTGTCGGTGTTGCTGTAGAAGGCACCAAGGGTACAGCTATCGAAGTCAACAGCCAGACCGATTTCGTCGCCAAGAACGAACAGTTCCAAGAATTTGTTGCCGCCGTTAGCCAAGTTGCGCTTGGTTTGGCTGCCAATGAAGCCGAGGCCGTTTTGGCGGCGCCTTATAGCGCTGGTGAAACGGTTCAGGATCGTCTGACCAACAATATCGCTACCATCGGCGAAAACCAGGTTATCCGCCGCGTGAAGTCGCTGTCGGTCAGCAATGGCCGTGTTGTTTCTTATGTCCATAACGCTGCGGCGCCTGGCATGGGTGGCATTGGCGTTCTGGTGGCGCTTGAAAGCGAAGCCGATGCTGCGACGCTCGACGGTCTTGGGAAGCAATTGGCAATGCACATTGCTGCTGCATTCCCGCTGTCGCTTGACGAAACCGGCCTTGATGCCGAAACGCTTGAGCGTGAGCGCGGCATTGCCCGTGAAAAGGCGTCGGAAAGCGGCAAGCCTGCTGATATCGTCGAAAAGATGGTTGAAGGCGCTGTGAAGAAATTTGCCAAGGAAAATGCTTTGTTGAGCCAGCCATTTGTGATGGACGGCAAGACACCGATTTCCGATGTTGTGGCCGCCGCTGGTAAAGAAGCTGGCACGCCTATCGTGCTCAAGGACTATGTTCGCTTCCAATTGGGAGAGGGCATTGAGAAGGAAGTGTCTGACTTTGCAGCAGAAGTAGCTGCAGCGGTCGGCGCGTAACAATAAAAGCATCGTTCTTATCTCGATAAGCGGGGTGAGAGCGGAGTTTATCTGCCGCTATTAAATTACGGCATAAGCACTTGGCGATGTGGCGCGCGGCTCCTATAGCTGGGCGCCATTATCGTATCAGGGTGAGGGAAATTATGGGCGCGCACGGCTATCGTCGCATTCTTCTGAAGTTATCAGGCGAAGTGCTTATGGGCGACCAAGCCTATGGCATTGACCCCGACACGGTCGCGCGGGTGGCCGAAGAGGTAAAGGCAGCTCAGGATACAGGTCTGCAATTGTGCCTAGTCATCGGCGGGGGCAATATCTTCCGCGGGATGTCTGGCGCGGCCAAGGGTATGGATCGTGCGCAGGCCGATTATATGGGCATGCTCGCCACCGTCATGAACGCGCTTGCGATGCAAAACGCACTGGAACAACTTGGTGTTCCCACCCGTGTTCAATCCGCGATTGAGATGGATAAGGTGTGTGAGCCGGTCATTCGCCGCCGTGCGGAACGACATCTGGAGAAGGGACGGATTGTCATTTTTGCCGCTGGCGTTGGCGCTCCATTCTTCACAACCGATAGCGGCGCTGCATTGCGCGCGGCGGAAATGCAGTGTGATGCATTGTTCAAAGGCACATCAGTCGATGGCGTCTACGACGCTGATCCCAAAAAAGTATCAACTGCAAAACGTTATGAAACATTAAGTTATGACCGTGTCTTGGCAGATAATCTGAAGGTTATGGATGCCAGCGCGGTATCTTTATGCCGTGACAACAACATTCCCATCGTGGTTTTCTCGATCCGCGAGCAGGGCAATATTCTGAAAGTGCTTGACGGAAGTGGCACTTCAACTGTGGTAACAAGCGAAGGAAACTGATCCATGCCGCAATATGACAAAACCGATGTAGAGCGTCGTATGAAGGGCGCTGTCGAATCACTCAAAAGCGATCTTTCGGGCTTACGCACGGGCCGCGCCAATGTGACCTTACTCGATCCCGTTGTGGTTGAAGTGTACGGATCACACATGCCGTTGAGCCAAGTTGCTACAGTCAGCGCACCAGAACCGCGTTTGCTTTCAGTGCAAGTGTGGGACCGGTCAAATGTTACGCCGGTTGAAAAGGCCATCCGTTCGGCAGGCCTTGGATTGAATCCGATCACCGATGGCCAAACGCTTCGTTTGCCTATTCCCGACCTGACCGAAGAACGCCGCAAGGAGCTTGCAAAGCTGGCAGGCCAATATGCGGAAAAGGCGAAAATCGCGATCCGCAACGTCCGCCGTGATGCCAATGACGGGCTGAAGACCGATGAAAATAAGAAGGAAATCAGTGAAGACGAACGCAAAAGGTTGGAAACTGAAGTCCAGAAAATGACCGATGACATGATCAAGGCAGTCGATGACGCGGCCGCACACAAGGAAAAGGAAATCCTGAGCCAGTGATTTTGGCCAACCTTTTAACTTCATCGGGTTTAGGTAACTGATGGCTGTCGCTGAAGCTCAAGAGCGTATTGCCGCGGGCACTGGCAAAATGCCGCGCCATGTCGCGATTATCATGGATGGCAATGGCCGCTGGGCGAAAAAGCGCATGTTACCGCGGGCGATGGGGCATAAGCGGGGGGTGGAGACTGTCCGCAATATCGTTCGCGCGGCGGGCGAGCTTGGACTGGAAACATTAAGCTTATACGCCTTCTCCAGTGAGAATTGGAAAAGGCCAGAGGATGAAATCAGCGACCTGATGGGCCTGATGCGCGACTTTATCAAATCTGACCTTGACGAATTTGCCTCTAGCGATGTGCGCCTTAAAATTATTGGAAATTACAGAGCATTAGCGCCAGACATTGTGGAGATGCTTGAAGAATCTATAGCGCGGACTTCAAAGAATAGTCGCACGACATTGGCGGTTGCCCTGAACTATGGCGCGCAAGATGAGATAGTCCGTGCGGCCCAACTTGCCGCAGCGCAGGGCGAAATTAGCGCGGCGAGCATTGAGGCCAATCTCGACACGGCCGACTTACCGCCGCTGGATTTGCTCATTCGTACGTCGGGGGAGCAACGCCTGTCCAATTTCATGCTGTGGCAGGCGGCCTATGCGGAATTCTGGTTTACTGAAACCTTATGGCCGGATTTCAATAAGGACGAGCTGGCTGCAGCCCTCAACGCATTTGCGCGTCGTGAACGGCGTTTTGGTGGTCGATGAACAATAAGGTTGCGCCGCTGCTGAAACCGCGTTCGGACTTGGGCATAAGGACATTGTCGAGCGTCGCCATGATGTCGGTTGCGATAGTTGCGATTTGGCTGGGCGGCTATGCCTTTATGGGCCTGGTAATTGCCATTGGCCTTGGCGTGCTTTTTGAATTTGCCAAATTGGTGCTTGGCTTTGCGCGTAGCCCGCGGGCGCGGATGCTATGGCTATTGGGCGGCGCGATCTATGTCGGCCTTGCATGTTTCAGTTTGATGCTGTTCAGCGCGCCTTTCTTCGGCATGACGCCGGCAATCATGCTGATTGCAGGTGTCATTGGCACCGATGTCGGTGCCTATTTCGCAGGGCGGAGTATTGGCGGACCCAAGATCGCGCCACGGATTAGTCCGTCAAAAACTTGGTCTGGCCTTTTGGGCGGCATGATTGGTGCGGGCCTTATGATGGTTATCATTCAAGCTGGCATCTACGCCTTTAGGGGCGGTGATGCGGGTGACGGAGACGTCTATCTAGCTTATGGTTGGTTCCGCCTCATGCTAACGGGGGCCGCGCTTGCGGTGGTCGCGCAAATGGGCGATTTCTTCGAAAGCTGGATGAAACGACGGGCAGGGGTTAAGGACTCCGGCCGTTTGATACCTGGCCATGGCGGGTTATTTGACCGGACGGACGGCCTTATCGCAGTCGCCTTCGCCGCCGGTGTCGTTACACTGTTTCAAACTGTTGCTGTTAGCTGATCCTATGACCCGCAGCGTTTCCATCTTTGGCGCAACAGGTTCGGTCGGGTTGTCGACACTGGATCTCATTCGCCAGCATCGCAGCCAGTATCGCGTTGTAGCGCTTACGGCGAACGGCAATGCCGCTGCTATTGCGCAATTGGCGCGGGAATTTGATGCTGAACTGGCGGTTGTTGCCGATGAAGCGGCCTATGCCGACCTCAAGGATGCATTGGCAGGTACGGGCATAGAAGCCGCAGCAGGCGCAGAGGCGCTTGTGGAGGCTGCCAGACGCAATGCTGACTGGACAATGGCTTCCATTGTCGGTTGCGCTGGATTGCCGTCTACGATGGCGGCAATCGAGGCTGGAAAGACGGTCGCTTTGGCCAACAAAGAAGCCTTGGTCTCCGCAGGTGCATTGATGATGGCTGCGGTGCGTCGGTCGGGCGCAGCTCTTTTGCCTGTCGATAGCGAGCATAACGCGATATTCCAGTGCTTAGCGGGCGGTAAGATTGACCAGGTCCGCAAGATAACCCTGACTGCGAGCGGCGGGCCGTTTCGTTCCTTCTCACTTGCGGAGATGCAGGGCGTAACGCCAGCGCAGGCCGTGGCCCATCCTAATTGGGACATGGGGGCAAAAATCAGCATCGATTCCGCGACAATGATGAACAAGGGCCTCGAACTGATTGAGGCTTATCATTTGTTTCCTGTGGGCTTGGATAAAATCGATATTCTCGTCCATCCACAATCGGTCATCCATTCGATGGTAGAATATGTCGATTATTCGACTCTTGCGCAGCTTGGATCGCCAGATATGCGTATTCCCATTGCCAGCGCGCTGGCATGGCCGGAGCGCATAGCGACGACCTGCAAACCGCTGGATTTAGCCGCCATTGGGCAGTTGACGTTTGAACAGCCGGACATCACGCGCTTTCCGGCGCTTCGGCTTGCCCGCGCGGCAATAGCCGAGGGCGGAGCAAAGCCAGCCATTTTGAATGCCGCCAATGAAATTGCTGTTGCGGAGTTTTTGAATGGTCAGATTAAGTTCTTGGATATTGCGGCCTTAGTAGAGGCGACGTTGACGGCATATGTGCCAGTTGCGCCCGCTAATTTGGAAGAGCTGTTCAGCGTTGATGCAGACGCGCGGCAATATGCGCGTGCCGAATTGGAGAAATTGACGAGTGGCCACTGAATCACCCCATATCCTTTTGACGTTGGTTGCATTTTTGGTGCTGATCGGCTCGCTGGTCGTCGTGCACGAACTTGGTCATTATGCCGTGGGCCGATGGTTCGGCGTTAAGGCAGAGAAATTTTCCATCGGCTTTGGCCCGCAGATATGGGGTAGGGTCGATAAACGTGGCACGCTGTGGCGCATTGGTTTGCTGCCTTTGGGCGGCTATGTCCAATTTGCAGGTGACATGAATCCTGCCAGCCAAGCGGACGAAAACTGGAAGCAGTTGCCCGAACATGAACGCAACCAGACGTTCCAATCCAAAACATTGTGGCAGCGGGCCTTGATCGTATTTGCAGGGCCGGCGGTCAATTTCATTTTGGCCATCCTGATCGCAATGGGTTTCCTTTTGGCGTTTGGTAAATCGGTGACGCCGCCGGTGGTTGATGTCGTTCAACCGAATAGTGCGGCTGCTGTTGCTGGTTTGCAGACTGGAGATCGGATCCTGACATTGAATGACCGTGCAGTCGAAACCTTCGACGCCATGGCAAACGAAGTCATTATGATTCCCGGCGAAAGAATTGTGATGGAAATCGAACGCGACGGCGCGCGTATGATAAAAGAAGCCAAGGTAGCTGAGGCTATCGAAGTGGATCGTTTCGGCAATGAATACCGCATTGGTCGCCTCGGTATTGGGGCCAGTAAAATGGAAGTCCGCGAAGTCAGCCTTCTAGAAGCACCTTGGGCTGCGGTGGTGCAAACGGGCAATATATTGCGCCAACAAGTTATTGGCCTTGGGCAGATTATTTCTGGTCGTCGGCCCATTTCGGAACTCGGCGGTCCGCTAAAAATCGCGAAAGTGTCGGGTGAGGCCATGAGCCTTGGTATTTTGACGTTCATTAGTCTTGCGGCTTTGATCTCAATTAACTTAGGGTTCATCAACCTCCTGCCAATCCCAATGCTCGATGGCGGGCATTTGTTGCTCTATGCAGTCGAAGCAGTGCGTCGGCGTCCAGCCACGCCAAAGGTGCAGGAGTGGGCGTTTCGTGCAGGATTTGCGATGCTGGCGGCATTTATGATCATGGTAACATTCAATGACCTAGCTTCTTTCGGTCTTTTCGGAAGCGGTTGAGGGCATTGCATACTTGATTGCGCGCGCTGCATCGGGCAGGGAACGCAAAATTATTTTAGCGGCAGTTTGCCACCGCCCGGTGGGGACCGGACATCAGATCGGATGACAATGAAAAGTAGACCTTGCGGCAACTTCAAAAGCTTTGGCATATATTTGATGGGCTCTACGGCGCTTGCCGCGACGGGATCCATGACCTCCGCTTTTGCGCAGACCGCGCCGGCGACGCCCGCTGCGCAGCCCGCGGTCGCGGCACCGGTTGAAACCATTCAATCTATCACTGTCGTTGGAACGCAGCGACTCGAGGGCGATACTGTTCGGTCCTACATTCGTTTACGCACGGGGCAGCCGTGGACGCAGGTTGCGGGTGACCAAGCGTTGAAGGACCTTTATGCGACCGAATTGTTCGCCGATGTTGCTGTCCGCAATAACGCCGGCGCTGTTGTTATTGAGGTACGCGAAAACCCGGTGGTGAACCGTATAATTCTTGAAGGCAATAAACGCATCAAGAATGACAAAATTGAACCAGAAATTAAACTTGCACCGCGTCAGATTTATTCGCGATCCAAAGTACGGGCTGATGTTGCGCGTATTGTGGAACTGTATAAGCGCCAAGGGCGTTTTGCCGCTGTCGTGGAACCCAAGCTGGTTCAACTCGACCAGAACCGCGTGGACATTGTTTTTGAAATTACCGAAGGGCCCAAGTCCAAGGTTCAGCAGATCAACATCATCGGCAATGAAAAGTTTTCCGATGGCCAGTTGCGCGGCGAAATGGTCACGAAACAAGCGCGTTTTTATCGATTTTTCAGCTCTGGTACCAGCTATGATCCGGACCGTTTAGCGTTCGACCAACAAAAGCTGCGTCAATTTTACCTGACACAAGGCTACGCCGATTTCCGCGTTGTTTCCGCAGTCGCCGAACTGACGCCTGATAAGCAGGACTTCATCATCACTTATGTGGTGGAAGAGGGTGAACGGTACAAATTTGGCGACGTCAAGGTTGAGAGCCAAATTCGTGATTTTGATTCAGAGCGCCTGACAACAACTTTGCGCATGAAAAAAGGCGACTGGTATGACGCCAAAATGGTCGAAGACACTGTCGAAAGCCTATCTGAAACCGCAGGTTTGTTTGGCTATGCCTTCGCCGACGTAAACCCTGATTTTCAGCGAGACAAAGATACGCTGACCATGGGCATTACATTTAGCGTCGCCGAATCTCCGCGCGTATTTGTCGAACGGATCGATATTAACGGCAACACGCTGACGCAAGATAAGGTCGTCCGCCGTGAGTTCCGCCTGAATGAAGGCGATGCCTTTAATAGTATTCAAGTAAAGCGGACCGCTGAGCGTATCAAATCGCTCGGATATTTTCAGGAAGATCTGGAAGTTGAGCAGGAACAGGGCAGTGGGCCCGACCGCATCATCCTGAGCACCAATGTCGAAGAAAAAGCGACAGGCGAATTGTCCTTGTCGGCTGGATTTTCATCGATCGAAAACTTCATTTTCCAAGGTGCGATCAAGCAGCGAAATTTCCGTGGCCTTGGTCAGGAATTGCGGACAAATATTTCCTATTCCTCTTATTCTAAATCAGCGGAAATTGGCTTTACCGAACCCTATTTGTTTGACCGCTCCATCGCCATATCGGGCGACATTTTTCGCCGTGATTTAAATAGCTTCAACTTCTTCAACAACCAACGCAACACGACCTATGAGCAAGCTACAACAGGTTTGCAGGTGCGCGTTGGTGTGCCCGTTAATGAATATATTTATTTTCAGGCGCGTTATGGTTTGAGCCAAGATGATATTTCACTGGATGAGAATACCTTCTTCTCAGACCCAGATGGCGTAGGCCCGCTTCTACCGTCATGCGACCCAATCATTGCCGGTCGTTTTCTGTGCGATGCGCTGGGTAAGCGTTTGACGTCGTCCATTGGTTATACGTTGCTTTATGATGATCGCGACAATCGGATCCGTCCGACGCGCGGTCAAAGCTTTGGTATCAGCCAAGACTTTGCCGGGCTTGGCGGTGACGTGAAATATGTAAAAACGCGCATTAACGCCGACAAATTTTGGAAGCCATTTGGGAACTTCGTTTTCGGATTGTCGTTTGAGGGTGGGTATATCCATGCGTTGGAAGACCGCGGTTTGGCATCGCAGGGTATTGACGATGTTCGCCTGACCGACCGCTTCTATCTGGGGGAACCGCAAATGCGCGGGTTCGACATTCGCGGCATCGGCCCACGCGTGCAGCGTGTGTTCTTCGAAGCTCAGGTTGTGAACGGGAAAGCGGTGAACGCGCCGCTGACGGACCGCAACCAGATTCAAGATGATGCTATTGGCGGACGTTTCTATTATCTTGGCCGTGCGGAGCTTCAAATTCCGTTGGGCAGTGGCGCCAGAGAATTGGGCTTGCGTCCTTCTATGTTCGTCGATGTGGGGTCTGTGTTTGATGTGACACGACCTATTTTGCAGACGGTGCCGCAGCGTGAAGTGCTGTCAAACGGCACGCTAGGCGCGCCATTATATTATTTCGTAGATACCGCGGGCACGCTTCAAACATCGACCACGGCTACTAACGCCGATGGCTCGGCCCGGGTTGCCGCGCTGCGTTTCGAAGAACGCTTTTTCGGTGACAGTTGGAAGCCGCGCTTGTCGGTTGGCTTTGGTGTTAACTGGAATTCACCCTTTGGTCCGTTCAGGATCGATATCGCCCGCGCCCTTCTAACGCAGGAGGGTGACGACACAAAATTATTCACATTCAACGTAGGAACGCAATTCTAATGAAAATTCGTAAAAACATTATCGCCGCTGCCTTTTTGTCGGCGGCTGCCATTTCGGTCCCAGCATCTGCCCAAGTCGCAGGGATCGCTACTGCAGATACGGCCGTTGCAATTACCCGTTCAAAAGCCCTTGGGACCGCTTATCAGCAAATCGGTACGCTATACGCGAGCGTAGCTCAGCAATTGCAAGCCAAGCGCGTAGAGATCAACAATCTGAATGCGCAGCTGGATATCAACAAGGACAAGGAACTGACGCAGGCGGAGATTGACGTCGCGGTTAAGGCGAACAGCCCCTTGCTGAAGCAAATCGACACAAAACAGTCGGAAATTAATACGCTTCAGGATCCTATCGTGCTTGCCCAGCTCTATGCCGTTGAACAGATTGCATTGAAATATGAAGCTGCACAGCAAGCGGTTATCACCGCCAAGAAAATCAATGTCATCCTGACGCCTGATTCGTTTGTGTGGGCACCGGAAGCGATTGACGTGACCCCTGCGATTACCGCTGAACTTGATAAGTCAGTCCCTTCTGTGACGATAACACCACCCGCTGGTTGGCGTCCGTCGCGCCAGATTGGCGCTTTGTATCAGCAGATTCAGCAACTGATCAACGCAGCTACCCAGCAAGCACAAGCGGCCGCTGCGGCGCAGGCTCGTTCCGCCACTCCCGCAGCGCAGCCTGAGAGCCGCTAGACTTTATGTCGGGGGGCGATTTTAGCAATTATGACGTGCGCCGGGTCATGGCGGTGCTTCCGCACCGCTACCCCATGCTTTTGGTTGACCGTGTCGAGGAGCTTGTCGTTGACGAGCGTATATGCGCGGTAAAGGCTGTCACGATAAATGAAGGGTTTTTTCAGGGGCACTTTCCCGGAAGACCCATCATGCCAGGTGTTTTGATTGTCGAGGCGTTGGCCCAAGCGGCTGGCGTATTGGCGATGGAAAGCCTCGGGTTGATCGGATCGGGCAAGCTTGTGTATTTTATGTCGATCGACAATGCCAAATTCCGAGCGCCTGTTGAACCCGGATGCCTTTTGCATTTGCACGTTGAATTCGCGCAGAAACGTGCGCGCGTGTGCAAATTTGTCGGACGCGCCATGGTTGGCGACCAAATCGCTGCTGAGGCTGAATTTATGGCAATGATTGCCGAGCCACTTGCTTGATCTATTGGCGATCAGACTTTTCGTTATCTTGAACCAAGTTTGGGATAGCGAGTTTTTTTGTCGGCATGATGGGGTGTGGGGGGAATAGCACGGAGTTATAAAACCGCGACACCCGCTTTGTGCAATATTTCCATGTTGCTATCTCGTCCGTCCACCGCTATGCGCGGCGCTTCCGAATTTAGGGTTGCCGGTCGGAAACCGGTGACTAAACAAAGGATTTATGTATGAAAGCCGACATTCACCCCGATTATCACATGATCAAGGTGCAGATGACCGATGGCACCGTCTTCGAAACACGCTCCACTTGGGGCAAGGAAGGCGATACGCTTGCCCTGGATATCGATCCAACGTCACACCCTGCATGGACCGGTGGTTCGGGTCGTATGCTTGACACTGGTGGCCGCGTAGCTCAGTTTAACAAGCGTTTTGGTGGTCTTAGCCTCAAAAAGTAAGATTTTCATTGTGCCGGGCTAGGGCTCGGCACATGACAATTTTAGGTCTGAATTCAGGCCGAAAAACAGGATTGCGCCTGCCTTAGTGGCGCTATGGCGACCGTAGCTCAGTTGGTTAGAGCGCTGGTTTGTGGTACCAGAGGTCGGGGGTTCAAGACCCCTCGGTCGCCCCATTTCTTCTGCTCCAAAATCTGTGTTGCATTTGCTTTGCGTAATATTATTACGTTTTATCGTAATATGATTGCAATTGCCTGAGGGCCATTTCGCACAAGGATATAAACCATGCCCGCCATTTGGGACTTGCCTGATTTTGACTCGCATGAGGCGGTGCACGTCTTTGACGACCGCCCGACGGGTCTAAGGGCCGTTATCGCTGTGCATTCAACTTATTTGGGGCCAGCAGCCGGCGGAACACGTTTTTGGCATTATGGCGATTCCCAAGCCGCGATTATCGACGCACTGCGTCTGTCGCGCGGGATGAGTTACAAAAACGCGATGGCAGGGCTTTCGGCTGGCGGTGGCAAGGCGGTCATTCTGGCTAATCCGCAGCGCATCAAGGGGCAGGCAATGCTGGATGCATTTGCGCGGGCTGTCGATTCGCTCGGTGGGAAATATATTACGGCACAAGATGTTGGCATGTCGGAAGCCGATATGGTTTCGTTGTCGAAGGTTACGGCGCACGTCGCCGGACTGCCGGGGCAAGGCGGAGATCCCGGTCCCTATACTGCACGCGGCGTATATTTAGGGGTTAAGGCGGCTGCAAAGCATGCTTTTGGCACTGATAGTCTGTCGGGCGTTCATGTTGCTATTCAGGGTGTAGGAAGCGTTGGCGGCGGTCTGGCGCGTTACCTTGCAGAACAAGGTGCAAAGCTGACATTGGCCGACGTTAACGCGCAACGTGCCACCGACCTCGCCGCGGAACTTGGCGGAACCAGCGTCCCTGCGGACGAAATCATGAAAATAGACGCAGACATTTTTAGCCCTTGCGCTTTGGGCGCCATCCTTACGGAAGCTAGCGTGAATGCCCTGAAAGTGCGGGCCGTTGCTGGCGGTGCGAACAACCAATTGGCTAAAGGGCCAGAGGGTCGGATATTGACGGATCGTGGTATCCTTTATGCGCCAGATTATGTCATCAACGCAGGCGGCATTATCAATGTTTTGCGTCACATCGAAAATGCTGACGATGCAGAAATAAACCGCCGCATTGACGCCATTCCGGAGCGTCTGTTTGCCATCTGGTCCGAAAGTGATTCAACCGGCCAGACGCCAGCCGAAGTTGCCGACAATATGGCACAAAAGCTTATTGGCAGATGATCGCAAATCCATTGGCGTAACGCTTTAGCGGTGCTAAAGGCGCTGCCTAATCATGCATCGCTTTGCCAATCCTGCCCGATTCTTGCGTATTGCAAAGCCGCTTACGCCAGCATTGTTTTGGCCGGGGCTGCTGCTCACACTCATTGCGTGCATATGGGGCTTGTTTTTTACCCCGACCGAACGGTTGATGGGCGATACCGTCAAAATCCTTTTCGTTCATGTTCCCGCCGCGTGGCTTGGTATGGGGGGATGGACCGGCATTGCGATTGCCAGCATCGTGCAATTGGTATGGCGGCACCCGTTGGCGGGCGTTGCAGCGCGTGCAATCGCCGTTCCTGGTGCGACCTTCGCGGCACTCTGCCTAATTACAGGTTCCATCTGGGGAAGGCCAACATGGGGTACTTGGTGGGTCTGGGATGGGCGCCTGACGTCTATGTTAGTGCTCTTTTTCCTGTATCTCGGCTATATCGCGCTTTCTAATGCTTCAAGCGAGAAGGGCGACACGAGCCGCGTTGCCGCTGTGTTTGGTATCATTGGTGCGATCAATATTCCGATTATCAACCGCTCGGTTATATGGTGGGAAAGCCAGCATCAAAAGGCGAGCATTACCTTAAGTGGTTCAACCATCGACACGGCTTATCTGGTGCCTTTGTTTGTCGCTGTCGCCGGTTTCAGCTTGTTGTTCGGGGCGCTCGTCCTGATGCGGATGCGCGCAGCATTGGCAGAAATGCGAATTGAAGCGCGGTTGCGCCGGATGGCGGAAGGCTGATGCCCCACGCTCCTTTCATCATCGCGTCATTCGCGGTTACCGGCGTCGGCATGCTTTGGCTTATCATTTCGAGTTATCTTTCCATGCGCCGGGCTGAAGCTTCGGCAGATGCATTGCGGGAGCAGTCATGAAACCTAAACATCAACGCTTGTTATTGGCATTGATCGCTGTGGTGGCATTGGTGAGTGCGGGGCTGATTGCGGCCTCTGCCTTGCGCGAGGAGGCATCCTATTTCTACACGCCCACAACATTGGCGGCCGCTAATGTCGAACCCGGAAAGGCCATCAGGCTTGGTGGGATGGTGCAAAAGGGATCGATTGTGCGCGCCGCCGACGGGGTTTCCATAAATTTCATAGTGCAAGACCAAGAGCGCACTCAAAAGGTTGCGTATCGCGGCATTACACCTGATTTATTTGTGGAAGGCTCCGGCGTTGTTGCCGATGGTCGCCTCCGGCCAGACGGCGTGTTCGTTGCAGAAAGCTTGCTAGCGAAACATGACGAAAATTACGTCCCCAAAGAACTCGCCGATATCGACATGACTTCGGCTGAAAATACGAAAAACACCGTTTCTCAATGAAAGCTTTGACATGATCGCAGAAGCAGGATTGGCCGCCCTTTGGTTGGCGGCGGCGATGGCGTTGCTGCAGTTTGTCGGCGGCCTGACATTGTTGCGCGGTGGTGCAGGGCAGTTGGTGCCGCTTATTAAACCAGCGGCTTATGTGCAGGGTGCCCTATGCGCCTTCGCTTTTTTTGCGCTGATGTGGCTATTTTATGTGACCGACCTGTCTGTTCTTTTAGTTGCAAGCAACAGCCATATCGACAAGCCGATGATCTTCAAGCTTGCCGGCACTTGGGGCAATCATGAAGGCTCGATGCTGTTGTGGGTTGCGGTGCTTTCGGTATCTGGTGCGGCCATCGCCTTTTTTGAAAAACGGATTGATGCAAAGACGCTACACGCAACGCTCGCGGTACAGGGTTTTATTGCGCTTGGTTTTTTTGCGTTCCTGTTATTTGCTTCGAACCCATTTGAACGGCTCGAGCCTGCACCATTGGAAGGCGCAGGACTTAACCCGTTACTTCAGGATGTTGGCCTCGCCTTTCATCCGCCAACGCTGTACATGGGCTATGTAGGCCTATCGATTGCATTTTCCTTTGCTGTTGGTGCCTTGCTGACAAATCAAGCGGGGCCCGCATTTGCGCGCGCTATGCGACCGTGGGTTTTGGCCGCTTGGATATTTCTCACCATCGGCATCGCCGCGGGCAGCTATTGGGCCTATTACGAACTCGGCTGGGGTGGTTGGTGGTTTTGGGATCCCGTTGAAAATGCTTCGCTGATGCCATGGCTCGCTGCGACGGCTTTGCTGCATTCGGTTAGCGTTCTTGCCACCCGTAACGCGCTGCGTGCATGGACTATCATGCTTGCTTTGGTCGCTTTTGCGATGTCGATGGCAGGCACGTTTCTGGTACGGTCGGGGATATTGACCAGTGTTCATGCCTTTGCCGTTGATCCTGAACGCGGCGCGTTCATTCTGGCGCTCATGCTGATTTATACCAGCATCGCTTTCGTCATTTTTGCCCTTCGCATCGGCGCAGTGAAGCAAGGTGAGCCCTTCCAATTGGTTAGCCGCGAGGGCGGTATCGTTGCGAACAATATCTTCCTGAGCGTCATCTTGGCGATCGTTCTGATCGGAACGCTGTACCCGCTGGCGGCAGAGGCGATGGGGGACAAGATTTCGGTTGGCCCGCCGTATTTCAACAAAGCGACCGTGCCAGTCATGCTGCTATTGATGGTCGCCTTGTTGATTGGTCCCATGTTGCGGTGGCGGCGGGACGCTTTGATGCGGATCAAATATTGGTTGATTGGCGCGGCGGCGATCTTGATATGCGGCGGGTTGGCCGCTTGGAAACTGGCTCCCGATACACGTTTGTTCCCGCTCCTCGGTATCGCATTGTCTTTGGCGCTTGCGGTGGCTGCGTGGCTGCCGCTGCGCGGCCGCAAATTGCTACGGACGCCTTTACCGATTTTCGGGATGGTCATCGCGCATTTCGGCATAGCGGTCAGTGTCTTTGGTATGGCATCGGAATCCGGGTTTTCTAAAGAAACGCTGACGGCGCTTGCACCAGGCGAAAGCGCGGAGATTTCTGGCTGGAAGGTTAAGCTTGATGACGTAAAGCCAGTTGTCGGTGACAATTGGGTCGCAGTCGAAGGTGAAATGGTCGCTAGCAAAAATGGCGGTACGTTTATGCTTCGTCCCCAGTCGCGGCAGTTTTTTAAACCCGAAATGCAGACCAGTGAGGCCGCATTGCTTACCCGCTGGAACGGCCAATTATACGCCGTAATCGCGCAACCGAATCAAGAGGGTGACGGCCGTTGGCAAGTACGTTTGTGGTGGAAGCCATTTGTGACATTCATCTGGTATGGCGGGATCCTCATTGCCCTTGGCGGTACCATATCGCTGTTCGGTCGCATGTTCCGGCGTGCAAAAAAGCCTGCAATCAATAAGTGGGAACGCGCATGAACCGGCCATGGCTTTTGTGGATACCGCTTGCGGTCGTCGCCTTCATTGGCGGGCTTGCAATCTACGGCCTTGCGGTGCCCAAGGATGATCAAGTCCATTCCGCGATGATTGGCAAAAAATTGCCTGCATTTGCCCTGCCTGCTGCAACCGCTGGCGTTCCAGCTCTGTCCAACACCGACATGGCCGATGGCAAGCCACGTTTGCTTAATATATTTGCAAGCTGGTGCCTGCCTTGCAAGGCGGAGGCTCCGCATCTGGAGACATTGAAGGCAGCTGGGATTGAGATTGATGCCATCGCTATTCGTGATAAGCCGGAGGATGTGGCTGCCTTTCTGGCCGAGTTCGGCAATCCGTTTCGGCGCATTGGTTCAGACAGCGAAATGGCTGTGCAGTTAATGCTTGGCTCGTCAGGCGTTCCTGAAACCTATGTCATTGGCGGCGACGGCACTATATTGTTTCAGCATATTGGTGACATCAGGGCAGAACATGTGCCGATGTTGATTGAAAAAGTGAATGCCGCGAGATGAGAGCGTTTGCGCCCATCCTGCTTGCACTTTCCGTGCCTGTGTTTGCGCAAGGCAGTGGCCCTACGCCGCCGATGGCCAACCAACAACTTGCTGATCCGACGCAGGAGGCGCAAGCCATGCGCCTGATGCATAGCCTGCGCTGCATTCAGTGTCAGGGGCAGTCTATTGCAGATAGCGATGCCGCAATGGCAGCCACTATGCGTGCCCAAGTGCGGCAACAAATCGCGGCCGGCGAGAAACCACAAGCCATTCGGAGCTGGATGATTGATCGCTACGGTGAATGGGTCAGTTTTGAGCCGGATATGAAGGGGGCCGGACTTTTGCTCTGGGTCGCACCCTTCTTCATATTCGTGGCCTCAATTTGGCTGGCCCGCGGGCTGTTTCGGAGGCGCTCATGAATGGTTGGTTTGCACTCGGGCTGCTATCGGTCCTGAGTCTATCTGTGTTGGTTTTTTTCGTGCGCTCTTCAAAGGGATTGTGGCAGGTTGCTGCCGCAACCGTTCTGTTGGGTATGGCCGGATACGCGTTGCAAGGACGCCCCTCTTTGCCGCCTGCACCCGCAAAGCCGTTAGAGGCCAATGCCGTTGGTGCAACACAGTTGGTCGAGATCCGTGCGGATATGGATCAGAGCTTTGGCAGTGCGCAACGTTGGCTCGTGACGGCCGATTCTTTTGCCAAGCAAGGCGATTATCCCTTGTCGGCCTCTTATATTAAGTCAGGCTTACGCACTGATCCGCAGAATGCCGATCTATGGTCTGCACTTGGGTTGCAACTGATGCTGGCAAGCGAGGGGCAAATGTCCCCAGCTGCGCAATTGGCATTCGATAAAGCGCGGGCGATACGCCCTAAATATCCTGCGCCTTATTATTTTGACGGGCTAGCGCGCTTGTTTGCGGGTGATTTAGATGGGGCTATTTTGCTCTGGGAAAAAACTGTTTCGCTTGCGACACCCAATGCCAAATGGAAAACGCGGATTGAGTCGCAATTGCAGGCGGCTAAAGCCTTGCAAGCTCAAGCCGCACAAGCAGAATCATCTGCACCAATTAACTAATTGTAGTTATTGTATTTTTATAACATTTGTCTTCGTAATGCTGTGTTGTGAATGACTGTGCTCCATGCTATTGCCCGCGCCCCAGCCACGGGTAACATGGCATTTGGGACGAAAGCCGGGGAAGCATTATGGTTGGACCGCAAGCAGACGATTTTGGTCACAGTGACCAAGATCATCAACACAGCCATGCCCCAAAAGGCTCATTGCTGGCTTTGTGCCTAGGCACCGTTGGCGTTGTCTTCGGCGACATCGGTACTAGTCCGATTTACGCTTTCCGTGAAACCTTTGCAGGACACCACCCGATAACCCCGGACCCGATGCACATCAAAGGTGTATTGAGCCTTGTGTTTTGGTCGATGATGATTGTGGTGACGTTCAAATATGTCTTCACCATCATGAAAGCCGACAACAAGGGCGAAGGCGGAAGTCTAGCGCTTTTGGCGCTCATCAACCGGCAGACGGCTGGCGCAAAATGGACGGCGCCTTTTGTTATGCTTGGGGTGTTTGCAACCGCGCTGTTCTATGGTGATTCCATGATTACGCCAGCGATGTCGATCTTGTCGGCGGCGGAAGGTTTGAAATATGTGAATGAGGGCTTTAGCGACTGGATATTACCGATATCTGTTCTGATTATTGGGGCGTTGTTTGCTTTCCAGTCACGCGGCACGGCGAAAGTGGGGGCTTGGTTCGGGCCAATCATGCTGGTGTATTTTGCGACACTTGCAGGCTTGGGACTGATGCATCTAACCAAGATGCCGTTGATCATCTTCGACGTATTGAACCCCATGAATGCGTTCTATTTTTTCTATATTGACGGTTTTCGAGCCTTTGTGGCTATGGGTACCGTTGTTCTGGCCGTGACGGGTGCGGAGGCGCTGTACGCCGACATGGGGCATTTCGGACGACGGCCCATTAAATTTAGCTGGCTGTTCTTCGTGTTGCCCGCGCTTATGCTGAATTATATGGGGCAGGGGGCAATGATATTGTCTATGACGCCAGCAGAGGCGCAGATTGCCATTCGCGACCCGTTCTTCCTGATGGTGCCTGAACTGATCAGCACGCCAGTCATTTTCCTCACGATTATGGCGGCCATCATTGCCAGCCAAGCGGTTATTTCCGGCGCGTTTTCGTTGACGCAGCAAGCCATTCAGTTGGGCTTCATGCCACGGCTCAGCATTTTGCATACCAGCGAGAAAGCAGCTGGGCAGATTTACATTCCGGCTATTAACTGGGGCCTTGCGGTGATGGTTCTGCTGCTGGTTTTGTTCTTCCAATCTTCATCCAACCTTGCCGCCGCATATGGTATTGCGGTGACTGGCGCGATGTTCATCGACACCTGTTTGATTGCGGTCGTCCTGCTGTCGTTATGGAAATGGCCAAAGTGGAAAGCACTGCCAATCCTCGCTTTGTTCTTCATCGTCGACTTTGCCTATTTGGGCGCCAATTTGTTGAAGGTGCCATCGGGCGGATGGGTGCCATTGGTAATTGGTTTAGTGATCTTCACATTATTGACGACGTGGTCGCGTGGTCGCGCTTTGATGCGCGAGCGTATGGCGGAAAGCACGATGCCCATGGAGATTTTCATAAAGTCTGCCGCCCATAGCGCGACACGCGTGCCAGGTACGGCGATATTTATGGCATCGGCGGCAAGTGGCGTGCCTTCGGCTTTGCTGCATAATATTAAACACAACCGCATACTGCACGAGCGCGTCATCATCTTGACGGTGCAGATTGAGGATGTGCCCTATGTCGTCAGCACTGACCGTATTATTTCCAAGGATTTGGGTGAAGGTTTTTACCGCGTAAAAATGCGCTTTGGCTTTTTAGAAGAGACCAATGTGCCAGCGACCCTCGACTTGGTTGATTTATGCGGTCCTAAATTTGACATGATGCACACCAGCTTCTTCTTGTCGCGTCAGACATTGATCGCATCCAAAATGCCCGGAATGGCGATCTGGCGAGAAAAGATTTTCTCCTGGATGCTGCGTAATGCTGCCAATGCGATGGAGTTTTTCAAATTGCCAAGCAATCGCGTGGTCGAGCTGGGCAGTCAGGTCGAAATTTGATATGCCAAGGTAGCAAAATAACCGTAACGCATTTTAAGACTGGACGAATGTTGCACGAATTGGCTATCGCCAAGATGTTATGAAATCGCGCAACGCCCTTTCGCTTCTCCTACTACGACTTACACGCCCTTAGGCGTGCCTGTTTTGTCGAACCTATTCGGCAACTCGCCTAAGGGCCACATCACCGCCAAATTTAGCCCCTAAACTGGGCGTATCAGCGAAGTTGCCAATTATCATGATGCTTTCCGACCCATCGCGTAAATATCGACCTTTCCCTCAAGTGGATCTGCCCGACCGCATATGGCCAACGCGAACCATAGACCGCGCGCCGCGCTGGCTTTCCACCGATCTGCGTGATGGAAACCAAGCGCTTATTGACCCGATGGGGGCAGAGAAGAAGAAGCGTTTCTTTGATCTGTTGCTGAAGGTCGGCGTGAAAGAGATTGAGGTTGGCTTCCCAAGCTCGGGTGCCACCGACTTTGATTTTATTCGCGGCCTAGTCGACAGCGGGTGCATTCCGGACGACGTTACAATCCAAAGCCTGACGCAGTCCCGGCGTGACCTTATTGAAAAAACCTTCGAGAGCATGGCAGGCGCGCCGCGCGCAATTGTGCATGTCTATAATGCGGTCAGTCCAGCGTGGCGCGACATCGTTTTCAACCTCGATCAGGCAGGTGTGAAGGCGATTGCTATTGAAGGCGCAAATATCCTGAAAGAGCAAGCGGCCAAATATCCGCAAACCGATTGGCACTTTGAATATAGCCCTGAAACTTTCTCGACGGCTGAGCTCGAATTCAGCCTTGAGGTATGCGAAGCAGTGATGGACGTGCTGCAGCCAACGGCAGCAAAGCCGTTGATCCTCAATTTGCCTGCAACGATTGAGGCCGCAATGCCCAACGTCTATGCCGACCAAATCGAATGGATGTGCCGCCACATTAGCGCGCGGGAACATGTGGTCATCAGCCTGCATCCGCACAATGACCGAGGCAGTGGTATCGCAGCTGCCGAGCTGGGCTTGTTAGCAGGCGGCGACCGTATTGAGGGGTGCTTGTTTGGCAATGGCGAGCGCACAGGCAATGTCGATTTGGTGACGCTGGCATTGAACATGTATACCCAAGGCCTGCACCCTGGGCTCGATTTCAGCGACATTGACGAGGTCATTCAGACCGTCGAATACTGCAACCAATTGCCCGTACACCCCCGGCATCCCTACGCCGGCGAATTGGTATTCACCGCCTTTTCAGGATCGCATCAGGACGCGATTAAAAAAGGGTTCGCGGCGCATGAACGGCAGAATGACGAAATTTGGCGTGTGCCTTATCTACCCATTGATCCCGCCGATTTGGGCCGCAATTATGAAGCCGTCATCCGTGTGAATTCGCAAAGCGGCAAGGGCGGTGTGGCTTGGGTGATCGAACAGGACCAAGGCTTAAAGCTGCCTAAACGGATGCAGGCGAATTTTTCGACCACCGTGCAGGAATTGTCCGACACCACAGGGCGCGAACTGACAAGTGCGGATATTTGGGAGGCATTTGAAAAGCGTTACCACCTCAAGGGTGATGGCCGGTTCCGGTTAATCGATTTCCACGAAACCCAAAGCCAGCGGCAAAGGGATGAGCGCATTTTTGCGGGTAATATCCGTATTGATGGCGTCGAGCAAAGCGTTAGTGGCCGTGGCAACGGCCTGATTTCCAGCCTTGCCAACGCATTGCAAGATGCGCTCGGCGGTCCGCTGGATATCATCGACTATAGTGAACACGCCATTGGCCATGGTACAGATGCTCGCGCCGCTGCTTATGTCGAATGCCGCGTTGGCGATGGTCCAGTATTATTTGGTGTCGGTATCAGTCGGGATGTGGCCACAGCGTCCGTCAGGGCCATTCTAAGCGCTGCGAACGGGGTTTAGGTTCTTAGGGGTGACAGAGTCTAATCACGCGCTCTGATGTCGTTCTAGGGGCGTTTTTATGGACAGCGGCTTATACTGTTGCGCTGGGACTCAATTGGTATGATGCGGTCTTAGTAGAAGCTTACCCTACGGAACCGCCCCTTCAAAAAGGGGCATTTGACAGCCGCGATAGGCTGTGGCTAACCCGCATGTAACTGATGAATTAACAAGGGATTCGACATATGGCACTTCCAGCAATTTTCGATAATCTTCGGCTTCCAGTGATCGGCTCTCCGCTGTTCATCGTGTCTGGGCCGGAACTGGTCATCGCGCAGTGTAAGGCTGGTGTGGTCGGGTCGTTTCCAGCGTTGAATGCCCGTCCCGCAAGCCAGCTGGACGAATGGCTGCATCAGATTACCGAAGAACTGGCGGCACATAATCGCGACAATCCTGACCGTCCCGCCGCCCCATATGCGGTGAACCAGATTGTCCATAAGTCGAATAACCGGCTACAGGAAGATCTCGCTGTCTGCGCCAAATGGCAGGTGCCGATCACAATCACTTCGCTCGGCGCGCAGGAAGAACTCAACCAAGCCGTCCATAGCTGGGGCGGGATTGCATTCCATGACGTCATCAACGACCGCTTTGCGCACAAAGCGATTGAAAAGGGCGCCGATGGCCTCATTCCCGTGGCTGCTGGTGCTGGCGGCCATGCTGGCGTGACGTCGCCTTTCGCGTTGATGCGCGAAATCCGTGAATGGTTTGACGGCCCGGTCGCTCTGTCCGGTTCTATCGCGCATGGTGCCTCGATACTTGCGGCACAGGCCATGGGTGCAGATTTTGGCTATATCGGCAGCGCGTTTATCGCGACCAAGGAAGCAAACGCAGTTGACGGTTACAAGGACAATATCGTTGAGGCGAAGGCTGCTGACATTGTGTATTCCGACCTGTTCACAGGCGTCAGCGGAAACTATCTGCGTCAGTCGATTGAGCGGGCAGGGATGGACCCGAACAACCTGCCTAAGGGCGACATTTCGACCATGAACTTTGGTTCAGGCGGCAATAGCGAAGCCAAGGCTTGGAAAGATATTTGGGGTTCAGGTCAAGGCATTGGCGCGATCAAGGAAGTGCAAACCGTCGCGCAATTCGTTGACCAGCTTGAAGCTGAATATCGCGCGGCGAAAGCCAGTCTTGATGCGCGTTATTTGGGGTAGTACCCCGCTCGAACTTCTTCGCATAAAGCCGCAAAGAAAAGGCAAGTCTCCTCGCCATCTTATCTTTGCGGCTTTGCGTGATGATGTTCTCCTGCCTTAGCTGGCCTTTTCAAAGGCGACGCTGATGTCCAACGTCACGTCATCCGAAATCAGCGGAACGGCATAGATTATGCCAAATTCGCTGCGTTTGATGACGGACGTGGCGTGAAAGCCGACGGTGGCTTTCTTATTAAACGGATTATTGCCCGCGCCAGAAAATTTGGCGTCGAGTACGACTGGCTTGGTGACACCATTCAGTGTTAGATCGCCGGTGATTTTGGCTGTGGTGCCAGATGTCACTACGCTCGTTGAAACAAACTTGGCATCGGTGGGGGCAGGGCCAAAAAAGTCTGCCTTGCCGCCGTCCTTGCCAGCGCGCAGCAAATGGCCCGTCAGGCCAGCACTGGCGGTCGTGACCTTACTAATCGGAATAGTGATATCGACCTTGGCAGCATTCGGATTGGCTGGATCAAGTGTCAGCGTTCCGGTCACATCGCCAAAAATGCCGAAATAATCGTTGAAGCCAAAATGGCTCACGCGCCAGCCGATCAGCGTATGGCTGGGATCCGTGTTGTAGGTTCCGGCGGTAACGCGGGCAACGTCCATCGTTCCAGGCATTTGCGGCGCGCTCTGCGCAACCAAGGGTACAGCGAATAAGAGGGGGAGGGCACATAAAAGCTTACGCATAAGTCTGCTCCTGACAGCAAAAAGGGGAGGCATCAGTGTCGATGTCTCCCCCAAATGAGTCAAGCTAGGAAAAAGCGATTAGTTCTTCGCCTGATCCACCAACTTATTCTTTGCAATCCAGGGCATCATCGCGCGCAGTTTTGCGCCGGTTGCCTCGATGGGGTGCGCCGCAGCGGCCTTGCGTGCAGCCTTCAACTCTGGCTGACCAGCGCGGTTATCGAGCACGAAATTTTTGACGAAACGACCCGATTGAATGTCCGCGAGAACGCGCTTCATTTCGGCTTTGGTTTCGTCGGTGATGATGCGCGGACCTGTGGTAATGTCGCCATATTCAGCGGTGTTCGAAATCGAATAACGCATGTTGGCAATACCGCCTTCATACAAGAGGTCCACAATCAATTTGGTCTCATGCAGACACTCGAAATAGGCCATTTCTGGCGCATAGCCAGCATCGGTCAATGTCTCAAAGCCAGCCTGAATGAGGTGCGTGATGCCGCCGCACAATACGGCCTGTTCACCGAATAAATCGGTTTCGCACTCTTCGCGGAAGTTGGTTTCGATGATCCCGCTGCGTCCGCCACCAACGCCGCTGGCGTAAGCAAGCGCGATGTCATGCGCGTTACCGCTGTAATCCTGCGCAACTGCTATCAGGCACGGCACGCCGCCACCCTTTTGATACTCGCTGCGCACGGTGTGGCCGGGGCCTTTTGGCGCGATCATGATCACGTCAATGTCGGCACGCGGTTCAATTAGGCCGAAATGGATGTTGAGGCCATGGGCAAAGGCCAAAGCCGCGCCGGGCTTCATATGGGCATGCAGATCATCGGCGTAAATCGCGGCCTGATGTTCATCAGGTGCCAGTACCATAAGGATATCGGCCCAAGCGGCAGCGTCTGCATTGGCCAAAACCTTGAATCCAGCGGCTTCAGCCTTTTTGGCTGTTGCCGAACCCGCGCGCAGGGCAATCGCGACATCCGCTACGCCGCTATCACGCAAATTTTGCGCATGGGCATGGCCTTGGCTACCATAGCCTACAATCGCGACCTTTTTGTCTTTGATAAGGCCTAAGTCGCAATCTGCGTCATAAAATACTTTCATTCTTCCGTCCTTCTTCGTTGCCGTCACCCCGAATGTGTTTCAGGGTCTTACCTTCAACGGCGTATTTTCAAAACCCTGGAGTGCGTTGCGCTCTGCGTGCCCTTTTCCCCAGGATGACGATATCTCCATTAACTCGCGTCTGCTCCGCGCATCAGGCCGACAATGCCCGTGCGGCCAACTTCAACCAGCCCAACTTCGCGCATCAGGCTAACAAATGTGTCGATCTTTTCAGGGCCGCCTGTGATTTCAAAAATGAAACTGTTGACCGTGGCATCGATGACGCGTGCGCGGTAAATGTCGGCAAGACGCATCGCCTCAACGCGTTGGTCACCGGTGCCGTGGACTTTGACCAATGCAAGTTCCCTCTCCACATGGGGTCCAGCCTCGGTGAGGTCAGTGACTTTGTGGACGGGAATGAGCCGCTCGCATTGCGCGATGATCTGGTCGATCACGGGCGGCGGGCCTTTAGTAACGATTGTTATCCGACTTGTTGTATGGTCTTCGCTGATATCGGCCACGGTAAGACTGTCGATGTTATAGCCGCGCGACGTAAACATGCCTGCAATCCGCGCCAGCGTGCCCGCTTCATTATCAACGGTGAGCGTCAGTACGTGCCGTTCGGTAAGTTCTTGCTTTATATGCATTATACGAGCGCCTTTGCTTCGTCATCCATGGTGCCCGATACTTGGTCTGCATTCAGGATCATGTCCGTATGGGCTGCGCCTGATGGTATCATCGGGAAACAGTTCGACGTTTTGTGGACGCGGCAATCGAACATTACAGGGCCGTCATGCGCAAGCATTTCGGCGATGGCATCATCCAACTTCGCCGGATCATCGCAACGAATGCCTTTCCAGCCATAAGCTTCGGCCAGCGCGACAAAATCAGGCAGGCTATCCGAATAGCTTTCGGAATAGCGGCTTTCATAGGTTAGCTCTTGCCATTGGCGCACCATGCCCATCCATTCATTGTTGAGGATGAAGACCTTCACCGGCAAACGATATTGCGAGGCTGTTGCCATTTCCTGGATGTTCATCTGGATCGATGCTTCACCGGCAATGTCGATAACCAACGCGTCCGGATGCCCCATTTGGGCACCGATTGCAGCAGGCAGGCCATAGCCCATGGTGCCTAGACCGCCGCTGGTTAGCCATTTGTTCGGCGCATCAAAATGAAAATGCTGCGCCGCCCACATTTGATGCTGACCAACTTCGGTTGTGATTATTGGAGCCTTGTCCTTTGTGGCTTCAAACAGGCGCTCAATCGCATATTGCGGCATGATCTCCTGCGTGCTGTCAGGGTAGCTCAGACAATCTACGGCCCGCCATCCAGTGATCCGTGACCACCATTCGGTCAATGGCTGCTTTTTGTATTTCCGACCTTTCCAAACATCGATCATCTGACGCATGGCCGTGCCGACATCGGCGACGATGGGCAGGTCAACACGGACGGTTTTGTTCATCGAGCTGCGGTCAATATCGACATGGATTTTGACGCTGTTGGGCGAAAAGGCATCCAAGCGGCCCGTTACACGGTCGTCAAAGCGCGCGCCTAAACAGACCATGACGTCGCATTGGTTCATGGCCATATTCGCTTCATATGTGCCGTGCATGCCGAGCATACCCAACCAAGCTTCGCCGGAAGCGGGATAGGCACCAAGCCCCATCAACGTTGATGTCACAGGCGCTCCGGTCAGTTCAGCCAACTCACGCAGTGCCTCGCTGGCGGCAGGGCCTGAATTGATGATGCCGCCACCTGTGTACAATATCGGTGCCTTGGCATTGGCAATCAATTCAACCGCACGGTTGATTTCGGCATAGTCGGCCTCACCCGCATAAGTGAAGCGCGACCGAGCGGGGCGCTTCACGTCGGTGCTCGCCGTTGCGACCTGCACATTTTTGGGAATGTCGATGACGACGGGGCCGGGGCGTCCTTTGGTGGCGATGGCAAAAGCCTCCCGCACGACCGTTGCGAGTTCGGCAGGGTCCTTCACCAAATAATTATGCTTTGAACAATGGCGCGTGATACCAACGGTATCGGCCTCTTGAAAGGCATCGGAGCCGATCAAATTGGTTGCAACCTGACCCGTCAGAACGATCAACGGGATAGAGTCCATAAAGGCATCTGCAATGCCAGTTACAGCATTTGTGGCGCCGGGGCCGGATGTGACAAGCACAACGCCGGGCTTACCCGTTGCACGGGCATAACCCTCCGCAGAATGGGCCGCGCCCGCCTCATGCCGGACAAGGACATGTTTAATTTTCTTTTGCTGAAATAAAGCATCGTAAATGGGCAGAACGGCGCCACCGGGGTAACCGAATACGGTGTCCACGCCCTGTTCAACCAGGATATCAATCAAAATTTCTGCGCCGGATTTTTCGGGCACTGGACAGTCCTTATGTGTTAAGCCGCTTTCCTATGTTGCACTGCAATAAGGGAAACAAGAGCGGGCTAGCTAGTGATTAGAAAATGACTTGTCAAATACATTCATTGAAATATTATTTCAAAATTATCAATATTTGAATCATTTACAATTGCATTTTCACGCGGCCAATCCGTTGGAGCCTGATTGCGAAACCAGGTAAACTGCCGCTTTGCATATTGCCGGGTGGCGATTTGGCCGAGCGTTATCGCTTCCGCCCGCGACATCTTGCCTTTCAGATAGGCTGAAATCTCGGGCACGCCTATGGCGCGCATAACGGGAGCGTCTTGTGGCAGATTGCGGGCAAGCAACGCCTCCACTTCATCAATTGCGCCGCGCTCCATCATCAGTTCGAACCTTTTGTCGCAGCGTTCGTATAGCCAATCACGTGGAGGCAAGAGCAGCAAAGGCCGCAAATATATGTCAGCCGATATCCCCCCCGTCTTGGTTGTGCGCCATGCCGATATGCTACGTCCGGTGCTTTGCACGACCTCAAGCGCGCGAGTGATACGGCTGACGTCAGTGTGGGCCAATCTTGCTGCAACTGGCGCATCATATTTTTGAAGCGCGGCGTAGGCTTGCTCCACTGGCATCGCGCGTATCTCGGCACGCAATACAGGATCAACCTCCGGTATAGGCGCAATACCGTCTAGTAAGGTGCGGATATAGAGACCACTACCGCCAACCAATATAGGCGTAGCGCCGGCCGCATGGGCCTCGGCAATAATGCGCTTTGCATCGGTTGCCCAGCGCGCGGCCGAGCAGGGTGTGACGCCGTCGATATAGCTGAAGAGATGATGCGGAACGCTGTGTCGCTCATCGGATGTGGGCTGGGCGCTCAATATGGGTAGGTCGGAATATACTTGCGCGCTGTCGGCGTTGATAATGACAAAATTGCCGGATTTGGCGAGATGCAGCGCTAATGCCGTCTTGCCGCTAGCCGTTGGACCCGCAATAAGCGCGACCATGTTTTGAGGATTCGATATGCCCATTTGCACACTGATAGCAGCAGACAGTCTGGAAAGCGGCAACTTTTCCGAGGCCAAGGATCGATTGGTCGATGCGGGCTGTATCCCAAAAGCTTTTGAATGGCTCGCAGAGGGCAAAGCCGCCGACATATCGTTTGGAGGCGACCTATCCGATGCGCGCATGGCTCTAGCGGGACTTGAGGACCGTTTTGATATAATAGTGCAGGATGACGGTAGCCGCCGCAAAATGCTTTTGGTGTCTGACATGGACAGTACCATGATTATGGTCGAATGTATTGATGAGCTAGCCGATTATGCTGGTATTAAGCCAGAGATTGCCGCGATTACCGAGCGTGCAATGGCAGGCGAACTCGATTTTGCCGACGCTTTAAAAGCGCGGGTCGCCCTTCTGGCAGGACTGGACGAAAATGTTATCGCGCAGTGCCTGCAGGAACGCGTGCAGCCAATGCCGGGGGCCGAAATCTTTGTGCGCACGATGACCGGATGGGGCGCGCATGCGGTGCTAGTGTCGGGCGGGTTTACGAGCTTTACGGGTCCTGTGGCTGATATGCTGGGCTTTCATGAAGTGCATGCAAATCTTTTGGAGATTAAGGACGGGCGACTGACCGGCGCATTGGCGGCCGATATAGTGGACGCATCGACAAAGCGTTTGGTGTTGCATGCCGCCGCGCGCGCGCGCGGTCTTGCCCTTGAATCGGCGCTTGCGGTTGGTGATGGAGCGAATGACTTGCCGATGATCGCTGCAGCGGTGTCAGGTGGTGGCCTTGGTGTTGGCTATCATCCGCGCCCGCAATTGGCGCAAGCGGCTAACTTTTCCGTGCGGCACAATGATCTAACGGCATTGCTGTTTGCGCAAGGCGTGAAGCCACAAGAGTGGGCACACTGATTGCAGGAAACAAATTGAGTGCGGCTCGGTTCATGTTATGCTTTCCCCAACACCCAGATTCAGGAGAAGATTATGCGCAAGTTTCTAACGATTTTCATCATTCCGATCCTTGCCAGTTGTTCAACCTTGCAATCACCAAAGGCATCTGAAGCGTCCGAGGTGCTGACAGCTGACTTGGCCCGCGCCGACGGCAGTTGGGCCGGCGTTGCGACGATATCGCAGCGGCGCGATGGCGTGTTTTTGAGCCTGTCTGCCCAAGCGCCTGCTGCAGGTACATATGGCATGCATCTTCATGCTGTTGGGAAATGCCAGGCACCCGATTTCACCAGCGCGGGGCCGCACTGGAACCCTGATATGAAACAGCATGGCCACGATAACCCAATGGGGGCGCATGCTGGTGATCTACCGAATGTCAATGCGGGCGCCGATCTTAAAATCACGCTGGAATATAAGTTGACGGATATTGCGCTCTCGGGGCCGACTGGTCTGTTGGATGCTGATGGCGGCGCTCTCGTCATTCATGAAAAAGCTGATGACTATAAAACCGACCCCAGCGGCAATAGTGGCAAGAGGATTATCTGCGGCGTGTTTAAATCTGGCAATCGGAGCTGAGTTTAAACCTTATCGGCGTATAACAGGCATCCAGGGGCCACGCGCTCAAGGATGAATTTGATGTCGTCCTTGGCAAAGGCAAAGCAGCCTTGGCTGCGGCCAATCTTGCCTTGGTCGTGAATGAGCGACTGGTTCACATACCAAGCAGGGTGAATGACGATGGCGCGCGCTTCGGCTTGGTCATTTTGCGGATCAAGCCCCACTAAACGTCGAGATTCGCCGTATTGGCCAAAATAAGTCTCGCCGACGAGATAGCTGCCAGCCGAGGTAGCTTCTGACCCATGCACGTTCGAAAATTCTTGCACCCAGCCGCTGTGGCTTGGGTCCGAACCTTTGCCATGGGCGACGAGGAAAGTGTCGGATTTGCCACTGCGCAGATCGACAACGTAAAAGCGGGGATCGCGCGACGGCTTGGAAAAGTCCGCTATAGCAAGCAGATCATGGTTGCGAATACGCGCCTTATGCGCTGCCAAGGCGGCTTTTGCTCGATCAAGCAACAGAGGTGATGGGCCGCCTGTTGCGGCGCCCGTGCCCGGCCGATAGACGATGTCAGCTGCTTTTGACGGAACTGTGAGCAAGCTCGCTCCTAAAACCGCCGAATGAATGAATTGCCTACGTCCAATGTCCATCCCATGCAGATAAGGACCAATCCTTTAGATAAACAGGCCTTCATAAGCATTTGAGCGTAAAAGTAAGACGGTTAGGCGCATCATGTCGGAACTTAGGGTCCACAGCCTAATTATATACGACATCGGGAAAATTGACGTCGAATTTTCATATAGATAGTGGTAATGACTATCGTTAAGCTGACGTGAGCAGCATTATATTCGGTAAGTAGGGCACTTCCATGGGTTTCGGCGCGGGCATCCGCAAATTGCAGGGCATCATCGCAATTTTGTTGATGAGTGCTGTGCCGGGCATGGCTCTTGCGCAACAGGTAAGGCAAGCGCAGCCTGAGCCTATCCAGCAGGGGCAACTGCCGCAAGTCGCTCCCGTGAAATCGGATTTGGTCACGCCACCCGCGCAAACGCAATCCTTAGTCCCTGCGCCTGTGGCTTCCCCACCCAAAGTCAAACCCTTGATTTCAAAAACCAAACCAAAGCCGCGCAAGAAAGGTCGTGTTGACACGCTCAAGCCTGGACAATTTATTTGGCTGAAGCAGGACGTTTATGAAGGGCCGATGAAAATTGTCATCGTGCTCGATACGCAGCGGATTTACGTGTTTCAGAATGAAAAGCTAATTGGTTTCAGTACGATTTCGTCGGGGAAAAAAGGCAAGGAAA
This sequence comes from Sphingomonadales bacterium, assembly GCA_027488785.1. Taxonomy (GTDB): domain Bacteria; phylum Pseudomonadota; class Alphaproteobacteria; order Sphingomonadales; family Sphingomonadaceae; genus Sphingorhabdus_B. The sequence continues at coordinate 186,768 of JAIYAY010000009.1, read as the reverse complement.
CACCGACCGGCATTTTTAACATCTTACAGAAGAATGTGGATCACAAATCCAACCTCTACAGCAACGCACCAATGCCATTTATGCAGCGTCTGACATGGGATGGGATCGCCATCCACGGCGGCGATTTACCGGGGTATCCTGCCTCGCATGGTTGCATCCGTTTGCCGCACCCCTTTGCTAAGGCGTTGTTTGGCGTCACGCAGATGGGGCAGGAGGTCGTCGTCCTTCAAGACACGTCAACGCCGGTCAAGCGGCCAAAGCCCCCTGCGGATAAAAATCCTGTGGGTGGGCCTGCGGATATGACCGCTGACCCTGCACCATCCCCTCCGGTTCTGGCACCAAAGCCAGCAGAAGCTTTTCCGCCCGAGCCATCGGCTTAAGCCGCTATATTTCAAACCGCAGCCGCCACTTCCACGATTGACGTTTACGCTAACGTAAACTAGTGACGTTAGGGCAACCAAGAGGGAAGGCGCTATGGAATCTGTAACGCGCGACGAAAGGCGGACCGATGCGACTATCGACACGCCTGACGCATATAATCGGGAATCGTATACGATATCCGACCTATCGGTCGAATTTGAGGTAACGGCGCGGGCATTGCGCTTTTACGAGGACCAGGGTTTGATTTCGCCGGAACGTATGGGCTTGGCGCGCATTTATTCAAAGCGCGACCGGGCCCGGTTGGCATGGATTTTGCGGGCAAAACGTGTTGGGTTTAGCCTGGCCGAGATCCGTGAGATGATCGATCTGTATGATCTTAATGACGGCCGCAATATTCAACGCCGTGTGACTATTGAAAAATGTCGTGACCGCATCAATCTGTTGAAGTCACAGCGCGATGATATCGAAAGTGCGATTAACGAGCTGACCGAATTTGTTTCAACGGTGGAACAGGTTGAAGCCGCGGAAAAATCTGCTGCGGCTTAAGGCCTCATTCACCGCTATCTGAAGGACTAAAAATGCCAAGCTATACCGCCCCCATTCGCGACGCGCAGTTTATCCTTAACGAAGTTTTGGGTGTCGAGCGCTACGCCAACCTACCCGGGTTTGAAAACGCCAGCGCTGATATGATCGATGCGATCCTTACCGAAGGTGCTAAATTTGTGGAAAATGTGCTTTTCCCTTTAAACCAAGTCGGGGATCTGCAGGGCTGCACCCGCCATGAAGATGGCAGCGTGACCACCCCCGATGGTTTCAAGGAAGCCTATAAGCTCTATTGCGAAGGCGGCTGGGGCACATTGTCGAGCCCAGTGGAGTTTGGCGGGCAGGGCATGCCGCACATCGTTTCTATGGCCTTTGAGGAGCTCATGGCGAGCTCCAACATGGCCTTTGCTATGTACCCCGGCCTGACGCAGGGCGCAGTGTCCGCGATTTTGGTCAAGGGTAGCGAAGAACAGAAGGCCAAATATGCCCCGAACATGATCTCAGGCAAATGGGGCGGGACCATGAACCTGACCGAGCCGCATTGTGGAACCGACCTCGGCCTCATCCGTACCAAGGCAGAACCCAATGGAGATGGCAGCTATGCGATTTCCGGGACTAAGATTTTCATCTCGTCGGGTGAACACGACTTGACTGAAAATATCATTCATTTGGTACTCGCAAAAACACCCGGTGCACCGGACAGCGTAAAAGGCATATCGTTGTTCATCGTGCCCAAATTCCTCGTCAATGACGACGGATCACTTGGTGCACGCAATGCTTTGTCTTGTGGCTCGATTGAACATAAAATGGGCATTCACGGCAATGCCACCTGCGTTATGAATTATGATGGCGCTACCGGCTATTTGGTGGGCGAAGAAAATAAAGGCCTAGCGGCGATGTTTATCATGATGAACATCGCGCGGCTTGGCGTTGGACAGCAGGGACTTGGCATTGCCGAAGTCGCTTACCAAAATGCGGTGCATTATGCGCAAGACCGCCGTCAGGGCCGCGCACTGACAGGGCCGCAGGATTTGGAACAAAAGGCCGACACTTTATTCGTGCACCCCGATGTGCGTCGTATGCTGATGGATGCAAAGGCATTTACCGAGGGCATGCGTGCCTTGTGCTTATGGGGTGCGTTACAGGCCGATTTACTGCATCATGCGCAAACCGAAGAAGAGCGTCAGACCGCTGACGACCTATTGTCGTTGCTGACGCCTGTCATCAAGGGGTATGGCACGGACAAGGGCTATGAAGTCGCAACCAATGCGCAGCAAGTCTATGGCGGTCATGGCTACATCGCCGAGTGGGGCATGGAACAATATGTACGCGATGCCCGCATCGCGATGATCTATGAAGGCACCAATGGCGTTCAGGCGATGGATTTGGTTGGCCGGAAACTCGCACAAAATGGTGGGCGCGCTATTCAGGCGCTTTTCAAGATTGTGGATGAGGAATGTGCGGCTGCCAAGGATGGGCCGTTGGCGGATCTGGCCGGTCGTCTTGAGAAGGCCAATGGCGATTTGAAAGCTTCGACCATGTGGTTCATGCAAAATGGCATGGCCAATCCGAATAATATCGGCGCGGGAGCGCATCATTATATGCATATCATGGGCATTGTGGCACTTGGTCTGCAATGGCTACGCATGGCGCAAAGCGCACAAAAGGCATTGGATGCAGGCACAGGAAATGCTTCATTCTATGAAACCAAGCTAGTGACAGCGCGTTATTTTGCGGAACGGCAGATGCCAGACTGCGGCGCGCTTCGCCGCAAGATTGAGGCAGGCAGCGAGGCCATCATGGCACTGACGCCCGAAATGTTCGCAGCGGCGTAAGCGCCCACTGCGGGCCACAAAACTAAATGCCGGGATGATGAGTCCCGGCATTTTAGGTTTATTCAACCGGTAAGAAGTCCGGAACCGATAGATAACGCTCACCGGTGTCATAATTGAAACCAAGTACGCGGCTTCCGGCGGGCAATTCGGGCAACTTCTGCGCAATCGCAGCCAGTGTCGCGCCCGATGAAATGCCCACCAGCATACCTTCTTCTCGCGCGGCGCGCCGCGCCGTTTCTTTGGCAGTGTCGGGGTCAACCTGAATAACGCCGTCAAGTAAAGCCGTGTGCAAATTGGCTGGAATGAAGCCCGCCCCAATACCTTGAATCGCATGTGGGCCTGGTTGACCGCCGCTAATGACGGGGGACAGAGTTGGTTCAACCGCAAATACTTTCAGATTTGGCCAAGCCTTTTTCAAAACTTCGGCACAACCCGTAATATGCCCACCCGTGCCGACGCCGGTGATCATGACGTCGATGGGGGTGTCGGCAAAATCCTCTAATATCTCCAGCGCCGTTGTGCGGACATGGACGTTGATGTTGGCTGGGTTTTCGAATTGCTGTGGCATCCAGGAATTTGTGGTTTGTGATACCAGTTCAAGCGCGCGTTCGATCGCGCCCCTCATGCCCTTTTCACGCGGGGTGAGGTCAAAGGTTGCGCCATAAGCCAGCATTAAGCGGCGACGCTCCAACGACATGGATTCGGGCATGACGAGGATGAGCTTATAGCCCTTGACTGCCGCCACCATGGCAAGGCCAACGCCTGTGTTGCCAGATGTTGGTTCAATGATTGTGCCGCCGGGTTTAAGGCTGCCATCTTTTTCGGCGGCCTCAATCATCGCCAAGCCAATGCGGTCCTTAATCGATCCGCCCGGGTTTGACCGTTCTGATTTAATCCAGACTTCAGCATTAGGGAACATACGTCCCATACGGATATGCGGGCTGTTACCAATGGTTTCGAGGATCGATTCTGCTTTCATGGACTTTTTCCTCTATATTGTGGTTCGAATGTACGGGCGTTTTTAAGCTCAGGGAATAACCCCGCCCAAATAGCTGTGACGAATATGGCACCAGCGCCGCCAAATACAACCGCGCCGACGGGGCCAAGCACTGCTGCGGCTACACCGGATTGCAATTCTCCCAATTCATTGGATGCGGAAATGGCTAGGCCGGATACCGAACTTACGCGTCCGCGCTTGTCGTCCGGCGTGTTAAGCTGCACCAGGGATGAGCGCACATAAACGGACAGCATGTCCGATGCGCCAAGCACAACCAGCATGACCAAAGCCACTGCCATTCCGGCGCCCATATTGAGGAAACCAATGCGCGCATCGCCGAAAATATGCGCGCCAATTTCATGGCTTAGGCCAAAGCCGATAGTCGCAACCCCAAACACCACCACAGCCCAAAGCATTTTTGCGCCGACATTGTGGCGTAGCGGCCGGAAGGTCAGCATAAGTGCTACCACAGATGCGCCGACAGCAGGTGCCGCACGCAACTGCCCAAGCCCATCTGGTCCAACCATCAAAATGTCGCGCGCATAGACGGGAAGCATGGCCGTTGCGCCCGCTAACAACACCGCAAACAAGTCCAGCGTTATGGCACCCAATAAAAAGCGTTCCGACCATGTATAGCGTAAGCCATCGATCATTTGTCGGATGGGGTGGATTTTCTTTTCCATTGGCGGCGGATAGACTGGCCGCACGCAACTGAGGCTGATGGTAGCCATCAACATAAGTCCTGCCGATGCCCAATAAGGTAAAGACGGGCTTGCGGCGAACATCAGGCCACTTGCCGCAGGGCCGATGACGGAACCGATCTGCCAAGCAATGGAACTTAACGCAATCGCGCGGGGCAGGGACGCGGGGGGCACGATGTTGGGCGCAATCGCTGACATGGATGGCCCCACAAACACGCGTGCGACACCGTGTAAGGCTGCAAACAGGAAGAGGAGCGGGAGCGTCAGTCCGTCCACATAAGTGAACCACCCCAAAGCAAGCGCCACCATCATGTCGATGCTATTGGCGAGCCGCGCCACCGTTCGTCGCTCCCAACGATCTGCGGCCCATCCGGCTACGGGTGTAAGCAGTGCTAGGGGAACAAACTGCACCAGGCCCAACAAGCCCAGTTGCAAAGACGCCTCGCGAATGGACATGCCATAATCGGTGCGGGCGATGTCATAGGCCTGATAACCGATAACAACCACCATCCCCATGGTGGCAAGCACCGCCATAAACCGCGCCATCCAGTAAAAGCGGAAGTCAGCGATTTTTAAGGGATGGATTTCAGCGGAAGTGACGGACATATCTGGTTGGCCTATCGGCTTGCGCAAGCAAGTGCAAGGCAGGGGCATCTATTCGTCGACAAAGCTGCTTTTGAATGCTGGGCAGACTATCCGGCGTCCTCAGGTGCGCCATGATAATCATTGATCGTTTCGAATATCGTCGTCAGTGCTGCCCGTTCGTCCAAAGATATTTCAGGACGCCAGATTTCAAATAGCAAAACAACGCGTGTTTCGTCGCTTTTGTTCCATGCCTCATGCTCAAAGCTATCATCGAAAATCAACGCTTCGCCCTCACGCCAGCTTCGCGTTTCATTTCCAACGCGAATGGCACAATCCTGCGGGACGATTAACGGAATGTGGCAGATGAGGCGGGTGTTCAATAGGCCATGATGCGGCTGAATATGCGTGTCTGGTTTCAGTAAGGACCATAATGCAATCGGCGATCGTTGGTCGATCAGCGGCATAGGTGCATGCTGGAGCGCTTGCATGGTTACTGGGCAGCGCGCTGCATTTTCGGCAACTATTTCTCCGTTACGCCAAAAATAATAAGCGCCCCATTTAGGGTCATTAATCAGCGGATTGGCTGCACGCGGCCGATCGCTATTTGCCTCCACATAAGGTGCGAAGTCCTGCCCATCGGCCAAAACCGCGCGCAATTCTGCCTGCATTTCCGGCACTGCCTGTTCGATTTCTGCGAGCCATGGAAATTCGCTGCGCTCGTAAAATTGTCGTTGCGGCAAGCCTGGAAAGTAAAAGCTGGAAGGCTGCTGGAGGTAAAGCTGTTTACGGCCAAGCAACAAATCCACGGCGGTTCCAACCCTGCCGTCACGGCCAAAGCCAGCCTTTTCAAGCCCCTCAACCAAATGCTGCTCAAACTTGATGTGCACTTGTTCCACAAAGTCGCGCGCCCGTTGAAGCATTGGGTGAAGCGAAGTCGGAAGGTTTGGCGTATGTGTGGCCTGATTGAGGGCGGCTTGAAAGAAAGATTTCGCTGCGCGGTCATCACCTAACCGCGCCTTTAACTCGCCAGACAGTATCAGCCCAGGCAGGTTTCGCGGATCAATATCAAGCTGCCGCTGCAAGGCAGCTTCCTCCGCGGGCACATCGCCAATCAGGTTGCAAGCCTGCGCCAAAAGTAGCCAGGGCATTTCACTTTCCGGAAGCTCCGCAAGCAACCGTTGCGCCATGGCACCATCACGCCGCTGAACTGCTGTTCTGGCATCGTTGATGAGATTGGAAGTCCCCGCGTTCATGCTTTACTGTAACCGCAATGAACGCGTCTTTACCAGCCCCATCATCCTGTTCCCCACGCTGGCGATTCAACTTACGTTTACAAAGCTATCCATCACCCGCTTGCGGCCGGCCTGCTCAAAATCGATTTCAAGCTTATTGCCTTCAATCAACACAATCGTGCCATAACCGAATTTCTCATGAAAAACGCGCAGACCAATGCTGAGATCGCTTCTGCCCTTATTACCAAGGCTGACCGCGCTGCGCGTGTTTTCCGCTATACGCTGCGGGCGGGGATTGAAACCGCCCGAGGTAGCGGCGCGTTGCCAACCGGGACCACGCGCATTGCTTCGGCCTTGATTGGCAGCGGCCAAATGCGCGAAGGGGTCGGATTGTTCGCTCCAATTTGCGCGCCACATGGATGCGCCACCCGTCATAGTCTGTTCTGCCTCAATATGGTCGAGCGGTAGCTCTTCAATGAAGCGGCTGGGAATGCTGCTGGTCCATTGGCCATAAATCCGACGATTTGCGGCATGGATGATGGTGCATTTGCGCTTGGCGCGGGTGATAGCGACATAAGCCAGACGGCGTTCTTCTTCCAAGGAGGCAAGGCCACCTTCGTCAAGCGCGCGTTGCGACGGAAAAATGCCTTCTTCCCATCCGACTAAGAAGACATTGTCATATTCAAGGCCCTTAGCGGCATGGATGGTCATGATTGTGACACTGGCGCCCGTGTCGCTTCGATCATTGTCCATGACGAGGCTTACATGCTCCAAAAACTCACCCAAAGTTTCATATTCTTCCATTGCGCGCGCGAGTTCGCTGAGGTTTTCGAGGCGGCCCGATGCCTCGGTGCTGCGTTCGGCTTGTAACACAGCGGTATAGCCGCTTTCGTCCAATATCAGGCGCGTCAGATTGGCGGGCGACATAGACGCCGCCTCGTCACGCCATCGGGCAATGTCGACTACAAGGTCTGCAAGGGACTTGCGCGCCTTACCTGTCAGTTCGTCGGTTCCGACCAGACGCGCGGCGGCCACAGATAAGGGCGTGCGTTCGGCGCGGGCCACGATATGCATTTTTTCAACCGCCTTGTCGCCAATGCCGCGCTTGGGCACGTTGACGATCCGTTCAAAAGCTAAGTCGTCAGCAGGTTGATTGACGATACGCAAATAGGCAATGGCATCGCGAATTTCCGCGCGTTCGTAGAAACGAAAACCACCTACTATCCGATAGTTGACGCCGATTTGTATGAAGCGGTCTTCAAATTCACGCGTCTGGTGCTGCGCGCGAACCAAGATGGCGATACTGTCGAGACTTTCGCCTTTATACTGGATTGCCTCGATTTCCTCGCCGACGCGGCGGGCCTCCTCGGGGCCATCCCATACGCCGATGATCCTAACCTTTTCGCCATCGTCCAACTCGGTCCACAAGGTCTTGCCAAGTCGCGCACTGTTGGCATCAATCAGGCCCGATGCTGCTGCAAGAATATGCGGCGTGCTACGGTAATTCTGTTCAAGCTTGATCGTTTTCGCGCCCGGGAAATCCTTTTCAAAGCGTAGAATGTTTGCAACCTCGGCCCCGCGCCATGAATAGATGCTTTGGTCATCATCACCGACACAGCATATATTTTTGCGTTTCTGCGCCAGCAATCGCAGCCAGAGATACTGAACGGCGTTGGTATCCTGATATTCGTCGACAAGAATATATTTGAACTGCGCCTGATATTTTTCGAGGATGTCTCGGTTATTTTTCAGTAGATTCAGGCCATGAAGCAACAAATCGCCAAAGTCGCAGGCGTTCAAGGCCAGCAAGCGCGCCTGATACAGCGCATACATATGCCGTCCTTTGCCATTGGCAAAAGCCTCATTGTCGGCGGCGTCCAAATCTGCGGGTGATTTACCTGCATTCTTCCATTTGTCGAGTAAGGCCGCAAGTCCGCGTGCGGGGAAACGCTTCTCGTCCAAATCCTCCGATTGAATAAGCTGCTTTAACAGCCGAATTTGATCGTCCGTGTCGATGATCGTGAAGTTGCTTTGCAGGCCAATAATTTCAGCGTGGCGGCGCAGCAGTTTTGCGCCAATGCTGTGGAAGGTGCCAAGCCATGGCATGCCTTCGACCGCTGACCCGAGCATTGCACCAATGCGTTCCCGCATTTCGCGTGCCGCCTTGTTGGTGAAAGTGACGGCAAGGATTTCCGATGGCCATGCTTGGCGCGTGTATAAAATCTGCGCCATACGCGCGGTCAATGCGGCGGTTTTGCCCGTGCCTGCGCCCGCGAGCAGGAGCACAGGCCCTTCGGTCGTCAGCACAGCTTCGCGCTGCGGTGGGTTTAACCCACGCAACCAAGGCGGTTCCGTTTGCGACGGATCAGTCTGGACCAGAATTTCTGACATAGGCGAACAGTTAGGGAACAACACGACGAACCGCAAGCGCTGTTCGGTCACATGGTGCAACTATGATGCGCCGCAAGGAAGACGAACCGCTAAACTGCTGCAGGCCGTAATAGTGTCAGTTTTGCTTTGCCGACATTGCGGACAGTGTCGATCGTGAAACCCTTCACCTCGACATCTTCTTTTATACTGGTTTCGACGCTAATCCAGGCGGATGGAGCGAACCAGCCAAATCGGACCAATTTATCCAATGCGACTGAACCGGCACCGCTCAAATAAGGTGGATCCATCAGGACAATGTCCGCTGGCTTGATTGCGGTACCCAGCGACAGCACCGAAGATTTACGCACATCGCTTTGATCTTTTGCGCCAAGCTTATGAATATTCGCTGCAAGGGCATCGAGTGCTAGCGCATCCTGTTCGACGAAAGTGCAATGTGCCGCGCCCCGTGATAATGCCTCAAGCCCAAGCGCGCCAGAGCCAGCAAATAGGTCAAGGACACGCAAATCCTCAAACGACCCCAGCCGACTGGTCAGCATGGAGAACAATGTCTCACGCGTGCGGTCAGCCGTGGGGCGGGTTGTGTCGCCTTTCGGCGCAATAAGCGGCCGTGAGCGCCACTGGCCAGAAATAATACGCATTATTTCAACGTCTTTCGAAATTCGATGAGGTCCACGCGCCGCACTTCGCCGACGTTGCCGGGGGCAAGCTCGCCCAGAACGAACGGGCCGTAGCGCGTACGGATCAGGCGACTAACCTCAAGTCCCAAATGTTCGAGTACGCGGCGCACTTCGCGATTCTTGCCTTCCGTTAGCGTCATTTCGACCCAGCCATTGCGTCCCGTGCGGCGTTCTAAATTGGCGTCTATTTTGCCATATTTCACGCCTTCAATCTCAATGCCGTGGATCAGGTCTTCCAGTTGTTCCTGACTGACATCGCCAAAGCAGCGCGCGCGATAGGTGCGTTCAACACCCGTTGAGGGTAATTCCATTTGGCGTTTGAATTCGCCATCATTGGTCAGCAACAACAAACCTTCAGTATTCAAATCGAGCCGGCCAATCGGCATCAGGCGCGGCAGATCCTTCGGTAGAACATCATAGATCGTCTTGCGCCCACTAAAGTCGCGCTCTGCAGTCAAGCAGCCTTCGGGCTTATGAAACATATATAATTGGGTTGGCGCAGGCTGGCCCACGGCTTTGCCATCTACAGCGACTCCGCGCAGCGATTTCAGCAAGGTTGCGGGTGTCTCCACCTTTTCATTGTTCAGTGTGACCCGGCCATCGGCAATCATGCGTTCGATTTCGCGACGCGACGCGACGCCCGCGCGTGCCAGCAACTTTGCTATGCGCTCTTCACCATCCTTACGTTCCAAAGCGCCCTTGCTTGGGGCAGCATTAGGGTTGGGTTTACGGGACGGTTTGTTGTCCCAACGCAGACGCGGTGGCTTAGTGGGACGGGCAGATGCTTTTGACGGAGGTTTAACCATGACCGTGCCTTTGACGCATATTGCTTTAAAAGTCACTGGCCATTCAGGAAAATGGCGTTAGTCATCGTCGCAATAATGTTGGAGGGGTCCAAATGTCGGTCGATTTAATGCGTTTTATCATTTTTGCAGGTATTTTGCTTGCTCTGCCATTGATTGCGCTGACCGTTCCGGCTTTCCGGCCATATTTACGCAAAAACCCCGTCATCACGTTTCTGCTGGGTATTTCGAGCGGCTTCCCGCTGACGTTGCTGGTTGCGACAATGACATTTTGGCTTGCAAAGGTGGGCATCGACACCGCGACCATCGGTTTTGCGGTGGCATTGGGTATTCCTTACACGATAAAATTCCTCTGGGCGCCGTTGGTCGACAAGCTGCATCTGCCGGTTTTGACTCAATTATTCGGCCAACGCCGAAGCTGGTTATTCTTTGTGCAGGCATTGCTGTTCGTTTCGATCTGGCAATTGGGCGCAAGCAATCCGCAGCCCGGTGATATGGCTATGTTTGCGGTTTGGGCACTGATTACCGCGTTCTTATCAGCAACGCAGGATATCGTTATTGACGCCTATCGTATCGAAATTCTCGAAGAAGAAGAATTTGCGCACGGCACGGCGACAAACCAGTTCGGTTATCGCACGGGCAATCTGATTGCTGGCGCAGGGACCATATATTTTGCATCGCAAGAGGGCTTGGGTCTCGGATGGTCGACGGCTTATGGCCTGACGGCATTTTGCATCATTCCGGCCATCATTGGCGCGTTATGGGCGGGGCCAGGCAAATTTGTTGATCGTTTCGCCCATGTAGAAGGCATGAAGCCGAAGCAGTGGTTGACCGAGGCGGTAGTCAACCCGTTCCGCGAGTTTTTAACACGCCACGGGGCTTTTCTCATCCTCGGCTTTGTCCTTGTCTACAAGGTGGGGGATGCCATGGGGCAGGCGATGTTAAGCCCGATGATTGTTGATTTGGGCTTTTCCGATCTGGATTATATTTCGGCCAATAAATTATGGGGCTTTGGGGCGTTGATTGTGGGGTCGGCCTTGGGCGCGCCTTTCATCTTGTGGCTTGGCATGGGGCGCGCTTTGCTCATCTCGGGCCTTTTGATGATGTTCTCCAACATCATGTTCATGATCTTGGCCGCCACGGGCAATAATTACTGGATGATGGTTGCCGCCATTTGCACGGAGAACTTAACGAGCGGAATAGGTCTCACCGTTTTCGCGACCTATTTGTCGGGTCTTTCTAGCATCGCCTACACCGCGACCCAATTTGCGTTGCTATCGTCCTTCGCGGGTGTGGGGCGGACGTTCATGGCTGGGCCAGCGGGTATTGTCGCAGAAAATGTAGGTTGGGTCGGTTTTTGGGGCTTTACCGTGGTCGCCGCCATTCCGGGCATGATCTTGCTTTGGGTGCTGTGGAGCAAAGGCTATGTCGTGCAAAGCATCCATCAGGCTGCGGCTGTCGATGAAAAGGCGATGAAGGACCCGGTCGGACCGATACGTATCCTGGGCTTCTTACTGGTCGTCGCTGGCCTCATCGGGTTGCTCCTCTCGCAACCATTGGAGTTCGCAAATGATATCACATTGTCGTTTGCAGCATTGTTGGTGGCAGGCGGATTACTCGCTTGGAAAGGTCAGTCGAAGCGCTTGCCTCAGTCCGGCACCTGATCGTTCAGCCGTAACACTTCGCCAGCCAAATATAGCGAGCCGCAGATGAGGACATGAGCTGGTGCTTGCTGCCCAGCAATTAGCCCTAGGGCAGCGACAATGTCGGTTGATGCCCGTGCGTCGGTGATGTGCAGTTTGGAACGCGCCACGTCGCAAAGCTCGGTTGGCGTATGATGCTCATGTGCCGGAATCGGCACGGCCGTCAGCGTTTCAATTTTGTGTGCAAATGGCGCAAGGAAGCCAAGCGCGTCCTTATTCTTCAACATGCCAATGATGACATGTACCGGGTCACCGTCTTCCAGTGTCTTGCCAATCACAGAGCCTGCGTCGGGATTATGCCCGCCATCCAGCCTGATGTTTGAACCCTCGGGCAACAATTTGGTGAGTGGCCCTGCTTCCAGTAATTGCATCCGTGCGGGCCAACGTGTCCACTCCATTGCGGCGGACAAGGCGGCTTCGGGAACAGAAATCGCCGATTGATGGCGCAACATTGCCACTGCCAAGGCTGCGTTATCCGCCTGATGCGCGCCTGGCAATCGGGGCAGGGGGAGGTTCAGCTTTCCGGTGGCATCGCGGTAATGCAGGCGGCCGTCATAAACCGCGGCATCCCAGCCTTCACCGCGCGCATGTACTACCGCATTGTGCATGGACGCTTGTGCAGCAACGGTGCTTGCCATCGACGTGCTATATTTTTGCGTCACTAAAGGCGCGCCGGACTTGGCAATGCCCGCCTTTTCAAAGGCGATCCGGTCCAGCGGCGGCATGTCTGGCACACCGTCTTCTGCTGCCAACAAAAACGCCTCATGATCCAACCCCAGCGAGGCAATGCCGCAAGCCACGGGCTTGGTGAGGACATTGGTGGCATCTAACCGCCCGCCAAGGCCAACCTCAATGATGCACGCATCGGCCTTCGTCCGCGCAAAAGCGCAGAAGGCAACGGCTGTCGTGACTTCGAAAAAGCTCGCTTCCAAACCCTCGGCATGGTCGAGAACTTCGGACAGGAGTGCGGACAAACTGGTATCGTCAATTAACTGTCCTGCAACACGGATACGCTCGTTAAAGCGCACCAGATGCGGGCTGGAATAGACATGAGCCGTAAGCCCTGCGGCTTCAATGGCACCGCGTAGGAAAGCACAGGTCGACCCCTTGCCGTTGGTGCCGGACACATGGAAGACCGGCGGCAGATGATGATGCGGGTTGTCTAGCCGGTCCAACAAGGTTGCGATGCGTCCAAGGCCCAAAACATCCTTGCCAGGCGACAGCATCGTTAACCGGTCTAGCTGTGCCTGTACGGCGGGGTCATTAGAGGTGGCGTGGTCAGGCATGCCTACTCTCCGACCACCACAGTTGTTCACCCTGAACTTGTTTCAAGGTCCATCCCGCGGCAAAAACCGGCGGCCTATGCGTCCAAATAGACCCTGAAACACGTTCAGGGTGACGATGAGGCGGCATTGCAAACTGCTTTATCAAGCTGCCTTCTTCTCCGGCGCGAGATAGCCGATGAGTTGCGACAACACATCGCGCAGGTCGTGGCGATGGGTCACCATGTCGATCATGCCATGTTCCAGCAGATATTCGGCGCGCTGGAAACCCTCAGGCAGCTTTTCACGGATCGTCTGTTCAATCACGCGCTGCCCAGCAAAGCCAATGAGCGCGCCAGGTTCCGCAATCTGCACATCGCCGAGCATGGCGTAAGATGCGGTAACACCGCCTGTGGTTGGGTCCGTGAGCACAACGATATAGGGCAATCCTGCATCATGTAGCATCTGTATGGCGACGGTCGAGCGCGGCATTTGCATGAGGCTTAATATGCCCTCCTGCATACGCGCGCCGCCCGCTGCGGTGAAGATGACATAAGGGCATTTCGCGCGGATTGCGGCCTTTACCGCATCAATGAAGGCTTCGCCCACTGCCATGCCCATGGAACCACCCATGAAGGCGAAATCCTGCACACTGACGACGACGGTTTGTCCGTTGATCTCGCCGCGTGCGGTTTTCATGGCGTCCTTTTCGCCTGTTGCAAGGCGCGCAGCCTTGATCCGGTCCACATATTTCTTGGTGTCTCTGAATTTCAAAGGGTCTTCGCCAACGACGGGCGGCTTGAGAATGTCGTAGTTTTCGTCGTCGAATAAAGCCTCGAAGCGGGCGGCTGGGCCAATGCGGCCATGATGGTCACATTTGGGACATACGGACTGATTTTCCTCAAATTCGCGCAGGAAGATCATCGCCTGACACCCCAGGCATTTGTGCCAGAGCGTTTCAGCAGTTTCGCGTTTGGTAATGAAGGGAATGGCGTTGCGGACGCGGGTGACCCAATTCATGTTCAGACCTTTCTGGCTGCCACAATGGCTTGCTTTAAGGATGCCACATAATCGCGAACGGGACCAGCGGCGTTAGCGCCGTGCTTGGCAACTAGTTCAACTATGGCAGAGCCGACGACAACGCCATCGGCAACGCGCGCGATATTGGCGGCTTGTTCGGGGGTGCGAACGCCAAAGCCCACGGCGATTGGCAGGTCGGTGTGGGCCTTCAAGCGCGCGACAGCTTCATCAATGCTCGTTTGTGCGGCGACTTGTAGGCCGGTGATGCCAGCCACGCTGACATAATAAAGGAAACCCGACGCGCCATTAAGGACCGTCGGCAAGCGCGTGGCGTCGGTTGTGGGGGTCGCCAAGCGGATAAGGTCAATGCCAGCATTGCGCAACGCAGGGCCAAGCTCCGGGTCTTCCTCCGGCGGAATATCGACGCAGATGACGCCGTCAACGCCCGCCTTGTTGCATTCGGAGGCAAACCAGTCACCGCCACGTATGGTCATCGGATTGGCATAACCCATCAATACCAAGGGCGTGTCAGGATGGCGTTTGCGAAAGGCAGCGGCGAGGGCGAAAATATCAGCGGTTTTGGTCCCAGCATTCAAACTGCGGATATTTGCTTCTTGAATGGCAGGGCCGTCCGCCATTGGGTCGGTGAACGGCATGCCAAGTTCAATCACATCCGCCCCACCCGCGACGAGCGCATCAAGATTGGCGGTCGTGTCTCCATCTCCAGCGGTGATGAAGGTTACGAGGGCGGGGTGTGGTTTGGCGAAGGCGAAAGAGAGGCGGGTCACATTACCAACCTTTTGTCATCCCGAACTTGTTTCGGGATAACAAGCGACAGTGGCAAGTTATCCTGAAACAAGTTCAGGATGACGAATATTGTGCTTTTCATATCGACGTCCCCAAAGCCTCGGCGACGGTGAAGATATCCTTGTCCCCACGTCCACAAAGGTTCGCCAATATGATCTGGTCCCGGTCCATCTTCTTGGCTTCACGCTCAACTGCGGCGATGGCGTGGGCTGGCTCTAGTGCCGGAATGATGCCTTCGGTGCGGCACAGCAATTGGAATGCCGCCAGCGCCTCTTTGTCGGTAACGCTGTCGTAGCGGACACGGCCAATTTCCTTGAGCCAGCTATGCTCAGGACCAATGCCGGGATAGTCCAAACCTGCCGAGATGGAATGCGCTTCGGCAATCTGGCCGTCTTCGTCCTGCAATAGGTACGTTTTGTTGCCATGCAGGACGCCGGGGCGACCGCCGGCAAGGCTTGCGGCATGTTCGGCGTTAAGGCCGTGGCCCGCCGCCTCAATACCGAGCATGGCAACGTCCTTGTCATCCAAAAAGGGATGGAACAGACCTATTGCATTCGAACCACCGCCAATAGCAGCAACCAGCAAATTGGGCAGGCGATTGATGCGCGACAGCATTTGTGCACGCGCTTCCTTGCCGATCACGCTTTGAAAATCGCGGACCAACTCGGGATAAGGATGTGGACCAGCTGCCGTGCCGATAATGTAGAAAGTGTCATGAACATTGGCGACCCAGTCGCGCAGCCCTTCGTTCATCGCGTCCTTCAACGTACCTGCGCCACTGGTGACGGGAATGACCTCCGCGCCCAACAAACGCATGCGGAACACATTTGGCTGTTGCCGTTCAATGTCCTTGGCGCCCATATAGATGAAGCAGGGCAAGCCAAAACGAGCGCAGACGGTTGCCGTGGCAACGCCATGTTGACCCGCGCCGGTTTCCGCGATGATACGCGTCTTGCCCATACGAATGGCGAGCAAAATCTGACCAATGCAATTGTTGATCTTATGTGCCCCGGTATGGTTCAATTCATCACGCTTGAACCAGATTTGCGCGCCTTTGCCTGCTGGCGCGTTTTTGCGGACTTCTTCGGTCAGACGCTCCGCATAATAAAGCGGCGACGGGCGGCCTACATAATGTTCTAGCAGATCATCGAACTGCGCTGCAAAGGCAGGGTCCTGCTGGGCTGCGCGATATTCGCGTTCCAGATCAAGCACGAGCGGCATGAGCGTTTCGGCCACATAGCGCCCGCCGAATTGACCAAAATGGCCGCGTTCGTCGGGTTGGTTACGAAGAGAGTTCGGAATGGGTTCAGCGATTGTCATGGTCGCGCACCGCTTGGCAGAAGGCCGCAATCTTGTCCACATCCTTGATGCCCGGCGCGGATTCTACACCCGAAGATGTGTCGACCAATTGCGCGCGCGTTTGGCGCAAAGCTTCCTTTACATTGTCGGGGGTCAGACCGCCTGCAAGGCCCCAAGGTAGCTTGTGTGTGTGTTCAATCAGCAATGACCAGTCAAAGCGCGTGCCGGTGCCGCCAGGCAAAGCCTGCGCGGGTGCATCAAACAAGATGAAATCTGCCGCATCGATATATTCATCCGCAGCTTTGAGCGATGCCGCATCCCGAACACCAAATGCCTTCCAGATTTCGATGTCCGCGGTGCTTTTCAGGATGCGGAGCATTTGTGGGGTCTCTGATCCGTGGAATTGGACGATGTCCGGTTTGATGACTTCAATAGCCTTGGCGGAAAGGTCAGGTTCGGTGTTCACCAGCAACAGAACAACCTTCAAGCTGGCTGGCGCGCGCATCCGCAACGCTGCGGCTTGTTCTAGCCCGACATGGCGCGGGCTTTTGTCGAAATGGACGAGGCCGATATGCGATGCGCCCGCTCTGGCGGCGGCATCGACAGCATTTTCGTCCCTAAGTCCGCAAATTTTTATCTGTGTGCTCATATAGGGCCTAATAGCCGACCCT
The DNA here is from genome assembly GCA_027488785.1 of Sphingomonadales bacterium. Taxonomy (GTDB): domain Bacteria; phylum Pseudomonadota; class Alphaproteobacteria; order Sphingomonadales; family Sphingomonadaceae; genus Sphingorhabdus_B. Next base: position 169,861 of record JAIYAY010000009.1, on the reverse strand, counting down.
TGCGCTCCCGTCATGCTGAACTTGTTTTAGCACAACGAACTGCCATTGCGTGTTATCCCGAAACGAGTTCGGGATGACGATATCTGGAATAGCCCAGGCAAATTCGAAAGATGCTTCACCCTGAACTTGTTTCAGGGTCCATTTTTCTAACGAAATATAGGAAGCGGCGGCGCGATGGATGCTGGAACCGAAGGCTGAAAAAGCCAACAGAAGTTAAGCATGACGGGGAATTTAAATGACTTAAAGCGTACCCAAAATCGCCCGTGCGGCTTCGTCTGGGCTTTCGGCCTGGGTGATTGGTCTCCCAATGACCAAAACGCTTGCACCATCGTCACGAGCCTGTCTGGGCGTCACAGTGCGTTTCTGGTCGGCTGCGGTTCCGCCAGCGGGGCGAAGACCGGGGACGACGAAGAAACCTTCGTTCCACGCTTTTTTCGCGGCCTTAACTTCATGTCCTGAGCAAACAATGCCGTCGAGACCAGCTTCCTGCGCGAGTGCCGCCAAGCGGGCTACTTGAAGCTCGGCGCTGTCCGATACGCCAACTCGGTTCAGATCATGGTCGTCCAGGCTGGTCAGCACGGTCACCGCGACCACTTTGGTATGTAAGCCTGCGGCGGCTTTGGCATCCTCCATCATCGCGCGGCCACCCGCGGCGTGTATGGTCACGATGGCGGGTTCAAGCACATTGATTGCCTGCATAGCCTTGGCAACCGTATTGGGAATGTCGTGCAGTTTTAGATCCAGAAAAATCGGCAGACCTAGTTTCTGCACCTCATGCACGCCATGATGCCCATTGGCGCAGAAAAATTCGAGACCGAGCTTTATCCCGCCAACTTGTCCCTTGATACGACGGGTCAATTCCAGCGCGTCTTCAAGATAAGGCGTGTCGATGGCGACGAAGATCGGGTTGGTCATATCGTATCCACAGCAGTGTAAGCTGGGGGAGGAGAGGCTGGTGGCGGGAAAGCTGATGTGTGCTGGTTACCCTCCAACGTCAATATGCGCCGCTTCAGGCGCCACACTTGTGTACGATGCAAAAGGTATAATGGCAAAAATCCAAGCAGGAATGCGACAACAACTAAAGCCGGTAATTTGGTATCGAGGCGAAGTCCGCCCCAAAGGCTGACCGATACAGGAGCCCAATTGTTGGTTGCGAAGACAATCAACCCGATAATGATGGTGACCCAAATCAGCGTTTTTAGAAATCGCATCGTGCGGCTTCTCCTTTTCAAGCACAGCTTAAGGAAACTTTCCCCCTTTGGGTAGGGGTTAGTGTCTTTTCCTCGAATATGCTTCGAACAAGCGACGGGTGTTTAGCCAAATACGCGATCGAAAATTGTATCGATGTGCTTGAAATGATAATCAAGATTAAAGCGATCTTCGATCTCCGATGCGGTCATTTTTGCGGTGACATCCACGTCCGCCTTTAGCAGTTCCATCAGCGATTCTGCGCCATCCGACTCCCACACCTTCATCGCGTTGCGTTGCACGATGCGGTAGCTGTCTTCACGGCTGATACCCGCTTGCGTCAGCGCCAGCAGTACGCGCTGCGAATGGACAAGCCCACCCATGCGATCAAGATTCTTTTGCATCCGCTCTGGGTAGATCATCAACTTGTCGATGACACCTGTCAGGCGGCCCAAAGCGAAATCGAGCGTGATGGTGGCATCAGGGCCGATATAACGCTCTACGCTTGAATGGCTGATGTCGCGTTCATGCCACAAAGCGACATTTTCGAGCGCGGGAGTGACATAGCCACGCACCATACGGGCAAGGCCCGTCAGGTTTTCGGTGAGAACAGGGTTGCGCTTATGCGGCATGGCCGAGCTGCCCTTTTGACCCGGCGAGAAATATTCTTCTGCCTCCAGGACTTCGGTGCGCTGCAAATGGCGGACTTCGGTTGCCAGACGCTCAATCGATGAGGCGATGACACCCAAAGTGGCAAAATACATGGCGTGACGGTCGCGGGGGATGACCTGTGTAGATACGGGCTCTACAGCAAGGCCCAGTTTGGCAGCGACATGTGCCTCTACTTCCGGGTCGATATTGGCGAAGGTGCCGACGGCGCCGGAAATCGCACAGGTCGCTATTTCGGCGCGTGCTGCGACCAATCGTTCGCGACCACGGGCAAATTCAGCATAAGCTTGCGCTAGCTTCATACCAAAGGTGACGGGTTCGGCGTGTATGCCATGGCTGCGGCCGATGGTTGGCGTAAACTTATGCTCCATCGCGCGCGTTTTGATGGCGGCGAGAAGTGCGTCCATGTCGGCCAGCAAAAGGTCTGTCGCTTGCGTCAATTGGACGGCAAGGCAGGTATCTAGAACGTCGGAAGACGTCATGCCTTGATGCATGAAGCGCGCCTCGTCGCCGACTTGTTCGGCAACCCAGGTCAGGAACGCGATTACGTCATGCTTGGTCACCGCTTCGATGGCGTCGATGGCCGCGACGTCGATGGTCGGGTTTGTATCCCACCATTTCCACAAGGCTTGGGCGGCAGCTTCTGGCACCACGCCGCGTTTGGCCAGAGCATCTGTAGCATGTGCCTCAATTTCGAACCAAATGCGGAAACGGTTTTCCGGCTCCCAAATCTTGACCATATCGGGGCGGGAATAACGTGGGATCATGTGAAACGCTTTCTGCTGGGTACGGGAGTCGTGGTTCCGTTAGCAGGCGCACCGTTGGGCGTCAAAACGCATGGCAAAAAAGAAGGGCGCGGGTTTTATGCCGCGCCCTACTTGTTCAGCTTCTTAAGCGTTTAGAAATCGATCGACACACGACCGTAAACAAACCGTCCGCTGAAGCCGAATGGCGATTGTGAGCTATAGGGCAAGAAGGCGTTATTAAAGCCATAGTTCACGCCATCCACTGTGCCAAAAGGCAGACGATCTGGATATGTGTCGAGAAGGTTGTTTGCACCAAATGCCACTGAGACCGATTCCACCGGTTTAAAGCGGAACTCGAGATCTGTGACCCATTTGGGCGACAAGAAAATGTCACCTGGAACAGTGCCTGGAGCTTTTGTGATATCGCTTGTGGGGTTAGTTCCGGTTACAGTTGTGAAGGCGCTCGGCAAGAACACTTCACCATAACGGTTGGTGCGTAGCGTTACACCGAAGTTATCATAATCCCAGTCAAGGCCAACGTTGAGTTTGTTCTTGGGTTGCCCTTCGGTGAGGCGGAAGCTTTCCTGACGTGCGAACAACCGTTGCGCGGTGAAACCAGAAAATACCCGGCGATCGGTGATTTTCGTATCATTCAAGTTATAACCAACGCTCACACGGAATTGGCCGAGACCAAAGTCTGGGACGCGGTAGCTTGCGACAACATCGAGGCCGGTCGTCTTGGTATCGATACCGTTGATGAAGAAGCGAGCCGAGCTGACGCCGGTAACGCTTGCTGCGGATAGCAATGCTAGAACATCTGAACCCTGTAGGTTTTCGGTCAGCGTGATGCGGTCGTCAATCTGGATGTTATAGTAATCCGCAGTAATGCTCAGTCCGCTAATCGGCGTAAAAGTAACACCTGCGCCCAGATTGACAGACTTTTCTGGTTTCAGAGGTTGTGCACCCAAGGCGACAGCAACTGACGACGACACAGGGAATGTTCCGATTTCAATCAAGACACCGCCGACATTATTCGTGGATGTTGCAGAATAAGATTGCTGCGCAAGGCTGGGCGCGCGGAAACCGGTTGAAACCGAACCGCGCAATGAAACGCCATCAATCACTTCAAAACGCGCAGCCGCTTTACCATTGATAGTGTCGCCAAAGTCACTGAAATGCTCGTAACGGCCAGCCAATTGGAGCGTCAACTGGTCCGTAAGATCCGCATCGAGTTCGGCGTAGCCCGCAAAGCTGTCACGCGAAACGTCGGTTTGGTTGGCTGGACGGAAGCCAGGGAACACCTGCGCGCCGCCTGCAGCATTGAATGGCGCTGCTGAAAACGGACCGTTGACGTAGCTTTGCAATTCGCCCGCAACAATCTTGTAGTTTTCATTGCGATATTCACCACCAAAAGCGAAAGAAACGCTCTTGCCGATGCCGATGTTCAAATCACGGCGCATGTCGAGGTTAATCGAGGTTTGACCCGACCGAAGCCCACCTGAATAGAAACGGCGGGCGCTGGCTACGCCGCCCAACGACGTGTTGACCGTGTTTTCGATCGTGTAATCCAAGCTGTTCGATCCGTAGATCGCCGAGAGATCATAATCCCATCCGCTCATTGCGCCACGAAGGCCAGCGGCAGCGGAAATATCAACAATGTTACTGGCGATCAGGGGCAAGAAGCCGTCTGCGTAGAGAGGGACGAAGCTGGTGGTCGATGCCGCCCAGTCGCGGTTACGTACGTCGGAAGAGCGGCGGTAGAAACCTGCGCCATTGCCATCGCGAACACCATAGCTGCCGAATGTATAGAATTCGGCAGTATCGGAAAACTCATAGCCCGCATTAATGAAGAAGTTCAGGTCTTTGGAAACACCATCGCCATAACGGTGGGCATAACGGTTAAATGTCGTTTCGCGTGGATCGCCCGCTGCGAAATAATTGCGGCGGATGTCTGGTCCGGAACGGTTGGTAGGTGAGCGGTCCTTATACTCCGCTGTAAGGTTCAAATAACCGCTTTCACCCAATGGCAGCCCAAAGTTCGAAGCGAATGTATATGTATCGCCGTCGTTCCGTTTACGGTCTTCGCCAGTGTATGTGATCGTCGGGTTGTCAGACAAGCCAGTTGTCAGCGACACGGTGTTCACTTGGCCAACATCTTCCATCTCGGTGATGTACTTGCCAAATGTTGCCTGCGCACGGCCGCCCATGCCTTTTTTCAACTGGATGTTGATGACGCCAGCAATAGCATCGGAGCCATATTGCGAAGCAGCACCGTCGCGCAGCACTTCGAGGCGTTCAATGGCCAGTGGCGGAATAGTGTTAAGATCGACGGCGGTCGAACCACGGCCAACAGAGCCGTTCAAGTTGACGAGGGCAGACTGGTGACGGCGCTTGCCATTGACCAGCACCAGAACCTGATCGGGCGCAAGGCCGCGCAGTGTTGCAGGGCGCAATGAGTCCGTTCCATCCGTCAGTGACGGCTGCGGAAAGTTGAACGATGGCACAAGCTGGTTCAGCAATTTGTTTGTTTCGGTCTGGCCGCTGTTTAACAATGCATCAGCTGAAATGATGTCCACGGGAACGGTACTATCGGCGACGGTGCGGTCGGTACGGCGTGTGCCGGTAACGATAATCGCATCTACGCCAGTCGCTTCTTCAGCGACGGAATCTTGCGGTGCGCTGTCTTGAGCAAAGGCTGGATTTGCTGCGGCTACAAAAAGAGCAGTAGTCGAAACCGTCACTGCCAGTGCTGAAATTATCTTATGCGTCTTCATTCTATTTCCCCGATCTATGCATAATTTGAATGATTGCCGTGAATCTGGCATTTTAAAGCGTAAAGTCCAGTAAAGACGTAAAATTGAAATATTTTGCCATGGATGTGTGGCTTTGTAGCAACGCGTCTATAGTCGAATATAATCTAAAAATTGCATTTAGCTGTGGATTGCTGAAATCGCTGCTTTTCGACTAAGGGCTGGCCCGCTATCGGCTTATGCATGTCTGATATTGTCGATGCTCCAGCAGAAGATCCGTTTGACGCGATAGTCGATGCGCCGTTTGATGCGGCTTTGTCGGAACGTTACCTGATCTATGCAATGTCGACAATTACAGCGCGCTCGCTGCCGGACTTGCGTGACGGGCTTAAGCCCGTGCACCGGCGTTTATTGTGGGCGATGCGCCTGTTAAAGCTTGATCCAGCTAGCGGCTATAAGAAATGCGCGCGCGTCGTCGGCGATGTTATTGGTAAATATCACCCGCATGGCGACCAGTCTGTTTATGACGCGATGGTCCGCCTCGCGCAGACATTCTCGCTGCGTTACCCGTTGGTCGATGGACAAGGCAATTTTGGTAATATCGACGGCGATAATGCGGCTGCCTACCGTTACACCGAGGCGCGGCTGACAAAGACGGCGATTGAGCTCATGAACGGGCTCGACGAAAATGCGACCGATTTTCGGCCAACCTATAATGGCGAAGATGAAGAGCCAGAGGTCATGCCCGGCCTTTTCCCGAACTTGCTAGCCAATGGAGCCAGCGGGATTGCCGTAGGGATGGCGACAAGCATTCCATCGCATAATGCCGCTGAGATTATTGACGCGGCGATTCTGTTGATTGAAAATCCGCAGGCCAGTCATGACCAATTGATGGAAATTGTGCGCGGTCCTGATTTTGCGACGGGCGGCGTGTTGGTGGATAGCCCATCGGTGATCAGCACTGCTTATGCTTCGGGTCGCGGCGCAATGCGTGTGCGTGCGCGTTTCTCTAATGGTTGGCAGGATGACAAAGGATGGGAACCAACCGGCGTTGAAAAACTGCCCGGCGGCACATGGCAGCTGGTCATATCTGAAATTCCCTATCAAGTGCAAAAGGGCAAGCTGATCGAACAGATTGCACAGCTCATTGCCGATAAGAAGTTACCCATTCTTGATGACATTCGCGATGAAAGCGACGAGCATGTCCGCATTGTGCTTGTACCGAAAAGCCGTAATGTTGACCCTGATGACCTGAAAAACGCATTGTTCCGCCTGACCGATTTGGAAACGCGCTTCTCTTTGAACATGAACGTCTTGGATGCTGATCGCACGCCCAAGGTTATGAGCTTAGGCGAAGTTTTGCTGCACTGGTTACGGCACCAGATTGAAGTGCTTGTCCGCAAGTCTCAGCATCGGCTTGAGAAGATCGACGCGCGGCTGGAGCTGCTTCAAGGCTATATCATTGCGTTCCTTAATCTTGACCGCATTATCGAGATTATCCGCACCGAGGACGAGCCTAAGCCCGTCATGATGGCGGAATTCCAATTGAATGACCGTCAGGCTGAGGCCATCTTGAACATGCGCTTGCGGTCGCTGCGTAGGCTTGAGGAAATGGAGCTGCGGCGCGAGCTTGAAGCATTAGAAGCCGAACGAGAAGATTTGGTAAAGTTGATCGATAGTCCTGCGCTCCAAAAGAAACGTTTGAAAAAAGACCTGTCGGCACTGCGTAAGAATTACGCCGAAGAAACGGCGCTTGGTCGCCGCCGGACAAGCTTGGAAGTAGCTGGGCAAGCGCGCGAAATTTCGCTTGAAGCCTTTGTAGAGCGCGAACCCGTGACCGTCATCATGTCGAAGCGCGGCTGGATAAAGGCGATGAAGGGGCATGCTGACCTTTCCGCTCGCGCGGATTTCAAGTTCAAGGAAGGGGACGGTCCTGCTTTCGCCTTCCATGCGCAGACCACAGACAAGATCTTGATTGCTACAGCGAATGGCCGTTTTTACACCTTGGGTGCCGACAAGCTTCCCGGTGCGCGCGGGTTCGGTGAGCCGGTGAGCACGATGATCGATATTGAAGCGGGCAACGATATAGTCGCCGTTTTCCCAGCGGTCGCCGATAGCCGGATGTTGCTTGCTGCCAACACTGGAAAAGGTTTCATTGCGCGCATGAGCGACGTTATCGCTGAGACACGAAAAGGACGCGGCGTTGTCACATTGAAGCCCGGCACGCGGCTGAAGGTCGTCCGCCCCGCGCCGCCGGAAACTGCGGACGAGGCCGTCTTACGCGATCAGTACGTTGCCGTGGTAGGCGATAACCGCAAACTGGTCGTGTTCCCAATGTCCGAAATCCCCGAAATGTCTAAAGGGCAGGGCGTTACCTTGCAGCGATATAAGGACGGCGGCCTTGCTGATGCGGTTTGTTTCCGCATGAGCGAAGGACTCAGCTGGACCATGGGCGGTGACAGTGGGCGGATGCGGACAGAGAATGACATGTCATTATGGCGGGTTGCACGCGGTGCCGCTGGCCGATTGCCGCCGCAGGGATTTCCACGGAACAATCAATTTGATTGATTAATTTGCCTATGTTTTTTCAAGCAAAACAGCATTGACCATTTGAATGGCTAGCGCGCGTTGGCGTGCTGCATCCGGAAAATCCTCCTCTATCCAAGCCGCCTCAATCGCTTGCAGCGTTTTTGCGACTAAGGGGCCAGCAGGCAAGCCCATTGCAATAAGTTCGCCACCCTTGATTGAAAGCGTTGGGATGTCCCATTGTTCCAGACGGGCGAGGCACTCAAGCAAATTGGCTTCGACAGAATATAGCATCGCAGCATCGCGCGCGGTGTCGATATCAGCGCGATAGGCGATAGCGCGGACATTGGCGGGTGTTGGGACGTTTGCACGCAATCTCTGGGTCAAGCCTTCTCGCATTTTGTTGGACAGCTTCAACCGCGCCGCAACCTTATCTACAGCAACAATATCGCGGGTTAACAGTGCGAGAAAGCGCGCAGGCAACGAGATAGGCTGCGCACATTGTGCTTCGCGCTCTACAAGGCGCTGCAAATCATTGGCTGCATTCGCCGATAATTCGGGCAGAAATGGCGTGAAGATGCCATTTGCAATCATCAGGGCTACCGATGCGACCGGATCCTTCAAAGATAATATGCGGGTCAGTTCCTGCGCTATGCGTTCGCGTGACAAGGCGGTCAGTCCATGCGCGCCACCTGCGCAGGCTTGAATGGCGTCGGCGTCCATTTGCCCGCCGTCATATCGGGCAAGGAAACGGAAATAGCGTAATATGCGCAGAAAATCTTCGGCGATCCGTTGATTGGCATCGCCAATGAACCGCAATCTGCGCGCTTTCAGATCACTGAGGCCATCAAAATAGTCGAAGACTTCCCCGCTTTTGGGATCCGCATATAACGCGTTGATCGTAAAGTCGCGGCGGGCGGCATCCTCATGCCAATCCGTGGCAAAAGCAACTGTCGCGCGACGGCCATCAGTTGCCACATCGCGCCGCAATGTTGTGATCTCGTAATTTTTGCCATCCACAGCGGCGGTGACCGTGCCATGTTCAATACCGGTCGGAATGGCTTTGATTTCAGAGGCTTCTAAGCGGTTTATGACTTCATTTGGTAACAAGGCTGTGGCGATATCAACATCAGTTACGGGCAAGCCAAGCAGCGTGTCGCGCACCGCACCGCCCACATAACGCGGGCCGCCATAAGCGTCATCCAGAGCTGCCAAAATCCTTTTCAGGCCATCGGCATGCTGCCATGCGGCCGAGGGAAGGCGCACGGGCGTCATGCCAGCCGCCGCACGAGATTGGCGATTATCCCCGCCGTCACGCCCCATATCCTTCGTTCGCCCCATTGCATGTCATAATAGCTACGTTGTTGTCCATTCCAAGCGGCCTCTTTCCGAACCGAATTGGCAGGGTCAAGCAAGAAGGCAAGCGGCACTTCGAAATAGTCATCGACTTCTTCTGGGTTGGGCTGAAGTGCAAGATCGGGCGGGATCACGCCTACAACAGGCGCGATGCGGTATCCGCTGCCGGAAAAATAGGTGTCCGCTACGCCGATGACCTCGACTATCGCAGGCGGGATGCTCAATTCTTCATGCGCCTCACGCAAGGCCGCCGCGATCGCGTTTTCGTCGCCTTCATCGACCTTACCACCAGGAAAGGCTACTTGGCCTGCATGGCTGCGCAGCCATGTAGGGCGCTGCGTCAAGATCACGCCAGGTTCCGTTCGGTCTGTTATGGGGATCAAGACTGCCGCCGCGCGGTGGGTATCGACGGCAAAATGCCTTTCGTCTTCAATCTCTATGCTGCGCGCTGGATCAAGCGCCATTTGCAGCCGCTGCCGCCAGTTCATAGAGGTGAAGCCAGCGGGAATTGTGCGCCTTTACTCCAGATGCTCGGGTCTTCCGGATTTTCGGCCAGCGCCAAATTGGCGAGTTCATAATAGACAGGACGTGCAAGTTTTGCCCACATGCCACCACGCACATGCACATATAGCAGGCCGCCGCGCATCTCAATTATGTGATCGGTATCGGCAAAAACAAGATCGTCGCTGTTGAGCCGGAACGCCAAGCTGCGTTCTGATCCTTCGCCTTCGCTTTGTAGTTCTACGGCAATGAACGGCGCGTCTTCGACAATGATCGACAGCTTCTGCTGGGGTGTAACCAGCCAATGCTGTCCATCGGCATCGCGGCGCAATAGACTGGAAAAGGCGCGGACCATTGCTGGCCGGGTAATTTCGCCGCCTTGATGAAACCATTTGCCATCCGACGCGATCCGCATGTCACTGTCGCCCGTATTGGCGGGTTCCCAGCTTTCCACCGGCGGCAATTTTCGCGCCGCTACAAGTTCCGCAATATCGGACAGGGTTAGTGTGGCTAGATCAGGTGCTTCATAAGGCATGGCAACGCGATACGTCTAATCAGACTAATCGTCAAAGCTTAGTCGGCAGGCCCAAGCAAACCGTGTGTTGGTAAGGCAACCATTTGGCTATTGCGCAGAAGCAAACGCCGTGGCTCCCAGGGGCCTGGTAAGGTCCAACCAGATGTGTCGTTGGACGAAAATCCAAAACGGCCATAATATTCCGGATCACCAATCATCACCATTGGCGCATCTTGCGGCGTTGTAGCGTTGAGCATCAATTGCATCAATATCTTGCCAAGCCCCTCACTCTGGCGATGGCTGGCGACCGCGACTGGCCCGACCAAGATTAGATCGGCCTTTCCAACACGCACAGGCCAACACTGAATGCTCGCCAGAAGTTCCCCATCGTCTAGAATTCCAAAGGACAGATGGCCGATGGCGGCCATGCCTTTACGCAGCAAATAGGCCGTTCGTGCATGCCTGTCCGTCCCGAAGGCATCATCGAGTAAAGCGTTCAACGCATCTGCAGATATGCCTGAAAGGGGCGTGTTGTGCATATTACACTTGCTGGAAAGGGAGACACTAACGGCGTTCCCTGTCATTGCGGACGATGTTTGTCCAATCGAATATCATGTCACCGACAATAAAGCGGCCGTAAATTGCCTTTCGACGGAACATCCATTAGCATGCGTCACTTAGATGGTTTCGTCACGCAGGAGAGAGAATTTGACCGATCAGCAAGCGCCCCATGCGGCACCAGACTCAACATCGACACTGGCTTCAGAGCAGCCGCGGACCCAAAAGGATATTCTTGGCTATCTGGTGCTTATTGCCGGCGTTGGTGCGCTGGTTTGGGGCGCGGTTGCGGCAATTGGCACAGGTTGGGGTTTCTGGGCCTATACATCGGGGCTGAAGGGTGTCGCTGGGGCCTTTCTTTTGGGGATAGCGGCCATATTGATTGGTCTTGTGCAAGAGTGGCGCGTTCGTAAGTCCACAACACCGCCATTGCGCGCACGGCGCTGGGTTGGGATGCTGGTCGCGTTGGTTTATGTTGGCTGGGTAGGTACTTTTTTTGTGAAGGCACTTACTGTGCCTGCGATCCATGATGTGTCGACAGATCTCGCTGACCCGCCGGCCTTTCAGACATTACAATTGCGTGCTGACAATCTTGATAATGTTCCTGGTGCGGATGATCCGAAGATGCGCGGCCTTACGCCAGAACAACGTTGGGCGATGGTGCATCAAAAGGATTATGGAGACATCCGTTCGGTACGCGTGAACGAACCGGTGCCTACGGTGATTGCCAAGGCCGAGCGTCTGGCCATAACACGTGGTTGGGATGTCGCTATTGTGTCACCCGAAGAGGGGCGTTTGGAAGCCACTGAAACCAGCGCATTTTTCCAATTCAAAGATGATGTCGTGTTGCGCGTTCGCGCATCAGACACAGGCGAAGGCAGCATTGTTGATATGCGCTCTGTTAGCCGTGTCGGGCAAAGCGACTTGGGGATGAACGCCAAACGCGTCCGGTCTTTTCTGGCAGATTTAACGGGAACGGTAACGGCGGCGCAATAAAGCGCCGCCGCCAGCTGTCTTATTTTTTCGGGGTTAGCTTCAACAAGCGCCCCTGTGAGCCAGCACGTTCGTCTTCCAGCAACCAGATGGCGCCATCGGGACCCTGTTCGACTTCCCGGATACGCGCGCCCATGTCCCATTGGTCTGCCTTTGCCGCATTTTCGCCGTCCAGCTTCACACGCACCAAGGCTTTTGCACCAAGGCCACCGATAAAGGCGCTACCTTTCCATGCTTTGAACATGTCGCCGGTATAAATCATAAGGCCGCCGGGTGAAATGGCGGGATTCCAGGTTACCTTGGGTGCTTCAAATCCATCGCCTGCTGCGTGGTCGGGGATGTTTCTGCCGTCATAATGGTCGCCATTCGACACAGTTGGATAGCCGTAATTGGCTGCCTTTTTCACAAGGTTTAATTCATCACCGCCCGCAGGGCCCATTTCTTGGTTCCACAAACGGCCCTTTGCATCAAAAGCAATGCCTAGCGGGTTGCGATGTCCGTAAGACCAGACTTGCGACTTTACGCTGCCTTGGCCGTAAAAGGGATTGTCCGATGGGACCAAGCCGCTGTCCGTGAGGCGCACAATCTTGCCAAGATTTTGGTTGAGATCTTGTGCGGGGTCAAATTTCTGTCGCTCGCCACTGCTGATATACAACATGCCGTCCGGACCAAAGGCGAGGCGATGGCCATAATGGCCTCGGCCCGAAACCTTGGGTTCTTGACGCCAGATGATTTGAACATCGGTCAGAATCGGTTTTGCGCTTGTCACATCCAGCTTGCCGCGGACAACTGCGGCGCCAAATCCGCCTTCGCCAGCTTCAGCAAAGCTGAGATAGACCAATTTGTTTTTGACAAATTCGGGGTGGAGGACAACATCGCCAAGGCCCCCTTGGCCGCCATAAGCAACCGCAGGGACGCCTTCGACATCGACAACGGTGCCTTCATTTTGCCAGAGCTTCAACTTACCCTTTTTCTCGGTCACAAGCGCATATGGCGTACCGGGGACGAACGTCATGGCCCAAGGCTCCTCGAAATCGGCCACGACTGCGACGTCAAAAGGCGCGCCGTTGCTGTCCGCAGGGGCGGCGTCACTGACCGAAGGCTGGCAGGCGGCGGCCAGAAATGATGCGCCTATCAGAAAAGACAATTTGGACATGATGCAAAGCTCCATTATTTATATGCCCCTACCAATTGGTGGGTGAAGGCGCGATGTGCAAGAGACTTGCATATGAAAGTTTTCGGAGCTATACAGCCATCATCCTTACATTGTGAGAACTTGGAAGGGCTGGCGCCACTGGGGCCGGCGCGAAATGTTATTGCACGTCAAATAAGAAAGTCTGATTTTGCCTGATTTGGATAAGCTGAGCAGTTTGATTGCGCCCGAGGCGAAAGCGCTTGGCTTTGCCTTGGTGCGCGTGGCATGGTTTTCCAACGGTGCGCAGGGTAGCGACGAGCCTACCTTGCAAGTTATGGCTGAGCGTCCCGAGACACGTCAGCTCAATATTGATGATTGCGCGGCGCTTTCGCACCGCATTTCCGACTTGTTTGATGCGCTTGACCCAATTGTTGAAGCGTATCGTCTTGAAGTGAGCTCGCCCGGGATTGACCGGCCGTTGACTCGTCTTGCCGATTTTTCCGACTGGGTCGGGCATGAGGCTAAGATCGAACTGAGCGAGCCGATGGATGGTCGTAAGAATATTCGCGGTGATCTGGCCGGAGTCGATGGTGAAAATATTCATGTCGATGACCGCAAGGCAGGGCGCCTAACCTTCCCATTTTCCGCACTTGGCCACGCCAAGCTGCTCTTGACAGACCGGCTGATTGCGTCGACTGCCCCCATCAACAGCGATGGGGCGGATGACATAGAGGCTGAACCCATTCACGACGAAGCACAGGAAGACTAAGAACATGGCCAGTAGTATTGCCGCCAACAAGGCTGAACTGCTCGCAATCGCCAACGCGGTCGCCAGCGAAAAGATGATCGACAAGGCGATTGTCATCGAAGCGCTTGAAGAAGCTATCCAGCGTGCGGCTAGGGCGCGTTATGGGGCCGAAAACGACATTCGTGCGAAGCTGGACACCCAAACCGGTGACTTGCGTCTGTGGCGCGTTGTGGAAGTTGTCGAAGAGGTTGAGGATTATTTCAAGCAGGTCGACCTGAAGCAGGCGGACAAGCTACAAAAGGGCGCCGTCGTCGGCGACTTCATCGTTGATCCGCTGCCCGCGGTGGATTTGGGTCGTATCGATGCGCAGTCGGCTAAGCAGGTTATCTTCCAAAAGGTGCGCGATGCAGAGCGCGAGCGCCAGTTTGAAGAGTTTAAGGACCGCACCGGCGAAATCATCACGGGTGTCGTCAAGTCTGTTGAATTCGGCCATGTTGTTGTAGACCTTGGCCGCGCAGAAGGCGTCATTCGCCGCGATCAGCAAATCCCGCGCGAAGTCGTTCGCGGCGGCGACCGCGTTCGCGCGCTTATTATGAAGGTGCAGCGTGAAAATCGTGGTCCACAGATTCTGTTGAGCCGTGCGCACCCTGATTTCATGAAGAAATTGTTCGCGCAAGAAGTGCCTGAAATCTACGACGGTGTTATCGAAATCAAGGCCGCTGCGCGTGACCCAGGCAGCCGCGCCAAGATTGGCGTCATCAGTTATGACAGCAGCATTGACCCCGTCGGCGCCTGCGTCGGCATGAAGGGTAGCCGCGTTCAGGCCGTCGTGCAGGAAATGCAGGGCGAAAAGATCGACATCATTCCATGGTCGGAAGATACTGCAACATTCATTGTGAATGCGCTGCAGCCCGCAACGGTGAGCCGCGTTGTCATCGATGAAGAAGAAGGCCGTATCGAAGTTGTCGTTCCTGACGATCAATTGAGCCTCGCCATTGGCCGTCGTGGTCAGAATGTTCGTTTGGCGTCGCAGCTGACGGGTCGTGGCATCGACATCATGACCGAAGCGGAATCGAGCGAGAAAAGGCAAAAGGAATTTGTCGAGCGTTCCGAAATGTTCCAGCAAGAACTGGACGTTGACGAAACACTGGCGCAACTGCTGGTTGCCGAAGGCTTTAGCGAATTGGAAGAAGTCGCTTATGTCGATTCCGCCGAAATCGCAGCCATTGAAGGCTTTGATGACGGTTTGGCCGAAGAATTGCAGAGCCGCGCACAAGAAGCGCTGGATCGCCGCGAAGAAGCAAACCGAGCCGAGCGCCGCGCATTGGGTGTAGAAGACGCCGTTGCCGAACTGCCTATTCTTACCGAAGCGATGTTGGTCGTTTTGGGCAAGGCAGGCATCAAGACGCTTGACGATTTGGCAGACCTTGCCACCGATGAACTGATCCAGAAGGCGCGTGAGCCACGTCGCAATGAGCGAAGTGATCGCGAAGCCCGGCGCAACCGTACCGAAGATAAGGCAGGCATATTGGCGACCTTTGGTCTGTCTGAAGAGCAAGGCAATGAAATCATCATGGCTGCTCGCGCGCATTGGTTCGAAGAGGAGGACGCGATTGCAGCGGACAACTCTCAATGAGAACCGACACTCCCCAATAAGGAAGTGCATATTGTCAGGTGAGCATGGGACTCGTGCCCAGCTCATCAGGCTTGCCCTCGGCCCTGATGGCAGTATCGCACCTGATCTTTTTGCAAAGGCGCCCGGTCGCGGCGCCTGGATTGGCGTCTCCGGTGAAGAATTGTCCAAGGCAATAGCCAATGGTAAGCTCTCCGGATTGCTGCGCCGGGCATTCAAAACGGACAAGATTGATATTATCGATGACCTGACAGGCCGCATTGATCGTGGCTTGGAGAAGGCGTTTTTGGATCGGCTCGGCTTGGAAGCGCGTGCCGGGCATCTAATCTTGGGCGCAGAGAAGATCGATACCGCATCGCGCAGTGGGCAGGTTAAGTTGTTGTTGCATGCATCGGACGCAAGTGCCGATGGCAGTGGCAAACGCGACCAAGCATGGCGCGTTGGTGAAGACGCCGAAGGCACCGGAAAGGGTGGTGTGAAGCTACCGGTGGACCGGGATGCATTGTCGGCAGCGCTTGGGCGGCAAAATGCTGTGCACGTTGCATTGATTAACCAAAATGCGGCGGAGCGGGTGATGCATCATCTTGGACGCTGGCTAAATTTCAAAGGATGCAGTATTGCGCCATTCGATTCCGCTGCTTTGGCTGCGGACTTGCGGGGTAATGACGCTGACATCTCCGCAATTGACTGAGTAAGGACGGGTTCTGTTTCGATGAGTGATGAAAATAATAATAAGCCGACTTTGACGCGCAAGCCGCTCACTTTGAGCCGCTCGCTTGAGTCGGGCGAAGTGAAACAGACCTTCAGCCATGGCCGCACCAACAAGGTTGTGGTTGAGGTGAAGCGCAAAAAACTCGTCGGTAAACCGGGTTATGCGCCTGAACCGGAAGTTGCGGCACCCCCGCCACCTCCGCCGCCTGCAGCCCCCGTAACTGCGGCGCCTGCGCCTGTGGCAGAACCAGCGCCGAAGGCACGCCCCACAAGCAATGACATGCTCAGCCGTCAGGAGCGTCAGGCAAAGTTACTGCGTGAAGCCGAAGAGGCGCGCTTGGCTATGTTGGAGGAAGCTAGCCGCCGTGAAGCGGAGCAACGTGCGCAGCGCGCCGAAGAAGAGCGCCAGCGCGCCCAAGCCAACCGTGAGGTGGCTGCTGCATCGCCGCCTCCCGTTGCTGCTGAAGCAGTTGTTTCCGTTGTTGCTGACTGGGATGAGCCTGTTGCCGAAGAAAGCAATAAAGACGGGGCCGCGCCTGCGCCGCGTCGCTTTACACCTGTAGAACCACCCAAGCGCCCAGAACGCGAGCGTGAGGAAATCAAAAAGGCGCCGCATCGTCCGACGCGCGGTGCCGCGGATGACCGCCGCCAGTCTGGTAAGCTTACGGTTACCCGCGCGCTGGAAGGGGATGATGGCGCGCGTGCACGATCACTTGCCGCGCTGAAGCGTGCGCGTGAGAAAGAAAAGCGCCTGCATGGCGGTGGCAACCGTCAAGCACAGGTGAAACAAACCCGTGACGTTGTCGTGCCGGAAACCATCACGGTGCAGGAGCTTGCCAACCGTATGGCGGAAAAGGGCAGTGACCTAGTCAAAGCCCTGTTCAAAATGGGCATGCCGATCACGATAAACGAAACGATTGACCAAGATACGGCAGAATTGCTGGTCGAAGAGTTTGGCCACAACATCACACGCGTTTCGGATGCGGACGTCGACATTTTCCATGATGACGATGTAGACGGCGATGAAACAATGAAGCCGCGTCCGCCGGTCGTGACCGTCATGGGCCATGTCGACCATGGGAAGACGTCCTTGCTGGATGCCTTGCGTGGCGCAAATGTCGTATCAGGCGAAGCTGGCGGCATTACGCAGCATATTGGCGCGTATCAGGTGAAGGCAAAGGATGGTTCGGTCATCACTTTCCTCGATACACCGGGTCATGAAGCGTTCACGCAAATGCGTCAGCGCGGCGCTTCGGTGACCGACATTGTCATTCTGGTGGTCGCTGCCGATGATGGCCTCATGCCGCAGACGATTGAAGCCATTAAGCATGCCAAGGCTGCAAATGTGCCGATGATTGTTGCGATCAACAAGATCGATAAAGAAGGCGCAAACCCGCAAAAGGTACGCGAGCGTTTGCTTGAGCATGAGGTTGTGGTCGAAGCCATGGGCGGCGACGTTCAAGACGTTGAGGTTTCCGCGTTGAAGAAGACTGGCCTCGATACTTTGCTTGAAAAGCTAGCCCTGCAGGCCGAAGTCATGGAGCTGAAAGCCAATCCAGACCGCGCAGCGGAAGCCGTTGTGGTTGAAGCGCAGCTCGATAAGGGCCGCGGCGCTGTGGCAACCGTGCTTGTGAAGCGCGGCACGCTGAAGCGTGGGGACATATTCGTCGTTGGCGCCCAAAGCGGTAAAGTACGTGCTTTGGTCAACGAAAAGGGACAGCAAGTATCTGAAGCTGGCCCCGCAACTCCAGTTGAAGTGCTTGGCCTGACTGGTGTGCCGTCGGCAGGGGACGTTCTGACTGTTGTAGAAAACGAAGCCCGTGCCCGCGAAGTTGCTTTGTATCGTAAGGAGCAGTCGACCAAGGTTCGTACCGCGCAAGTCACGCCAAATCTTGAAAACCTATTTGATAACCTGTCCGCAACGCGCGCGAAGGAATATCCAGTGGTTATCAAGGGCGATGTCCAAGGTTCGGTCGAAGCGATCGTCACCGCGCTCAACAACATCTCTACCGACGACATCAAGGTCCGCGTATTGCTGGCGGGTGTCGGTGGCATCACCGAATCCGACATGTTGCTGGCGGCGGCGTCGAATGCGCCACTTATCGGCTTCAACGTGCGCCCCAATGCCAAAGCAGCTGCTTTGGCGAAGCGTGACCGTGTGCGTTTGAAATATTTCGACGTTATCTATCATCTGACCGCCGACATCGCCAAAGAAATGGCGGGCGAATTGGGCCCCGAAATCATCGAAACCGTTGTTGGACGCGCCGAGGTCAAGGACGTGTTCAAGTCTGGCAAGCGCGACAAGGCCGCTGGTCTTTTGGTCACCGAGGGTATCATCAGAAAGGGTCTGCACGCCCGCCTTACCCGCGAAGACGTCATTGTGTCGAAAACCACCATTGCGTCGCTGCGCCGTTTCAAGGACAATATCGACGAAGTTCGTGCCGGCCTCGAATGTGGTGTCGTTCTGGCGGATACCAACGATGTCAAGGCAGGCGATATGCTTGAAGTCTTTGAGATCGAGGAGCGTGAACGGACGTTGTAGTTTTAGCTCGGTCCTGAACGGGGAATATCATGGCTAAACATAACGACACCGGCCCCGAAGGCCGCTCGGTTCGTCTGCTGCGCGTAGGTGAGCAATTCCGGCATATATTGTCGGAACTGCTTGCGCGCGGTGAGGTGCATGACGATGTCCTCAATAGCCACAGCGTCAGCGTTACCGAAGTACGCATGTCCCCCGATTTGCGCCATGCGACGGCATTCATTAAGCCGCTGCTTGGGGTGAATGAAGCTGTGGTGTTAAAGGCACTGCGCACGAATACTGCTTTTTTCCAAAAGGAAGTCGCCGCGCGGGTCAGCATGAAATATGCTGCAAAACTGAAGTTCCTCGCGGATGACAGTTTTGACCAAGCAACGCATATCGAAACCTTACTGAGCGCGCCCAAGGTCCAGCAGGACTTGACCGAAGATGAAACAGACGTGCGAACTGGCGACGCGGTGTAATGGCAAAGCTGTATTTTTATTATGCATCGATGAACGCGGGTAAGTCGTCGACCTTGTTGCAAGCGGCGTTCAACTACGGCGAACGGGGCATGAACGTCATGCTCTGGACCGCAGCCATAGATGACCGGCCCGGTTTTGGTGCGATTAGTTCGCGTATTGGCCTTGCAGGCGATGCCAGCCGGTTTGACTCGATGACAAATATCGAAAACGCGGTGCTTGCGCAGCACAGCAAAACGCCATTGGCCTGTGTATTAATCGACGAAGCGCAGTTTTTGAGCAAGGAGCAAGTCTGGCAAGCGGCAAGCCTTGCCGACAGTGCGGGAATTCCAGTTGTGTGTTACGGCCTACGTACGGATTTCCAAGGCGAGCTTTTTCCCGGATCCGGCGCCTTACTTGGCATAGCAGACAGTCTTGTCGAACTTAAAGGCGTCTGCGATTGCGGACGTAAAGCGACGATGAACTTGCGGGTCGATGAATTTGGCAAAGCAGTAGTCGACGGCGCGCAAACCGAAATTGGCGGCGATGACCGCTATATCGCCATGTGTCGCAAACATTTTAATGAGGCGCGGGCAGGCCGATAGCTCCGCATGCATGGCTGGATCATCCTCGATAAACCGCTTGGCTTGGGTTCGACACAAGCGGTGGCAGCGGTAAAGCGCAATTTGCGTGAAGCGGGCTTTGGCAAGGTCAAGGTGGGCCATGGCGGGACGCTTGATCCATTGGCCACGGGCGTTCTGCCGATTGCTTTGGGCGAAGCGACCAAATTATGCGGCCGTATGTTGGACGCATCAAAAACATATGACTTTACGATTTGCTTTGGGACAGAAACCAGCGGCTTGGATGCCGAAGGGGAGATTGTTGCGAGCTCTGTCCATCGTCCGACCTTGGCGCAAGTCGAAGCGGTGCTGGGCCATTTTATCGGTCCCATCGAACAAATTCCACCTGCTTATTCAGCGATAAAGATCGACGGAAAACGTGCCTATGACTTGGCGCGGGCAGGTGATGTCGTTGCGATGAAATCGCGGGTCGTAACTGTGCATGATCTCTTTATCCATCCCGATGTGACTATTGGCGGGCTGGAGGCAGTGACGCTCACCGCCAATGTCTCAAAAGGCACTTATATCCGAAGTCTTGCGCGGGATATCGCTTATGCAGTCGGTTCTGTTGGCCATGTCGCGATGTTACGTCGCACACGCGCCGGGCCGTTCAATTTGGAAAGCGCGATTTCGCTGGACAAACTGAATACATTCGGCCAAGGAGCCGCCCAAGAAGACATTATCTTGCCGATAGAGGCAGGGCTGGTCGACATCCCGGCTCTTGAACTCTCCCCGGAACAGGCAAGGGCGGTCCAACAGGGGCGCGTCTTGACCGGGATTGCCATGAAAGATGGGCTACATTGGGCGAGGGGCGCAGATTTGCGGCCTATAGCGCTGGTGCAGAACGTCGACGGTATTTTAAAAACCGTCCGTGGTTTTAACCTAACTTCATGATGTTCGAAGGAAAAATATGTCTATTACTGCAGAACGTAAAGCCCAGGTCATTAAAGAGCACGCGCGCGAGCCTAACGATACCGGATCACCAGAAGTGCAAGTTGCAATCCTGACCGACCGTATCAATGCCCTGACATCCCATTTTAAAGACCACCACAAGGACAATCACTCGCGTCGTGGTCTTCTTCAAATGGTTAACAAGCGTCGTTCGCTTCTCGATTATCTGAAAAAAATTGATGGTGCGCGTTATGCGGCCCTCATCGCGAAGCTCGGCCTTCGCAAATAAATTCACTCTCGGCCCGCCTCGGCGGGCCGTTTGCGTTTTGCGCCTTCCAAAAATGAATTTCGGATGCGCATGAAAAGGGCATTTCAGCAATGAGGCTGGACTGTCATCGGGGCTCAAAAATGCCCCATCCGCGGCGGATCGGTATTTCCGCAACTCAAGAGGCCCCGCATCGCATTGGGCATGCGGGTCAAAGGAAAATCTATGTTTAATACGAAGACTGTATCAATCGAGTGGGGCGGACAAACCCTGACACTCGAAACGGGCAAAGTTGCCCGTCAAGCTGACGGCGCTGTTATGGCATCGCTTGGCGAAACTGTTGTGCTTTGCGCGGTTACCGCTGCAAAGTCCGTGAAGGATGGCCAGGATTTTTTCCCGCTCACCGTTCACTATCAAGAAAAATATTCCGCAGCCGGCCGTATTCCCGGTGGCTTTTTCAAGCGTGAACGTGGGGCGACTGAAAAGGAAACTTTGGTTTCGCGTTTGATCGACCGTCCACTTCGTCCGCTGTTCCCAGAAGGTTTCTACAACGAAATCAATGCAATTGCGCAGGTTCTTAGCTATGATGGTGAAAATGAGCCCGATATTCTGGCGATAGTAGCCGCATCGGCCGCGATGACCATTTCGGGCGTTCCATTCATGGGTCCAATCGGCGCTGCGCGCGTGGGTTATCTGAACGGCGAGTATATTCTGAACCCAACCGATGCGCAGGTTGCCGAAGGCGACCTCGACCTGGTTGTGGCCGCGACCTATGACGCGGTGATGATGGTTGAATCCGAAGCCAATGAGCTGTCGGAAGAAATCATGCTGGGTGCCGTTCTGTTTGCGCATGATGCGTGTAAGGAAGTCGTTAAGGCCATTATCAAGCTTGCTGAGCAAGCCGCGAAGGACCCCTGGGCCATGCCGGAGCAGGCTGATCTTTCAGCTGCTAAGGATAAGCTGAAGAAGCTTATCGGCAAGGATATTGCTGCTGCGTACAAGTTGACCGACAAGTCAGCCCGTTCGAACGCTCTGAATGTCGCACGCGCAACTGCAAAGGAAGCTTTCGCAGATGCAAGCCCGCAGGACCAAATGGCCGCTGGCAAGTTGATGAAGAAGCTTGAAGCAGAAATCGTGCGTGGCGCCATCCTTAAAGACGGCACGCGTATCGATGGACGCACAACCACGCAAATCCGTCCAATCGTCTCAGAAACGCATTTCTTGCCACGCGCACATGGTTCTGCCTTGTTCACCCGCGGTGAAACGCAAACCATCGCGACCTGCACCTTGGGCACCAAGGACGCAGAGCAGATGATCGATGGTCTTGGCGGCCTGCATTATGAAAGCTTCATGCTGCATTATAACTTCCCGCCCTACAGCGTCGGTGAAGTTGGCCGTTTCGGTGCGCCTGGTCGCCGCGAAGTTGGTCATGGTAAGCTTGCATGGCGCGCGCTGCACCCAGTGCTGCCAACCAAGGAAGATTTTCCTTACACAATCCGTTTGACCAGCGACATCACAGAGTCGAACGGATCGTCGTCGATGGCATCGGTTTGCGGCGGAAGCCTTGCGATGATGGACGCTGGCGTTCCTATCAAGCGTCCGGTTTCGGGTATTGCAATGGGCTTGATCCTTGAAGGCAAGGATTTCGCAGTTCTGTCAGATATCTTAGGTGACGAAGATCATCTCGGAGATATGGATTTCAAGGTAGCTGGTACCTCCGAAGGCATCACAACGATGCAGATGGACATCAAGATTGCCGGTATTACCCGCGAAATCTTTGAAGCTGCATTGCACCAAGCCAAGGAAGGCCGCGCGCATATCCTTGGTGAAATGGCTAAGGCATTGGGCGAAGCACGCGGCGAACTGTCCGCACATGCGCCTCGTATCGAAACGATGCAGATCGACAAAGCGAAGATCCGCGACATCATCGGTACCGGTGGCAAGGTCATTCGCGAAATCGTCGCTACCACCGGCGCCAAGGTCGACATTGATGACGAAGGTCTCATCAAGATTTCGTCATCCGACATGTCGCAAATCGAAGCCGCTCGTAAGTGGATTTCGGGCATCGTTGAAGAAGCAGAAGTCGGCAAGATTTATGACGGTAAGGTCGTTAATCTCGTTGATTTCGGCGCATTCGTAAACTTCATGGGTGGCAAGGACGGTCTCGTCCACGTCAGCGAAATGCGCAATGAGCGCGTTGAGAAGGTTACGGACGTCGTCAGCGAAGGTATGGACGTAAAGGTCAAGGTTCTCGAAATCGACCCACGCGGCAAGGTTCGCCTGTCGATGCGCGTCGTTGATCAGGAAACCGGCGCAGAGCTGGAAGACACACGCCCACCCCGCGAAAAGAGCGAGCGCAGCGATCGTGGTCCCCGTCGTGAAGGTGGACGCGGCGAAGGCCGTGGCGACCGAGGCCCCCGTCGTGACGGCGGGCGCGGTGAAGGCCGCGGCGACCGTGGCCCACGCCAAGAGCGTTCAGAGGGTGGCAATAATGGTGGGGGCGATCCCGACCATGTGCCAGCTTTCTTGAAAGATTAAATCCTTACAGGATACGAGAGGAAAGGGGCGGCTTCGGCGGCCCCTTTTTTTTGCGTCCCCTTTGGGCGGAATTCATCGCCGATACAGAATATTTCGGGCAGACTCCACGCGTGTTTATGCGCCGTGCCAAGCAAAAGGCTTGGCGGGGCGGGCAAGATTATCTAGGGAACATTCATGAACAAAAAATTCCTTCTGCCCGTCGCGGTATTGGCCGCATCTTCCCTGCTTTCCGGTTGTGCTGCGCTCGGTCTCGGTGGCGGCGGGGCAAAGCCGGGCAGCAACACCCGTTATGTCGCGCGTGACGTCAATACGCTATATGCGGCTGCCAAGGATAAGCTTGATAACAAGCAATATGAAGTCGCTGCGGCGTTGTTTGACGAGGTGGAGCGCCAGCATCCTTATTCGCCATGGGCGCGCCGTGCGCAACTTATGAGCGCCTTTAGCTATTATATGGCGCAAAAATATAATGAGTCGATCCAATCGTCACGTCGTTTCCTGTCAATCCATCCGGGAAACAAGGACGCGCCTTACGCATATTATCTGATTGCTCTGTCTTATTATGAGCAGATCAGCGACGTGACTCGTGACCAGAAGATTTCGGAGCAGGCACTAGCCGCCTTAGGCGAAGTACAGCGCCGTTATCCGACATCGCGTTATGCGTCGGATGCGACGTTGAAGATTGATCTTGTCCGCGACCACCTTGCCGGTAAGGAAATGGAAATTGGCCGTTTCTACCAACGCCGTGCCTTGTGGCTCGCGTCATCAGTGCGCTTCCGCGAAGTGGTCGACAAATATGATACAACAACGCACGCACCAGAGGCGCTGTATCGTCTGACGGAAAGCTATCTTGCGATGGGCGTGCCGGAAGAGGCGCGGAAGGCTGCCGCCGTTTTGGGCGCCAACTATCCCGGCAGCGAATGGTATGCCCGTGCCTACAACCTGATACAGAAGAACGCGCCCGCCGCGTAATGCCATGCTAACGGGGCTTTCGATCCGCGATGTCGTGCTGATCGAGGCACTGGACTTGGAATTTGCAAGCGGTCTTGGTGTGCTGACGGGCGAGACCGGGGCAGGTAAATCGATTTTGTTGGATGCGCTTGGCCTTGCCCTTGGCGCGCGCGCCGATAGCGGTTTGGTGCGCTCTGGTGCGGACAAGGCGCAGGTTACGGCGAGTTTTGAAGCTTCTGGCCATGTCGCGGCGTTCCTTGCCGACAATGACATCGATATCGATAGCCATGAGCCTTTGATCATCCGCCGCTCGGTGAAGGCCGATGGCGGCAGCAAGGCGTTTATCAACGACCAACCTTGCTCAGCAGCATTGTTGCGGGAACTTGGCACGGCCTTGGTTGAGATCCACGGCCAGCACGATGATCGCGGCATGTTGAACCCGCGCGGGCATCGCGGGCTTTTGGACGCTTTTGGCCGCAGCGATACCGCAACCGTGTCGGCCAATTTTGTCGCATGGCAGGATGCCAGATCGCGTTTGGATATTGCCCGTGAAGCGCTCGATAACGCAGCGCGCGATCGCGAATGGTTGGAACATGCGGTGGCCGAACTTGCGGCATTTCATCCGCAACCCGGCGAGGAAGAGCTACTCGCTGGCGAGCGATCCGACATGCAAAAAGGCGAACGCATTGCCGAAGACTTGAAGGCCGTGCTGGAAAGCTTTGACGGCCCGAAAAGCGGCTTGGCACTGATCCGTGGCGCGGCACGCAAATTGGACCGTTTGGCGGACGCGCACCCGTTACTCGCGGAAGCGCTTACCGCATTGGACCGCGCTGTGATTGAGGCGAGCGAGGCCGAGGATAAGTTAAACGCAGCTGCGCGCGCGATTGAATATGAGCCAGCAAGGCTTGATGAGATTGAGGAGCGCTTGTTTGAGCTGCGGGCATTGGCCCGCAAGCACAATATTGCGCCCGACGGCATTATCGCGTTGCAGGAAAAGCTGACGGCGCAGTTACAATCCATTCAAGCCGGCGGCGAAGGACTTGCGGTGCTGGAGGCGGAGGTCGCGGCCAAGCATAAGGCCTATGTCGAGTCTGCAAACGCATTGTCTGCGGTCCGTTCGGCAGCTGCGGTCAAGCTGGACGCCGCCGTGAAAAATGAACTTGCGCCATTGAAGCTGGATGCCGCGCAGTTTCAGACGGCCGTAGAGAAGTTACCGGAGGACCGCTGGACGGCTTATGGTATGGACCGGGTCGAGTTTCTCATTTCGACTAACCCCGGTGCGCCATTTGCACCTTTGGCGAAGATCGCGTCGGGCGGGGAGTTGTCGCGTTTCATCCTCGCGCTGAAAGTTGCCTTGGCTGAAGAGGGCGGGGCCGCCACGATTATCTTCGACGAAATCGACCGCGGTGTTGGCGGCGCTGTTGCCGCTGCGATTGGCGAACGTCTTGCGCGTCTTGCGACCCACACTCAATTACTTGCGGTCACGCACAGCCCGCAGGTTGCGGCCAAAGGAAAGGCGCATTATTTCATCGCCAAATCAAGCCAAGGCACGGTGACACGGACAGGTGTCACTTTGTTGGATGCGGAGGCGCGCCGACAAGAAATTGCGCGTATGTTGTCTGGAGCAGAGGTGACAGACGAGGCAAGGGCTCAGGCCGTCAGGCTTTTGGAGACAATATGAAGAAATTTGGGATTTTGGTGGCTTTGTCGGCCAGCGCTAATGCAACACCGCAACCATCGGCACAACCGGCGGACCAGTTTTTCGCGCAAATGTCTACGCTGTGCGGCAAAAGCTTCAATGGCAAGCTGGTCGCTGGCGATGATAGCGACGCGAGTTTTGCCACTGCGAAGATGCAGGCCCATGTCCGCACCTGCACCGACCGCGAAATACAGATTTCCTTCGATGTCGGCGAAGACCGCTCGCGCACATGGATTATTACGCGGACAGACGGCGGTCTACGCCTGAAACATCGCCATATGTTGAAAGACGGTGCCGAAGACCCTGTGTCGCAATATGGCGGAGACACGGCGCAGCCGGGAACGGCCTCGCGTCAGGAATTTCCAGTGGATGCTTATTCCAAGGCGATGTTCACCAAAGAAGGCCGTACGGTGTCGAACACGAACATTTGGGCGTTTGAAGTCAATCCGGGTCAGACATTAACCTATGAGCTGGCACGACCCAACCGTCTGTTTCGCGTGGCGTTTGACGTTGCCAATCCGGCCACTGGAGCGAGTGAGTGACATCTGAGGCGGATGCTGCCAACGATCTGATGCGTTTGGCGAAACAGATTGCGTACCACAACAAGCGCTACCATGCGGAAGATGCGCCTGAAATCTCCGACGCGGAATATGACGCCCTCGTGCGACGTAATAATGAATTGGAAGCTGCATTTCCGCATCTCGTCCGCGTCGATAGCCCCAACACCCAAGTGGGTGCAGCTGTTGATGGGTCGGGTCTCAAAAAGATCACCCACGCCAAAAGGATGATGAGCCTCGACAACGCCTTTGCGCCGCAGGATGTGCATGACTTTGTCGCGCGCGTAAGGCGGTTCTTAAACTTGGCCGCGGACACAGAAGTTGCGTTGACGGCGGAGGACAAGATTGACGGGCTTTCACTCTCGCTGCGTTATGAAAATGGGGTGCTCAAACAAGCCGCGACGCGCGGTGACGGCAGCGTGGGGGAGGACGTCACCGCCAACGTCGCCTATATCGCTGACATCCCGCAAAAACTGAACGGCGACGTGCCAGACGTTTTCGAGATACGCGGCGAAGTTTATATGGCGAAGTCGGACTTTGCCGCGATTAACGACGCGCAGAAGGCCAAAGATGGCAAGCTGTTCGCCAACCCGCGCAATGCGGCAGCGGGGTCTTTGCGACAAAAGGATGCGAAGGTTACCGCATCGCGTCCCTTGCGCTTTCTAGCGCATGGCTGGGGGGAGGTGAGTGCGTTGCCAGCCGACACGCAGAATCAGGTGATGGCGGCAATTGCCGCCTGGGGCGTGCCGATATCGCCCTTGCTACGCCGCTTTAGCCACACCGATGACGTCCTTGCGCATTATGCGGATATCGAACGCCGCCGCGCCGAATTGCCCTATGATATTGATGGCGTTGTCTACAAGGTTGACCGTTTGGTCTGGCAGGAACGGCTTGGCTTTGTCGCAAAATCCCCGCGCTGGGCCATTGCGCATAAATTTCCCGCAGAGCGCGCAGAAACGACGCTGGAGCAAATTGATATACAGGTTGGTAGGACAGGCAAGCTCACGCCGGTTGGCCGCCTCACGCCGGTCACGGTCGGCGGTGTAGTGGTGTCCAACGTAACGTTGCACAACCGCGACGAGATTACACGCCTCGGCGTCCGTCCCGGCGACCGTGTGGTCGTGCAAAGGGCAGGCGATGTGATTCCCCAGATCGTTGAGAACCTCTCGAGTGAAACCGAGCGTGCGGCGTATGAATTCCCTAGAACATGTCCGGAATGTAGTTCCGAAGCCGTGGCCGAAGAGGGTGAAGTCGATGTACGTTGCACCGCAGGCCTGATTTGTCCCGCGCAAAGGGTGCAACGCCTCATTCATTTTGTCAGCCGTGGTGCGCTGGATATTGAGGGGCTGGGCGAGAAAACCATTCAGGAATTTTTTGATTTGGGCTGGCTGGAAAGCCCTGCGGATATATTCCGGCTTCGGAACCGCCGCGCTGACATATTAGCGCGCGATGGCTGGCAGGATAAGTCTGTGGATAACCTGTTGGCAGCGATTGAGGCAAAGCGCACACCGGATGGTGCCAAGCTTCTTTTTGGCTTGGGTATCCGTCACATTGGGACGGTCACGGCGCGTGATTTGTTTAAGGCGTTCGGTTCGGTCGACGAAATCGGCAAAGTCGGCCTTAGGCTGGCACAGGCGGATGAATCTGCAATTGCCGACGTCACAGCGATAGACGGGGTTGGCGGCGCGGTGTCTGAAGCATTGCGGGACTTCTTTCATGAACCCCATAATCTATCTGTGTGGACCGACCTTTTGAAAGAAGTCACTCCGCCCGTTTATGTCTCCAATATTCGCGAAAGCGCTTGGACGGGCAAAACGATTGTCTTCACCGGAAAATTGGAGACGATGAGCCGCGATGAAGCCAAAGCACAGGCCGAAGCCTTGGGCGCGAAGGCAGCGGGCTCGGTTAGCGCAAAAACCGATCTTGTGGTCGCTGGCCCCGGTGCCGGGTCAAAGCTGAAACAGGCAATTGCGCTTGGCATTCAGGTTATTGATGAAGCCGAATGGGCCAATATCGTCGAGGGCGCGTAAATCTGTCGCACAGTTAGTTGCTGTAATCTGGTTTCAAGTGTAACCAGTTGCCATGGATCCAATTAGCCACGTTTATGAAACGCCACCAGCTGGTGCGCATGCCGATTGGACGGTGCCCCAAAATTGGGAAAAATTCAACGCGGATGAACATGCAAACTGGGACCGGCTGTTTGAACGGCAAACCGCCATGCTGCCGGGACGCGCTGCCGATGCGTTCATGCGCGGTATTGACGTGCTGAAGCTCTCCCGCCCAGGTATTCCGGATTATCGCGAACTGAACGCGCGGTTGATGGCGGCGACGGGCTGGCAAATTGTCGCTGTACCGGGCCTTGTGCCTGATGCTGTGTTTTTTGACCATCTGGCGAACCGCCGGTTTCCTGCTGGCAATTTTATTCGGACACCGGAGCAGTTAGATTATCTGCAAGAACCAGATGTCTTTCACGATGTATTTGGACATGTGCCGATGTTAGCCGACCCCGTGTTTGCCGATTATATGGTGGCTTATGGCAAAGGCGGTTTGCGGTCGCTTAGCTTTGGCGCGTTGGATCATTTGGCGCGATTATATTGGTATACGGTGGAGTTCGGCCTGATCCAGCAAGCCGATGGCCTGCGCATTTATGGCGCGGGGATAGTCTCAAGCTATGCCGAAAGCATCTTTGCTTTGGATGATCAAAGCCCGAACCGGATCGCGTTCGATTTGCTTCGGGTCATGCGCACAAATTACCGCATCGACGATTTTCAGCAGAGTTATTTTGTGATTTCCAGCATCGACCAATTGCTCAACGTCACGGTCGAGACAGACTTTGCGCCGATTTATGCAAAGCTGGAAACGCTGGCCGATATAGGCGCTGGTGAAATATTGGCAGATGATGTGCTGCTAACGCAGGGAACACAAGAATATGCAATGGGTGTCGGTCGCTGATTAACTGGGTGCTACCATGTTCCGAAATCCCCGGGTGGTTGGCTCGTACGACCATTTGCCCGAACGGGACGTTTCCAACCATAAAAGCGGCGTTTCACCAGCCATAGGCATGGCCAGTCACCGCAATCAACCCGCTTTTCAAGCCGGAAGCCGTGTCGCTTATACGCGCGTAACACAGCATCTGCCTGCGTATTCAGGAGCCCCGCCAATATCAGCGCGCCACCATCGTTCATGATTTGAGCAATGGAAGGTGCAAGCTCTATCAAGGGACCGGCCAAAATATTGGCCGTTACGAGGTCGTAGGGCGCCCGTGAGGTGATAAGTGGGTGTGCGGTACCCTCGGCTACGCAAAGTGCGAGTTGCCCCTGAGAGACGCCACAGGGCAGGTTATTGACCAGAGCATTATCTTTGGTGACGTCGACGCTGACTGGATCAATGTCCGACGCCGTCAAATAGGCCTTTGGCCAAAGGCTATGTGCGGCAAATGCCAGCAGCCCCGTGCCTGTGCCAATATCGGCGATCACGTCGAACCGCTTGCCAGCCCGTTTCATAGTGTCGAGCATCATCAGGCAGCCGCTGGTTGTTTCATGACCGCCTGTACCAAAGGCGCGGCTTGCTTCAATCAGGAACGGCGTCGTGCCCTCAGGTACGGTTCCCTTATTGGAACGGGTGTGGACATAAAAACGGCCCGCATGGACCGGGTTCAAACCTTGCTGGCTCATCACGACCCAGTCAGCGTCGGGGAGCTTTTCGACGACGGGTTTTGTATTGGCTGCACTGTTTAGGCGACCTCGAATGGTCTTGATAACTGCCTTGCTTGGCTTTTCTGCGAAATAGGCATTTAATTGCCATTTATCGTCGTTAAATGCCTCAACTTCGTCCGCCACGATAGAGGGCATAGGGTCGAGCGACGCCAGCCATTCATCATCCTCATGTAAGGCCTCTGCTTCGGCACGGGTGCAGGAAAACTGCACTTTCCAATTACCGGACATAGCTTGCACCATTTACGTCGAGTATGGCGCCGGTCATCGATGGCGGCGCATCCAAAGCGCAGAACTTTGCCATGATCGCGACCTCTTCGGGATCGGCGACTTTGCCCAAGGGGATGTCTGCCAGCAATTTGTCACCGCCGCGGCTTTCCAGATAATCTTCGGCCATGCCTGTCATCGTAAAGCCGGGACAGATGGCAAAAGCATAAATACCCTCTTTGGCATAAGCGCGCGCGATGGTTTTGGTCATCGCGACCATCCCCGCCTTTGACGCCGCATAATGCCAATGAGCAGGGCTATCGCCACGATGTGCCGCGCGACTGGCGATGTTGACAATGCGGCCCGATGCGCCATTCTCCTGCCAATGCAGAACGGCGCGGCGACATAAATCGGCGCTGGCGGTCAGGTTGATCTGCATAGTACGGTTCCAGCTTGCTAACCATTCGTCATCTGGTCGCGCAACGGGGTTTGTTTCGAAGACGCCTGCATTGTTGATGAGGACGTCTATGCGGCCGTCCAAGTCGTCTAGTGCCTTTGCCCAAAGCTGCGCGGGAATCGCTGGGTCATTCAGGTCACCATCCTGACTGGACAGGGCAACCAATTTTGTTGTCGCGGGGTCAAAGCTTGCGGCGATTGCTGCGCCAATTCCGCGCGCGGCGCCGGTGATAAGAATATGCGTTTTCATCGCTGCTGCTTTTCATAGCGCAGACAAAAATTCAACCAAAGTTATTCCCTAAATTGGTGAACCGATTGCGCGTTTCGCACTGCGCAGGTCTTGCACGACAGCATTAATCGATTAAAGAGCGTCGCAACGTCGACTGCTAGCAATTTTGAAGGACGCTGAAAACATGGCGAAAAACCCCAACCGACCATTGTCACCGCATTTACAGGTGTATCGTTGGTCGCCGCAGATGGCCATTTCGATCTTCCACCGCGCGACAGGCTTTGTTCTCGCGACTGCTGGAATGATGACTTTATTGTGGTGGCTGTCGGCTATTGGCGGTGGCGTGGAAAGCTATGCCACGTTCCAAAAATATGTCGTTTCTGCAGGTGCCGATGGCACAGCCTTGCAAATCGCCAGCAACTGGTTCTTCCGCCTTGTGGCCTTGGCCGTGACTTTCAGCTTCTTTCAGCATCTGGCCTCAGGTCTTCGCCACCTCGTGCTCGATATTGGCGCTGGCTATGAATTGAAGACCAACCGCTTGTGGGCATCGGTTGCATTTGTCGCAGCCATTTTTGCAACTGCATTGGTAGCCCTGATTGTGGCATCGCGCTTTCAGGGAGTTTTGTGATGGACAGTAGAACAAATATCGGTCGCGTTCGCGGCCTAGGCTCGGCCAAACATGGCGGTGAACATTGGCTGAAGCAGCGTTTGACCGCGATTGGCAATATATTGCTGACCACCTGGTTTGTAGCATCGTTATTGATGATCCCAAGTTTTGATCAAGCTGCCTTGGCGCAATGGCTAGCGCAACCATTGGTTGCCGTTCCAATGATCTTGATGATCGCCAATATCTTTGCGCATGCCCGCTTAGGTCTGCAGGTGCTGATTGAAGATTATGTGCATGATGATGGCTTGAAGTTCGGGGCCATGACACTTCTTAATTTTTACGTCATTGCCAGCGCCGTATTCGGCATTTTCATTGTCGCAAAACTCGCATTTACCGGAGCTCCCGCCTGATGTCAGACGCTTACAAGATTATTGACCACACATATGACACCGTCGTTGTCGGCGCTGGCGGGTCGGGTCTGCGCGCTACTATGGGAAGCGCGGAAGCCGGTCTAAAAACAGCCTGCATTACCAAAGTCTTCCCCACGCGTTCGCACACCGTTGCCGCGCAGGGCGGGATTGCTGCATCGCTGGGTAATAACTCGCCTGATCATTGGACCTGGCACATGTATGACACGGTCAAGGGCTCGGATTGGCTCGGCGACCAAGATGCCATCGAATATATGGTCCGTGAGGCACCTGCTGCGGTCTATGAGCTTGAGCATGCGGGCGTGCCATTCTCGCGCAACGCCGATGGTACCATCTACCAACGGCCCTTTGGCGGGCATATGCAGAATATGGGCGAAGGCCCTCCCGTTCAACGTACCGCTGCTGCTGCCGACCGTACCGGTCACGCTATGCTGCATGCTTTGTATCAACAGAGCCTAAAATATGACGCGGACTTCTTCATTGAATATTTCGCGCTCGACCTGATCATGGAAAATGGCGAATGCCGTGGCGTTATCGCCATGTGCATGGAAGATGGCAGCATTCACCGGTTTAAGAGTCACGCTGTTGTACTGGCAACCGGTGGCTATGGCCGCGCTTACTTCTCCGCAACTTCGGCGCATACCTGTACCGGTGATGGCGGCGGTATGGTCTTGCGCGCTGGCTTGCCATTGCAAGATATGGAATTTGTCCAGTTCCACCCAACGGGTATTTATGGTGCTGGCGTTCTCATCACCGAAGGCGCACGCGGCGAGGGCGGTTATCTGACCAACAGCGAAGGCGAACGCTTTATGGAGCGCTATGCTCCATCGGCGAAGGACTTGGCGTCACGCGACGTTGTCAGCCGTTCTATGGCGCTTGAAATGCGTGAAGGGCGCGGTGTTGGCGAGCATAAGGATCATATTTACCTGCACCTCGACCATATTGACCCAGCGGTATTGGCGCAGCGTTTGCCTGGCATCACCGAAAGCGGCAAGATTTTTGCGGGCGTAGACCTGACGCGGCAACCTTTACCTGTGACGCCAACGGTGCACTATAATATGGGCGGTATACCGTGTAATTATCATGGGCAAGTTGTTAACAAGGTTGGCGATGATCCCGAAGTCATCGTTCAGGGCCTGTATGCCGTTGGTGAAGCGGCCTGCGTTTCGGTGCATGGCGCCAACCGTTTGGGTTCTAACTCGTTGATTGACCTTGTCGTGTTCGGCCGTGCAACGGGCTTGCATTTGAAGTCGACACTGACCCCAGGCGCGCCGCACAAGGCATTGCCAGCGGACGCTGCGGATCTTGCACTGGCCCGCGTCGACAAGTTCCGCAATGCGAAGGGCGGTTCGCCGACTGCGGAGATTCGTTTGCAAATGCAGCGGACGATGCAAAAGCATGCTGCTGTATTCCGCGATACCGCGTTGTTGGAAGAAGGCGTTGTTGAAATGCAGAAGGTTAACAAGCGCCTCGCCGACGTCCATGTGACCGACCGCAGCTTGATCTGGAATACCGACCTTATCGAAACGCTTGAGCTCGATAACCTGATGGGGCAGGCGGTTTGCACAATCGAAAGCGCAAACAACCGCAAGGAAAGCCGCGGCGCCCATGCGCACGAAGATTTCCCTGAGCGCGATGACGCCAACTGGATGAAGCACACCGCGTCATGGTTTGACGGTTGGGGCGGTTCCGGCGGAAAGGTCAAAATCGACTATCGCCCGGTCCATGATTATACGCTGACCGATGAGGCAGAGTATATTAAGCCGAAACCACGCGTGTATTGATGTCTGCGAAAACGGAGGCGGCAATGTCTAAACTCCGTTTGCGCTTTTCATGGTCGAATACCGAACAGGCGACGATGATTTCGTCAGCCTGTGTCCGTGCCTGAAACGCCTGTACCGCTGACTTGACCGTGTCTGCCGCGCCGATGGCGCTGGCGGACAGCACGTCATGCAAGGCAGATGCAAAATGCGGGGGTAGGGGCGCGACATAGCCCTCTACCGGTGGCGGCAATTGGCGCGGGTTACCGGTGCGCAGCGCAACGAAGCTTTGCATCAATGAACTTGCCAAATACTCTGCCTCTGCATCGGTTTCGGCAGCGATGATGTTGAACGCGGCCATGGCGTGTGGCGCATCAAGTATGGCGCTCGGGCGGAAATGGCTGCGGTAGATATGTAACGCCTCATGCAGCATTTGTGGCGCAAAATGGCTGGCAAAGGCGAAGGGCAGGCCCAATGCGGCTGCCACCTGCGCGCCATAGAGACTGCTGCCCAAGATATAGAGTTGGACATGGGCGCCTGCACCAGGCGTTGCGACGATGCCGGTTTGGCCATCATCGGCGAAATAGCTTTGCAATTCCATTACGTCGCGCGGAAATGCATTGGGGTCGCTGTCGAGTGTCCGCCGGATCGCGGTGGCCACGCGTTGGTCGCTACCCGGTGCCCGGCCAAGTCCTAGATCAATCCGTCCCGGAAAGAGCGCGTCCAGCGTGCCAAACTGTTCGGCAATAACTAAGGGCGCATGGTTAGGCAGCATGATGCCACCTGAACCAACGCGGATAGTTTTGGTCGCTGCTGCAATATGCCCAATGACGACGCTGGTGGCTGCGCTCGCAATGCCGCGCATGCCGTGATGTTCGGCAACCCAATACCTTGTGAAGCCAAGGTCTTCGGCATGCGCCGCAAGATCAGCCGCATTGGCGAGTGCGCTTGCGACCGATCCGCCTTCCACAACCGGCACCAGATCAAGGAACGAGAAAGAAGTCATGATGCGTAGATGGTGGCTTATCGCGCCAAAGCCAAGCGCAATCGACTATGTCTTTGTTCCGTGCGATATGTGTTGGTGCGATGACAGAAGTTTTCATGCCTTTCCTTGTTATGACAATATTGATCGAGCTAACCCCCGGTCCCAATATGGCGTGGTTGGCGTTGACCAGTGCGCGCGAAGGCAAAAGGTCTGGATTTGCCGCGGTAGCTGGGATTGCGCTGGGCCTTACGATATTGGCCACTGCATCGGCTATTGGTCTTGCGGAGTTGGCGACGCGTTCTCCAACGCTATTCAGCCTGTTGCGCTATGCTGGGGTCGCCTATTTACTCTGGCTGGCGTGGAAGACATGGGCGGGCGAAGATGAAGCCATTTCGAATATTATAAGCAAAAAAGCGCTCGGCGCATGGTTTCGCCATGGGCTGTTGCTGAATTTGCTGAACCCGAAGGCAACTGTTTTCTTTATAACCGTCCTGCCAGCCTATATATCGCAAAGCGCGCCAGTTGGGCCGCAAACGGCTTTGTTGTCCGCAAGCTATGTTGTGATCGCCACTTTTGTGCATCTTGTTATCGTCGCGCTAGCGGCACAGGCACATGGATGGATATCCACCGGGAACAGGGCGCGCATCGTCCGTCGTGTCTTTGCGGTCTTACTGGCACTTATCGCTATCTGGTTCCTGAAGAGCTCAGCTTAGCGCCAGCGCAGCATGGAGCGGTCAAGTTGCGATGGTGATGTGACGCCCATCAAGCGCATATCCCGTGCAATTTCTTCGCGCAATTTGCCGACGATGCGTTCGACGCCGGGTTGGCCAGCTGCTGCCAAGGCATATAGATAGAGACGCCCGCCGGAGCACGCGGTGGCCCCTGCGGCAAGCGCCTTCAATACATGGCTTCCGCGCTGCACGCCGCCGTCACAAATGATATCAATTTTGCCGCCCACGGCATCGGCAATTTCGGCTATTTGATCGAAAGGGGAACGCGACCCGTCCAATTGACGTCCGCCATGGTTGGATACCATGATCGCAGTCGCGCCAATGTCGACGGCGCGTTTCGCATCGTCGACGGACATGATGCCCTTTAGGCAAAATTCACCGCCCCAGTCCGAACGGACCTTTTCGGCCATTTTCCAATCCATAGATGTATCGAGCATGGTATTGAAATATTCCGCTACCGATACCGCAACATTGGTGCCCGCATCGACATGTGTCTGTAAATTGGGCAGGGCGAATTTTTCGCGGAACAGATAATTCAGCGCCCATGCTGGGTGGATGGCGTAGCTCATGACCGATGCGGGCGTGAAACGCGGGGGTGACGTAAATCCGCTGCGCAGGCATCGCTCACGATTTCCCGAAACGATCGTGTCGACCGTTAGCGCGATGGCGTCAAACTTTGCTGCTTTGCAGCGTTCAATCATCGATATGTTTAGCCCCTTATCCTTGTGGATGTAGAGTTGGAACATTTTTGGCGTTTTGATGGCCGCGCCGACCTCCTCAATGCTGACGGTGGCGAGCGAGGAGATGCCAAACCAGGTGTTATGCTGCTGCGCGACCGAAGCAACGGCCCGCTCGCCATGCCAATGGAATAGGCGCTGCAACGCGGTGGGAGACAGCATCAGCGGCATATCAATTCGCTGCCCCATCACAGTCACGCCCATGTCAATTTCTGACACACCCGCCAAGACATTGGGCACCAGGTCGCAATCGTCAAATGCCGACGTGTTGCGTATCTTGGTGCGTTCATCGTCGGCAGCGCCATCGATGTAATTGAATATAGGTGAAGGCAGGCGCGACTTTGCTAGACGGCGAAAATCTGCGACATTGTGACAATCTTGTAAGCGCATTTTGGGCTTATGACAGACCTTGCACATAATTGCATCTATTTGGATTTTGCATTTGCACGGCGTCCGGTCCTTGCTCGTTTCGTCGCGCATAATCGAGATGGAACATTGCGTTTAGCCGAGCATTGCGCAAGATAACCTCATCCTAAATGTAAAGGCACGCTCATATGTTTCTCGAAGGCAAAACGGCACTGATAACTGGTTCAACTTCCGGCATCGGCTTGGGCTATGCCCGGGCGTTAGCCGCACAGGGTGCAAATGTGATGATAAACGGTTTTGGCGATGCGGATCTGATACAAAGCTATGTTGCCGAACTCAGCAAATTGAGCGGCGGAAAGGCGCATTATTCCGCGGCTGACATGACCGTACCCGACAGCATCCGGGCAATGGTCTCTGAATGCACCAACATATTGGGATCACCGGATATTTTGATCAATAACGCCGGAATTCAGCATGTTGCGCCGGTTGACGAATTTCCGGAGGACAAATGGGACGCGATCCTGTCGATAATCCTGTCCTCTGCATTCCACACGACCAAGGCCGCCTTGCCTGCGATGAAGGCCAAAGGATGGGGCCGCATTATCAACACCGGGTCGATGCACAGCCTCGTCGCATCGCCCTTCAAATCGGCCTATAATGCCGCAAAGCATGGCCTTGCGGGCTTTACCAAGACGGTCGCACTCGAAGTAGCTACACAAGGCATCACCGTGAACAATATCTGCCCCGGTTATGTTTGGACATCGTTGGTCGAGAACCAAATCCCTGATACGATGAAAGCCCGTGGGCTCACGCGAGACCAAGTGATCAACGATGTGTTGCTGGCCAATCAGCCGCAGAAGAAATTTGTGCAAGTGGAGCAATTGGCCGCGCTTGCTGTGTTTTTGTGCCGGGAAGAGGCGAGCGCGATTACGGGCACCAATCTCTCGGTCGATGGCGGTTGGACAGCGCAATAGCAGGGATTTTTTTGCGCTCAGCGATCAAAAAAACCGCCGACATTACTGCCGGCGGTCAGGTGCTTTTCCTCCCCAGGAAAACTCTTTTAATTAGGCCGGTTTATTTGCCGCCGGCGCTACCAAGGCGGTGATACAGCTGCGCGAATTTGACCGATTCAGGCTTGTCCTGAATGACCTCAAGATAATGTACCAATGCTTGTCTTAGTAGCGTCAGATCCTCAGTCGAAAGGACGGCACGTGCGCGTGCTGGTTCACCCATATTGATCGCTCCTTATGCGGCCTGGTTGAATTGGTTCATGGTATTGTCTTTGCCGCCCGCCTTCAAAGCGGCTTCACCGGCAAAATATTCCTTATGATCATCGCCGATGTCGGAACCCGACATGTTCTGGTGCTTGACGCAGGCAATGCCTTGGCGGATTTCCTTGCGTTGAACACCGGCAACATAACCAAGCATGCCCATTTCACCGAAATAATCCTTTGCAAGATTATCGGTGCTCAGCGCCGCCGTGTGGTAGGTCGGCAGCGTGATGAGGTGATGGAAAATGCCAGCACGCTTCGCAGAATCGCGCTGGAAATTCTGGATACGGACATCCGCTTCAATACCAAGTGGCGTTTCGTCATAAGAAGCGCTCATAAGGTTTGCGCGATCATATGCCGAGACGTCTTGGCCTTCGGTGGACCATGCATCAAATACTTGCTGGCGGAAGTTTAGAGTCCAATTGAAGCTTGGTGAGTTGTTATATGCGAGCTTTGCATTGGGAACGACCTCACGGATGCGGTCAACCATGCCGGCAATCTGTTCGATATGCGGCTTCTCGGTTTCGATCCAGATTAAGTCGGCGCCATTTTGAAGCGACGTGATGCAATCGAGTACACAACGATCTTCGCCGGTACCAGAGCGGAACTGGAACAGGTTGGATGGCAAACGCTTTGGTCGAAGCAACTTTCCATTGCGGTTCAAAATGACATCGCCATTCTGCGCCGTTGCGGGGTCGATTTCTTCACAATCGAGGAAGCTGTTGTACAAATCGCCCAAGTCGCCAGCAGCGGTAGACACGGCTATTTGCTTTGTCAGGCCAGCGCCAAGCGAGTCAGTACGGGCAACAATGATTCCATCCGGAACGCCGAGTTCGAGAAACGCATAACGACATGCGCGGATTTTCTGAAGGAAGTCCTCATGTGGCACCGTAACTTTGCCGTCTTGGTGACCGCACTGCTTTTCGTCCGACACTTGGTTTTCGATCTGGAGCGCGCACGCGCCTGCCTCAATCATCTTCTTTGCCAGCAAATAGGTTGCTTCTGCATTGCCGAACCCAGCGTCTATGTCGGCGATGATCGGCACGACATGGGTTTCATGGTTTTCGATCTTGTTCATGATGGCTGCTGCGCGCGCTGTGTCATTCTTTTCGCGGGCGTCGTCTAAATCGCGGAACAACAGGTTAAGCTCACGGCTGTCGGCTTGACGCAGGAAGGTGTATAATTCTTCGATGAGCGCAGGAACGCTTGTTTTTTCATGCATGGATTGGTCGGGCAGGGGGCCAAATTCGCTCCGCAACGCGGCGATCATCCAGCCCGACAAATACAGATAGCGTTTCTTGGTTGTGCCAAAATGCTTCTTGATAGAAATAATTTTTTGTTGCGCGATAAACCCGTGCCAGCAACCGAGCGATTGCGTGTATTGCGCTGGATCCGCGTCATAAGCAGCCATGTCATCACGCATGATTTTCGCCGTGTAGCGGGCGATATCGAGACCTGTCTGAAAACGGTTTTGTAACTGCATGCGCGCGACGGATTCGGCGCTGATCGAATCCCACGTACCTTTATGCGCGGCAATTTGTGCGCTGTTTGTGGCTATCAGTGTCTGATATGACATATTCTAATCCTTCGTTCGTGGGAGTATTTTTCATATTCTTCAGCCACGCGCGGAGAAATGCCGAGTCAATTTTGTAATATTTGTTGTGTTATCGTCGTAAAACTCTATCGTTTTTTTGTAACGTTGTAATATTATTGACAAGAGAGCGATGGCAGAAGAAAAACTATTTGCAGGACATGCCGTACGCAGGATCCGTCGCGCTTATGGTCTGACCCAAGGAACAATGGCCGAAACGCTTGCGATTTCGCCGTCATATCTCAACCTGATTGAACGCAATCAACGGCCATTGACCGCGACCTTGTTGTTGAAGCTGGCTCAGTCGTATGACTTTGACCCGCGCACGTTGACTGGAACGACGCCCGGAGGCGGCGTTGATGCTATCCGGCGCCGGTTAAGCGACCCGATGTTTGCGGATTTGGCGGTTGACCGCGCACAAGTCGAAGAATGGATCGCGGCGAGCCCGGATGCTGCGGAGGCATTTGCGCGGGCGTTTGACCGTCTTTCCGGTGGTTCCCACGGCGGGGCCAGCGCGGCAGCGGGCGGCGCACAGATTGAACCTGAAGCTATTGCATCTGCTCGGCGCGAGATTGAGCGTTGGCGCAACCATTTTGCTGATTTAGATTCGCAGGCTGAAACTCTTGCGGACGAATTACGGCTCGCCAATGCAGACCTATATGGCGCGATTACAGAACGGCTCCGCGTAAAACATCAGCTTTCCATTCGCATTTTGCCATTTGACGTCATGCCCGACAGGCTCCGCCGCCTCGACCTGCACGCACGGCAACTGCAATTGTCCGAGCTTCTCGACCCCGCAAGCCGTACCTTTGCCGCCGCATTGCAACTTGGCATGCTGGAGGCCAAGGCGGAGATTGATGCGCTTGTCGCTGGAGCATCCTTTACAGAGCGAGCGGCGGAACGGCTCTATCGCCGCCATTTGAGCAGCTACTTCGCTGCTGCGGTTATGATGCCTTATGCGCGCTTCCTGCGTGCCTGCGAAGCCACGGGTTATGACATCATGCTTTTGCAGCGACGCTTTGGCGCAGGCTTTGAACAGATTGCCCACCGCCTGACGACGTTGCAGCGTGTCGGTCAACGCGGGCTGCCATTTTTCATGCTGCGCATCGATAAGGCAGGGCAAAGCAGCAAACGCTATGCTGGTGCAAGCGGGTCGCCCTTGGTTGCGACGGACCGCCGTTGCCCCTTATGGCATGTGCATAATGTTTTTGCGCGGCCCGGAACGCTGCTGCCGCATCTGGTGGAATTAGAGGACGGCAGTCGATGGTTCACTTTGTCCCGCGCAGTGCACCCGCAAACCGCCGTGAGTGGCGGTGTGGAAGCTGAGTTCGCGATTTGCCTTGGCTTGGACGCAAAACTCGCCGCACCTTTGGCATCTGCCCGTGGTATGGACCTGAAAAATGGTGCGGCGACGGCCATCGGACTTGGTTGTTCGGCCTGTACGCGACCTGAATGCCCCCAAAGAAGTGCGCCGCCCACTGGACGGGTTTTAGTATTCAATGAACGCGAAAGAGGTATGTCGCCATTTAATTTCGATCAGTTGGCCTAAAGCCAATCGACCCTAAGATAACGCGAGTAACTCTGCAGGATCAATACCAGCACGCTGCATCTGTGCCTTTACTTCGGGCCAGACATTCTCGACGAAATTGTCACGCTCAAAACTCCGCAGTTTTGCAGTGGCGCCACGGGCCACAAACAAACCCACACCGCGTTTGACATCAACCAAGCCACTGTCCTGAAATAACTGGTAAGCCTTGGCAACTGTCAGGGGATTTGCGCCTTGAATTGCCGCAAATGCGCGGACAGAGGGGAGCATTTCACCCTCTTTATATTTGCCGTCAAGGATAGCCGCAGCGATTACGTCACGTAATTTTAGGTAGACCGGTTTTACGTCATTTTTCATCACATGCTTACTGCCATAATACAGTATGGCGCGTCAAGCATGGGTGAGACTATTTGTCATGGCCATTGACGGATGATGTCGCTTGGCACGGGGCGTGGGCGCTCTTCCAAATCAAGCGCCGGGGTGCCGATGAAGAACATGCCCGCGATCCGCTCCTCGCCCTGACAAATAGCGGCGCGTACCATCGGGTCGTAGCTTGCCCAGCCCGTTATCCAGCTACCGACAAAGCCATACGCATGTGCCGCGTGGAGTAAATTCATACCCACCGCGCCAACGCTCATCTCCTGCTCACACAGCGGAATTTTCAAGCTCTGTTGCGGCGCGAATATCAACATGATGAGCGTAGGGGCCATGTGCGCCGAAGCAATCGCTGCCTCAATTTGCGCCGGGCGAGCGTCTGGGTTCGCGGCGCAGAATGCTGTTTTCAACAACGCAGCAAAGGCGGAGCGATCAGTAATCTCAACAAATCGCCACGGGAATAATTTGCCATGATCGGGTGTCCGCATGGCAGTTCTTAGGATTAGGTCGAGCTTCGCGCTATCGGGACCGGGGGCGACCATATCGCGTGGTTTGCCAGAGCGGCGGGTTTCCAGATAGGTGGTAACTGTAGAGAGATCGTTGAACATGAACCTGCTGTTCGTCGAAAAGCTGTAACAAGCGCAACAAAATTCTTCACAGACCCGATTTTTCAGTTAGATGACACAACAGTGAAACAGGCGGCGAAGACCGTCCATTTGAAGATTATTGAGGGGATTGCAAATGGGGCTGAAAGACATTGCGCTTTGGCAGGAGCAGGACTGGATCACAGCGATCGCGGCAGCGGTTCTGGGTTTCTTCCTGCTGGGCGGGGCATATATCGCGACGCGTAAGGAGCCTGAATTTGCCGGCCATCCACGCGGTCTCTATGTTCTCTTTTTTGCAGAGATGTGGGAGCGTTTTTCCTATTACGGGATGCGCGCGCTGCTTATCCTTTATCTTACAAAGCACTGGCTCTTTTCCGACGGCCAATCGAACCTCATCTATGGTGCGTATACCAGCCTTGTATACATCACGCCGGTTCTCGGCGGGTGGCTTGCTGACCGGTATCTAGGCCAACGTAAGGCGGTGGCGTTCGGAGCAGTCCTGTTGACCTTTGGCCATGTCTTGATGGCATTTGAAGGTTTGGCGGGTGTTACCGACCCATTGGTGAAACAGGCAGATCCCGCGATCAACATATTCTGGCTGGCGTTGGCTTTCATCATTGTTGGCTCGGGTTTCCTCAAGGCCAATATCTCCGTGATTGTCGGCCAACTCTATCCGCGCACCGATGTGCGCCGTGACGGCGCCTACACCATTTTCTATATGGGTATTAACGTGGGTGCCGCGATCGGTACAATCTTTGCTGGTTATCTGGGTGAAACCTATGGCTGGTCTTATGGCTTTGGCGCAGCTGGTCTCGGCATGTTGCTTGGCCTGATCGTGTTTGTGTTCGGCAAGCCTTTGCTTATGGGGCGCGGCGAAGCGCCAGCGCCCATGACCAAGTCGACCGAATATGGCATTTATGGCGTGGGCCTTGCCGCTGTTGCCGGCATTTGGCTGCTGATCCAGTATCAGGGTTTTTATGGTTGGTTGCTGCTTGGCCTTGGTGTGCTGTTGCTCGGCTATGTGTTGCTACAGTCGTTCAAGCTAGATGTAGAGGCGCGGCACCGCATTTATGCCATCCTCTTCCTGTTGGCGTTGCAGCCCCTGTTTTGGGCGCTGTTCGAACAGGCTGGTGGTAGTATGAACCTGTTCACCGACCGCTTTGTTGATCGTCAGGGCGTTCCGGCTTCGATCTTCCAGTCGATTAACCCAATCTACATCATCTTGCTTGGCCCAATCTTTGCGGGCCTTTGGGTGTGGCTTGGCCGACGTGGACTGGAGCCTTCGACTCCTGCCAAATTCGGTATTGCGCTGGCGCAGATTGGCTTTGCCAACCTCGTTCTGGTCTGGGGTGCGAACAGCGTTGGTTCCGATACTCTGGTGCCTGTGTTGTTTA
This sequence comes from Sphingomonadales bacterium, assembly GCA_027488785.1. Lineage (GTDB taxonomy): Bacteria > Pseudomonadota > Alphaproteobacteria > Sphingomonadales > Sphingomonadaceae > Sphingorhabdus_B. The sequence goes on along the minus strand of JAIYAY010000009.1, from coordinate 126,338 downwards.
TCTTCGCCTTTTACCTGTTCGCAACGACTGCAGAGCTTTGTCTCTCGCCAGTCGGCCTATCGGCGATGAACCGACTGGCGCCGGCGACCATGGCGTCGCTGATCATGGGGGCTTGGTTTTTCGCGACTGCGGGCGGCAACTTCCTTGCTGGCATCATCGGCGCTGCTACGGGCGGCCATGATGGTGAAATGACCCGTGAGGGCTTGATCAATGTCTATGAACAGATCGGCTATATCACCATTGCCATCGGCGTGGTCGTGCTTCTGGTATCACCTCTGGTGAAGCGCCTGATGCACCTTGATACGCTTAAGGACGAAGACACTGCAGAAGAAAAGGCAGCATAAGGATATGAAAAGCAATTTTCGTTGGTCGCTTCTGGCCGCCCCGCTGGCGCTGGCCGCCTGTACAAACACCAGCGAGGCGCCCCAAAGCGCCTCAGCTGTGCCGGCAGAAAATCTGCGCACGTTTGACAAGAACCCCTATCCTTCGACCTATAAGGCGTATCCCGGTGTCGCGACAGCGATCCGCAATGTCACCATCTTCGATGGCGAAGGTGGTCGTATCGAAAATGGGGTAGTCTTTTTTGCCAATGGCAAGGTTAGCGGCGTCGGCGGTGCGGATACCGCTATTCCCGAGGGCACAAAGATCATTGATGGTACCGGCAAGTTTGTGACGCCCGGCATCATCGATATCCATTCCCATTTGGGTGATTATCCCACACCATCGGTTGAGGCACATAGCGACGGCAACGAAGCCACATCGCCCACAACGCCTGAAGTATGGGCTGAGCATAGCGTATGGCCGCAAGACCCTGGTTTCAGCCGCGCACTCGCCAATGGCGGCGTGACAGCATTGCAGGTATTGCCAGGTTCAGCAAACCTCATGGGTGGCCGGTCAGTTGTGCTGAAAAACGTCTATGCCCGCACCATGCAGGGCATGAAGTTTCCCGACGCGCCTTATGGCCTGAAAATGGCCTGCGGTGAAAATCCGAAGCGCGTTTACGGTAGCAAGGGCCGGATGCCATCAACACGCATGGGCAACATAGCCGTGAATAGGCAAACATGGATCAAGGCGCAGGAGTATAAGAAAAGGCGCGATAGCGGCAAAGATTATACCCGCGATATCGGCATGGAAACATTGGCTGGCGTATTGGATGGTGACATTTCGATACAGAACCACTGCTACCGCGCCGACGAAATGGCAATCGTCCTCGATATGGCCAAGGAATTTGGTTATAAGGTATCCACATTCCACCATGCGGTCGAAAGCTACAAAATAGCTGATCTGTTGCGCGACAATGGGGTGTGTTCCGCCGTGTGGGCTGATTGGTGGGGCTTCAAGATGGAGGCGTATGACGCCATTCCTGAAAACGCCGCAATCCTCCACAATACGGGTGCCTGCGTCGTCATCCATTCCGATGATGAAAATCAGATCCAACGTTTGAACCAAGAAGCAGCAAAGGCGCAAGCCGATGGTCGCCGCATGGGTTTCAACATAAGTGATGCCGATGTCATCAAATGGCTGACCTACAATCCTGCCAAGGCACTTGGCATCAGCGACAAAACGGGCAGCTTGAAGGCTGGCAAAATGGCAGATGTCGTGCTGTGGAACGGCAATCCGTTGAGCGTCTACGCCCGTCCTGACAAGGTATGGATCGATGGTGCGCTGATGTTTGACGCAAGCACTCCCAAATTACGTCCGGTCAGCGATTTTGAGCTTGGCCAACCCGGTGAAGGAGATGTGAAATGAGGCATTTCCTCTATGCCGCCGCTGCTGTGGCAGCCTTTGCAACGCCAGTTGCTGCCGAAACAATTGCCATTACGGGTGGCCGCGTCGTGGTCGGAGACGGCACTGCGCCGATTGAAGGCGGTACGGTGGTTATCCGCGATGGCAAAATCGTTGCTGCGGGTGCCACTGTTGCCATACCTTCCGGCGCACGTCAGATTGACGCCGCGGGCAAATGGGTAACGCCGGGTGTGTTTGCTGGTTTTTCCCGCCTTGGCCTAGCTGAAGTGGATGCGGTCAACGGCACCAATGACAAGAGTGGTGGTCGAAGTGGATTTTCTGCCGCTATCGACGTTGCACCAGCCATTGACCCATTCCGGTCGCCCATTGCGGTAAACCGTTCTTCGGGAGTGACGCGCGCGGTGGTTGCACCAGAGTCTGCAGGCAGTATCTTTGCAGGTCAAGGTGCCATTGCCGATCTAGGAGCGGATGGTAGCCCAGTCACAAAAGTTCGGGCGTTCCAATTTGCCGAGTTCGGCGAAGAGGGTGCCGCATCTGCGGGTGGAAGCCGTGCGGGAACGCATCTGCACTTCCGCGCTATGCTGCGTGAGGCACAAGATTATGCCGCTGGACGTGGCACGTTTGATGACGATCTGTTGAAGGCTGAGGATGCGAAAGCGTTATTGTCTGTCCTTCGCGGTGACACTCGTTTGCTCATTCATGTTGAAGGCGCAAATGACATGCTGCGCCTTATGGAATTGAAGCGGGAGTTTCCGGCAATTAAAATGGTGTTTGTGGGCGTGAGCGAAGGTTGGCGGGTCGCCCGCGAACTCGCGCAGGCGGGTATTCCTGTGATCGCATCCGCCCTCAATGATTTGCCAGCAACCTTCGAAATGCTGGGCGCGACGCAAAGCAATATTGGCCGTATGAAGGATGCCGGTGTTCAGGTTGCCATTGGCATGATCAACGATCGCGACTCCCACCAATTGCGCTACACGACGCAATATGCGGGTAACATAGTCAGCCTTCAATATGTGCCCGGGGCAACGGGACTGACCTGGGATGAGGCTTTTGCAGCAATCAGTTCGGTTCCTGCCGAGATTATGGGTGTTGGTGACCGTCTTGGCAGCTTGAAAGCCGGTCGGGCCGCAGATGTCGTTGTCTGGGATGGCGACCCGCTCGAGCTTTCCAGTGCAGCCACTATGGTTATCATCGACGGTGTTGAGCAACCGCTCGGCAATCGTCAAAACCGTCTGCGTGACCGTTATGCGCGTCCCACAGAAGGCGATTTGCCAAAGGCCTATGATCGTTGAAAAAATGATGCTATAACAACTGGATGTAGCTAGGTCGGGAGGTGGCTGTGAGCGATTATCTAACGTTGACTGTCGCAAGTCTATTGTTCGTTGGTAGCCATTTCCTGATGTCACATCCGTTGCGCGCATTACTTGTTGGCCGCTTCGGAGCGAAAGGTTTTATGGCCGTCTATTCGGTCATATCACTTGTTACATTTGCGTGGATGATTATCGCATTCGTACGTGCGCCCAAAGCGGATGATTTTTGGCCTGTAGGTGACGGTGTCTGGATAGTCGCAAGCGTGCTCACGCTCGTTGCGTCGGTTTTGTTTGCAGGTTCGTTTATTCGCAACGCATGCAATCTTATCGGCGTATCTACCGCACTGGCCGCACAAACGCCCTCGGGGGTGTTTAAGACGACCCGGCATCCTGAGATGTGGGCCTTTGCTTTATGGGGGGTGGGACATATTCTTGTTGCCCCGCGCATCGACAATTTCATCTTTTCAGGCAGTATCGTCTTTTTGGCCCTAGTTGGTTCCAAGGCGCAAGAAATCAAAAAGCTTAAGCTGATGGGTGATCAGTGGGCAGAGTGGCTCAGCAACACACATTTCTTTATCCGCCCCGCGGCATTGTTGCGTGCCGGCATCGGTCCTTGGGTTTTAGGGATTTCAATCTGGATCATCGCAACATGGGCGCACCATTTTTGGGGCGTAGGCGGCGCCGGTTTGTTTCGCTGGCTAGGTTACTAAAGTCGAACCATCTTCATGCCGCGCTCGCTATAACGCGGCCCCGATGTGCCACCGCGCGGGGCTGCAGCATCCAACTTGGCAAGGTCATCCGTATCGAGGGTAATGTCGCTAGCCCGTGCGCTGTCTTCCATCGTTAGGCGCCGTTTGAAACCGGGGATGGGCACGATGTCGGTGCCTTGCGCCAATATCCATGCCAAAGCGATCTGTGCGTGTGACGCGTCATGCTTGGCGGCAATCTCGCCCACAGCGTCGACAATAAAAAGGTTCGCGGCAAAATTATCGCCCTGAAAGCGGGGGTCTTGCCGTCGCCAGTCATTTTCGGGCAATTCATTAAGACTTCGGAAAGCACCTGTGAGAAACCCGCGACCGAGTGGCGAGTAAGGTACAAAACCAATGCCAAGCGCGCGGCACGTCGGCAGAATATCATCCTCAATATCCCGTTCCCACAGCGAATATTCGCTCTGTAACGCAGAAATCGGTGCAACTGCGGCTGCACGACGCAAAGTTTCTGGGCCAGCTTCGGACAGGCCGATATGCTTGATCTTGCCCTCAGTTATCAGGTCAGCCATCGCGCCGACGGTCTCTTCAATCGGTACATTGGGATCGACGCGATGTTGATAATATAGGTCAAGGCAATCGATGCCGAGGCGTTTCAAAGTGCCTTCAACTGCAGTCTTGGCATTTGTATCTGAGCCGTCCACGCCGACGATATTGTTGCTATCAAATTTGAAGCCGAATTTGCTGGCGATGATAAGGCCGTCGCGCTTGCCCTTAATGGCTTGGCCGACCAATTCCTCATTCTGGAACGGGCCATAAATCTGGGCCGTATCGAAAAAGTTGATGCCAAGATCGATCGCGCGGTGGATCGTCTTGATCGCCTCATCTGGGTCGGCATCTTGGCCGTAAGTGATATTGCCGCCCTTGATCATTGGCATACAGCCAACGCCGAGCGCTGATACTTTTAATCCATAGCCAAGTTCACGATATTGCATCGGCTTTGTCCTTTTCAGATGCCTCTATGGCCGTCGCAAGCGCCACGTCCATTTGCACATTACCTGTGGTGCGGAAGATGTCGGGCAGTGTTTCGACAGCAATCAGCAGGGCTAAAGGTTCAATCGGGATGCCTAGCGCCAAGCAGATAGGCGCGATAGACGTCACGAAGCTAACCGATCCCGGCAGACTGACAGCGCCCATGGAGGTCAACGCAGCGATAAAAATTGCAAAGCCATAATCGAAACCACTGAGCTCCACTCCAAACCAGTTTGCAACATATAGCGCGACCGCCAAGTTCATAGCTGGCCCAGTGACGCGCAATAAAGCGACGGCCATCGGCAGAACTAATCCAGCGGTCGATTCCCGCACACCCAGCGCCTCGGCCTTTTTCAACATCAGCGGCAAGCTCGCGAGCGATGATTGTGTTGATACGGCAAAGGCCTGCACTGGCGCGATCTGCCGCGCATATTCGCTCAAGCGCACCTTACCAGCAAACACGGCGACCAGATAGGCGAAGCCGCCAACGATGATACCGACGATGGAAACCGTGACGATATAATGGGCAACTGCGCCTAGTGCCGCGAGTCCGGAGCGTGCGCCAACGACAAAGGCTAAGGCAAAAACACCGATGGGTGCGAGTTTGAGCGCCCATTCAATGACAATGACCATTGCATCGGCGAGCGCGCTGAAAAAACCGGCCATTTGCGCCCTTGGACCTTGCGTGAGGCGCGTGACTGCAAAAGCGAATACCAAAGTGAAGATCAGGAGCGGTAGGATCGAATCATTGGCTGCTGAAGCAATGGGATTGGTCGGCACCAAAGCGACGAGAAAGTCACGCAACGGCGGCTGCTCCGCCACCGCTGGAACGCCTGTAAGCGCTGCACGCAATGCCGAAGCACTTTCCGAGGGCATAGGCCATAAGGACAGCAATGTCGGCGTTAGCAGGGCGCCCATGGCCGCCGAAAGACCCATCAAGACAACGATCCAGGTGACAGTCCGCGCAGCCATGGGGCCAGCGCGCGCCGCTTCGGCGCTTTTGACGATGCCGGTAATGAGCAGCGCCACGACCAGCGGCACTACGGTCATGCGAAGGCCGTTAAGCCACAAGGAGCCGACAATATCGAGCCAATAGGCAATTTGCGTACCAATAAAGGGCACTTGTGCGGCGGCGAAAATTCCAAGGGCAAGACCAATGACGAGCGCAAGGAGAATACGTGTAGCGTTTGACATAGCATCGGGTCTTGCCAGCCTGTCGCTCCCTATGCAAGGGAGAGGCTTAGCGGCGCGAAAAAATCAAAAAACGACCGCATAGGGGCAGAAACGCAAATGGCGCGCAAATATTTTGGAACAGACGGCATCAGAGGACGTAGCAACGCGGGTGCTATGACGCCGGAAATGGCAATGAAGGTTGGCCAAGCAGCGGGTACGCATTTCCTCCGCGGCGGTCATAAGCATCGGGTTGTTATTGGCAAGGACACGCGCTTGTCAGGCTATATGATCGAAAATGCGCTTGTCGCCGGATTTACGAGCGTTGGCATGGATGTGGTCCAGTTTGGTCCGATCCCAACGCCAGCTGTTGCCCTGCTAACGCGGTCGATGCGCGCGGATTTGGGCGTGATGATTTCGGCCAGCCACAACCCGTATGAAGATAATGGCATCAAGCTGTTTGGTCCTGACGGGTTTAAACTGTCTGACGCGGACGAACTGGCGATTGAGGCTTTGCTGGATGGGCCGCTTGCATTGGCGGACGCGACTGATGTGGGGCGGGCGCGCCGCATTGAAGACAGCCGGGGCCGTTATATTCATGCGATAAAGGCATCCGTGCCGGAACATATCCGTTTCGACGGTCTACACGTTGTGATCGATTGCGCCAATGGTGCGGCTTATCAAGTCGCGCCGACCGCGATTTGGGAACTGGGCGCGAAGGTAACGGCAATTGGCATTGACCCCAATGGCAAGAACATCAACCACAAGGTCGGCTCCACGCATGTTGTAACTTTACAAGAAACTGTGGTCGCAGCTGGCGCCGATATTGGCATTGCGCTCGACGGCGACGCTGACCGCTTGATCGTCGTGGACGAACATGGCCGCGTAGTAGACGGCGACCAGATCATGGCATTGCTTGGCTCCGCAATGAACCGCAGCGGTAAGCTGACGGGCGGGGGGATCGTCGCGACGGTGATGTCCAATTTGGGCCTTGAACGCTATCTGGAAACTCAGGATTTGCGCCTCATTCGCGCGAAAGTCGGTGACCGCTATGTTCTTGAAGAAATGCGCAAGCATGGCATCAATGTCGGTGGAGAGCAATCGGGCCATATGATCATGCTGGACCATGCAACCACGGGCGATGGTACCATTGCGGCGTTGCAGGTGCTGACCCAGCTTGTCGCGAGAGGCAAGCCAGCGAGTGAGGTGCTGCACTTGTTCGATCCCGTTCCGCAGTTGCTCAAAAATGTTCGTTTCTCGGGTGGCAAGCCACTTGATAACCCAGATGTTCAGGCCGTCATTGCACAGGCCGAGGCGGAGCTAATGGGCAATGGGCGTTTGGTAATCCGCCCGTCGGGTACTGAACCGGTTATCCGCGTGATGGCAGAAGGCGATGACGCAGCGCAGGTTGAGCGCATCGTTGACAGTATTTGCGACGCGGTCAGGATCGCTGCATCCTGATGACCAAAGGCCCGCCCGCACGCATATTGATTATCGCTGGGTCCGACAGTGGTGGTGGTGCAGGAATTCAGGCGGATATCAAAACGGTGACCATGCTGGGTGGCCATGCCATGACGGCGGTGACAGCGATTACTGCGCAAAATACGCTGGGCGTTGATGCGGTGCACATGGTCCCGACACAAATCGTGATTGACCAGATCAGCGCTGTTGTTAGCGATATTGGCGTTGACGCTGTCAAAATTGGGATGATTGGCAATGCGGACACCGCACATGCGGTGGCGGACAGTCTGGCGGACATATCCTGCCCGATCATATTCGACCCGGTGATGGTCGCGACGAGCGGCGCGCTTTTGGCGGATGCGAATACTATATCAGCCTTCGAACGGTTGATGCGGCGTGCCACGCTGACGACGCCTAACCTACCGGAATTGGAGGCTTTGGGCGGCAAGGATGCTTTGCGCGATCGAGGGTTTTCCTTGCTCATAAAAGGTGGTCACGCGGACGGGGATGATATCATCGACACGTTGCATCTCGCGCAGGGGCAGAACGAAAGCTGGAGCGATGCGCGCATACAGACGCGAAATACGCATGGCACTGGGTGCACATTGGCATCAGCCATTGCAACGGGATTAGGGCAGGGGATGGAGATTGTCCCCGCCATAGAGCGCGCACGCCTGTTCGTACGACTCGCCTTGCGCGATGCGCCTGGGTTTGGACAAGGCCATGGACCTATGGGGCATCAATCGGTGCGTGAGGATGCGATGGGCGCTGCCCCTTCGCTTAATCATGTAACTGTGGGATGCCGCGATTATGTAGCGTCGGTCAATTTTTATAAGGCGCTTGGGCTGGAGTTGATCGTCGATAGCCCGTCCAACGGCTACGCCCGATTTGAAGCGCCCAATGGCGTAACTTTTTCCATACATCGCAGCGATGATATTGCGACAACGACCATAGTCTATTTTGAAAATAAACGCCTCGATGCGTGGGTAACAGAGCTGGCTAGCCAAGGCTTTGCGTTTGAACAGTTGCCGCAGAATGAAAGCTGGGGCTGGCGTGAGGCGCGTTTGCTGGATCCTGCTGGGAACATTGTTTGCCTGTATATGGCTGGCGAAAAACGCCGTTATCCTGATTGGCGGATATGATCTTCGGCGTAGATGAGGCGGGACGTGGGCCGCTTGCAGGGCCGGTTGTCGCGGCTGCGGTGCTGCTGAGTAAGCCTAGGCCTTCGGGGCTGGATGATAGCAAGAAATTAAACGCGGCGCGCCGTGCTGAGTTGGAGGCCACAATCAAACGCCGCTGCCATTGGGCGGTTGGCGTGGTTGATGTCGACGATATTGACCGCCTGAACATATTTGGCGCGACAATGCTGGCCATGACCTTGGCGGTTGATGCCTTGTGCGTGAAGCTTGGCTGCGACCCGATTGAGGTGTTGGTCGACGGAAACATGACGCCTGCTGGCCGACGCCACGAATGGCGCTGGCCAGCGCGAGCTATCGTCGGTGGCGATGCGATTGAGCCCTGCATTTCAGCAGCTTCGATCATCGCCAAAGAACATCGCGATCGGATGATGTATACAGCGGCGCAGCAGCATCCACATTATGGTTGGGAAAAGAACAAAGGTTATGGCACGCCCGACCATATGGCTGCGCTGCGGGCGCATGGTCCGACGCCTTTGCACCGGAAAAGCTTCGCGCCTGTCGCCCAGCTGCTTTTGCTGTAACTTTTTTTGCTTAGTGAGTCCTTCGGGTAACACCACTAGGGGTTGAGTCTGCCAAGATTCGCAAGACTCCACATCTTGTGCCGGACTCGTTTCGTTCCGCTTATATGATGGCCCCACACCGGTAATGCCTTGGATTCCGCAACGATTAACGAACTTGACCCAAGGGCCGCGCTGACTCATCGCAGCTTAGTAAGCGCCAAAGGGAGCAGGCAATGGGTGTTATTGAGAAGATTAGACCAGCAACAAAAGCGAAGCTGGCGCCGGTACAAGAACTGCCGCGCAATCAGATACTAAGGATGGACTGCATTGAGGCGATGCGTTCCTTACCCGATTGCTCCATCGACATGGTCTTTGCTGATCCGCCCTATAATTTACAGCTCGGCGGTGATTTGTTGCGTCCGGACAATAGCAAGGTTGATGCCGTTGATGACGAATGGGACAAATTTGCAAGTTTCGCCATTTATGACAAATTCACCCGCGAATGGCTGGCCGAGGCACGGCGCATTTTGAAGCCTAACGGCTCGCTTTGGGTCATTGGCAGCTATCATAATATCTTCCGCGTTGGCACAGCGGTGCAGGATGCTGGATATTGGATCCTCAACGACATAGTCTGGCGCAAGTCGAACCCAATGCCCAATTTCAAGGGCACACGCTTCACCAATGCCCATGAGACACTGATCTGGGCATCGAAAAGCGAGAAGTCGAAATATACTTTCAACTATCGGGCGATGAAGACGTTGAATGACGAGCTTCAAATGCGGTCCGATTGGTTAATCCCCATTTGTGGCGGTCAGGAGCGTTTGAAGCGCAATGGCATGAAGGCGCACCCGACGCAAAAGCCGGAAGCGTTGCTGTATCGCATATTGCTAGCCTGTACGAAGCCTGGTGACGTAGTGCTCGACCCGTTTTTCGGAACAGGAACGACTGGCGCGGTTGCCCGACGTCTTGGCCGTGACTGGATTGGCTGTGAGCGCGAATCCGTCTATTGCGAAGTCGCCGAGGAGCGCATTGCGGCGGCTTTGCCTTTGGACGAAAGCGCCATCAAAACGATGCAATCACCAAAGTCCGCGCCTAAAGTTGCCTTTGGCCAATTGGTAGAGGCGGGTTATCTTAATCCCGGCACGAAATTGTATGACCGCAAGCGTCAGTTTGAGGCCACCGTGCGCGCCGATGGTTCGATCATGTGCGGCGTTGTGGACGGTTCGATCCACAAAGTCGGTTCGAGTATTCAAAATGCCCCAAGCTGCAATGGATGGACCTATTGGCATTTTGCAGCGCCGGATGGCGCGATGAAGCCGATTGATGACCTGCGCCAAACCTATTTGCTCGCAACCGAGCCGTGACAAAAATCTATCTTCGTCCCACTGCTTTTGTTGAAAGTCCCCAGCGGAACGAGGGTGAGAGTTTGCGTTTGGCGGGAACCATGCTGTGGTTCTCACAAATCGAGTATGTCACACGCGACATAACTTCGACGCAGCGGCAGTTGGTGCCGGTTCGGGAATGGGATGCTTTTGCGGCGGCACTACCGCAGCCTGAGCGCGAGCGGTGCGCGTTGCTGCTTCAGCGCATAACTGCCTCGCGTGCCGCGCTGGAAATGGGTGCGCGTACTGTTCGGCTTGATCAGCCGCAGGTCATGGCGATTATCAACACGACCCCAGACAGCTTTTCTGATGGTGGCAAGAATTTAGACCCGGAAATTGCGGCTGAAGCGGCCTTCTCCATGTTGCGCGCGGGCGCGGTCATCATTGATATTGGAGGGGAATCTACGCGGCCTGGTGCGCCTCTAATTGAAGAGGCTGATGAGCTAAATCGCGTCGCGCCGCTGATCCGCAGGCTGGCGGAGGCTGGCACAGCTATCTCGATTGACACGCGCAAGGCATCGGTGATGGAGGGTGCATTGCAAGCTGGCGCGACGATGATCAATGACATCTCCGCGCTGTTATACGACGACCACTCCTTAGAAGTCGCGCGCAAGCGTAATGCTCCCGTCGTCCTCATGCACGCCCCAAGTCAAGGCGCTGACCCGCATAAAGACGGCAATTATGATGATGTCGTATATGATGTGTTCGACTGGCTCGAGCAGCGCGTTTTGGAGGTTGAGGCCGCAGGATTGTCGCGTGATAAGATATTAATCGATCCAGGTATTGGGTTCGGAAAGACACTCGCCGACAATCTGGCGATCATTAATAATCTGGCAATCTATCATGGACTGGGGTGCGCCTTATTGTTTGGCGCAAGCCGCAAAAGACTGATTGGGGCGCTATCGAATGCGGAGGATGCGAAAGATCGCCTTGGTGGTTCAATTTTCCTTGCCATGAAAGCATTAGAGCAGGGCGCGCATATCGTTCGCGTCCATGACGCCGCCGAAACCGTGCAGGCTATTCAAGTCTGGCGTGGCCTTCGGGATGCAGCATGGAAGGAACCTATCCAGCCTACAGCCATTTGACTGCCTTGACCGCGCGTTCATCGTTTGGCAGTTTTCGGTGATTATTGAGGGGGATCTGAAATGCTTATGAAATATATCATCGGGTACATTGCAACTGGTATTGCGTTTGCGCTCATCGACAGCGTCTGGCTACGGACCATGTACACGCGCCTATATCAGCCAGAAATAGGCGAATTGTTGATGAAGGGCGGCTTTCGTATGGGGCCGGCGATTATTTTCTATCTGCTGTATATTTTGGGCATGATGATCTTTGCCGTTGGGCCCGCGTTGCTGACCGGCAAGTGGCAGACCGCACTTATCTGGGGCGCGTTGATGGGCTTCTTTTGTTACATGACCTACGACCTGACCAATTATGCCACGTTGAAAGTGTGGAGCACGAAAGTCACCATCCTGGACATTATTTGGGGTACATTCCTGACAGGTTCAGCATCGCTCGCTGGCTTTTGGATCACGCAAGCTTTATTGGGCAAGAATGTCTAGTCCGCTGGGCAAACATTGAAACAATAGTCGATGGCACTACGCAGATTTGTAATGCCGCCGAGTTAAAGTGCCGATTTCGGCGCGATAACATTTTCTTTCTTCAACGCGCTTGAGCAATAGAAAATCAACAGTTAAAGCCTAAGGATAACATTTTTTATACGGAGGCTGTTTTGGCAAACAATCACGACCTTGGACCCGCTAAAGAAACCTATGCGGGTTTCATCGCGCTTTTCAAATGGGGCACAATAGTGTCGGCGGTTGTCACCGCCATTGTGGTTTTGATCATCGCAAGCCGCGCGGCTTAAATGGTGAAAATTGCTGTCCTGAAGGAAACCACCCAAGGCGAAACTCGCGTTTCTGCTTCCCCTGAAACCGTCAAGAAATTCATCGCATTAGGTGCGACTATTTCGATAGAGAAGGGCGCAGGCGCTGGGGCATCCATTTGTGATAGCGATTATGAAAATGCGGGCGCTTCAGTCGGCAATCTGGCTTCGGTTTTAAAAGACGCAGACATTGTTCTTGGTGTTCAAGGGCCAGATCCCAAGGCGCTGAAAGGTATGAAGCCCGGCGCTTGGTTAGTTGCAGGGCTCGATCCCTTTGGTCAGCGTGCGCGCGTGGATGCTTATGCTAATGCGGGCGTGGAAGCGCTGGCTATGGAATTCATGCCGCGGATTACGCGGGCCCAGTCGATGGACATATTGTCATCGCAGTCGAACCTCTCAGGTTATAAAGCCGTCATTGAGGCGGCTTCGGTCTATGGCCGTGCCTTTCCGATGATGATGACCGCAGCTGGCACGGTGAGCGCAGCTAAGGCGTTTATCATGGGCGTTGGCGTTGCCGGGCTGCAGGCGATTGCCACAGCGCGCCGACTGGGCGCGCAAGTATCGGCAACCGATGTGCGCTCTGCTACCAAGGAGCAGATTGAATCCCTGGGCGCAAAGGCGATTTTCGTTGAGAATGTCGCGGGGATCGAGGGCGAAGGCGCTGGTGGATATGCGACCGAAATGTCCGACGAATATAAGGCGGCGCAAGCCGAGTTGGTATCTGCGCATATCGCTAAGCAAGACATTGTTATAACAACCGCTTTGATTCCGGGCCGCCCCGCACCGCGTCTGGTGTCCGACGCGCAAATTGCGAGCATGAAACCGGGGTCGGTCATTTTCGACCTTGCCGTTGCGCAGGGCGGCAATGTGGAAGGTTCAAAAGCCGACGAAATCGTCATCAAACATGGCGTAAAAATTATCGGCTATAGCAACACGCCTGCGCATTTGGCGGCAGACGCATCGGCGCTTTTCGCACGCAACCTGTTCAACTTCCTCTCTGCATTTTGGGACAAGGAAGCAGGCAAACCTGTGTTGCCCGACGACGATGAAATTACCGCAGCAATTCGCCTGACCAAAGATGGCAAGGTCGTGAATGATCGCCTGTTGGCGTAAGGGGGCATAATGGACTTTATTTCAATCTTATCCATCTTCGTGATGGCCTGTTTTGTGGGCTATTATGTTGTCTGGTCCGTCACACCTGCGCTCCACACGCCCTTGATGGCGGTCACGAACGCGATTTCTTCGGTCATCATCGTCGGTGCGTTGATCGCGGCCGCGGCAGGCGGTTCACCGACTGCGAAATGGCTTGGTCTGGTTGCCGTGGCATTGGCTAGCGTCAACATCTTCGGCGGCTTTGCGGTTACCGCACGCATGCTGGCCATGTACAAGAAAAAGGAGCGTTAAGTTGGAACATACTGCTCCTTCTGCATGGGTCATGCTCGCTTATTTGATTTCGGGCGTATTCTTCATTTTGGCGCTGCGCGGATTGTCTTCGCCTGCCACATCACAGAGCGGCAATCGCTTTGGTATGGCCGGTATGTTGATCGCTGTAGTCACGACCTTAATCACGCATGACGTTGCATCGCTGCCCGAAATTATTGGCGCTATCGCCATTGGCGGCGGCATTGGTTGGGTAACGGCGCGAAAGATTGCCATGACCGACATGCCACAGCTTGTCGCGGCGTTCCACTCGCTCGTTGGCATGGCCGCAGTGCTCGTCGCGGCTGCTGCATTTTTGAACCCCGGTGCCTTCGGAATCCTGGGCGCAGATGGTCTCATCAACCCCGTTAGCCGCGTGGAAATGGGCTTGGGTATTGCCATTGGTGCGATCACTTTCTCTGGCTCCGTCATCGCCTTCCTTAAGCTGGCGGGCAAAATGTCTGGTGCGCCAATCCTGTTGCCGCTTCGCCATGTCATCAACTTGGGTACTTTGGCGGCAATCCTTGGCCTCATCGGTTATTTCACTGTGGACCAAAGTCCTTGGATTTTCTGGACCATTACTGCGCTTGCTTTCCTTATTGGCTTTTTGCTGATCATTCCTATTGGCGGCGCGGACATGCCCGTCGTGGTGTCGATGCTGAACAGCTATTCCGGTTGGGCAGCTGCCGCCATGGGCTTTACGTTGCATAACACCGCTATGATTATCACAGGCGCGCTTGTGGGTTCGTCTGGCGCTATCCTTTCCTACATCATGTGCAAGGCCATGAACCGCAGCTTCATCAGCGTTATCGCGGGCGGTTTCGGCGCGGAGGCGGCTGCCTCCAGTGGAGAAGCCAAAGAACAGCGTCCATGGAAACGCGGCTCTGCGGAAGACGCTGCTTATATGATGCAACAGGCCGAAAGCGTCATCATCGTGCCAGGATACGGCATGGCGGTTGCGCAGGCGCAACATATATTGCGCGAAATGGCCGATGTCCTCAAGAAACAGGGCGTAAGCGTAAAATATGCCATCCACCCTGTTGCCGGACGTATGCCCGGCCATATGAACGTTTTGTTGGCTGAGGCATCGGTGCCTTATGACGAAGTTTTTGAACTTGAGGATATCAACAGCGAATTTGCGCAAGCCGATGTCGCCTTCATCATTGGCGCCAATGACGTTGTGAACCCAGCGGCGAAAACCGACAAGTCTTCCCCCATTTATGGCATGCCCGTGTTCGACGTGGACAAGGCAAAGACTGTGTTCTTCGTAAAGCGTTCTATGGGCGGCGTTGGCTATGCTGGTGTCGACAATGACGTATTCTACATGGATCAAACGATGATGCTTCTCGCCGATGCGAAGAAAATGTGCGAAGACATCGTTAAAGCTTTGCAGCATTAAGGGCCTGATTACTTAGCACGTCGCTCCAGCGGAGACTGGGGCGACATGCCGCTTACTGTCGCATGAGCCGCTTCAGTTGATATTGACCGCCATTCCAGCCTTCAAAAACCGCATCAATGCCGGGGTGGTTGATGGGCCCTTGTTGATGGTCCGGCAGTAAATTCTGCTGGCTTACATAAGCGATATAGCTGCTCTCCGCATTTTCGGCGAACAGATGGTAAAATGGTTGCTCTTTTGTAGGCCGTATCGGTTCCGGTATGGACTGATACCATTCCTCGCCATTGGCAAAAACAGGGTCAATGTCGAACACCACGCCGCGAAAATCGAATATGCGATGGCGCACGACATCCCCTATGGAAAACGCCGTTTCAACGATATCGGGAGGAGCTATTTGATCATTCATGGCTGCAATATCATATCTTCTCGCCTACAAATCAACCTTGTGGCTTGGCAAAACGAGAAACTTCAGTTAATGGCCCCGCTCTGTCATAGAGATGCGCCGTTTTTGCGGTAATGACCAGTCCCTATGAATTGCGGAGAGATGGCTGAGTGGTCGAAAGCACCGCACTCGAAATGCGGCGTGCCGGTGACGGTACCTAGGGTTCGAATCCCTATCTCTCCGCCACTTTCTATTCAAAAATAACAATAAAAAACCAATATGTCGTCCTGTTACCTATTTAGCTCCGCTATAGCTTTGGTGCTTGAGGTAATGTGACTAAATTTTTAAGCAATTCCGCCAACAAATCCGGCCGTGTCTTGAGGCGCAGGCATAGCCATCCGCATAGCGCCACCGCATCCGCGCTGCCGACAACGCGCGCGACTTTCGACTTCGCCTAAAGTTAGCCGCTCTTTTCCCTTCCGAGCTTGTAACTCTGCGCCTGTTAGCCACCGGAACCTTCCGCATTTCCTGCAAGTCAGTTCCAGCCGGTCGCTTGCCTCCAAATCGAGTATTTGGATATTGCTTCGCCAGTTCACCAAAAATCCTCTGCACTGGGAATCCGCGTAAATGATATTTTGCCACCAACATTACCACCGGGCGGCGGCTCCCAAAAACCGACACTGGCAACCGTTTTGCCATATTTGATATTAAGTCGATCAAGCGCAGACCCCAGCCGCTCCCATTTTTGCCGTTCGAAATCGTCATCCAACAAAAAATCGAGCTGGCGATTGTTGGCAGTCGTTAAATCGCCAAGGGTAACACCGACACGCAACACTCTCGTTTTGCTAGTCAAGCGGCTTGTAAGGCGTTCCCAAAGCGAAGCGAGCGCGGTTAGCAGCGCTTGATCGTCATTCACTTGTGGTAGTGTCAGGCTACCGAACCCGCTACCCTCATAATATTGCATCCATAGGGTAATCGACTTTGTGTAATATCCGGCTCTGCGCACCCGCCTAGCTGATTTCACAAGCAACAGACGCGATATTGTCTTAGCATCCATCAACGTCCGCGCATCGGGCGGCAAAACCCTTGCATGGCCAAACATGCCACGTTCGGTCGGTGGTGCTTCTATCGCATAGCCGTGTAGCGCATACCAAAGCCGCTCGCCGGTAACGTTATTCCACAAAGCACGAAGTTGTTTAGGTTGGGTTGCCAGTAAGGCCGCCATTGTCGTTATTCCAGCTTTCGCGAGCCGAGTTTCCATCCGTTTCCCGATGCCCGGTATATCCTCTAGGGAGAGCTTCAATAAGGGGGCAGGCATGGCCTCGGGTCGCCAGATAGAAAGGCCATCCGGCTTTTGTGCCCCGCTTGCAATCTTGGCCAAATGGCGATTGGCGGCAAAGCCGATAGAGCATGTGATGCTTGCACCGATGTTATAGCGGATCGCCCGTTTGATAGCCGCCGCCACGCCAGCTGGATCGGCTCTTTGCCCTTCGTCAAGTTTGCAGCTTAATTCGTCAATCGACTTGACCTGATCGACCGGGATTACAGAGCCAATTTGCGAGATAAGCTCGTTATGTGCCCGCCTGTATAAATCCGGCTTTTGCGGTACCAAAACTAGGTCGCGACATATCCGCTTGGCTTCATCCACCATCATTATGTTTTTGACGCCGCGCGCCTTGGCTTCGCGTGAACAGGCGATGATGCACGAGCGTCCCCCCTCATAGGGAACAATACCGATTGGACGCCCGCGTAAGGCAGGGTTTCGCAACTGTTCAACGCTCGCAAAAAAGCCGTCAAAGTCCAAATAGAGGTGCTCGATTGTGTCTGGTTTGCGCATGGGAGTGTCGAATCGGAAAGGAACATGTAAAAGAACATAACATGAACAAAAGCGCAAGCTAGTTGATGTTGTCAGCCGCGCTTCTCATGGCTTCCGATGATGGCTGACCCAGGCCTTGGTTATGTCACTGATATCCGATGTTCATTCTACCAACCCGAAAAACGTACCCATTCATCGGTGACGATATCCGACGCGCCGTGCACGATGTGGTAGCTGCGATGTTGCGCGCCAGTGGCACAGGCGTGATTGGGCAAGATGCGCACGCGATCGCCAATCGCAAGTTCCGGAAGCACCGCGTTAGACCCCGGACGCACCCTTAGTATGCCATGTTCTTGATTGGCATCCGCCAGAATAAGGTCCTGAAACGGCACGCCGGTGCTGTCGCACACGACGCCATAACCTTGGTTGATATCCTGCTTTGATGTGCCACGATCTTGGGACATCGCCATCCAGCCAGCATCAATCAAAATCCAACCTTTATCGCGCTGATGCCCGATAACCGTCGCAAGCACCGACATCGCGATGTCGTCGATTTCGCAAATACCAATGCCCGCCATGACGAGGTCAAAAAAGACGAAGACGCCTGCGCGGACCTCGGTGACGCCGCTAAGATCAGCGGCATAATGGGCCGTAGGGGTCGAACCCACGCTGACCACAGGGCAGGGAAGGCCCGCATCACGGAGAATGTTCGCTGCGTCGACAACACTGCGGCGTTCGGTCTCGGCAGCATGCTGTAGAGCTGTGGTCCCGCGCGCGGCGTAACTTCCGCCTGCATGGGTAAGAACACCTCGTAACTGCCCACCCTGCATAATCGCTCGGCCGATGGAGAGTAGGCGCTCGCTATCCTGCGGGGACACACCCGAACGATGACCATCACAATCTATCTCGATTAATGCGGGGATAGCCAGGCCATCGGTGCGCGATGCTAATGCAACCGCTTCGGCTTGTTCAACCGTATCAAGAATAACGGCAAGGTCGACCCCACTTTGGCGCAGCTCCACCACTTTTTTCAGCTTACATGGCGTGATGCCCACTGCATAGATTATGTCGCGAACGCCCGCGGAGGCAAAAAATTCAGCTTCCTTGAGCGTGGAAACTGTTGCGGGGCCTTGCGGCGAAGTCATGGTGCGAACTGCAACTTCAATCGACTTGGCTGTTTTGAGGTGTGGACGCAGCGGCACGCCCATCGGTGCTAGCCTGTCGCGTAAGCGCGCGATGTTGCGCTCCATACGTAGCGTATCAATGATCAGGCACGGTGTCTCTAGCGTTCCAATGCGTGTATGGGCCCGTTCGGGGGATAGTGCTTCACGCATGCGCTGTGTTTCTCCTACCGGTGCGTTTCGATCTTGATGTCTCACTATTGCGCCGCAGTTAACGGCTGCGCACATGCTTTTCCACTCGAATTACCAAGTTTGTTTGGTTTCGCCCCATCCGGCATGAGGGACATAGGTTCGATCTACGGTGTTGAACGACCTTACAGCGTCAGCAAATAGGCTATGACTTGCGCGCGCGATTTTGGGTCCTGAATTCCGTTAAAGGGCATTTTGGTGCCCGGCACCGTCTTTTTGGGTGATGTAAGCCAGCGGTCCAGTGTCTTTGCGTTCCATGTTAGACCAGATGCCTTGAGGGCAGGGCTATAAGCATAACCCGGAAGCATGCCCGCCCGTCTACCGCCTACACCGGCAAGACTAGGACCGAATAGGGTTTTGCCAGCTTGCGTCGAATGACATCCCGCACATTGTGCAAAAGCAGGGGGGCGTGCCTGCTGCGCTGTGGCTGGAGCGATGGTTGTGACCATCAACGCCATCACCAGGAAGAACACGGATACGGACAGGCGCAGAGTGAAAGGCACAGTAAAACTCACATGTGGGATGAATAAGCGGCGGCGGTATGACCCGCCGCCGCCTCATTGGAGGTTATTAGAAGCGATCTGCGTTCATCACCTTTGTCCATGCCGCGACAAAGTCGGTCACGAACTTCTGCTTTGCATCATCCGAAGCGTAGACTTCGGCGACTGCCCGCAATTCGGCATTGGAACCAAACACCAGATCGACTGGCGTTGCGGTCCATTTCGCAGCGCCGGTCGCCCGGTCCTTACCTTCATACAAGCCTGCGTTGGTCGCGGACTTCGACCAAACGGTGTCCATCGACAGCAAATTGGTGAAGAAGTCGTTGGTTAATGTGCCCGGCTTATTGGTGAAGATGCCCGCGGTTGAACCACCGGCATTTGCACCCAAAACGCGCATGCCGCCAACCAATACCGTTGTTTCTGCGACAGTAAGGCCAAGCAAGTCCGCTTTGTCTATAAATGCTTCAGTCGGCCCATAAAAGGCGTCGGATGCAAAGTAATTGCGGAAACCGTCGGCCTTGGGCTGAAGCTGGTTGAAGGATTCGACATCTGTCTGGCTTTGCGTCGCATCAACTCGTCCTGCGTTGAACGGAACGATGATATCCTGTCCAGCGGCCTTTGCAGCTTGCTCAATAGCCGCGTTTCCGCCGAGCACGATCAAATCGGCCAGGCTCACTTGCTTGCCACCAGTTGCGCTCTTGTTGAACGTCGTGCGCACAGTTTCGAGCTTTGCAATAACCTTCGCTACTTCTGCGGGGTCATTGACAGCCCAATCCTTTTGCGGTGCAAGTCGTAAACGCGCGCCATTTGCGCCGCCGCGCATATCTGTCGCACGGAACGAAGACGCCGAAGCCCATGCTGTCCGCACTAGCTCTGCTGTTGTCAGACCGCTTGCCAATATATTCGCCTTCAGCTGGTTGATATCGGCAGCGTTAACGGGCGCGTAATTCGCTTTGGGAAGCGGGTCCTGCCATGTCAAAGTGACCTTAGGCGCATCCTTACCCAAATAACGGGCCTGTGGGCCCATATCGCGGTGGGTCAACTTGAACCAAGCTTGTGCAAAGGCGTCGGCAAATTCTTGAGGATTTTTCTGCCAACGCTGTGTGATTTTCCGGAAGCCGGGGTCTTCACGCAAAGCGATATCGGTTGTGAACATGATGGGCGCATGGCGAACATCCGCACGAAACGCATCCGGTACCATATTGGCGGCAGCTGGGTCACTTGGGATCCACTGGGTGGCACCTGCAGGGCTTTTGGTTTTAACCCATTCAAAATTATAAAGATTGTCCAGATATTGCGTCGTGAAAGCGATTGGGTTTGACGTCCATGCACCTTCTAAACCGCTGGTAATCGTGTCTTCCGAATGACCTTTACCACATTTGTTTTTCCAGCCGAGGCCTTGCTGCTCAATCGGTGATACGCCAGGGTCACCAGCAAGGCATTCTTCTGGCTTGCGTGCACCATGGGCTTTACCAAAAGTGTGACCACCGGCGATTAATGCGGCGGTTTCGGCATCGTTCATCGCCATCGAGCTGAAAGCACGACGAATTTCGGCGGCCGCAGCAAGTGGATCGGGAACGCCATTAGGGCCCTCTGGGTTTACGTAAATCAAGCCCATTTGTGATGCGGCCAATGGACCTTTGAGATTGCCCTTGGCGTCACGGCGACGGTCAGCCAAAAGCTCGGCCTCAGGGCCCCAGAAGACAAGGTCAGGTTGCCATGAATCGACGCGACCACCTGCAAAACCGAGAGTTTTGAAGCCCATATCTTCCATGGCGACATTGCCCGTGAGAACCATGAGGTCACCCCATGAAAGCTTGCGGCCATATTTCTGCTTGATAGGCCATACGAGGCGACGTGCCTTGTCCAAATTGACGTTATCCGGCCACGAGTTCAATGGTTCAAACCGAAGCTCGCCACCATCAGAGCCGCCACGTCCGTCGCCTGTGCGATAAGTGCCTGCGCTGTGCCAAGCCATACGGATGAAGAATGGCCCATAATGCCCATAATCTGCAGGCCACCAAGGTTGTGATGTCGTCAGCGTCTTACGGATGTCTTCTTTTACGGCGTCCAAATCGAGCGTTGCAAATTCAGCGGCATAGTTGAAGTCATCGCCATAGGGATTGGCGCGCGCTTCGTTCTGGCGCAATGCGGTCAGGTCGACCTTCTTTGGCCACCATTCGGTTTTTGTTTCTGCGGGTTCGGCAGCTGCTGCGGTGGTGAGCGCCATCGATGATGTGGCAGCCAGCAAGGCGACAGTGAGGATGTTGCGTATTTTCATGATGTGAAAAATCTCCCAATATACCTTGGATTCTCCAAAGGTTGAGCATGTCATATGGGGCATGCTGCCGGGAACCCAATGAGATTGATTTGTCAGAATAATCGATTGCATTGATAAATGCGGATTTTGAGCGCCGCACATTAGTATATAACGTGCGGTGTGGACATTAAGCTATTGATTCAAAATCATACTAAAGCAGCCCGCCCAGCGAGAGATGCGACCAATACGGCCTTTGTCGGTTCGACAAAAAACCTGCAAATTGATTTTAAAAGCTTAGCTCTGCGTAGAACGCATACCCTCGCGTTTCACGATTAATTCTGCACGAGATGCAACGCCAAGTTTTCGGTATACACTATTGAGGTGAATTTTTACCGTGCCTTCGGTTAATGCGCATCGATCTGCGATTTGGCGATTGCGTAATCCCAGGCACACAAGATCCACAATCTCCATTTCTCTTTTGGTCAATAGATCGTCAGAACGAACGGTGCGGCTTGGTTTATCAACGGAATATTGCAGTGCTGGTTCAGTTACGCTGTTCTCGAACCACTTACCGCCCGCTAATATGGTTTTCATGCCATTAATGATGACTTCCGGGTCGCTGTCTTTCAATGCAATGCCTTTGATGCCGAGCCGCATCGCCTCGATAGTCTGTTCAGGCTCAACATGGACCGTTAAGAACATCGCAGGAATATCTGGATAATGTAAGCGCATGTGCCGCAACACCCGCAGTCCTCCACCGCCCTGCATCGAGACATCCAGCATGGCAAGATCGGGACGTACGGTATCTAATTTGGCAATTGCCTCATCTACAGACAGCGCGGTTTCAACCATGAAGTCATAGCCGTTTGCTAAATATTGGCTAAAGCCATGTAAGAAGAACGGATGGTCGTCTACTACAAGAATACTAGTCATTCTCTATCTGCTGCATGGGAATACGGATCGATAACAACGTTCCTTTCCCAAGCCCCTCCACATATGCCTCACCGTTCAAGAATCTTAGTCGATCGCGTAATGAAGCTGATTTCAATGTTAATACTGGTTTCTTATGTACCTTTGCTTCCTGAAGCGGTTGACTTACGTCAATAACCGTCATCATGAGGGCCTCTTGTTTGAGCGAAAGTGTAACTGTTAAAGATTTGCTTTTGGCGTGGCGGACGGCGTTGGTGACGACTTCACGTAACAAATGCTCGATATTGAATGACATTCCTATATCGACCTGTATGACGGGTTCTTCCGATTTTAACGTGACGTCGATGCCCCATTGTAATGAAATGGTCCTGGCGCAGACATCGAGTTGGGATACGAGATCAACGTTATCAATTGCTGTCGGGCTGCTTTCCAAAAAACCGCGCAGTCGGGATTGTTCCAGCGTTACAATATCGACCGCTTTCCTAATTTCCAATTCAATGGGTTGTTGAACCACATCCTGCCGTTTTGTGAGTAGCAGCAAGCGCATGCGTAATGCGGCAAGCGTTTGTAGCACGCCGTCGTGCAAATCGCGGCGCGCGACTTCGTGCGCATCTGCAATAAAATTCCGTTGTGCAACCGCGACTTTTCCCAAATACGCAGTCATTTCAGTTACATGGCGGCCCAAGAACGATGCCTCAGCCATTATTATGGTATCAATGCGGCTATTCACAGCGCAGATAAAACCACCCCGCGCGCGGTCAATCTGTAGCGGTTGAACCAAGGCTGCTCGGATGCCGGCGCGTCGGAGTACATGCGCTATACGCTTTTCGTTATCATCAAAGGTTCGATAATGTCCGCTGTCGGGGAAGATGACGCGGTTCAAATATGTGTCGAAAAGTCTGTAACCAATCTGCAAGCTGAGGAGAGCGTCCATCAAATCCTGGCGCTCATGTTCCTTTTGCAGCATAGGCAGGTTGCACTCATAATATTGGTCCAATGCCTGCTTCGTTCGGCCCTGTACTATACAGGCTGCTTTTCGGGGCCCAAACAAGGCAGCAGATGCATTTGTCCAAGCCTGAAGATCAAACTGAAATGATTTTTCAAGGGTGAGTGTGCGGAGCGAAGAAAATTCTTGGTTGAAAAGCTTCAAGCGATATTTGCGACTTGCTGATGTTACGCCCATGAACATGGCAAGTAGCACAATCACGTGCGATATGACGGTTGATAGCTCCGAAATGGCAGCTATCTGCGGTGAGTGGCTTCCTGAAATATGCACCATGAAATCACGAAAAAGAAACAAGCTCGCGCCAACGGCAACCGCGGCCAATATATTTTTGCCCTTCACGCCGATTGTCATCGCAATCACGCAAACGCACACCGCAAGTCCGATTGCTGCCTCCACCACCCCGTGAAGCAACATGACGGCAAACAGGATCATTATCACGTCGCCAACGACTTGCGCGCGCAAGACCCTGGGCTGCAGCAGTTGGCCAGCAACGGTCATTAGGGTCGCTGCAACCGTCCAGCTAAGCCAGGTATAATAATGAAATTGCTGTGGCGCGCTAAAGGCTAAGTGCGTTGGATATGTGGGAAGATCCAGAAATATGATGCTACATAGCAATATTCTGGCAACCGGCCATGCCCATAAAATGTATGCGGTATTTAAACGAGAGAGCATTTTGCCAGTTATTTAGATTTATGGGACTCGGAAGAATAGAATACCATAAATAACGGAAAAAAAGCATTTTTTGATTTTTATATTTTTATTCGTTAAGATTTTATTAATATTATAACCAAAGTAATATAACTTTATGCATAGTTAATTTACATCGAAAAAGTCTCATTTTATTTAAATTGTCCACTGGAATGACAAAATATTAGTGCAAGTTGTTGAGCCCGGGGCGGTGCAGAGTGAAATAAAGAAATCACGTCCAAAAATTGCGCATGGGCAAGGTTGCAAAAACGTCACATGGCGCTTAGCGAAGGGGCATGGACACTCTGCCACATTATGAAGAACAATATCTGTCTTTGATGCGCCGTATCTGGGACGAGGGCACCGTTCAGCATGACCGGACAGGGGTTGGTACCAAGGCTTTGTTCGGCGCAACCATGCGTTTTTCACTGGCCGATGATGCGATTCCGTTGCTCACGACAAAGCGGGTATACTGGAAGACGGCGGCGCGCGAGATGCTGTGGTTCCTCACGGGCAACACAAATATCCGGCCATTGCTGGAACAAAAGGTCAAGATATGGACCGATTGGCCGCTGGATCGCTACCGCCGCGAAACTGGCGAAGCAATCACACAGGAAGATTTTGAACAGCGCATAATACAGGACGCCGATTTTGCCGAAAAATGGGGCGACCTTGGCCCCGTATATGGGGCGCAATGGGTGAATTGGCCGCGTTACGAAGCCGCAGAAGGCGGCCTATTCCGCCGCGTGGAAAAGGGCATTGATCAGGTCAGCTTGCTTGTTGAAAGCCTGAAAAACAACCCGGGATCACGCCGACATATCATCGAGGGCTGGAATGTCTCGGAATTGGACCAAATGGCATTACCGCCTTGTCATAAAACCTATCAATTCCACGTCGCCGATGGTGTTTTGAGCTGCATCTTGTTTCAGCGCTCCTGTGATTTGGGGCTTGGCTTTGCTTTTAACGCATTTTCTGCCGCTTTGTTGACGCGGATGCTCGCCGCGGTATGTGGATATGAAGCGGGTGAGCTGATTTGGCAGGGTGGGGATGTCCATCTGTATCTCAACCATGCGCCCTTGGTGGAGGAGCAATTGTCGCGCACGCCTTCGGGTGCCCCTAAACTAAAGCTGCTGCGCACACCCGACAGCATTTTTGACTTCCGTATCGAAGATTTCGATGTCGTTGACTATCATCCGCAGGCCCATATTTCTGCACCTGTAGCAGTGTAACTGTCATTTAGGTCAGCTATATTGACCTAAAGCTATGTTTGAAATATTATAACAATCATGGATAATAATCCGCCTGAGTCGTTCGGGCGGTTGTGGGCGGAGATCAACATGGAGCAATCTACGAAAGACAATCTCGCGCCGCTGCATTTGCACATCCCCGAACCTAAATTCCGTCCTGGTGATGTCGCCGATTTCAGCGACATCATTGTACCTGAAGTGGATATCCATCCACGCCCCGACGAACATGTGATGCCGGCTGACATACACGCATTGGCATATGGTCTTGTCCGCGTGCTGGGCGACGACCATCAGGCAACGGGTAGTTGGAACCCTGGCCTTGATAACGCTACTCTACAGGTCATGCTGCGAAAGATGCTGCTTTTGCGTGCTTTTGATGATCGTATGTTTCGGGCACAGCGACAGGGCAAAACAAGCTTTTATATGAAGTCCTTTGGCGAGGAGGCGACGTCGGTTGCAACGACAATGGCGTTGCATTCCGATGACATGTGTTTCCCGAGCTACCGTCAGCAGGGCATATTGATCACGCGCGATTATCCACTTGTCGACATGATGAACCAGATTTATTCCAACCGCGGTGACCGACTGAAGGGCCGCCAACTGCCGATCATGTATTCGGCCAAAGACTATGGATTTTTCAGCATATCGGGCAATTTGACGACCCAATATCCGCAAGCCGTTGGTTGGGCGATGGCCTCTGCCTCACGCGGAGACACGCGTATTTCGGCGGTGTGGTGTGGTGAAGGGTCAACGGCTGAGGGCGACTTCCACAATGCCATGACCTTTGCAGCTGTCTATAATGCCCCAGTTATCTTTCAGGTTGTGAACAACCAATGGGCCATTTCGTCCTTTTCTGGTTTTGCGGGAAGTGAGCGGACGACCTTCGCCGCGCGCGCCATTGGCTACGGCATCGCAGGCTTGCGCGTTGACGGCAATGACGCGCTCGCGGTCTATGCTGCAATGCAATGGGCCGCGAACCGTGCACGCAATAATGGCGGGCCCACGTTAATTGAATATTTTACCTATCGCGGGGAAGGGCATTCTACTTCAGATGACCCGAGCGCATATCGCGCGGCCGAGGAATATGCGCAGTGGCCCTTGGGCGATCCTGTGACGCGGCTGAAGGACCACCTCGTTACCATAGGCGCGTGGAGCGATGCGCAGCATGATGCGCTCATCATCGAGCTATCCGAATATGTGAAGACCATTCAAAAAGAAGCCGAACAAAATGGCATCCTTGGCCACGGACTGCACCATCCATTCGAGACGATGTTTGAAGACGTGTTCGAAGAAATGCCGTGGTATTTGAAAGAGCAATGCGCACAAATGCTTGAGGAGCAGCAGGACAAATTTGGCCCAAATTGGGAGGCCCGTTGATGTCAGCGCCTGCCACAAAAACGATGAACATGATTGAGGCGATTAACAGCGCGCTTGATATCATGCTCGCCAAAGACCCCGATGTCGTCATCATGGGTGAGGATGTGGGCTATTTTGGCGGCGTATTCCGCGCAACGGCGGGGTTGCAAGCCAAACATGGCAAAACACGTGTGTTCGATACCCCGATCAGCGAATGCGGCATCATTGGCGTGGGCGTTGGCATGGCGGCTTATGGATTGCGGCCCGTGCCTGAAATTCAGTTTGCAGATTATATCTATCCCGGTCTTGACCAATTGGTGAGCGAGGCAGCGCGCTTGCGCTACCGTTCGGCCAATGATTTCATTTGTCCGATGACGGTGCGTTCGCCTTTTGGTGGCGGCATCTTTGGCGGCCAGACGCACAGCCAAAGCCCCGAGAGCCTATTCACCCATGTCTGTGGTATTAAGACCGTCATTCCAGCTACGCCATATGATGCCAAGGGCCTACTGATTGCGGCGATTGAGGACAATGACCCCGTTGTCTTTTTCGAACCCAAACGCATCTATAATGGCCCCTTCAGTGGCTATTATGACCGCCCTGTGGAGCCATGGTCTAAGCATGAAGGCAGCGCGGTTCCCGAAGATTATTATCGCATCGAACTCGGCAAGGCTGCAGTTGTGCGGGAAGGCGAGGCGGTAACCGTTTTAACCTATGGCACTATGGTGCATGTCGTGAAGGCCGTTGTTGCCGAGCATGGTATCGACGCCGAAATCATTGACCTGCGCACATTGCTACCGCTCGATATTGAAACCATCGAAGCGTCGGTGAAGAAAACAGGTCGCTGCATGGTTGTGCATGAAGCGACCCGGACCAGCGGCTTTGGCGCAGAGTTAGCAGCGCAAGTGCAGGAGCGTTGCTTCTACCATCTTGAGGCGCCAGTCGAGCGGGTGACGGGCTTTGACACGCCATATCCACACAGCCTTGAATGGGCTTATTTCCCTGGACCCGTACGCCTTGCCCGCGCCTTTGACAAGATCATGAAGGACTGACGCGATGCCGAAATTTACATTCAATCTGCCTGATATTGGTGAAGGCATTGCTGAAGCCGAAATCGTCGCTTGGCATGTGCAGGTGGGCGATAAAGTCACTGAAGACCAGCCCTTGGCCGATATGATGACCGACAAGGCTACGGTTGAAATGGAAAGTCCGGTTTCCGGCATTGTTACCAAGGTCGCTGGTGACGCTGGAGATGTGATTGCCATTGGCGCGATGCTTGTGGAAATTGAGGTTGCTGGCAATAGCGGCAATGAGATTGTGTCTTCTGCGACAGCATCAGAGCCGATGTTGGCTGTGGTTGAAGATGAAAAGCTGCATACGCCGGAGCCTGTCGCTATGGCAGAAATCACACCGCTCCCCATTGCCCCGCCAACTGTTGCCCCGACAGCAATGCCGCATGCAGCGCCCGCCGCCGAAAAGGTTACGGCATCGCCGGCGGTGCGGCAGCGCGCCAAAGATCTTGGGATCGATTTGGCGGATGTCAAAGCCGCCGGTGGGCATGTTCGCCATGCCGATCTCGACGCGTTTTTAAGCTATGGCGCAAAGTTGGGCTATCGCCCTGCGCAG
Source organism: Sphingomonadales bacterium (assembly GCA_027488785.1). GTDB lineage: Bacteria > Pseudomonadota > Alphaproteobacteria > Sphingomonadales > Sphingomonadaceae > Sphingorhabdus_B. Next base: position 97,951 of record JAIYAY010000009.1, on the reverse strand, counting down.
CTCAAGGCAGCACGCGCTGACGAAGCCGTAAAAGTCATAGGCATGCGCCGTCGGATCGCCGATAATATGGCGGCATCGAAGCGGCACATTCCGCATTTCACTTATGTCGAGGAAATCGATGTTACCGCTATCGAAGCGATGCGCGCAGACTTAAACGCCAATCGTGGGGCAAAGCCAAAGCTGACATTGTTGCCGATGCTAATCGTTGCGATTTGCAAGACCATTCCGCAATTTCCGATGATCAACGCGCGTTTCGATGATGAAGCAGGCATCGTCACGCGTCATGGCGCTGTGCATTTAGGCATGGCAACGCAGACCGAAGCTGGCTTGATGGTGCCGGTCATCCGTGACGCGCAAGATCGGAATATCTGGCAATTGGTGACCGAGATTGCGCGCTTGGCCGATGCGGCGCGCAGCGGGTCTGCGAAAAGCGACGAGCTTTCTGGTTCAACTTTGACTATCACGTCGCTTGGCCCGCTTGGCGGGATTGCGACAACGCCCGTTATCAATCGCCCAGAGGTGGCCATTATCGGCCCGAACAAGATTGTCGAACGGCCCATGTTTGTTGGCGACACTATCGAAGCCCGCAAGTTGATGAATCTATCGATCAGTTGCGACCACCGTGTCGTTGATGGTTGGGACGCTGCGAGCTATGTTCAGGCTCTCAAAAAACTGATCGAGACGCCTGTTTTGTTGTTCGCTGACTAATTCGTAACGCGGCACTGGCGTCCTGTCGAACGTCCTGAAAAAATAAACATCGACGTCAAAGGACGCAGGAGGCCTCGTGCGGAGCGTTGCAACATTAATCCATCTATAGTTAATAAATTATCTGTTTATTAGATGCTTAACATCATGAGGCCACCCAATATGTCAGCATTTTCTATGATCTGATACTCAGGTTGTGAAAGGGGATGCCACTGAATATGCCCTTTTATGACAAATGGCGTTGACAGAATCTTGCGCCGCTTATAGTGCGCCCCCACCGCAAGTTAGCGGGTGTAGCTCAGTTGGTTAGAGCGCCGGCCTGTCACGCCGGAGGTCGCGGGTTCGAGCCCCGTCACTCGCGCCACTTCTCTCAAGCTTTTAAGCTTGAGGTGGCGCGCGGAAAGATCCCGTCTCCATCCAAATCATCAGTGGGCGCATCGGCGCTATCCAGATGATGCCTGCGATCAGATAGATGATGCTCTGAATTGCGATGTTTTGCCTCCCGATAAAATCGGATGCGCTGACAATTATTCCCGACCAGACCAATATAATCAGCAATATCGCCAACATTCCGGCAGGTTTACGCCAAGTAGGCTGTTTGAGTGGTGTTGTCATAAGGTCATCCATGATTTTTCAGTGAGAATAGCGTCGAGTGGCATGTCCCAAATGTCGGATGCAAGGGCAGGTGCATGCTGAACGGACCATGCAAGGCCAATCGCAACGGCTTGGTCAAGTAAGCTCAAAGCGCGGTCATAATGCCCGGCACCCTGTCCAAGTCGCATCAGCCGGTCATCAAAGGCTACTAAAGGCGCTAGAACGATGTCTGGCGAGCATGTAGGGGCATTCTCGGCAGGCTGCTGCAACCCAAAGGGGCCGGCAACCAGATCATCACCGGGCGTCCAGTGCAGGAAACGCATCGGTGCGGTCCTGCTTGTGACATGGGGCAGGGCAATGCCGCAGCCCATTTCATGCGCCTGCTTCAATAAAGCTGAAGGGTCTACCTCAGACCCAATGGCGATGTAACCGGCCACGATTTTTCCAGGCAAAAGATATTGGGCTAGAGGGCTTGGAATTTTGGAGAAGGCCAAGGCGCGATCCTGCGGCGACAGGGCGTCGACAAACTGATTACGCTTTTGGCGGAATTCGAACCGCTGCGACTGCTTGTCAAAATTTGGTTGCACAGCTTTTCCTGAAAAATGTTGGCGGAACCACCATGGGTCGTTTCCCGGAATATCCTCTGACGCCAGCACGTCAGGTGGGCACCGTGTGATCTGGACCTTAAGGTTTCCCAAACGGCCCAGGCAGGGACAGCTCCCTTAGATAGATAATCGCCTCAGGGATGTTCTCATCAGTTCGTGCCGGACAGTTCCGCCTATAACCAATATAAGCCACTGACGTTAATTCTCAAGCCTTAGCGCCAGATTTTCCAATCGGGTCGCTAGCCCCTCTAATGTATCGATGGATTGCAGCATTGCGGCCGTAGGCTCCGTCTTATCGGCGGTCACTGTGCCACCTGCGTCATGCAGCTTGTCAGCCAGCAGCAGCGCAGAAAACAACAATATGCGCGTTTCCGTGAGACCGCGTACCCCGCCAGACACTTGTTGCGCCGTGGTGTCCACCATTGCCCCGAGCTCTAGCAAGCGCTGCTCTTCTCCGGCGTTACACGCGACGAAATAGTCGCGACCAGCGATAGATAATTTAACGTCAGGCATCAGCGGGCACCCGCCAAAATCTTATCTAAATCTCGAAGAGCAATACGCGTTTCTGACTTTAGCTTTTCATGCCGTTCAGCGAGATCATTATCGCCCTTTGGTGCTGGCGAGGCTGCCGATTTTTCGATACGGGCCAACGCGCGCTCTATACGACCGATTGCCACAATAAATCGTTGTTCTATCATGGGTTAAAATCCTTTGCTGAGGAAGCTTAGCAGAGACGATGCCCAATGCAAATGTGCGAACTTTATTATATGCACAAATTCATGGGGAAAAGCAGCCTCCCTCACTTGACGCTTTGTGCTTGCATCCGCAAGGGTTCAGGCCATCGATTCGGCGGCACTGCACAAATAAATGTGCTCCGTCACCCGCTCCCACTTGGGAGTGATAAGTGGGGAAAAGAACATGACCGTTAGTGACCAGCAAATGGCCAATGCAATTCGGGCACTGGCCATGGATGCTGTGCAGGCCGCAAATAGCGGGCATCCCGGCATGCCAATGGGCATGGCCGATGTTGCAACGGTACTCTACTCCAAATTTTTGAAATTCGACCCAAAGGCGCCTGATTGGGCCGACCGCGACCGCTTTGTTTTGTCCGCTGGCCATGGTTCGATGTTCGCTTATGCGACCTTATATCTCACAGGTTATGCAAGCCCAACCATCGAAGATATTCGTAATTTTCGTCAATTAGGTAGCCCATGTGCAGGGCATCCTGAAAATTTCCTGATCGACGGCATTGAATGCACCACCGGCCCATTGGGGCAGGGCTTGGCCATGGCTGTCGGTATGGCAATTGCGGAACGGCATTTGAACGCGCGATTTGGTGATGATTTGGTTGATCACCGCACTTGGGTTGTGGCCGGTGATGGGTGCTTGATGGAGGGCATTAACCATGAAGCTGTCGGCCTTGCCGGGCATCTTGGGCTGGGTCGCTTGATTGTATTCTGGGACGACAACCGCATCACCATTGATGGTTCAACCGACCTCTCCACCAGTGAAGACATTGCGGGACGGTATCTCGCCAGTGGTTGGCATGTTGAGGCCTGTGATGGTCATGATTTCAATGACATAGAACGCGCAATTAAGGCGGCTTTGGCTGATAACCGGCCTTCTTTAATTGCCTGCCGTACTCTAATCGGCAAGGGATCACCCAATAAAGAAGGCACGAAAGCGCCGCATGGCAGCCCGCTTGGCGCAGATGAGATTGTTGCGACACGCGCTGCCCTTCAGTGGCCGTATCCTGCATTCGAAATTCCTGAGGATATCCTTAGGGCATGGCGTGCAACTGGCAAATCAGGCGCAGAAGCGCATGCCGAGTGGAAGTCTAGGCTCGCGGCATCGGCCAAGGGCAGCGCATTTATATCAGCTATGGCGGGCGAACCAGGCGACACATGGCTTAAGCCGCATCTGGAAAGCTTGATCGCTGCACCGCAAAAGATTGCAACACGCAAGGCGTCTGAAATCGCGCTGACGGCGGCAACAGCGGCGATATCGGAATTATTGGGTGGGTCTGCGGATTTGACCGGTTCCAACTTCACTCGCACTGCCTCCACCAACACATTGGATAAAAACGATTATTCGGGTCGCTATGTCAATTATGGCATTCGCGAATTTGGGATGGCCGCGGCGATGAACGGCATGGCGCTGCATGGTGGCATCATCCCTTATGGTGGTACATTCTTGATCTTCTCGGATTATTGCCGTGCCGCAATTCGCTTGTCCGCATTGCAAGAAACGCGCGCCATTTACGTCATGACGCACGACTCTATCGGTGTTGGCGAAGATGGTCCGACGCATCAGCCCATAGAACAAATCATGTCGATGCGTCTGATCCCTAATTTGGATGTGTATCGGCCTTGCGACACAATTGAGACCGCGGAATGTTGGGCCTTAGCTATTGAAAGCGCATCCACGCCGTCGGTATTGGCGCTATCGCGTCAAAATCTGCCGCAACTGCGCACCGACATTAGCGAGAATTTTTCCGCCAAAGGCGCGTATAAATTGCGTGCTGCAACCGCGGTGCGCAAAGTCATTCTTATTGCGACCGGGTCTGAAGTCGAGATTGCTATTGCGGTTGCCGAAAAGCTGGAAGCCCAAGGCATTGGCGCGGACGTGGTTTCAATGCCAAGTTGGGAACGGTTCGACGCGCAACCCGCCTCTTATAAAGCGCAACTGCTCCCAATCGATACGCTGCGCGTTTCGATCGAGGCTGGCACCACCATGGGCTGGGAGCGATATGTAGGCGATGGGCTTCGCATTGGCATAGACAGTTTTGGCGCTTCGGCACCCATTGACGCGCTGTACGAACATTTTGGCCTGACGGCTGATAAAATCACCCCTCAAATTGTCGCCCGCTTGGGCTGATAGGAGCAGATATGACAGTGAAAGTAGCAATTAACGGTTTTGGTCGCATCGGCCGTTTGGTCGCCCGTGCCATTTTGGAACGCAATGACCATGATCTGGAATTGGTCGCGATTAACGACCTTGCGCCAGCCAAGGCCAATGCCCTGTTGTTCAAACGCGATAGCGTCCACGGCCCATTCCCCGGCACGGTTGAAGCCGATGGCAGTGACATCATCGTCAACGGTAAGCGTATTCATGTGACCGCAGAGCGTGACCCGGCCAATTTGCCGCACGCGGCCAATGGCGTTGATATTGCGCTAGAGTGCACCGGTTTCTTCACTGACCGCGTCAGCGCCGAAAAGCATCTCGCGGCAGGCGCAAAACGCGTCTTGATCTCCGCACCAGGTAAAAATGTCGACAAGACGGTTGTTTTTGGCGTCAACCATGATGTTTTGAGCGCAGCCGATATCATCGTTTCAAACGCAAGCTGCACCACCAATTGCTTGGCGCCAATGGCGAAGGTCTTGAACGATGCGATCGGTATCGAGCGCGGATTAATGACCACCATCCATAGCTACACCAATGATCAAAAGATCCTGGACCAAATCCACGATGACATGCGCCGCGCGCGTGCCGCTGGCATGTCGATGATCCCCACCACCACTGGTGCGGCGCGCGCTGTTGGCGAAGTGATGCCAGAGCTGAAGGGCAAGTTGGACGGTTCAGCCATCCGCGTACCTACACCAAATGTCAGCATCGTTGACCTGACCTTCACGCCAAAACGCGACACCAGCATTGAAGAAGTCAATGCTCTGTTAAAAGCTGCCTCAGAGGGCGCCCTTAAAGGCGTGTTGGCCTATTCGGATGAGCCCTTGGTCTCAATTGATTATAACCATTGCCCAGCAAGCTCGACCATCGACAGCTTGGAAACCGCCGTTATCGACGGAAAGCTTGTGCGCGTATTGAGCTGGTATGACAATGAATGGGGCTTCTCCAACCGCATGGTTGATACCGCCGGCGTCATTGGCAAGTTTCTGTAAGGATTGATCAATGGGATTCCGCACGCTCGATGACCTCGGCGATATTAAGGGCAAACGTGCTTTAGTGCGCGTTGACCTGAACGTGCCCATGGCTGACGGGCGCGTGACCGATGAAACGCGGATGCGGGCGTTGTTGCCGACGGTGTTGGAATTGGCGGATAAGGGGGCGAAGGTCCTTTTACTCGCACATTTCGGTCGTCCCAAGGGCGCTAAGCATAGCGAAATGTCGGTGTCGATGGTCCTCGACGCCTTGCAAGAGGTGCTTGGCCGCGAGATTATGTTCGTACCCGAAATAGCAGGCGACGTGGTTGCGCAATCCGTTGGTATATTGACGGATGGTGATATTGCCCTCCTCGAAAACACACGCTTTTGGCTGGGTGAGGAAAAGAATGATCCTGAGCTTGCGCGTGCCGTGGCTGCCAATGGTGATTTCTATGTGAATGATGCCTTTTCGGCGGCACATCGTGCGCATATGTCCACCGAAGGTTTGGCGCATATCCTGCCAGCTTATGCCGGTCGTGCAATGGAGGCCGAGTTGAAGGCGCTTCAAGCAGCTTTGGGCGCGCCAGAACATCCTGTGGCGGCTGTCGTCGGTGGGGCAAAGGTTTCGACGAAGCTCGACGTGCTGAACAATCTGGTTAAGCAGGTGGACCATCTGATCATCGGCGGCGGCATGGCCAACACCTTTTTGGCTGCGCGCGGTGTCGATGTAGGCAAGTCCTTGTGCGAACATGATCTGGCCGAGCAAGCCAATGCCATTATGGATGCAGCAGATTCGGCAGGCTGCACAATCCATCTACCCTATGATGTTGTAACCGCGCGTGCGTTTCGTGCAAATCCACCAACCCGCACAGTCAATGTGCATGAGGTCGCTGCTGATGAAATGATCCTAGATGTCGGCCCCGCCGCTGTTGAGGCATTGGCCGATGTTTTGAAAAACTGCCGGACGTTGGTGTGGAACGGGCCATTGGGGGCTTTTGAGATAGCGCCATTTGACGCCGCAACGGTCTCATTAGCGCGAACGGCGGCGGCCCTGACCCGGGAAGGATCGCTGGTGTCGGTTGCAGGGGGGGGCGACACCGTTGCCGCACTGGCCCATGCGGGAGTCACTGAAGATTTTACATTTGTTTCAACAGCTGGTGGCGCATTCCTCGAATGGATGGAAGGCAAGCCATTACCGGGAGTTGATGCTTTGAATATTGCTTAAACTGGGTGGGCTGTGGCCCGTTTTTTTTTCAATTGCCGATGCATACGTATGCAAGGCCAATCTATAGGATGCCAAAGATGAATTACGCCGAAATGCTTGCAAAAGTGTCCACTGCCTCAGGCTTTATTGCTGCACTCGATCAAAGCGGCGGTTCAACGCCTAAAGCGCTCAAGGGATATGGCATCGAGGAAAATGCCTACACAAGCGAAGAAGAGATGTTTGGCCTTATCCACGCCATGCGTGCGCGGATCATTACCGCACCGAGCTTTTCCGGCGAGAAAGTGTTGGGCGCTATATTGTTCGAACGGACGATGGATGGCGAAGCAGGTGGCAAGCCAGTACCGGTGGCATTGCAAGAACGCGGTGTTGTGCCTTTCCTCAAGGTAGACAAAGGCCTTGAGGATGAAGTGGATGGCGTTCAATTGATGAAGCCAATGCCAGATCTGGATGCGTTGCTTCACCGCGCCAAGGCCAAGGGTATATTTGGCACAAAAAAGCGTTCGGTGATTAACCAAGCTTCGCCATCGGGCATCGCCGCGATCGTAAAACAGCAATTTGAGGTGGCTGAACAAATTCTCGCCGCGGGATTGATGCCGATTATCGAGCCTGAGGTGAACATTAAAAGCGTTGATCGCGCGCAAAGCGACATCATCCTGCGCGATGAAATTTTGAAGGCGCTCGGTAACTTATCGGCGGATCACAAGGTCATGTTGAAACTGTCCATTCCAGCAGATGCGGGTACTTTTGATCCGCTTATCAACCACCCGCGCGTGCTGCGCGTTGTCGCACTCTCTGGGGGCTATGCACGTCCGGAGGCTTGCGCTGAACTTGCTAAAAATAAGGGCATGATTGCCAGCTTCTCGCGCGCTTTGTTGGAAGATTTGCGTCACCAGATGACAGCCGAAGAATTTGACGCCGCGCTTTCTAGCGCCATCGATGAAATTCACGCGGCGTCTGCGACCTAAGTTTGGAGAGGGGCCGGCTGTAGATGCGTAAGATATTTGCCGCCGGCCTAAAGCCCCGCTATTGAGCGCGGCATGAAAGAATTTCCCTGCCAATTATATTTGATTTCACCGCTTGAAGTAGGTGGCGACTTTCCGGCCCGACTAGAGGCGGCTTTGTCCGCTGGGCCCGTTGCCGCCTTTCAGTTTAGGGTCAAAGAACTGGATCAGCATGATGCGGCGGCGCTTGCGGAGCCATTGCAGGCTATTTGCGCGGTGCATGATGTGGCGTTTATCGTGAACGACAGCGTTGCACTTGCCAAGCGGTTGAAAGCTGACGGCGTGCATTTGGGGCAGGGGGATGGCGACGTTGGTGAAGCCCGCGAACTGCTTGGCCGTGAAGCGCAAATAGGAGTTACTTGTCACAATAGCCGTCATCTCGCGATGGAAGCAGCAGAGGCCGGGGCCGATTATGTGGCCTTTGGTGCTTTTTACCCAACAACAACCAAGGCGGTGGAGCATGTTGCTGAACTTGATACATTGCAGAAATGGTCGTTTGTGACAGAGGTGCCCTGCGTTGCCATTGGTGGAATTACACCTGAAAATGCCAAGCCATTAATCGACTCAGGCGCAGATTTTATAGCGGTGAGCGGCGCTGTATGGAACCATCCGCAAGGTCCCGCTGAAGCGGTAAAGGCGTTCAACGCACTGCTTGCCTAATGGCGCCGTCATCGTTAAAGGCCGCGACTATCAGCACGTTTTTGCGTGCTTGCTCTTTCCATCTGTCAAGCGAGTATACTCATGAAAATCAACGCGGTTGAAATCAAGCCGGGTAACATATTGGAATATGAAGGCGGCCTGTGGCGTGTCGTAAAGACTGCGCATACCCAACCGGGTAAGGGCGGCGCATATATGCAAGTTGAGCTCAAAAATCTGCGCGATGGCCGTAAAAACAACATCCGTTTCCGTTCGGCTGAAAGCGTCGAAAAAGTGCGCCTTGACCAGAAAGATTTTCAGTTTCTCTATGCTGAAGGCGATAATCTGGTGTTCATGGACAAGGAAACCTATGATCAGGTGACTTTGCCTAGCGACCTCCTCGGTGATGCGGCTGCCTTCCTTCAGGACGGTATGGACGTTGTCATGGAAATGTATGATGACGAAGCACTTTCTGTTGCTTTGCCGGACCAGATTGAGGCGACGATTGTCGAAGCCGATGCTGTGGTAAAAGGCCAGACGGCGTCATCCAGCTATAAGCCTGCAATTCTGGACAATGGTGTGCGTGTGATGGTTCCGCCATTCATCAGCGCAGGAACGCGGATCGTGGTTGATGTCTATGAACGGGAATATGTTCGGAAGGCTGATTAATGCCAGCATTAACCGGTCTATTGACCATCATGGAAAAAGCTGCCCGTAAAGCGGGCGGCAAGCTTCGCCGCGACTTTGGTGAGATCGAACATTTGCAGGTGTCGCAAAAGGGCCCTGCGGATTTCGTTTCCAAAGCTGACGAGCGCGCTGAAGACACGATTTTCCGTGAACTCGAAATCGCGCGTCCCGACTGGGGCTTTCTGATGGAAGAAGGAGGCGAGATCGCTGGCGCCGAAGGCAAGCCGCGGTTCATTGTCGATCCGCTCGATGGAACAAGCAACTTCCTCCATGGCATCCCGCATTTTGCGATTTCGATTGCGGTGCAAGATCCTAAGCCCGATGGTTCTGGCTGGGGCGACATTTTTGCGGGCCTCGTATATAACCCAATCACGGACGAAAGCTTTTGGGCCGAACGTGGCAAAGGCGCTTGGCTTGGCAACCGCCGTTTGCGGGTTTCCGCCCGCCGTCAGCTAAATGAGGCGCTGATTGCCACAGGTACACCGTATAAGGGCCATGGCGACTTTGAAGAATGGGCCAAGATTTTTGGCGCTATAGGACCTTCGGTTTCGGGTATAAGGCGATTTGGTGCGGCAAGCCTCGATCTCGCATGGTTGGCTGCTGGCCGTTATGATGGCTTCTGGGAAAGTGGATTATCTCCGTGGGATACGGCTGCTGGCTGCCTGCTCGTGCGCGAAGCTGGCGGCTTTGTAACTGACTATCGGGGGCGCAGCCCACATATCGCAGATGCACAGGTTTTAGCGGCAAATGACATATTGCATAGCAAGCTCCATAAGCTGTTGGTTGGCGCTGTAAAATAATCGTCGAAAATGCCGGAAAAAATGCCGATTCTTGGCCTTGCAGGTCAGGACTCTTCTGCCTAAAAGCGCCGCAACTTACGGGGTTTCGGAAACGAGTCTGATATGACTGATTTGTCGCAATATTTACCCATACTGCTTTTTCTGGTGGTTGCGCTCGCATTGTCGTCGGCATTTGTGTTTTTGCCTATGGGCGTTTCGCGACTGACAGGAACATACAAGCCTACCGAGGCAAAGCTCACAGAGTATGAGTGCGGCTTTCCAGCGTTTGAAGATTCGCGCAGCCAATTTGATGTTCGTTTTTATCTCGTTGCGATTTTGTTTATCATTTTTGACCTGGAGGCGGCCTTTTTGTTCCCATGGGCGGTCAGTCTGGGTGAAACAAGCTGGATCGGTTGGGGTACTATGATGATCTTCCTTTTCGAATTGGTCATCGGATTTATTTATGCATGGAAAGTGGGAGCACTCGAATGGGAGTAATCACGCCATCACTGTCGGACGTGCAAGCGCCGGATACTGCGTTCTTCAAGGATATTGAAAGCGAAGTGAACGACAAGGGTTTTGTCGTGTCGTCGACGGAAGACCTGTTCAATTGGGCACGTACGGGCTCTTTATGGCCAATGACCTTTGGTCTGGCCTGTTGTGCGGTGGAAATGATTCACGGCTATATGCCGCGTTACGATTTTGAACGCTTTGGAATTGCGCCGCGTGCGTCACCGCGTCAGTCAGATGTGATGATCGTCGCAGGTACGCTTTGCAATAAAATGGCGCCTGCGTTGCGCAAGGTTTATGACCAAATGTCTGAGCCTAAATATGTGATATCTATGGGTAGCTGCGCCAATGGCGGTGGCTATTATCATTATAGCTATAGCGTTGTGCGTGGTTGTGATCGCGTTGTGCCTGTCGACATTTATGTACCCGGATGTCCGCCAACCGCCGAGGCTTTGCTCTACGGCATTATGCAGTTGCAGCGTAAAATCCGCCGGACAGGGACAATCGAACGGTGAGCCACTCCGCACCCCTTATCCAAACGCCTGACGGCACCATGAAGGCGATCTCAAAAGCGCTTGGTAAACATCTGGTTTCTATTGAAGAAGCCAATCATGAAATTGCCGTGCATATTCACTGCGATGCGTTGGTTGAATGCATGATCCGATTGCGTGATGATTGCGAATATCAGCAGCTCATGGAAATTGCAGGCGTAGACTGGCCCGAACGTGATCCGCGTTTTGAGATTGTCTATTGCTTGCTGAGCCTCACCAAAAACCACCGTATTCGTGTGCATTTGACCACGAATGACGATCAGCCTGTTCCTTCGGTCACCGGCATCTGGCCAGTTGCCGGATGGTTAGAGCGTGAAGTGTTCGACATGTATGGCGTATTATTTTCCGGTAACGCTGATTTACGCCGCATATTAACCGATTACGGTTTTTCAGGGCATCCGCAGCGTAAGGACTTCCCGCTGTCGGGCTATGTCGAACTGCGCTATTCCGAAGAAGAAAAGCGCGTGAAATATGAGCCTGTGCAGTTGGCGCAAGATTTCCGCAATTTCGACTTTCTTAGCCCATGGGAAGGCGCGGATTATGTCCTGCCGGGTGATGAAAAGTCCGGTGAAGTTGCACCGCAGCAGCCTGCATCCAAAGAAACGGCCAAGCGTACTGTCCGCAAGCCAAAGGCGACGGGAGACAAGGCATGAGCATTACATTCCCCCCTTTCGTCATGCTGAACTTGTTTCAGCACAACGCACTGCCGCTCGTTATCCTGAAACAAGTTCAGGATGACGCCGTTTATTGTCGGGAGTCGGCGTTATGAGTATGCAGCAAGATCTCGCTCCTACGACCGGCGATGAAGTCATCCAGAATTACACGATTAACTTCGGTCCACAGCACCCCGCGGCGCATGGCGTATTACGTTTAGTGATGGAGCTGGACGGCGAAATCGTCGAGCGGCTTGACCCGCATATCGGCCTATTGCACCGTGGCACCGAAAAACTGATCGAATATAAAACTTATTTGCAAGCTTTGCCTTATTTCGACCGGTTGGATTATGCCTCGCCCATGGCGATGGAGCATAGCTATGTGCTCGCGGTTGAAAAACTGTTGGATTTAGAAGTGCCGCTTCGCGCCCAATATCTGCGGGTATTATTCGCCGAAATGACGCGGATCAAAAACCACACGCTGAACATTGCGCACCACATAATTGATGTAGGCGCGATGACACCGCCATTGTGGCTATATGAAATCCGTGAAGACATTATGGCCTTTTACGAGCGGGCAAGCGGCGCACGCATGCATGCTGCATGGTTCCGCCCAGGCGGTGTGCATCAGGATGTGCCGTTGAAGCTGTTAACCGACATCGCCGAATGGCTTGATGACCGCATGCCACGCTTGTTCGAGGACGCGATGTCACTGGTTGTTGACAACCGCATTTTTAAACAACGCAATGTCGACATCGCGATTGTTTCGAAGGAAGACGCGATCAAATGGGGCTTTTCTGGTCCAATGATCCGTGGCGCGGGCATCCCCTGGGATATCCGCAAAAGCCAACCTTATGACGTCTATGACCGGATGGAATTCGACATTCCTGTTGGCACGCGCGGTGATTGCTATGACCGTTTCATGGTCCGCGTCGAAGAAGTGCGCCAATCAGTGCGCATCATGAAGCAATGTTTGCAACAAATGCCCGAAGGTCCGGTATGCAGCGACGACCGCAAAGTCGCGCCGCCCAAGCGTGCCGAAATGAAGCAATCGATGGAGGCATTGATCCATCACTTCAAACTGTACACTGAAGGCTTTAAAGTGCCCGCAGGGAGCGTCTATGTGGCGACCGAGAGCCCGAAGGGCGAGTTTGGCGTGTATCTTGTCGCTGACGGCAGCAACAGGCCTTATCGCTGCAAAATCCGGCCGACGGCCTTTTCGCATCTACAAGCGATGGATTTTATGAGCCGTGGACACATGCTGGCGGATACGACTGCGATTTTGGGCGCGCTCGACATCGTGTTTGGGGAGTGTGACCGCTGATGACCCGCGAGCTTATGTTTTTAGCCTCGGCGGCATGTGGTTCGGTCGCGTTGGTTGCGGCCTATCTCTATTTGTTTCATGCCGAGGTGTCGGCAAAAGAAGTGGGTTCGACCGCTGCGGCCATGATGTTTGGCGCGTATATCGGACGGATTTGGGGACGGAAAGAAGCACATGGCTGACGCAGTAAACATCCCAGATGAAGCCGAAACCCGCGCTAAATGGGGTAAATTCGCCTTTTCCAAGGAATATAAAGCTAAAGCCGATATGTATATCGGTCGCTACCCCGCCGGACGTCAACAGTCAGCTGTGATGGCGTTGCTGGACTTGGCGCAGCGTCAGGTTGGCGAAGAAACGCAGACGCAAGGCTGGTTGCCAGTGCCGGTAATCGAATATGTCGCGAACTATCTCGGCATGCCATATATGCGGACCTATGAAGTTGCGACCTTCTACACGATGTACAACCTCGCTCCCGTGGGTCGCTATCATGTGCAAGTGTGCGGGACGACGCCATGCATGTTGCGCGGTTCGGATGACATAATCGCGGCCTGTAAGAATCGCGGGCTGGTAAAAGGTGCAACTACACCCGACGGGATGTTCACTCTGAACGAAGTCGAATGCATGGGCAATTGCGCATCTGCACCAATGGTTCAGATCAATGACGATAATTACGAAGATCTCGATTATAGCAGCATGACCGCCATTCTCGACGACTTGGCTGAAGGCAAGCAGCCGAAGGTAGGCACGCAGTTGCCAGGACGTCACACCGTTGAGCCTTATGGTGGTGCAACGACCTTGCACGCAATGGTGGATAAGAACCATGACTATCGGGGGGAGTATTGATGTTTTTCAGCTCAGCTCTCGTCATGCTGAACTTATTTCAGCACAATGCACTGCCGCTCGTTATCCTGAAACAAGTTCAGAATGACGAAACGTTATTTGGGGAGACAAAGTAATGGAATTTCTCCCTCTCATCGGCATTCTCATCGCGACCTTTTTCGCTTGGAAATTGCTCAAGGGCGTCATTAAGCTCGCCGTTATTGGTTTGCTCATCGCCGGAGCAGCTTGGTTTTTTCTTGGAGGTTTGGGCTGATGCTCGCTGACAAAGACCGCATTTTTACCAATCTGTACGGCTATCAGGACTTTGCTCTGAAAGCGGCGCAGAAACGTGGCGACTGGGACAAGGCAGCTGACCTTATGAAGGTTGGGCAGGATGCGATTATTGAGGAAGTGAAAGCTTCCGGTCTACGTGGTCGCGGTGGCGCAGGGTTCCCGACGGGGATGAAGTGGAGCTTCATGCCGAAGGCGCCGACGCCCGAGCGTCCAAATTTCCTCGTCATCAACGCCGATGAATCCGAACCTGGTTCGTGCAAGGATCGCGAGATCATCCGTCATGACCCCCATAAGCTAATCGAAGGCGCGCTGATCGCTGGCTTCGCCATGCGCGCGCGTGCAGCCTATATCTATATTCGCGGCGAGTATATTTTTGAGGCGAAGATACTCGAAAAGGCAGTCGCCGAGGCCTATGCCGCAGGTTTGCTAGGCAAGAATGCAGCGAAATCAGGTTATGATTTCGATGTCTTCGTCCATCGGGGCGCGGGTGCTTATATCTGCGGCGAAGAAACCGCGATGATTGAAAGCCTTGAGGGTAAAAAGGGGCAACCTCGTCTGAAGCCGCCATTTCCAGCGGGGGCAGGGCTCTATGGCTGCCCAACGACGGTGAATAATGTTGAGAGCATCGCGGTCGTACCGACAATTCTGCGGCGTGGTGCAGCTTGGTTCAAAAGCTTTGGTCGCGAAAACAACCATGGCACCAAGCTGTTTCAAATCTCCGGCCACGTTGAAAAGCCATGCGTTGTCGAAGAAGAAATGGGCATCCCGTTTCGTGAGCTCATCGAAAAGCATTGCGGCGGCATCAGAGGCGGTTGGGACAATCTCCTGGCGGTCATTCCCGGCGGTTCGTCGGTGCCATTGGTCCCTGCAGCGATGATGATGGATGTGCCAATGGATTTTGATGGCTGCAAAGCTGTAGGCTCCGGTCTTGGCACCGCGGCAGTCATCGTTATGGACAAGTCCACTGATATTGTGCGCGCGATTTCGCGACTTTCCTATTTCTACAAGCATGAAAGCTGTGGCCAATGCACGCCGTGCCGTGAAGGTACGGGCTGGATGTGGCGCGTGATGGAAAAGATGCGCACAGGCGATGCGGACATATCTGACATTGATACCCTGTACGATGTAACTAAGCAGGTCGAAGGCCACACTATTTGCGCGCTCGGAGATGCGGCAGCTTGGCCAATTCAGGGATTGATCAAGCATTTCCGCCCAGAAATGGAGCGCCGGATCAACGACGCCAAGGGCGACAATATGCTGGAGGCGGCGGAGTAAACATGCCTAAAGTCACCGTAGACGGATTAGAACTTGAAGTCCCTGCAGGCGCGACTGTGTTGCAGGCATGTGAGATGGCGGGCAAGGAAATTCCACGCTTTTGCTATCATGAACGGCTGTCTATCGCAGGCAATTGCCGCATGTGTCTGGTCGAAGTCGCCCCTGGGCCGCCAAAGCCGCAGGCGTCTTGCGCTTTGCCAGCCACGGAAGGGCAGATCATCCGCACGGATACGCCGATGGTCAAAAAGGCGCGCGAAGGGGTCATGGAGTTTCTGCTCATCAATCACCCTCTCGATTGCCCGATTTGCGACCAAGGCGGCGAATGCGACCTGCAGGACCAAAGCGTTGCTTATGGTCGCGGCGCGTCGCGCTTTGAAGAAAACAAGCGCGCGGTTACCGAAAAATATATGGGGCCGCTTGTTAAAACGGCGATGACGCGTTGCATTCAATGCACACGTTGTGTCCGCTTTGCTGAGGAAGTGGCCGGCATTGAAGAAGTTGGCGCGATTGGGCGCGGCGAAAATATGCAAATCACGACCTATCTTGAGCACGCCATGCAAAGCGAGCTTTCAGGCAATGTCGTTGATCTATGCCCTGTAGGTGCCTTGACTGCAAAGCCTTATGCTTTTGAGGCGCGGCCGTGGGAATTGAAAAAGACCCCAAGCATCGATGTGATGGACGCCGTGGGTACCAATATTCGTCTGGATAGCCGGGGTAGGGCTGTTTTGCGCGCCTTGCCGCGCATCAATGACGATGTGAACGAAGAATGGGCGTCGGATAAAACGCGCCATGCCGTCGATGGCTTGACACATCGCCGTTTGGACAAGCCCTATATCCGCAAGAATGGGAAGCTGGTCGCCGCTAGTTGGGCTGAAGCATTTGATGCTATAAAGCCGCATTGGACCGGCAAGGCTGCGGTACTGGCGGGTGATCAGGTGGATGCCGAAACCATGTTCGCCGCGCGTGAATTGGCTGGTGCGTCCATGCTCGAGGGCCGCCAAACTGGTCTTGCTTATGATACATCCTCGCTTTCGGCGGTGAATTTTAACACCACGATTGCCGGCATCGAAAATGCCGACGTGATCTTGTTGGTGGGCAGTGATCTGCGCCGTGAAGCGCCATTGGTGAACACACGTATTCAAAAGGCTGTTCGTAAGCGTGGTACGAAGGTTTTTGCTATCGGTCCCGTGACGGACCTGACCTATAAGGTTGAGTGGCTCGGTGATGATCTTAGCGCGCTGACCAAAGCACCTAAGGTTTTGTCTGATGCGTTGAAGACGGCTGAACGTCCGGCGATTATCGTCGGCGGTGGTGCGCTGCGTTATACTGGTGTCCACGGCGCGGCGTTGGCCTTTGCGAAAAAATATAGGCTGGTCCGCGATAACTGGAACGGTTTCAATGTTTTGCATTTTGCAGCGGCGCGTATGGGCGGCCTTATGCTTGGATATGCCCATGACGGCGGCATTAAAAATCTTGCCTCTGCTAAGCCGAAGTTGGCATTTTTCCTTGGTGCTGATGAGGTGGATTACAGTCTGTTTGCGGACAGTTTCAAAGTTTATGTTGGCCACCATGGCGATAATGGCGCGCATCACGCTGATGTGATTTTGCCAGGCGCAGCCTATTCCGAAAAATCGGGTACATATGTAAACTTGGAAGGCCGCGTGCAACGTGGCGAGCTTGCAGTCTTCCCGCCCGGCGACGCGCGCGAAGATTGGTCTATATTCCGCGCCCTGTCGGATGTGCTGGGTAAGCGTCTGCCATTTGACAGCCTCGACGCCTTGCGCGCCGAAATGGCGAAGGCTGTGCCTGCTTTGGGCGTTGAAGGCTTGGCGGATTATGGTTGGTCGGAACCATCGCTTTCAGCCGATGTGAGCGGTAAGATTGCTGATTATCCGATCAAGGATTTCTACCTGACTAACGCCATTTGCCGCGCGTCCGAAACCATGCAGAAATGCTCGGCCGAACTTGTTCACGGCACACAATATCTGGAGGCTGCGGAATGACATCCTTCTTCCAAAGTCTCGGCATGAGTTACGAGGCTGCATGGTTCACTGCGACCATTGCGGGAATCTTGCTGATAGCTCTGCCGCTGATGCTCGCGGTGGCGATGATTATTTACGCCGAACGTAAATTATGGGCGGCTTTTGCATTGCGTCGTGGCCCCAATGTTGTCGGGCCTTTCGGTTTACTGCAATCCTTCGCCGATGGCTTGAAGGTGTTCTTGCAGGAAACCATCATCCCAAGCGCGTCCAATCGCGGCTTGTTCCTAATCGCACCGATCATCACTTTCACCGTCGCATTGATGGCTTGGGCTGTCATTCCCTTTGCCGATGGGGTGGTGCTGTCAAACATCAATGTCGGCTTACTTTATATCCTCGCGATTAGCAGCTTGGGCGTTTATGGCGTGGTCATTGCGGGATGGGCATCCAACTCCAAATATCCATTCTATTCAGCCATGCGCGCCGCGGCGCAGATGATTTCCTATGAAGTGTCCATTGGCTTCATCTTGATCTGTGTCGTTCTCTGGGCAGGCACCTTCAATGTCGGCGGTATAGTCGAGGGGCAGCGCAGCCATATTTTTGGCTTCATTAACGCTTATGCGTTCAATCCTTTGCTGTTCCCGATTGCAGTAATGTTCCTCATCAGCTCGATGGCGGAAACGGCTCGCGCTCCGTTCGACTTGACCGAGGCGGAAAGCGAGCTGGTTGCCGGTTATCAAACCGAATATTCCTCCATGGCCTTCGCTTTGTTCTGGTTGGGTGAATATGCCAACGTCCTGTTGATGTGCGCGTTGAACGTAATCCTATTCTGGGGCGGATATCTACCACCTGTTGACTGGGCACCATTGTACGCAGTCCCAGGCATTATCTGGTTTTTTGCCAAAATCCTGCTGATGTTCTTCATCTTCGCATGGGTAAAGGCGACTGTACCGCGTTATCGTTATGATCAGTTGATGCGTCTGGGTTGGAAAGTGTTCCTGCCTATCTCGCTATTCTGGGTGTTTCTGGTGAGCGGCTATCTTATGTTCACAGGACATTTCGCATGACCACGATCGCCCATCTCTTCAAAACATTCACTTTGTGGGAATTCGTCAAGGCACATTTGCTGACCTTGAAATATTTCTTCAAGCGCAAGGCTACCATCAACTATCCGTTTGAAAAGAACCCGTTGAGCCCGCGTTTTCGTGGTGAGCATGCGCTGCGTCGTTATCCCAATGGTGAAGAACGCTGCATCGCGTGTAAATTATGTGAGGCGGTGTGTCCTGCCTTGGCCATTACTATCGAGTCCGAACCACGCGAGGACGGCAGCCGTCGCACCACGCGCTATGATATCGACATGACCAAGTGCATTTACTGCGGTTTTTGTCAGGAGGCGTGCCCGGTCGATGCAATTGTAGAAGGTCCAAACCTCGAATTTGCAACAGAAACACGTGAGGAACTGCTCTATGACAAGAGCAAGCTCCTCGAAAACGGCGCGAAATGGGAACGGGCAATTGCCGCGAACCTTGCCGCCGATGCACCCTATCGTTAAGGGCTACCCATCGTGATCCAACTTGTCTCTTTCTATATCTTCGCAAGCATCGTCATTGTTGCGGCAGCAATGGTCATTTTTGCGCGCAATCCTGTGCACAGCGTGCTCTGGCTCATCGTGGCCTTCTTCAACGCGGCAGGTCTCATGGTCTTGATCGGCGCAGAGTTCATCGCGATGTTGTTGGTCATTGTCTATGTCGGCGCGGTTGCCGTATTGTTCCTGTTCGTCGTTATGATGCTCGACATTGATTTTGCTGAATTGCGCGCAGGGTTCATAAAAAATGTACCGCTTGGGCTGTTACTGGCAATTGTATTGGTTGCAGAGCTGGTGCTGGGTATCGGCGCGTATCAGGCTGGTGCTGTGAAACTGGGCACGCCTGAGGCAGGGGTGGCTACCGTATCGACGACAGTGCCGAATATCGAAGCGATAGGCGCCTTGCTGTATAGCAAATATGTCTTCTTGTTCGAAACGGCAGGCTTGATCCTGTTGGTTGCAATGGTCGGTGCCATCGTTCTGACACACCGCCGCAGCCACGGCACACGCGGACAAAGCATCAGCAGCCAAGTTCAGCGTCGTCCGCAAGACGCGACGCGTAATGTTAATCAGCCCGTAGGGCAGGGGATTGAGCTGTGAATATCACGCCTATCGTCATCCTGAACTTGTTTCAGCACAACGCACTACCGCTTTTTTTCCTGAAACAAGTTCAGGATGACGCAATTTGGATTGGAGCCGGCCAGTGATCGGTATCGAACATTATCTCGTCGTCAGCAGCATCCTGTTTGTGATGGGCGTGTTGGGTATTTTTCTGAACCGGAAGAATGTGATCGTTATCCTGATGGCGATTGAACTCATATTGCTTGCGGTGAATATCAATTTGGTGGCCTTCAGCGTGTTTTTGGGCGACCTGACAGGGCAAATCTTTGCCATGTTCGTGTTGACCGTTGCGGCGGCTGAGGCCGCGATTGGCCTTGCAATATTGGTTATCTACTTCCGTGGCCGCGGAACAATCGCGGTTGATGATGTCAACCGGATGAAGGGATAACATCCAGTGACTGCAATCCATTTCATTGTTTTCCTTCCGCTTGTGGCGGCGCTCGTTGCAGGTTTGGGGCAGCGCTTCATTGGCGCGTTAGCGGCCAAGACGATTACGACCTTAAGCCTGTTCATCTCCGCGTTCCTGAGTTGGCCGATCTTTATCGGTTTCCTGGATGGTAGCGAAACCGCTTATGTCCAACCCGTGATGACATGGGTGCAGTCGGGTGATCTGAGCTTTGACTGGGAATTGCGCGTAGACTCGCTGACGGCTGTCATGCTCGTGGTCATCACCAGCGTGTCAGCGCTCGTCCACCTCTATAGCTGGGGCTATATGGAGGAAGACCCTGATCAGCCGCGCTTTTTTGCGTATCTCTCGCTGTTCACTTTTGCGATGTTGATGTTGGTGACGGCCAATAATTTGGTGCAAATGTTCTTTGGATGGGAAGGCGTTGGCCTTGCTTCCTATTTGCTGATTGGCTTCTGGTATAAGAAACCAAGCGCGAATGCGGCGGCGATTAAGGCATTTGTCGTCAACCGCGTTGGCGACCTTGGTTTCATGCTCGGCATTTTTGGCATCTTCTGGCTTTTCGGCACGGTTTCGATCCCCGAAATTCTTACCGCTGCACCCGATAAAGTAGGATCAAGCATCGGCTTTTTGGGCCTGCGCGTGGATACCATGAGCTTGCTGTGTATATTGCTGTTCATTGGCGCGATGGGTAAATCGGCGCAGCTTGGGCTGCACACATGGTTGCCGGACGCGATGGAAGGGCCAACGCCTGTATCGGCGCTGATCCATGCTGCTACCATGGTGACTGCTGGCGTATTTATGGTGTGCCGTCTGTCACCCCTGTTTGAAACCAGCCAGTTTGCCCTCGATGTCGTTACGATTGTTGGCGCTACGACCGCGCTTTTCGCTGCGACGGTTGGCCTTGTGCAGACTGATATCAAACGCGTCATTGCGTATTCCACCTGTTCGCAGCTCGGCTACATGTTCTTCGCAGCCGGCACTGGCGCATATGGCGCGGCTATGTTCCATCTGTTCACGCACGCATTCTTTAAGGCGTTGTTGTTCCTGGGCGCTGGTTCGGTCATTCATGCGATGCACCATGAACAAGATATGCGTTATTATGGTGGCTTGCGGAAACATATCCCACTGACATTCTGGGCCATGATGGCAGGAACCTTAGCGATTACCGGCGTCGGAATTCTGGGCGTTGGCGGTTTTGCCGGCTTTTATTCCAAGGATGCCATTATCGAGGCTGCGTTCGCGAGTGAATCTACATATCATATGTATGGCTTTGTCATCGGCGTCATCGCGGCATTGCTCACCAGCTTCTACAGCTGGCGCTTGATGTTCCTGACCTTTTTCGGAAAGCCGCGGTGGGAACAATCGGAGCATATTCAGCACGCTGTGCATGAACATCATGACCATGACGGCCATGCCCATGATACACCCAGTGACGGGACGGCGGGCTATCACCCGCATGAAAGCCCATGGCCGATGCTAACACCTTTAGCATTGTTGACCGTCGGCGCCGTTTTTGCGGGCTTTGTCTTCCACAATGCATTCATCAATGCAGAGGCTGGCGCGGCGTTTTGGGCAAACAGCACGCTCTATTTTAACACGCATTTGATGCATGCGATTCACGAAGTGCCGTTGTGGGTAAAATTATCATCGACGGTGGCTATGCTCATTGGTTTGGCGACGGCCTATTTCATGTATCAACGTTCGGATGATGCACCACAACGTCTGGCCACGACCTTTGCGCCGATTTACCGTTTCTTCCTAAACAAATGGTATTTTGACGAACTGTACAACTTGCTGTTTGTGCGCCCCGCATTCTGGTTCGGCAGCCTGTTCTGGAAGCAAGGCGACATCGGGATTATTGACCGCTTTGGCCCCAATGGATCGGCGGCTTTGGTATCGTTCGGTAGCAAATTGGCTGTGCGAATGCAGTCGGGTTATCTTTATACATATGCGCTTGTGATGCTCCTTGGCTTAGTCATCGCGGTTAGCTGGATGATGGTGAGAGCATGATGAACGCCGCAGATTTTCCTGTTCTTTCGATCATGTTGGCCATTCCGGTGGTCGCGGCGGCCTTGTGCCTGTTGGTCCGCGCAGAACTTGCGCGCATCATTGCCCTGTCGGCGACCTTATTGAATCTGGTTCTGGGTGTCCTGCTCTGGCTCAATTATGATCCCGCGGGCGCGCAATGGCAGTTTACCGAAAGTGCTAACCTGTTCGGGCCCATTGGCTGGCGCCTTGGCATTGACGGTATTTCGTTGACGTTGATCATGTTGTCCGTGTTCCTCATGCCAATCTGTATTGGTGCAAGCTGGACATCCATCCAGAAACGCGTCGGTGAGTATATGGCTGCGTTTCTGTTGATGGAAACGCTGATGATTGGCGTCTTTGCAGCGCAAGATTTGTTGCTGTTCTACATCTTCTTCGAAGCGGGCCTTATCCCGATGTATCTCATCATCGGTATCTGGGGCGGGCAGGACCGCATCTACGCATCGTACAAATTTTTCCTCTACACTTTGCTTGGCTCACTGGTGATGCTGATCGCGATGCTGTGGATGATCCAATTTGCGGGCACCGCGGATATCCCGACTTTGTTGAATACTGATTTCCCTGCAGAAGCGCAGAAATGGCTGTGGTTCGCCTTTTTCGCTTCCTTTGCGGTCAAGATGCCCATGTGGCCCGTGCACACTTGGCTTCCCGATGCCCATGTGCAGGCCCCGACTGCTGGTTCGGTCATTTTGGCAGGCGTGCTTCTCAAAATGGGTGGCTATGGCTTCTTACGTTTCTCTTTGCCGATGTTCCCAGAGGCAAGTGCCGACTTCATTCCGTTGGTCTTTGGGCTGTCGATGGTCGCGGTGGTCTACACCTCGCTTGTTGCGTTGGTGCAGCAAGATATGAAAAAGCTGATCGCTTATTCATCGGTCGCGCACATGGCGATTGTGACTGTGGGCCTGTTCACCTTCAACCAACAAGGTATTGAAGGCGCGATTATCGTGATGTTGAGCCACGGCCTCGTTTCGGGCGCGCTCTTCTTGTGCGTAGGCGTTATTTACGACCGACTACATACGCGTGAGATCAGCCGTTATGGCGGTCTGAGCGTCAACATGCCCAAATATGCTTTATTGTTCATGCTGTTCACCATGGCGAGCGTGGGCTTGCCCGGCACCAGTGGGTTTGTAGGTGAGTTTTTGAGCCTTGCCGGCGCGTATAAAGTTTCCACTTGGGCCACATTTATTGCGACAACCGGTATTATCTTGGGTGCTGGTTATATGCTGTATCTTTACCGCCGCATTGCATTTGGACCACAGGTCAATGCCGATGCCGCTGCGATGTCGGACATCAATGGTCGTGAAATGTGGCTTCTGACGCCCATTGCCGTCGTGGTTTTGTGGATGGGGGTTTATCCTGAAACATTTCTAGCACCCATCCGCCGTGACGTGGCAACGATTGTAGCCCGCATTGATCGTGCTGCGCCGGTTGGTGATAGCAAGCTGAAATTAGTCGACCCAACCACCGCGCGTTACCGCGTTGTACATGATGCAGAAAAAAACATGGCTGAGGGGAGCCATTGATAATGGAACTGAACGCCTCTCTTTCTCTGGTCCGTCCAGAAATCATCTTGAGCTTTTCTGCGCTCGCATTGTTGCTTTTGGCTGCGTGGCGTGAACAAGCCGGACGCCTGATCAGCATATTGGCGGTAACTGCGCTTGGTGGAGCGGCTGCGTTTGTCATCACGTCGATGATGAATGGTACCGATGCGCCCGCTTTTGATGGTCTTTTAATCAATGATGCTTTTGGTAATTTTTCCAAGATACTGATCTTCATTGCGGCCGCTATCTCATTGATGATTGCGCCACGCTTTTTAGAAAATGCGGGTGCCATGCGCGCCGAATATCCTGTGCTCATTTTGCTATCCTGCGTCGGCATGAGCGTGATGGTTTCGGCGACAGACCTGGTTTCGCTTTATATCGGTCTAGAGTTGCAGAGCTTGTCCGCTTATGTTCTTGCAAGCTTTGTGCGCTCGGACGGGCGTTCCGCCGAAGCTGGTCTTAAATATTTCGTCCTCGGCGCACTGGCCAGCGGCATGCTCTTATTCGGCGCATCTTTGGTGTATGGCTTTGCTGGATCCACAAGCTTTTCGGCTATCGGTGCAGCCATGGATAGCGAAGTCGGCCTGGGTTTGATCTTCGGTATTGTCTTCATTCTTTCGGGTCTTGCCTTCAAAATTAGCGCAGCGCCGTTTCACATGTGGACGCCGGACGTATATGAAGGCGCACCAACACCCGTCACCGCATTCTTCGCTAGCGCGCTTAAGGTGGCCGCAATTGCGTTGACCATCCGCATCGTGCTGGAGGCATTTGGCTCGCAAATATTGGTGTGGCAGCAAATCATTATTGCGGTCGCGTTGATGTCGATCATCATCGGCGCCGTTGGCGCCATTGGTCAGCAAAATCTGAAGCGCCTGATGGCCTATAGCTCAATCAACAATGTCGGCTTCATCCTCATTGGCCTCGCCACTGGAACAGAGCAGGGTATTTCGGCCATGCTGGTCTATCTGGTGATCTATGTTGCCATGACCTTGGGCAGCTTTATCTGCTTGATGCAGTTGAAGGATAAAGAGGGCGGCTATCGGGAAGAGTTTGCCGACATCTCGGGCTTATCAAAGACGCGGCCCGCGCTTGCGGCTGTTTTGGCCATTTTCATGTTCAGCCTTGCCGGCATTCCGCCATTATTCGGTTTCTGGGGTAAGCTTGTGGTGTTTAATGCCGCGGTTGCTGCTGACTTGCTGCCACTGGCCGTCATCGGCATCACTGCATCGGTTATTGGTGCATTTTATTATCTGAAGGTCGTCAAAGTCATGTATTTTGATGATGCGGCAGACGTGATTGTCGAAAGCGATGATAAGGTTCTTGTCTGGACGGGCGGGGTTTTGGCCGCTGCGAATTCACCTTTGGGCTATTTGGCGATACCTGTGCTTGGCATCTGGACGGCCTATGCCGCGAGGGCGCTGTTCTGACGCCTATCTTTGAAGAAGTCGCGCTCACTGGGTCAACGAACGCGGATCTCTTGATACGGGCGTCGCAAGGCGCTCCCGAAGGGCTATGGCTTCGTGCCGACGCGCAAGATGGCGGGCGTGGGCGTCTAGGCCGAATTTGGGAAAGCCCAAAGGGTAACCTCTTTGCCAGCGTTATTGTGCGCTTGCGCGATACAGATCCTTCGCCAGCGGGGTTGGCTTTTGTAACTGCCGTTGCGGCATATGACGCGGTCCGGCATATGGCGCCGCAAGTAGATGTCTTCCTCAAATGGCCCAATGACATATTGGCCCATGATGGTTCAAAAATTTGCGGAATGCTGTTGGAGCGTGCGTCTGATGCTGTGATTGTAGGCATTGGCCTCAACCTCGTCTGGCACCCGCAAAATCTCGACCGTAAGGTATCTGACCTGCGGACGCTTGGCGCGACTCCGCCCGATGCCCAAACGGCACTGGAGATCGTGGCCGAGGCTTTCGCTCGCTATCTTAATATCTGGCGGCAGTCGGGGCTGGATGCCATCGTCCGGTACTGGGAGGCGAACGCCCACCCGCGCGGTACAGCCTTGTCGGCGAAACTGCCTGACGGCGAACAAGTTGATGGCCTATATGCTGGGCTAGATGATGATGGTGCATTGCACCTTCGCTTGGCGGATGGTTCAATTCGTGCCATTCACGCGGCTGATGTTTTTCTAATTTAGTAGGGAACGGCTATGCTGCTCGCAATTGATACAGGTAACACCAATGTGAAATTTGCATTGGTCAATGACGCTGGCGAAATAGTGCAGCGGTGGCGCATTGCGACCGATGCACGGCGCACGGCAGACGAATATGCCGTATGGTTAGATCAATTGATACAAATGGCGGGCTTTCACCGCACAGATATTAAAGCGGTCATTATTGCCACGGTCGTTCCACGCGCTCTGCA
Organism: Sphingomonadales bacterium; assembly: GCA_027488785.1. Taxonomy (GTDB): domain Bacteria; phylum Pseudomonadota; class Alphaproteobacteria; order Sphingomonadales; family Sphingomonadaceae; genus Sphingorhabdus_B. The sequence continues at coordinate 71,870 of JAIYAY010000009.1, read as the reverse complement.
CAATCTGCAGTTGTTAGCGTCACGCTATTTTGGAACGGAGGCTTTGGTCGCCGGACGGGGGGCCGTTGGTTGGGGGATACCATTGCGTGTTGCGGAACCGCACGCCGTTGGCGCTGATCGCGCGGTGAACGCCATTGGGGCACATGCATTGGCCGAAGGACACAAGGTCGTCATCAGTTTCGGCACAGCGACAACATTTGATTATATTGGCCCCGATGGTTCCTATCGCGGGGGCAGCATTGCGCCGGGCGTTAATCTGTCGCTCGATGCGCTCTATGCCGCCGCAGCGATGTTGCCGCGAATTGCAATCGAACCACCACCGAATGATAGTGTTATTGGCACAACGACTGTTGGACAAATGCAGATTGGTATCTATTGGGGTTATGTGGCGATGATCGAAGGCGTCCTCGCACGGATGAAAGCTGAAATTGGCGAACCAATAACGGTTATTGCAACCGGTGGTTTGGCTATTTTGTTTCAGCAGCATGGCCATTTGTTTGACCGGGTAGAACCCGATTTGACGCTGCGGGGACTGGCGCTTTTATACAGGAATCGAGACATTAATTCATGACGACCCCTAAAAATGAACTACTTTTCCTCGCACTTGGCGGGTCCAACGAAATTGGCATGAACGTCAATTTATACGGTTGCGAGGGCAAATGGGTCATGGTCGACTTGGGCCTGACATTCGCCAATTCGGAATATCCGGGAATTGACCTTGTTCTGCCGGATCTCGAATTTATTGAAAAGCGTAAGGATGACCTTTTGGGTATTGTGCTGACCCATGGCCATGAAGATCATATTGGCGCAGTTGCTTATTTTGCCGCCGACTTGGGCGTTCCACTTTATGCCACGCCGTTCACAGCAACGCTCATTCGCGGTAAGTTGGAAGAAGAAGGCATTGCCGACATTGTGGATCTAAATGTGATCCCGATGGAAGGCGCCTTTTCCTTGGGGCCTTTTGATTTCAAATTTGTCACCTTGGCCCATTCCATCCTGGAAATGAGCGCCTGCCTCATTACCACACCTTATGGAAAAATTTTCCATACAGGCGACTGGAAACTGGATCCAAGCCCAGTATTAGGTATGCCGTCAACGCAAGAGACGCTGACCGCGATTGGCGATAGCAAAGTGTTGGCGATGGTGTGCGATTCAACCAACGTATTCAATACTGAACCCAGCGGCAGTGAAGGCAGCGTTAAAGAAGATTTGCTCAAGTCTGTTAAGGTCGCAAAGGGCCGTGTCGTTGTCACAACCTTTGCCTCCAATGCTGCGCGGTTGCAGACTTTGGCTGAAGTCGCGCGCGAGAGCGGTCGCACTCTGTGTTTTGCAGGTCGTTCTCTCCATCGGATTATTGAAGCCGCGCAGGCCAATGGCTATTTAAAAGACATGCCCAAGACAGTTGATATGGAGAGCGTCGATAGCCTTTCACGACAAGATGTCATGGTGGTTGCGACGGGCGGGCAGGGGGAAGCGCGTGCCGCTTTGGCGCGCATATCCGAGGGCAATCATCCTGTGAAGCTGCAAGAAGGTGACACGGTCATTTTCTCGTCCAAGCAGATACCGGGTAATGAAATCGCCATTGGCACAATCATGAACAAGCTTGCAGAACGCAATATCCTGACAGTCACGGAAAAGCAGGCGCATGTGCATGTTTCTGGTCACCCGGGACAGCCGGAGCTTGCGGCGCTTTATGACTGGATTCGGCCTGAAATCCTCATCCCCGTCCATGGGGAACGTCGTCATATGGCAGAACAAGCGCGATTTGCGCGGGCGCATGGCGTCCCCAAGACTGTCGTGCAGTCCAATGGCGACGTCGTGCGGCTTGCGCCCGGTGAACCCAAGATAATTGGCAAGGAGCGGACAGGGCGCCTAATCCTTGATGGTGACACCATCATCGCCGCCGACGGCGCAACATTGAACGAACGTCGTCGCCTGTCATGGTATGGCCTGATCTCCGTCGCCTTTGCACTTGACGCTAAAGACCGGATGCTGGGTAACCCAGAAATTCGAATGCATGGTGTGCCGATTGAGGAAGATCTTGAAGATTTTCTAGAAGAAGCCACTGCCGCCGCGGTTAAAGCGGTGAAGGATCATCGCGGTGATTATGACAAGTTGCGCGAAACTGTTCGTTTGGCTGTGCGCCGTGTTGCGGTAAGCTGGACAGGTAAAAAGCCGATCGTTGATGTTTTGATAGTGGAGACCGCATGACCTGGATTTCGATTATTGCCATTTATTTGCTCTTTTGGGTGATGTCGGCATTCGTCATATTGCCCATCGGCGTGCGCACGCATGACGAGCTCGGCCTTCCAAAGACACCTGGCCAAGCAGATAGCGCGCCGGGAAATTTTCAGCCGCGGAAGATTTTGCTGAGAACGACAATGCTTTCCGCAGCTTTGTTCGCTTTATATTATGCCAATTACGTTAATGGCTGGATAACGCGGCACAGTTTTGACGGGCTGATTAACCCGCCCGTTTAAAACCGTCAGGCTATTAAACCTGAGCCAGCGGCCTATTTACGCAGCCGTTCAATGGCTTGCGCCAACGCGACGTAAAGCTTGCCAATATCCGACGATAGCAAGGTAACGCCAATCGCGTTGCCATCGCGTGTGCTGAGCAGCAGGCGCATAATGCCTTCAAAGTCGTGCACATAACGGTTTACATGTTCGCGGAACGCGCTGTCATCGCCATAATGTTTGGCAATGATCTTCGCTTCACGCGAATCCAGCAAGCGCACCGCGCGACGGGTAAACACACCGCGGTCGCCTTTTAAATAAGCTGCCCAAGCGGTATCGGTCACATCGTTGGACAATATTTTGGTGACGTCGATAGCGGTCGAATTCAAAGATTCGGTCAAAATCACCATGCGGCGAGCAAAGCTCTCATCCTGAACCGATTCAAAGCTGTTGATTGTGTCAGCAATCCGGCTTTCAAGCGTCGTCGTCATTTCGTTAAGTTCGCCGAGTTGCTTGGCCACCAAGGAAGAAGCGGTTTCCGACAAAGCAATATTGCGCGTTATCGCCTCTTGCACCGCTTCATTCATCGACGCAACTTGCGCGTCCAATGCATTGGCCAATGCCAAGCGGTTTTGCTCGGTCAATTGATCGGCGATATGCGCTAGCTCCTCGTCGAGGATCTTGCGGCTGTTTTCTGCGGCAGCGCGCGTTGTTTCACGCACACGGAGCAACGATGTGACCAAGCTACCATTTGCCTCATCTGACATGTCCTGCAGTAAAGCCTGCGTCTGCTTCAGCGCAGCACCAAGGGCGTCGGCTTGCTCATGACGTGCGGCAAAATGCGCATCGCTCTCGGCCATCAGCGCGCCAACTGCGTCATGTTGTGCGGCGATTACTTGCTCAATGATGTTAAGCTTTTCCAGCGTTCCGTCGCTGATATTGTTGAGCGATTCTGCCGCTGCAAGCGCTGCGTTCACTTGCTCTATGCCTTGTGTCATGCGCGCGTTCACGCTGTCCATTGCGGCGGGAATCTTATGGCCAATCTCTAGATTTGCCGTACTGAGCGATCCTATTAATAGCTCCGATTGATCCAGTAAGTTAGCAGTGGTCAATTGATTATCGGACAAAGCGCTTCCCACTGAACGGGTGCTTTCGCCCAGCGCCGATACCGCAATTGCCAACTTTGCCGTTTGGTCGGTGGCTGCGCGGTCAATTTCTGAAATCTGCGCCGCACTGCTTTGAATATGCCCGCTAATATTTGCGATCATAGCTTGAATGCGCGCTTCTTCCTGGCTGGATTGGGCTTCGATATTGCCCAAGGCCCGACGTAGATCGGCAAGGTTAGACAGGATCTTCGCGTTGCTGCGGGTAATGAGCGCATCGATATCATTTGATGACTGCGTGATGCCATTGGAAATCGTCTGCGCGGCTTTGTCCATAAGCGTGGCCATTTCAGTGCTTCGACCAAGCGCATGGGCGCTTTTGTCGTCGAGTAGCTGCACACTATTGCCTAATGACTGCTCAAGCCGCACGGACAAGGCATCGGCGCGCGTCTCAACATTTTCGATATATTCGCTGACTGACTTGCCCGCATCGCTTACCCGTTCAAGGGCAGAAATCAGGGCCTTAATCTGAACCTGCGCATCATTACCGGCGCTTCCAATCTGGTTGCTAACATCTTTCGCGGCGCTAGTCACAACGGGCAAATGTTTGCGGAGCTGTTCCAAATTTGTATTGGCGGCGTTGCTCACCGATTCCAGCGTCTTTGCCTTTTCATCGCTATCGGCCAGAGCCGACGATAGCATCTGCGCAGAATCCATAAGGTTTTTGGAAGACTGGCGACCCAATGTTTCCAGTTCGCGCGCATTTTGCGATAGAAATTGACGTGCGAGCGATATTTCTTCGTTCACCGTCCGCATCCGGATTGCCAAGGCATCGCTCTCGGCCCGCAACATGCGCGCAACCCTGCCAAAACGCAGGGCCTCTCGGCTACTGTTGCGCATGGAAAGCAACCACAGCACTGCGATTAAAAGCGTGGGAATGGCCCATGTCACAATCAGCGTGACAATGCGATCATTGGTCATACTGAATTGCGCTTCAGACCAATAGGTCATGCCAAAAAAGGTCGACCATCCTGCAAACGCGATCAACAGCAGGGCAGGGGTAACATATCGCTCCACACCCACGCGGTGCAGCGCTTCGTCATCGATATCATTATTTCCCACTGCCTGATCATCTTCGGCAGCGTCTTCCGCATGGCTGCTAACGGCCGGGACAGCCGTTTCTGGATCGGTTTCAGTGATTTCGCGGTTCAAACCGACGATTTTGGAGCGTGTAGTCATAAAGACCCATTTAACACATTATTCGGCGAGAGAAACGCAAACTTATCAAATTACGGAACCGGAAATGAAATGACGGTCGACTAAGGCTTATTAAGCCTCGGCGATGAAAAAGTTATTATCGTAATCGAACTTATCCACGCTCGTGTGTCGGCAGCCATTTCATATTTTTGTTGGCAAAAAGGCCTTAACATTCATATCGGGAACATGCTCTCCGTTCGAAATCAGAATTTTCCTGCAATCGCTTTGCTCTCGGTCGCGGGCGATAATATTATTGAACAGGATGCGCCAAATGCTGTCCGGCGTCCCGACTTGGCCGGCCTGTCCTTGATTGAGTATCAGATAATGATGCTCGCGCGTGCCGGGATCCAACGGTTCCTGATTGAAGTGGAAAATATCGACGGTTCGTTAATTGCGCTGGCCGACCGGTGCCGCTTGCGCAAACTGACTGTCGATTTTGTCAACACGGGTGCGGATATCCTGCGTCATATGACCGCCGAAGACCGTATATGGGTGCAATCAGGGCAGTTGTATGTGCAACTGAGTTTGATTGAGACACTTCTCAAATTCACCGAAAATTTCATCGCAACAATCGATGGCCGCGACGAAAATTGCGCGTTTGAACGTATAGATATCAATACGCGCTGGGCCGGTGTCTCGGTTGTTGGATATGACGCTATTGCTATGCTGCGGGACCTACCTGAAGATTGGAGCATCATATCATCCTTGCTGCGGCAAGCCTTGCTGGCAAAAGTTCCGTTTCGTCCCCTGTCGCAACAACATGTTCAAAATGGAACGCTGACTATCTTGTCGGGTGCGCAGGACTTTTCGGAACTCAATCGCCAGATACTCCGGCGACGTGTGGCCAACAGGGCAGGCTATATTGAAGCATATGTGTTTGGACCAATCTTTGCCCGCATCGTTCCACTTGTCTGGCAAAGTCCGACAGCGGTGACCTTGACCAAATGCGCAAGCCCGGTGATAGCTTTAGTGGCCGTTGCATTGGGAATTGGAAACCTAGCCACTGCCGCATGTGTTGCGGCATTTTTATCCATCGCGGCGAACGCGCTTCGTTTGACGGTGACAGATGATCCAGATGGCAGTGACCACGTACAGACCCTCTCTGTTGTCACTTGGACGCTGATCATATTGGCCATGTTCAGCAGCGTTTATGTGGCGACGTCTTATAATGACAATGGCCTATTTGCCGCGTTTGCCGTGGCTTCGCTCGCTTATCTGGCCGACAAAATGGCGATTACTGGCTGGGCGAAACAAGTGCTGCATTCACCAGCTTCTTTGGCGTTACTTGCTATCATTGGGGCCGCAACTATTGGGATAATGGCGGCGTTACAATGGCTGATGGTACTGCAATTGAGTGTCCTGATCATCGCAAGCATGCAGCGCCACGCCGAAGGCCAAACATCCAACTAAGATAAAAGCGGTCTTGACGCCTAATCTCGACAGATGTGGCAGGTGAAGGCAGAGGCGCAATCTTTACGCCCCGCCTTCTAATTAGTTTCAGCGCGCGTCTAAGCTTGGATAAGGACGATGATTTGGTCCGGTATATAATTGACGCGGGCGACCAATTTTCTGTGCTGGATCCGAAATCATTTCGTTCCACTGGGCAACCCAACCCACGGTGCGCGATAATGCAAACAACACAGTGAACATTTCTGTCGGGAAACCAACGGCGGATAGGATGATTCCGGAATAGAAATCTACGTTCGGGAAAAGCTTCTTTTCAATGAAATAGGGGTCATTCAACGCCATTTCTTCCAGTTGCATCGCAACGTCAAAAATAGGATCGCTGATGTTCAACTCGGCAAGAACCTCACGCACGGTTTGTTGCATGACCGAAGCGCGCGGGTCATAATTTTTGTAAACGCGATGTCCAAAGCCCATTAAACGGAATGGATCATTCTTGTCCTTCGCACGCGCAATATAATGCGGAATGCGATCAGGCGTGCCGATTTCGCGCAGCATGTTCAATGCAGCTTCGTTCGCACCGCCATGGGCAGGACCCCAAAGGCACGCGATACCTGCGGCGATGCATGCAAAGGGATTGGCACCTGAAGATCCGGCAAGACGCACGGTCGAGGTCGAAGCGTTCTGTTCATGGTCAGCATGGAGGATAAAAATCCGGTCCATTGCGCGTTCAATGACAGGGTTTACGACATATTTCTCTGCTGGAACACCAAAGGTCATGCGCAGGAAATTGCCGGTGTAAGACAAGTTATTGTCGGGATAGACAAAAGGCTGACCAACCGAATATTTATATGCCATGGCCGCAATTGTCGGCATCTTTGCGATCAAGCGATGGCTTGAAATCATCCGGTGGGTTGGATCGCTGATGTCGGTCGAATCATGGTAAAAGGCGGAAAGCGCGCCGACAACGCCGCACATGATGGCCATGGGGTGCGCGTCACGGCGGAAGCCACGGTAAAAAGTCGCCAATTGCTCATGCAACATCGTGTGCCGCGAGATTGTGTGACTGAACTGCTCGAGTTGCGCCTTGTTCGGTAGTTCACCGTTCAGCAGTAGATAGGACACTTCCATAAAGCTGGACTGTTCAGACAGCTCTTCGATGGAGTAGCCGCGATGCAAAAGGATGCCTTTGTCACCATCAATAAAGGTCAGTGCAGACTCACAGCTTGCAGTCGAGGTAAAGCCAGGGTCAAAGGTGAAATGGTCTGAGGCCGCGTAGAGCTTGCGGATGTCGATCACGTCAGGGCCTTCTGAACCCTTCATGATAGGCAAGTCATAGCTGTTGTCGCCAACGGTGAGCGTTGCGTTTTTATCGGCCATTTTCAAACTCCAAATCTACTAATCTATTTACCGGGCTGCCCTTTAGAAAGGCATGTTCTTTTAATGATACGGTACGCGGGAGACGCCCGTGACGACAATAAAAGGCCCTTTAAGTGCCACTATTTCATGGGGAGAAAATGGCTATGTCGTTGCCTAGCCCCATGATAGGAAATTTAACGGGCGTCAAGGCAAACAATAGCTTCTTCTTCGTGGATAGATTGTCCTTTTGCCGGATGGTGCTAAATAACTGTTGTGAAACAGGAAATTGGCAGAGTGACCGCGAGCGATGATGCTCAGCTCAGTACGCGAAGAACCTTGTTTGTGGTTATCGAAAACTGGCTCGACCGCGAACGCGATCAAACACCATTATGGCTTCCCGTTGGTATCGGATTCGGCATCGCCTTTTGGCAGTTTTTCGGCACATCTGCTTGGACCGGATTGGCAATGGCATGCGCGGCCTTGTTGATTTTCGGGTTCTTAGCGCCGATCCATGGCCGATTGCGGCAGCTGACCCGTATGGCGGCTATTGCGATATTGCTTGGTTTTTTCCTGATTGCCTTTCGATCCAATACTGTCGCTCAACCCGTTTTAGGGAAGATATGGATTGGGGAGTTTTATGGACAGATTGAGGCTGTCGAAAACATCTCCGCGCGCAATGTCTATCGGTTACGTCTCGCTACTGGCAGCAGTTCGGACTTGCCGCCATTTGTGCGGGTGAACCTGTCACCGGAGCAATATCAAAACGACTTCCAACCTGGCGCGATAATTCGGTTGCGCGCCCGCCTGTTACCGCCTGCTGGGCCAAGCTTGCCCGGCGGATATGACTTTGCCCGTCGGGCATGGTTTCAACAGATTGGCGCGACTGGAACGGCCTTGGGGGAGGTGCAACTCTTTCAGAAAGCCGATGGCGATGCATGGTTTGCGACGCACCGCACCGCACTGACAGAGCATATATTGGTATCCATGCCGCAAGGGAGCGGCGCAATTGGCGCGGCACTGGTCACCGGTGATCAGGGACATATCAGCCCCGCAGATGCTCAGGCTATGCGCGACAGCGGTTTGGCCCATCTTTTGTCGATTAGCGGGCTGCATGTGACTGCGGTGGTTGGCTTCATATTCATCGCGGTGAGCCGCTTATTGTCCTTGTCATCATGGCTTGCCCTGCGCATTCCTATCCCCGTGGTTGCCGCAGCAACGTCTGCTTTGGCTGCGCTGGGCTATACATTGTTGACGGGGGCAGAAGTGCCCACTGTCCGATCCTGCATTGCGGCGATCCTCATCCTAATTGCGCTGGCGATGGGGCGCGATGCGCTCACGCTCCGATTGGTGGCTTTTGGTGCGATGCTGGTGTTGATATTCTGGCCGGAAGCGATGGCGGGTCCCAGTTTTCAGCTTAGTTTTGCGGCCGTTGCGACCATCGTGGTCATGCATGATCTGCCAATTGTTAAACGCTTTACCGAAAGGCGCGACGAAAGCTTTTTCATAAAGATGGCACGGGCGGTGGTATCGCTCATTATCACGGGCATCGCTATTGAGATTGTGCTGACTCCCATTGCCCTGTTTCATTTCCATAAGGCCGGACTTTACGGGGCCTTGGCCAACGTAGCGGCCATTCCAATGACAACCTTCATCATCATGCCGTTGGAAGCATTAGCGTTGGTTTTTGACTTGGTTGGTTTGGGTCAACCATTTTGGTGGATGGCGGGGCAGGGCATCGCGGCGATATTGGCGCTCGCGCATGCTGTGAGTGGTTTGCTCGGTGCGGTCACAATGATGCCTGAGATGCCGATATGGGCCTTTGGAACCTTTGTTGTTGGCGCGTTAATTTTTGGCTTGCTGACAACGAGTGTCCGTTACTGCGGTGTTGCGCTTTGTTTGTTTGGCATCATTTTTATGGTCATGGCACCACGTCCGGACATATTGGTGACGGGCGATGGCAAGCATTTAGCCTTGGTCAGTAAAGATGGCGACGTTGCATTGCTCCGCGGTAGGGCGGGGGAGTTTATGCGGGGGATGATTTTTGAGAAAGCTGGCAGCGATACAGAAGCGATACAGATTGAGGACTGGCCAGGCGCCGAGTGCACCGCCGACAATTGCGTAGTTGTCTTGGAGGGTGAGGACCGTTCGTGGACATTACTCGCCACCAGAACACGCAACCCGATACCTTCCATGGAAATGGCCGCAGCATGTAAACGCGTCGATATCGTCGTGAGCGACCGATGGTTGCCGAAATCATGCCGTCCAAAATGGATAAAGCTGGACCGCCGATTGCTTGAACAAACGGGCGGCCTAGCCTTTTATCTGGATACACAACATGTGGTTACCGCGAATGAAAACAGCCGCCATTTACCCTGGGTGCAGGCTGCGCATGCTGCCCGCGCGGCGAATGGAACGTATCAATGATAACGGCGGAGCAGTCCGGCGAGCTTGCCCTGAACCTCAACCTCATGCTGCGCATAATATTGCGGTTCATAGCTGCCATTGGCAGGATCAAGGCGGATCTGCTGACCTTCACGGCGCAGATACTTCAAAGTTGCTTCCTCACCGCGCACCAACGCCACCACAATTTCGCCATCGCGCGCCGTATTCGCCTTACGGATCAGGGCATAATCGCCATCCAATATCCCCGCCTCAATCATCGAGTCACCGGACACCTCAAGCGCATAATGCTCTCCAGCACCCAACAAAGCCATCGGCACAGACAATGAATTCTGACCTTCAAGCGCCTCAATCGGAACGCCGGCAGCAATCTTGCCATGGAGCGGGATTTCCATGACATCATTAGCGGCAACAGGAATCTGAATTTGCGGCTTGGTTTCCTTCAAAGGCGCAAGGCGCGCCACATTGTTACTGCCTAAATTCCCGCCTTCGGGCATTTTCATCACTTCAAGCGCGCGCGCACGGTTGGCCAATCGCCGGATAAAGCCGCGCTCTTCCAAAGCGCCAATCAAACGGTGCACCCCGGATTTACTCTTCAGATCAAGCGCCGCTTTCATCTCCTCAAAAGAGGGAGAGATGCCGCTTTCATCCAGTCGCTGGTTAATGAACACAAGCAGTTCGTGCTGTTTCGCCGTGAGCATATTCAGGGTTCCATCCTGTTGAACATGAATGGAACGATTAGAGAACAAAAGAGGTTAAGTCAAGAACAATCGCATATCTTGTGTCCAGACTTTACGATAGGCGCATATATTGAACCATATTGCCCTTGGGTCTTGGCGGAACATCTGGCTGTTGGATGAGCAGCGCATTGGCTTGAGATAAAGTGCGCGTCAGGCCGCTGTCCTGCACCATAAGCGGTGTGATATGCCCGCCTTCGACCGTTGCCCGCAAATACTCGGCGCGATCGCCGCCTGCTGGCAAGTCACATGCAGACGCTGCCTCAAATAATAAAGGCAAAGGCGATGTGCTGCCGGCCATGTGACGGATGAGTGGTAAGAGAAACAAAAATGCCGTGACGAAGGCAGAAGAGGGGTTACCGGGCAGGCCAAGGACCATCGCATTTCCAATTTTGCCTGCCATCAAAGGTTTTCCAGGACGCATGGCGACTTTCCAGAAATCCATCTGTGCGCCGATGTTCACCAACGCGGTCTGCACCAGATCATGATCGCCAACCGATGCGCCACCTGTCGTGACAATGATATCGACTTGTTGGGAAAGCGCTAACAGGCTGGTCTCAAGCGCCGTCAAATCATCGCGCAAGATGCCCGCATCCATCACATCGCAGGGCAGGCCAGCGAGCATGGCTTGCAACATAGGGCTGTTGGAGCAGGGGATTTGAGCTGGACCAGTGGATGCACCCGCGGTGACCAATTCATCCCCAGTGGCGGCAATCCCGATGCGCGGCATGCGACCCACAATGAGTTTTCCATGCCCTGCCATCGCAGCCACGGCAATAGCACCTGCGTCTAAATAACTACCGGCGGGTAGAACATTATCACCAGCCTGAAAATCGCTACCAAGGCGGCGGATATTGGCTCCGAGCTTCGGCGCACAGTCGTCAGTAACACGCATTATGTCGCCGTCGCGCACCGCATTTTCTTGTATCAAGACGCTATCCGCGTTGTGCGGCACATGCGCGCCAGTAAAAATGCGAACAGCCTCGCCGCTTTGCAAAGCGCCGGCAAAAGGATGTCCCGCGGCGCTTTCGCCAATCACGCGCCATGGGCCGGGAAAATCATCTACAGCAATGGCATAACCATCCATGGCAGATAGATCGGCCGCCGGTTGCGTGCGTATCGCCGTCAATGGTGCGTGCAAATAATGCCGCACAGCCTGCATCAATTCTCGTTCAATTGGGGGCAAAGAAGAGGCCAAAGCCAGCAACCTGGCCTGCGCTTCTGCAACCGATATCATGCCCGATAATCACCCGATTTGCCGCCAGTTTTGGACAGCAGACGCACGTCTGAAATCACCATCGACTTGTCGAGGGCTTTGGCCATGTCATAGAGGGTTAACAAGGTAACAGTGACGGCGGTCAAGGCCTCCATCTCCACGCCCGTTGGCCCGTTGAGCCGCACCCGAGCTTCAACACGAATGTCCGATGCCTCATAGGCAAAGTCAACGCTGATTTTGGACAGCATCAGCGGATGGCACAAGGGAATGAGTTCGCTTGTTTTCTTCGCCGCCAGTATGCCCGCGATGCGCGCTGTGCCCAACACATCGCCTTTTTTCATATTACCGGCGCGTATCGCCGCAAGCGCTTCGGCAGACATGGTTATCCGGCCTTCGGCAACCGCCTCCCGCGCAGTGTCTGCTTTGGCCGATACATCGACCATATGCGCGCCGCCATCGGCGTCGAGATGCGTAAGATTAGCCATGACCTGTCAAAAGCCTTTCTGTTGCGGATTGAATATCATCCTGCCGCATCAGGCTCTCCCCGACAAGGAAGGTATTTACGCCAGCCTCTGTCATGCGCAGGCAATCGGCATGCGTCGATATCCCGCTTTCGCAAACAAGCAGAATGTCATCCGGTACCAACTTTGCCAGTCGTTCCGTCGTGGCCAAATCCACCTCAAACGTTTTCAAATTGCGGTTGTTCACGCCAACAAGTTTGGATTTCAGATGTTTGAGCGCGCGTTCCATTTCGGCCTCGTCATGGACCTCAACCAATACATCCAGACCGTTCTGCCGCGCGGCATCCTCAATCTCGATCATCACAATATCGTCCAGGGCCGCTACGATAATCAATATCGCATCACCGCCCATCGCACGCGCTTCTGAACATTGCCACGGATCAACCATGAAATCCTTGCGGATCACGGGCAGGTCACACGCCACCCGCGCCGCGATCAGATAATCCTCATGCCCCTGAAAATAAGGTGCGTCAGTCAACACGGACAGGCAAGCCGCACCCCCGGCCTGATATGCCGCTGCATGTGCCGCTGGGTCGAAATCCGCACGGATTAGGCCTTTGGAGGGGCTTGCTTTCTTGATCTCCGCAATTAGCGCAATACCGCTCTGGCTCTTGCGCCGGAGCGCTGCTTCAAACCCGCGAGGAGCCGACGGCGTTGGCCAATGTGCCAAGCCTGTTGGCTTGCGCTTTGAAACCTCGACCCGTTTGGTCACGCAAATTTCTGCGAGCTTGTCTGCCATCAATAGGCCACCCAACAATTAAGTAAAGCATTAGCAAGACCCTTGTCGATGGCTTCTGCTGCTTCTTCCACGCCCTCTAGCATAGTTTCCACAACACCAGCGACGACCAAAGCAGCAGCCGCATTGAACAAGACAGCGTCGCGATATGCGCCATGCTCGCCCTGAAGCAGCTTGCGCAATGCAAGTGCATTATGCTGCGCATCACCGCCACGAATGGCTTCAACGGGGTAAGTAGGAAGGCCGGCATCCGCCGCCGTTGTGCGTTGATAGCGAACGCCGCCGGGTTCCACGACTGCAACTTCATTGCCACCGGCAAGGCTCAATTCATCCAAGCCTTCATCGCCGGAAATGATCCGCGCATGTTCGGTTCCTAAATGATGCAGCGCCTCTGCATAAACAGGGACATAAGCGGGGCGTGCAATACCAATAAGCTGTCGTTGCACGCGTGCGGGATTGGCCAATGGACCCATCAGATTGAAAATTGTGCGTTGGCCAATACGCAGGCGTATCTGCTGAATACGCTTCATCGCTGGATGGTGATTGGCGGCGAACAGAAAGCAGATACCCAAGTCCTTCAGCGTTTCTTCTGCCATCTGTCCCGCGCGTTCCATGTTAAGGCCAAGCGCCTCCAACGTGTCCGCTGCGCCTGCCTTGGAAGATGCCGCGCGGTTGCCATGTTTGGCGACAGGCACGTCGCATGCAGCAACAACCAAAGATACGGCGGTAGAGACATTCAACGTATGATGACCATCACCACCCGTGCCACATACGTCTATCGCTCCCGCTGGCGCGTCTATAGGGATCAAGCGGTCGCGCATCGCCTGCGCCGCTGCCGCGATTTCCACCATCGTCTCACCGCGCGCGCTCAGCGCAATCAGAAAAGCCTCAATCTCGTCTTCTGACGCGCGGGCATCTAATATATCGGCAAAGGCCTGTGCCGCCTCATCATGGTCGAACAGACCTCGGGGGTCGGGCAAATTGCCAAAAGGGTTCATCGCGAAAAGGCCCAGGTTTCGTCATCCTGAACTTGATTCAGGATACCCACTCCAATCTCGTCATCCTGAACTTGTTTCAGGATAACAGGCGGCAGTGGTTTGTTATACTGAAACAAGTTCAGCATGACGAGATTTGGTTGTTCACTGCAATTAAACAAATCCCGCATGACGGTGTTCGAGACCGCGATCATACGCGCACGCTTTCCGCTTTTTCCGTCACCTTCATCCCTGCAATATGCATGAAATTGGCCAACATGGCGTGCCCATATTCGGTCGCGATACTTTCGGGATGAAACTGCACGCTATGGATCGGCAATGTAGCGTGGCGAAAGCCCATGACATGGCCGTCATCGCTGGTGGCATTTACAACCAAAGTCGAGGGAACATTTTCGACGATCAAGGAATGGTAGCGGGTCGCCTGAAATGGGGAGGGTAAACCTGTGAACAGGCCGCTATTATCATGCGTAACGGGCGAGGTTTTGCCATGCATAAGGCCACCGCGGGCGACGGTGCCGCCAAAATGCTGCCCAATCGTCTGGTGGCCGAGGCACACTCCCAGCAAAGGCTTTTCAGCATCAGCGCAAGCAGCAACGAGATCAAGGCTCACACCCGCTTCATTGGGCGTTTTCGGCCCGGGTGAAATCAGGAACGCTTGTGCACCCGATGACAAGGCTTGTCCTGCGGAAATATCGTCATTGCGGACAACTTCTACCTCAGCGCCAAGTTCCATAAGATAATGAACAAGGTTCCAAGTAAAGCTGTCATAATTGTCGATGACTAAGATCATGCGGCGTCCCTAGCGGCTTTGCCGCGTGGGTGGAAGAGGCACTATTGCCCGAATTTTGCTTCACCGGCGACACGGATGGCTTCGCGCGCCGCCGCAATGAGTGCGCCCGCCTTGGCCTCACATTCGCGTTGTTCATATGCGGGGTCACTGTCTGCAACGATACCAGCCCCAGCCTGCACATGCATGACCCCGTCCTTCACCACCGCGGTGCGCAAGACGATGCAGCTATCCATATCGCCATTAGGCGAAAAATAGCCGACCCCGCCGGCATAAGCCCCGCGGGTTTCAGGTTCGAGCTCTGATATGATTTCGCACGCGCGGACTTTGGGTGCGCCGGACACTGTTCCTGCTGGAAAGCCAGCGAATAAGGCATCAATCGCATCTTTATCATCGGCCAACTCGCCAACTACATTGGACACAATGTGCATCACATGGCTGTAAAATTCGACCATATAGCTATCAGTGACGGTCACGCTGCCGCCCTTGGTCACGCGGCCCACATCGTTGCGGCCCAAATCAAGAAGCATGAGATGCTCTGCGCGCTCCTTGGGGTCGGCCAGCAGGGATGCCTTGTTTTCCGCATCTTCAATACTGCTTTTGCCGCGCGGCCGCGTTCCCGCAATTGGACGGATCGTAACTTCTCCGCCACGCGCCCGCACCAGTATTTCGGGGCTCGAACCGATAAGCGCAAAACCGGGAAGGTCGATGAAATACAGAAATGGCGAGGGGTTTATCCGCCGCAATGCGCGATACAGATGTACAGGGGGGAGATCAAAAGGCGCGGTGAACCTCTGCGCCAACACTACTTGGAATATGTCGCCCGCCTGTATGTAATCTTTGGCGGCAGCGACCATGTCTGCATAGCGTCCGGCGGGAAGGACAGGCTGCAACTTCAGTTCTTGTCCATCATTCTGTACCTTTGGCGCTACCTGGGCAGCATGCCCCGCATCGAGCAATCGTTCTGCCTCATCCAAGCGTTCATGGGCCAGCGCAACCGCACGCGCATCTGCTATGCCCGTCCAAACGGGTGCCACAAGGAACATCTCGTCCTTCAATCGGTCGAATAACAATATGACCGTTGGTCGCACAAACAGCATGTCGGGCAATTCCAATGCCGACTGCGGCGCACGAGGAAGTTTCTCAACCAAACCAATAGTCTCATAGCCAAAATAGCCAACAAGACAGGCAAGGGCAGGTGGCAGTTCTTCGGGAACATCCATCCGGCATTCCGCCGCCAAGGCCCGCAATGCATCGAGCGACGGCAGCGGGGAGGGAACAAACGCCTCCCGATCTGTCATCCATTGGCTGTTGATTTCAGCTTTGTCGCCAGCGGCGCGGAACACAAGGTCGGGCGCTATACCAATAAGGCTATGGCGACCGCGCGTTTCACCGCCCTCGACTGATTCCAGAATGAAATCGCCGCGCTCTGCCTCAAACAATTTCAACGCAGCTGACACCGGCGTTTCGGTGTCAGCGATGCGCTTTCGCCAAATGAGCTGCGGCTTAGTTGCCGTCACGATTTGTCAGGCGGGTGCGGAGTTCTTCAATCCCGCCTTCATTCTTTTCAACGCCAGCGTTTTTCGCGGCAGATACGATCAACTGTGCGGCATATTCCTGCTGCAATATACCTGTCAGCTCTTGTTTACGCGCCATCAGCATGGGCGCATTACCGCGCGCGTCACCCTTTATCACGTCGGTGAGATGCACCACATACCAACCGCGATCTCCACTCGCCGCAAGAATTTTTGCTGTGCCCTTTTTCATAGCGAACATCATCGACAATGGTGGTGGAGCAGGCTGACCATTGCGTGAGATATCCGCGCGGGTACCGCTAAGACGTTCAACTTGCGCGCCCTTGATACCGGCGGCGGCAAGCGCCGTCTGAAGCGGCCGCCCCGCATCTACGGCCTTGCGCATAGCATCCGCAGCAGCGCGTGCCGCCTTTGCACCTTCTGACAATGCCCATTGCTGTTGCACAATGCTGCGTACGTCATTCAAAGGCGGTGGCGCTGCTTCTTCGAAATCAGCAATTGCGATCATGGCGAATTTCTCACCAGGCACCAGCTCAATCAATTGCGCCTCACCGCTGGTTTCCATTTGGAACGCAGCGGGCAACATCGCCTCCATTTCCGGAATAGGCTTATAAGACGGATTGCTGATGTCTTGCCCAGTCGCAAGCAATTTAGGCGAGGTGTTGATTTTTAAACCATTTTGTTTCGCCACATCGGAAATGGTTGCGCCGTCCGCGAACGCATCTTCGATCTCGGCCGTCATTTCGGTCAGCATTTCTTCGCTGCGCGTTTTGAGCAATGTCTTCTCAATATCGGCGCGCGCCGCTGCCAACGACTTTGCAGCCACATTGTTAATGGTATCGACACGGGCCACAGTCCAACCGAGTTTGCCACGCGCCGGTTTTGCAACGCTACCCTGCGCCGCGGCGAATACCGCATTTGCCACTGCTGGCGTTGTGGAGCTTGCCAGACTGTCTTTGGTGACATTTACCGATGTCGTCACCGATAGGCCCAGCTCACCAGCAACCGCGGAAAGCGACTTACCCGCAGAAACCTGCGCGACCACGGATTTTGCTGCGGCCTCTGTAGGCACGATCATTTGACTGATATTCCGCGATTGTGAGGCGGTAAACTGCGCGGCATTTGCTTTATAATAAGCCGCAATGTCCGCTTCGGTCGGCTTGGCGCGTTGTGCAATGATGTCGCGCCCAAAGATAGCATAGCTGACGGCCCGCTTTTCCGGGATGGTGAACTTTACGGCATTGGCGCCGTAAAACTTCGCCAGCACAGCCTCGCTTGGCGCACGCGTTGGCAAGAATGCTGTCGCCGGAATGGACGCAATCTGTCCGGTGCGTTGCTCCAACATTAAAGAGGCATAGGGCAAAACCATACCGTCAGGTGCGGCTGGTCCGCTGGCGGCTGCGGGCAAAATCTGCTGTGCGAACAAACTCTGAGTCAAATCATCGCGAATTGCTTTTTCGCTGACGCCGATTTGTTGGGCAAAGGCGCGAAACGCGTCGGCGCTGAACTTTCCATCGAGCCCCATGGCGCCCGGTATTTTGCGTATTTCGGAATCTACAAGGCGTTTGCTCACCGCTATGCCATATTCTTCGCCAAAGACCGCTATGGCATAGCGGTTAATTAATTGTCCCAAAGTGGTATCTAGTCCGCCGCCCTCAACAAATTGAGCCATATCCAGCGTTGGAGTGTTCTGACGCTCCGCCCTCAATTGATTTTCAAGCGAGTCATTCAGCTCACTTAAGGTGATGTTCTTGTCGCCAACGCGGGCAACGTTACCGCCACTTAATGCGCCGAAATTACCGCTACCGCTAACATCGCCAAGTGCAAAGGCAATGGCGATTAATCCAATGAATAAAAGCGCGAAAATCGCACCGAATTTTGAATTAATGAGCGAACGGATGGAGCTAATCATGAACTACGATTTCCTAGGTATATGGCGCTAAAAGCCTTCTGTGAGCCGCTTTAGGCGGCAAGGCGCTGGCAATCAAGGGATAGACTTGCCCAAATGGCGGAAAGCATGGATAGCCAATAAAGATTCGTACCGCAGGAATAAAAGGGGTGTCAGATGCGTAAGCTTATTGTCGGCAATTGGAAAATGAATGGCACGTCTAGTGATATGAGCGAAATTGCCGCAATTTCTGCCGTGGCGCAGCTTTATAATTCTGTAGATTCGGCTTTATGTGTTCCGGCCACGCTTATCGAACGCGCTGTAAAAGCCGTTGGCGCGTTCCCGATCGGCGGCCAAGATTGCCACATGCAGAAAGCAGGTGCGCATACAGGCTGCGTTTCTGGTGACATGTTGTCCGATGCAGGGGCCGTGCTGACCATTATTGGTCATAGCGAACGTCGCGCAGCGCAGAAGGAACAAGACAACGACATCCGCGCCAAAGCCGAAGCGGCGCAAGCTGCGGGCTTGAAGGCCATTGTGTGCGTCGGCGAAACGCTTGAGGAACGCGAAGCTGGCAAAGCGTTGGAGATTGTCCTAGGCCAAGTTGCGTATTCCTTGCCAGACGCCGCGGCAGGCGAATGGGTTAGCGTCGCCTACGAACCTGTATGGGCCATAGGAACGGGCCGTGTCGCGGAACCCGCCGATGTCGCAGAAATGCATGCCGCCATCCGCGCTTCTCTGGTTGCGCGTTTTGGCGCGGAAGGCGAAAAGATTCGCATTTTATATGGCGGATCCATGAACGGCGACAATGCCGCGCTCCTACTGGCAGTGCCAAATGTTGACGGTGGATTGATCGGTGGGGCAAGCCTTACCGCGGCTAAATTCCAACCGATATTGGCCGCAGCCCAGGCTAACGGCGAATAGCATTGAAGAATTGTTATACGCTCGCTATGTGGGCACGGTAGATAGTGGCGCTTTGCCTTTCAAATTCGGAATTTCTGTCATGGGTATTTTTCATTTTCTCATCGTCCTTCAGGCCATTGTTGCGGCATCGCTCGTTGGCGTCATCTTGATGCAGCGTTCCGAAGGCGGCGGCTTGGGCATGGGGGGAAGCCCATCGGGTCTAATGTCCGCCCGTGGAGCAGCAGACTTTTTGACTCGTACAACTACGATTTTGGCGACCGTGTTCATCCTTCTGTCTATATCACTGGCTTTTGTTGCCGCAAAAAAGGGCGGTAGCGGTGAAATCGACAATAGCTTGCAACGCACTGAAGTACCTGCAGCGCCGACTGCGCCAGTGACGAATGCTCCGGCGGCTGCGACGCCTGCGGTGCCTACGCCTGCAACCGAAGTGCCGCTCGACAAATAAGCGTTGCGGTCGGAAAAACCGTTTTACACAAGTTAATTTTCATCTGCCAGATTCGCGCGCTTGTGTTTTGGTGAAAAGATAGCATAGGCCTTTTCTCCCATGGCACGGTTCATTTTTATCACCGGTGGCGTGGTCTCCTCGCTTGGCAAAGGTCTCATGGCGGCATCACTTGCTGCCCTTTTGCAAGCGCGCGGCTATCGCGTCCGCATCCGGAAGTTCGACCCTTATCTAAACGTCGACCCAGGCACGATGTCGCCTTATCAACATGGCGAAGTCTATGTGACCGATGACGGCGCGGAAACCGACCTTGATCTTGGCCACTATGAACGCTTTACTGGTGTTTCGGCTCGTCAGTCGGACAACATCACTTCGGGCCGAATTTATCAGACAATTATCCAAAAGGAACGTCGGGGTGATTATCTTGGCGCAACAGTGCAGGTCATCCCGCACGTTACCGACGCCATTAAAGAATTCGCCAAGGCCGATACACAGGATTTGGATTTCGTACTGTGCGAAATCGGTGGCACGGTAGGCGATATCGAATCGCTGCCGTTTATTGAGGCCATTCGCCAGTTGCGGAATGAACTTGGCCGCGAACGGACCTTATCCGTTCATGTAACATTGGTTCCCTATATAGCTGCGGCGGGTGAATTGAAGACCAAGCCCACACAGCACAGCGTGCGCGAATTGACATCCTTGGGTATTCAACCTGATGTGTTGCTGTGCCGCTGCGAACATCCGTTGCCGGAAACAGAGCGCGCGAAAATCGCGGCATTTTGTAATGTACGTAAAGAAGCAGTCATTCCTGCATTGGATGCAAAGAGCATTTATGCTGTGCCTCTGCAATATCATGCCGAAGGCCTTGATAATGAAGTTTTGCGGGCATTTGGCCTTGAATCGGACGGTGAGCCTGATCTTGGCCGTTGGGACGATATCATAGATCGGCAATCAAACCCCGAAGGCGAAGTGACGATTGGCGTTGTCGGCAAATATGTCGGCCTTGCCGATGCGTATAAGTCGTTGAACGAAGCTTTAACCCATGGCGGCCTATCGAACCGCGTGAAGGTTAACATCAAATGGATTGACGCCGAATTGTTCGAGCAATCCGAAGATGATATTGCCACCGCGCTTGAGCCCATGAACGCTATTTTGGTCCCTGGTGGATTTGGCGAACGCGGCTCCGAAGGCAAGATTGCAGCGGTCAAATTCGCGCGCGAACGTCAGGTGCCCTTTTTCGGCATATGTTTGGGCATGCAAATGGCATGTATTGAGGGCGCACGGAACACCGCAGGCCTGTCTGCTGCATCCAGCACCGAATTTGGCCCCACAGCAGAACCTGTCGTTGGCATCATCACCGAATGGATGAGCCAAGAGGGTATTCAAAAGCGTGAAACGGGTGGCGACATGGGTGGTACAATGCGCCTCGGCGCTTATGATGCCGTGCTTGCTGGCAACAGCCATGTGGCGTCGATATACGGCACGCAGGACATATCCGAGCGGCATCGCCACCGTTATGAGGTGAATGTCCATTATAAGAACGCGCTGGAGCAGGGCGGTCTGGTGTTTAGTGGCATGTCACCCGATGGCGAATTGCCAGAGATTGTTGAGCGTCCCGACCATCCATGGTTTATCGGCGTGCAATTCCACCCAGAATTGAAATCACGCCCATTTGCGCCACACCCCTTGTTCGCGAGTTTCGTGAAAGCTGCATTGCAACAGAGTCGCTTGGTATAAGCATCAGATCTGCCGCTGTTGGTAAACAATTCATAAAAGTGATGGGGCGGCGCGTCTGCTACGACCGCCCCAATCTATTTACGCGGCTTGCGGGCCTTTCTTCGTGGGCGCGGCGTTATGTTCGATCACATTGGACGCCGTTTTTGCGCCAATCGCAATTTTGCGCGGCTTCAACGCTTCGGGCACTTCACGCACAAGCGTGATGATAAGAAGACCATCGGCCATGTCTGCATCGGTCACATGAATGTGATCGGCAAGCTGGAACCGACGTTCGAAATTCCGGTTTGCGATGCCCATATGTAGGAAATCACGATTATCGTTGCTTTCGGATTGTTTGCTGCCGGTGACGATCAGCAAATTCTGTTGTGCAACAATTTCTACCTCATCGATCTTAAATCCGGCAACAGCAACAGTGACCTTATAGTCATTTTCGCCCGTGCGCTCGATATTAAATGGTGGGTAATTTTCATTTTGCGCGGCGCGCCCTGTGGTTTCGAGCAGCTCAAAAAGGCGGTCAAAGCCAACGGTGTTCCGGCGATAAGGTGTAAAATCAAAACGGTTCATTTCAAATTCTCCATCAAGCAATTTGGTTCTTTGCTAACCCCGCAAATGCAGCGGCCAGCATGTTCGTTCTTGGAGCCTTTCGGCCTCCGAAAAGCAAGATGGGATGCCTCTATAAAATTGCAAGGCCAAAAATATTCACTGAAACTATGCGTCGGCAACTTTGGCCACAAAAGAACAAGGCCGCTCGGTTATTCCGAACGGCCTCACTCTGCGGCTTTTTTACCGCATGGTTTCAGCCCTCTACCGATCCCCACCGGGGGGCTGATTTACTCCCTGAACCATCGGCCATATACGGCTTTCGATGCATTCTTTGTCTGCATCATCTTTTGACATTCGCATTGCAAATAGAACAAGACTCTCGCCAACACTTTTTCCATTGCTGTGGCGTCACTGCAACAATAGTTGCAAGTCTTCATGGCGGAACCTAAGTACAGCTTATGCCGAAATTATGGATGAGTGTCCGCACATGATATTGTCGCGATATGAACGTATGGTCGCACGCCGATATCTGCTTCCGGGAAAGGGCGAGGGCTTTATCTTCCTTGTCGCCAGCATCAGCCTGATCGCGGTTGCATTAGGTGTCGCGGCGTTGATCATAGTAATGAGCGTGATGAACGGCTTTCGTGCCGAATTATTTGATAAAATCGTTGGCCTTAACGGGCATGCCGTCATTCAGGGCTATGGCGGTCGCTTACAAGATTGGCGTCAAATCCTCACCGACGTAAAGCAGACGGATGGCGTCACTGACGCCACAGCATTGATCGAACAACCCTTGCTAACGACCTTTAATGGTCGGGTTGAGGCCATTCTGGCGCGCGGGATGTCCGTCAATGATGTTTTGAAAAATGAGACATTGAAGGGCAAGACTGTTGCTGGCGACCTGCGCCGGTTGAACGCCAATGAGGATAAGGTCGCGATTGGATCGCGGCTTGCTCAAAATCTTGGGGTTCAGGTCGGGCAAAGCGTCACGATTATCAACCCCGCCGGACGCACTACGCCTTTCGGTACTGTGCCGCGTGAGATATCTTATGAGGTCGCGGCGATCTTTGAGGTGGGCGTGTATGATTATGACAAAGCGTTTGTCATAATGCCGATCGAACGCGCGCAAATCCTGATGCTGATGGGGGATGAAATCGGCATGGTCGAGATCAAGACTGAAAATCCCGACAAGGTGAACGAGATTCTCCTGCCATTATTGCCCAAGCTTGAGAATAGAGGTCAGATTGTCGACTGGAAAAGCATGAATGCGTCCTTATTCGAAGCTTTGGCGGTTGAGCGGGTCGCGATGTTTGTCGTGCTTTCGATTATCGTGCTTGTTGCCGTGTTTAACATATTGTCGTCCCTTATCATGCTGGTGCGTGCCAAAACCCGTGACATTGCCATATTGCGAACAATGGGCGCATCGCGAAAATCACTGCTGAAGATTTTTATGACAGTTGGCTTGTTAATTGGTGCATCCGGAATTGTTTTGGGCATGATATTGGGCGCGATATTCCTGTATTTCCGTCAGTCGGTCGTGAACTTCATTCAATTTGTCACCGGACAGAATTTGTGGGACCCATCCATTCGTTTCCTGACCGAGCTACCGTCGCGCACGGACCCATTTGAAGTGCTGGCAATTTGTGGGCTGGCTTTGTTGTTCAGCTTCCTTGCAACCTTGTACCCGGCGTTAAAGGCCGCAAGTACCGACCCAGTACAGGTGCTGCGTTATGAATAATATCCTAGAACTCATTGATGTTAGACGTAAATTTGTCCAAGGCGATGTGACCATAGAGGTCCTACGCGGCGTCGATCTTCGCATTGCTAAAGGTGAGCTTGTGGCATTGCTTGGTCCTTCAGGTTCCGGAAAATCGACGATGCTACAGGCTGTCGGTCTATTAGAGGGTGGATTTTCGGGGTCCATCAAATTGGATGGCGAAGAAGTCAGCGCCGCAGGCGTCGACCGCCAGACGGAGATACGCAGACAAAAGCTCGGTTTTGTATATCAGTTCCACCATTTGCTTCCGGACTTTGACGCATTGGAAAACGTAATTTTGCCCCAGCTGATTGCCGATGTTGCGCCCGATGTTGCGCAAGATCGTGCGACCTATTTGCTGACGCAATTGGGTCTATCCGAACGGCTACAGCATCGGCCATCAAAACTGTCCGGTGGTGAGCAGCAACGGGTTGCTGTGGCGCGGGCATTGGCGAACCGGCCAAAGCTGGTTTTAGCCGATGAGCCCACCGGCAATTTGGATGAGCATACAGCTGATATCGTGTTGGGCGAATTTATGGCGCTGGTGCGCGAAGAGGGATCTTCTGCCATAGTTGCCACGCATAATGAGCGGTTAGCGGCCAAAATGGATCGCATCGTGCGTCTGCATGATGGCAAATTGGGCTAGAGGAAGGGACGCGATATGTCAGTTTATGATTTTACGATTAAAATGCCTGGCGGCGGAACTGAGGCCATGACCGCTCATCAGGGCAAGGTGCTTTTGGTGGTGAACACCGCGTCCAAATGCGGCTTTACGCCACAGTATAAGGGCTTAGAGGCGCTATATCGCCAGTATAAAGATCAAGGGCTAGAAATCATCGCATTTCCATGCAACCAGTTCGGTGCGCAGGAACCTGGCGACGCACAAGAAATTCAGAATTTCTGTTCGCTGACTTATGATGTCTCCTTTCCATTAGCGGCAAAAATCGATGTCAACGGAACGGATGAAGACCCGTTGTGGCATTATCTTAAACAACAGCAAGCCGGCCTTTTGGGCTCGCGCGGAATTAAATGGAACTTCACCAAATTCCTTGTCGATCGCAAAGGCAATGTCGTCGCTCGCCATGGCCCACAGGTTAAGCCAGAGGCGCTGGCCAAGGACATTGAAAAATTGCTCGCTGTGCCAGCTTGATTGTCCACAGCTTAGCCTGAATCAGACTTTGTCGAATCAGGAACGTCAACTAACAATGGGGCATGGCTCATGTACCCTTCGTCCCTCTCCGCGTGTATTCTGCATACACAATATTGGAAGGCGCGATTGAGCCAAAGGCCATTGGCGAAACCGCAAAGAAACTAGCATTTCCCGCCATAGCAATATGTGATCGCAATGGCCTTTATGGCGTTATGCCGTTTCAGGACGGCGCGAAATCTTACGGCGTGCAACCGATCATCGGCGCGTTGCTTGGAATCCGGCGACCTACGAACGACGGAAAGTTCATCCGCGACTGGTTGCCCTTATATGCCCAAGACGAAAGCGGTTATAATAATCTCTGCCGCTTGGTTTCCATGGCGCATCTGGACCGTCCGGAGGATCTTGAGGCACATATCACGCTGGAGCAACTTGCAGACCATAAGGACGGCCTGATCGCCCTTACGGGTGGTGCCGAAGGTGCGCTCGCCCGCTTACTGAGCGAGGGACAACAGGATGCCGCATCCAGCTACCTGACACGTCTTCAGGCGCTGTTTTCCGATGCTTTGTATATCGAACTCAGCAGGCGCAATGACGCGGTTGAGGACGCCGCCGAAGATGCGCTTATCGACTTTGCATATGCCCGCAATATTCCGTTGGTCGCCACAAATCCTGCGTTTTTTGCCGAACCTGATTTTTTCGACGCGCATGACGCGATGCTTTGTATCTCGGATGGCGCCTATATCGAAAGCGCGGATCGTCGCAGGAGCAGCCGCGACACGTGGATAAAATCGGGCAAACAAATGGCGGAATTGTTCGCGGATGTGCCTGAAGCGCTAGCAAATACCCTAGTTATTGCGCAACGCTGCGCAACACTCGCGCCCTATAGAAGCCCGATTTTACCAAGCCTTGCCGGAGATCGAACCGCCGAAGACACGCAACTGCGTGAGGATGCACGGCTTGGCCTTGAAAAACGCCTTGAGATTACCGGGATAACCGATCCTGCGGAGCGGCAAGTCTATTTTGACCGGTTGAAGTTTGAAGCCGATGTCATTTGCGCCATGGGTTTTCCGGGATATTTCCTGATCGTTGCCGATTTTATCAAATGGGCGAAGGAACAAGATATCGCGGTTGGGCCGGGCCGTGGCTCGGGTGCAGGCTCTCTGGTCGCTTGGGCGCTTACAATTACGGATCTTGACCCGATCAAGCTTGGGCTGCTGTTTGAACGTTTCCTCAACCCAGACCGTGTGTCGATGCCTGACTTCGACATCGACTTTTGCGAAACGCGCCGTGGCGAAGTCATTCGTTACGTGCAGAAAAAATATGGTTCGCGCCAAGTTGCGCAGATTATAACCTTTGGAAAGTTGAAAGCACGCGCTGTCCTGCGTGACACTGGGCGCGTGTTGCAGATGAGTTATGGCCAGGTTGATCGACTGTGTAAGCAAGTGCCAAACTTGCCAGCTGATCCATGGGATTTGAAGCGCGCTTTGTCTAACGTGGCAGAGTTACGGGAAGAATATCGACGTGATGCGCAGGTTAAGCGCTTATTCGATCTTGCGATGAAGCTGGAGGGCCTGCCGCGTCACAGTTCGACACACGCAGCTGGCGTCGTGATTGGTGACCGCGAATTATCGGAATTGGCCCCATTATATCGTGATCCGCGATCAGACATGCCTGTGACGCAATTCGACATGAAATATGTCGAAAGTGCTGGTCTAGTTAAATTTGACTTTTTGGGCCTTAAAACGCTGTCTGTGCTGCAAAAGGCCAACCAGATGCTCGCCAAAAGAGGCGTAGAGATCAATCTCGACCTGCTGCCGCATGATGACCCTGCTGTGTATGAATTGCTGCAACGTGGTGACACTGTTGGCGTATTCCAATTGGAATCCGAAGGCATGCGACGTACGCTCGCAGCAGTGAAGCCGACCAACTTTGGAGACATCATCGCCCTCGTGTCGCTGTACCGTCCGGGTCCAATGGACAATATTCCGATGTTTGGCCGCCGCAAAAATGGAGAGGAAAGCATCGAATATCCGCACCCCTTGTTAGAGCCAGTGTTGAACGAGACTTACGGGATTTTTGTTTACCAAGAACAGGTTATGCAGGCTGCGCAGATTTTGGCGGGGTACAGCCTTGGGGAAGCAGATTTGCTAAGGCGGGCGATGGGTAAGAAGATCAAAGCCGAAATGGATGCCCAGCGCGAGCGTTTCGTTACGGGCTGCGCGACGCACGCGATTTCAACCACCCGCGCCAATGAGTTGTTTGATTTGATCGATAAATTTGCAGGTTATGGTTTTAACAAGAGCCATGCTGCCGCTTATGCTGTGTTGGCGTATCAAACGGCATGGCTGAAAACACATCACCCTGAAGAATTTTACGCTGCGTCCATGTGTTTTGACATGCATCAGACCGACAAGCTTGCGATTTTCATGGATGACATGCGGCGCCTAGACATTACTTGCCTGGCTCCGGACATCAACCGCAGCGACGCCGAATTTACCGTAGAGACCGATGCGCACGGGGAGCACGCGGTGCGCTATGCGTTGGGCGGCATTAAAAATGTTGGCGAACGGGCGATGGAAATACTGGTCACTGAACGCGCGACGGCGGGATTGTTCAAAAGCCTTGATGATTTTGCAAACCGCGTTGATCCAAGCCAAATTAACCGCCGGAGCCTTGAAAACCTTGCTGCTGCGGGGGCATTTGATGCGTTGGAGCCAAACCGCGGCGCAGTGCATGCAGCGGCGGAAACACTGTTGGCGGCAGCACAATCGGCGCGCGATTCACGCGAAAGCGGGCAGGGCGGTCTATTTGGTGAGGGCGGGTCCGACATGGCGGCACTTCGTATCGACAACAGTCTGCACTGGGCACCTGGCGAACAAATGAACCAGGAAAAAGACGCATTTGGCTTTTATTTTTCGGCGCATCCATGTTCACAATATGATGCATTGGCTAGTAGCCATGGCGCAAAACCTTATGCGGTTTGGCTCGACAGCGGCCCCATACCTGAAGGTGTCCGCCGCGCTGCCACCATGTCAGCCTTAATTGAAGGCGTACGTTGGCGGGAATCGCGCAAAGGCAAGCGCTTCATGATTGCCGATTTTTCAGACAGTAGTGGCCAGTTTTCGGTGCGATGTTTTGACGAGGCGGTCGGCATACAACTTGCCGAGTGGGCAAAAGACGCGGTGTGCCTTTTGCTTCATTGCGAAATGGACATGCGTCCAGGCGACGAAACGCCGAGCTTTTCGGTAAAAAGCGCCAAACCTCTCTCAGGCTTAACCAGCGTGTCGCGACTGAAAATGCAGTTGGATGTGACACATGAAACAGCCATTTCGCGGCTCGCTGAAATCGTCGCGCCATTAAATGGCGGCCGTAGCGAATTAGTCATTAAAACGCGCGCCGCCGATGGTCGCTGGGTGCATATCGTGCTTGGTCGCCGCTTCCAGATTGATGCATCTTTGCTGGACCAAGTGCGCACAATTGACGGTATCGAAAATGTAGAGCTTGCGCCATTGGGTCCTGTTTTGGCATTGGTGCACTGAACTGCGCAAATCGTAGACAGTAAATGCGTTTGCAGTATCCTGCAGCGCCGCAAAAGGGAGAGTTTTTGATGCACGGCACTATGCAAGACTGGGACCTTCGGGTTCCGCGTTTGATTGACTACGCAGCTCGTGAACATGGTACGCGTGAAATTGTGACGCGTTGGGCCGACGGGACGATTGAGCGCACAAGTTGGTCAGGTGTAGCCACAGAAGCGCGCAAATTGTCACAAGCCTTTGCGGGGTTAGGCCTGCAAAAGGGAGACCGAATTGCCACCTTTGCGATGAATCACCATCGGCATTTGGCAGCTTGGTATGGCGCTATTGGCTTTGGCGGAGTCATCCATACCGTGAACGTTCGGCTGTTCGACGAAGACCTTATCTACATCATGAACCATGCCGAAGATAAGGTATTGATGTATGACGCAATGTTCCAACCCATTATTGATCGATTGAAGCCGCATCTCAAGACCGTTGAGCATTATGTGATATTTGATCGCGACGATAGCTATGGCGCCTTTATCGCAGACCAAGATGGTAATTATGAATGGGCAACCGGTGACGAGCGCGATGCTTGTATGTTGTGTTACACCAGCGGAACGACGGGCAATCCAAAAGGTGTACTATATCAGCACCGCTCAACGATGTTGCACGCCATGGCCGAAATCGCGCCCGCCATATTCGACCTGAGCCCGCAATCGGCGCTACTGCCTATTGTGCCGATGTTCCATGCGGCAAGCTGGGGCCTCCCCTTTGCAGGCGCTGCAGCGGGCGTGAAGTTTGTGTTTTCGACCACCAATGATGCTGCCACCTTGCATAGCCTCATGCTGCAAGAAGGTATTACCCATAGCGCAGGTGTGCCTACAGTGTGGCTCTCCATGTTCGCGCATTTGGATGCAGAGGCGGCAGCGGGACGGGACGCTACGCTGGGCAAACTGCGCTTGGTAACTATCGGTGGGTCAGCTGCACCGCGTGCCATGATCGAACGCCTGATGACGTCAGGCGTGCGTGTGTCGCACGCATGGGGTATGACCGAAACATCGCCTATTGGTACCATGGGAGCCCCGACGCCCGATTGGGACGATCTCACGCTGGAACAGCAAATTGACATTGTGTGCAAGCAAGGCCGCACCCCATTTGGCGTTGAGCTGCGTGTGATTGACAAGGATGGTAACGTCGCCCCGCGCGATGGTGTGACGTCTGGTGCGCTCCAAATCCGCGGGCCATGGGTCATTAAACGCTATTTCAAGGCAGATGCCGACGCAGTCGACGCGGAGCAGTGGTTTGATACCGGAGATGTTTCTGTGCTCCATCCCGACGGCACGATGCAGATTACCGATCGTGTCAAAGATGTCATTAAATCGGGCGGAGAGTGGATCAGTTCGGTTGAACTTGAAAATATAGCGGTAGGGTGCCCCGGTATAGCAGAAGCGGGCGCTATTGGCGTCCCGCACCCCAAATGGGATGAGCGGCCAGTTCTGATTGCCGTAAAGAAACCCGGCGCAGAGGTAGATGAAGCGACAGTAAAGGCCTATTTGGCGGAGCGCATCGTTAAATGGTGGATGCCAGACCGCGTACTGTTTGTGGACGAATTGCCGCACACGGGCACTGGCAAAATTCAGAAGGTAACGCTGCGTGCGCAGTTTAAGGATTTTGTACTCGAGGATTAAGTTAGTCGCCGATGATGTAATGTAGGTGACGCTCGTCGCCTATATTATATCTCGCGCAAGCGAGGCATAAGTTCCACGAAATTGCAGGGGCGATGGCGGCTGTCGAGTTGATGAACCAGTATCTGATCCCAACCATCTTTAACCGCGCCATTTGAACCGGGGAGGGCAAAAACATAGGTTCCGCCGGCCAGCACGGCACAAGCGCGTGACTGTATCGTGGATGTGCCAATGCTTGCGAAGCTTAACCAGCGGAACAGTTCGCCGAAACCCGGAATATCCTTGGTCTTTACACGATCAAGGGCTTCGGGGGTTACATCGCGTCCGGTTAAACCCGTACCACCCGTTGAGATGATAACATCGATGTTATCGTCATCGATCCACTTTTGTAGCCGCGCGATGATTAACGTAGTATCGTCGCGCAAAATGGCGCGATCAACTATTGTGTGCCCTGCGGAGACTATCCGTTCGGCTAAAATATCGCCGCTTGTATCATTGTCGATGCCACGGGTATCAGACACCGTCAGCAGCGCGATATTCACTGGCTTGAACATTCTGTTTTCATCGAGTGGCAATGACGCCTCCTGTGATTCTGCGCGTGGTGACGGTGCCATTGCCATCCGGGAATTTCGGCCACATATATTGAGCTAGGCCCTTCAAGCTTCCTGAGGCCTTGTTCTCGCGCATCTCGTAGATCCAGTAATTTCGAAGAACGATTGCCACATAACCACGTGTTTCCCAAAATGGGATAGCTTCAATAAACAATAATGGGTCGCCATTGTCGCGTATCTCGCTGTTCCAGCGCGCCACCTGTGAAGGCCCCGCATTATAAGCCGCGATCACCTTAGGCAAAAGCCCGCTCGTTGTGGGTAGATCGCGCAGCTTTTCCAAATAGGATTGCCCATATTCCAAATTGACAGACGGTCGGTCCAAATCAGTTGCTGAAAAAGAAGAACCGCGCGCGCGCGCGAGGTCCTGGGCGGTTCCGGGGCGCACTTGCATAAGGCCGCGCGCGCCAGCGGGGCTGATCACGTCCGTTCGAAAATTGGATTCTTGCAGCGTGTGGGCATAGATTAAGGATGGTGTGACTCGCCAACCACCTGTTGGTTCCCAATTGGGCAGCGGGTAACGTGCCGAGGCGTTGCTCTGATCACGCGAGGGGCCATAATGGCCGAGCCAAAATTGTGTTGACGCTAAGTTTAACGCGCCCGCCAACTGCGCAAGGTTTGCGTGTTGCCGTACATCTCCAATTCTCGCTTGGTGGCGCAATGCCTCATCGGCCAACTTATTCTGGCCAATTTCGGCAAGCGACACTGCCAAGACGGCGTTCGGCTGGTTTTGTAAACTTGCCCAATCAAACTTGACCACTCTTGCTACTTTGCGCGCGATTGGATCCATTCCCAGCGCTTCGCTGGCAAGCAAGCCGTAAAATGTTTCCGATAGCTGCGCCGCTTTTTGCATCTTGGGCTGAATGGATTGCGGCTGCTTTGCAGCCATAGCCGCACGGGCGCCCCAAAACAGGCCTGCGGCCCTCAAGTCATCGTTACTGGCTAAGCGGGCCACATGGTCAAAGGCATTATAGGCAGCATTATAATCACCTAGCCGCCAAGAAGCGAGACCAAGTACCCAGCTGGCCTGCGTGCCCCACGCGCCACCCGCAACTTGTGCTACAGCGGCTACACGCTTTGCTGATATGTCGTCATTCTCGATATAATAAGACCATGCGACACGATAGCGTAACTCCGTCAGCGCTTCGGGAGCTAATTCCAATGCTTTGCTTTCCAAAAATTGTTCGGCAGCAAATGGTTGGTCATTTTTAATAAACGCCTGCAATTCGGCACGCACGCTATCGCTTGCTTCATTTGAGGGTAAATCCCTTTTTGGTGCGCCACCTAGCCATGAAAAGCGGCGTATGCCTGGTCGACTTGGAAGGGTTTCCAGACCGCGCTTTCGCGCCATAGTCGCCAATTGTTCAGCCTGCGGCAAATAAGGTGCCGCCTCAAGCAGCGCGTGTAGTTCAGCGGCCTCCACCTTTGGGCTATTGGGGGCAACATATAATTCTGCGCGCGCCATTGCCGACATAGGGCCTTCGGGCGCCGCATCAATCATGCGTGCAGCCTCATCCCATTTTTCTGACCGGATAGCGTCATAAATGGCAGTGAAAGTCTCTTTTTCTTGGGCGTTTAGAATTTTGGGTGCGGGCTGGGCGGCGGCACTAGCACGGAAACCGCCGCTCGTATTTGCATGCGCTGTCGCAAAAGGCGTGCAAGCCAGTGCAAAAGCCATCAAACGCACCTTCTGTATTTTTATGCGCATTGAACCACCTTTTTTGCAAACATTTGCAAATCCCGCCAAGCCTGCTTTTTCATTACAGGCCGCGCAATAAGGGTTCGTGGATGAAATGTCGCAAGCGTTGGAAGGTTAAGGCCATTATGATGGACAGAACGTAATTCTGCCCGAGCGTGCATGAGTTCTTCGCCCAACAGAGCCTTACATGCGGCGGAACCGAGTATCACCAGCGATTTAGGTTTAATCAACTGTATCTGATGCAGCATAAACGCAGCAAGGTCAGACAAATCGTTTTCAGGAACCTCGCCTGTTGATGGCGTGCTCGTCGCCAACCATGTGCAATAACAATGCGCGATTTCTATCCCGATTGCTGCCAGCATCTTATCCAGGAGTGCGGCATTCGATGACGCTGGGGTTTTGGCCCTATTCAATATATCTGCTAAGTCAGAAATGACCATCACATCGCAACTGTCGGGACCAATTGGCGGGAAGCGAATGGGACCATAAGTATTGCCGGGTAGGGGGGCACCTTTTGCCACCATTTCGCGAAGGGTGAAGATATCGTTAGGCCACATGATAGTGGGCGTCGCTGGCAATTCAGTCTGCTTTTTCTTGGAAGGGGAAGCGTTGGGCGCGTTTGGAGATGGAGCAACAGCGCCCTGTGCTAGCAAATCCACCGTTTTATCCTGCACTGCAGAATCTACCCCGGCAAGCTCCCACCAACCAGATAGTGATTCAACCACAGCAAATGCGGTAATTTTTCCCCGTTCCTCCATAATTCCCTTCAGTCACCAGTTGACGGCAGGGTCAATTGCTTGGCATGGCAATTCCCACAGGCTGTTCATATAACGGGACAGCTGGAATTATATGCCGGGTAAAGGATAAAGGCAATGAGTGAACGTGAGTCGATGCCCTATGATGTTGTTATTGTTGGCGCCGGGCCAGCAGGACTTTCGGCCGCAATTCGCATAAAGCAATTATCCCCTGACACTAGCGTCTGCATCCTTGAAAAAGGTTCTGAAGTGGGCGCGCACATATTGTCTGGTGCGGTTATTGATCCAAAGGCCCTTGATGAACTGCTGCCTGACTGGCGCAACATGGGTTGCCCCCTGGCCGATACGCCAGTGAATGACAATCAGCATTGGATCATGACTAAGACCGGCAAGTTCAACATGCCGCATTTTCTGACGCCCGGCTTTATGCATAATAAGGGCACATATACTGGCTCTCTTGGTAATGTATGCCGCTGGTTAGCGGGGCAGGCGGAAAATCTGGGTGTAGAAATTTTCCCCGGCTTTTCGGCCGCAGAAATTCTCTACAACACCGACGGTTCCGTGAGGGGCGTAGCCACCGGCGACATGGGCATTGCGCGTGATGGCAGCCATAAAGACGATTATATGCGTGGTATGGAATTGCATGCAAAATACACCTTCTTTGCCGAAGGCGTGCGCGGCCATCTTACCAAATTACTTAAGCCCCAATTTGCGCTTGATAAGAATTGCGAGCCGCAGGTTTACGGCATCGGCCTGAAGGAATTGTGGGACATTCCGCCCGAGCAGCATTCTGCAGGACGCGTAATTCACAGTCAGGGATGGCCATTGACGGATGCCAATGGCGGCGCATTCCTATATCATCAAGCAAACAACCAAGTTGCCTTGGGTTTTGTTGTGTGGCTGAATTATTCAAACCCCTATCTTTCGCCTTTTGAAGAACTGCAGCGTTGGAAAACCCATCCAGAGGTTAAGAAGATACTCACTGGCGGTCGCCGTGTTTCATACGGTGCGCGCGCGATTAGCGACGGCGGTTGGCAGTCGGTACCTGAACTTACATTCCCTGGCGGCGCATTGATCGGCTGTTCGGCCGGGTTCGTAAACGTGCCGCGTATCAAGGGCACACATACTGCCATGAAGTCAGGCATGCTGGCGGCTGAAGCTGCTGTTGAAGCGCTAGCTGCGGGCCGTGAACATGACGCGCTTACTTCCTATCAGACTGCTTATGAAAATAGCTGGATTTACAAAGAATTGCGCATGGTGCGCAACGTCCTGCCGCTGGTCGAAAAATATGGTAACCTGTTGGGTAGCGCGCTTGCCGGTGTCAATATGTGGCTGGAGAATTTTGGCATACGCATGCCATTCACCATGAAGCACCATCCCGATCACAAGGCGCTGAAAAAGAAAAACAGCGCCGAACGGATCGATTATCCAAAGCCCGATGGCGTGTTCAGCTTTGACCGTCTGTCTTCGGTTTTCCTGTCAAACACCAACCATGCCGAAGACCAGCCAATTCATTTGCAGGTCAAAGATATGGACCTTCAGAAAAACAGCGAGTTTATGGAGTTTGCTGGTCCATCAACGCGCTATTGTCCAGCGGGTGTATATGAGTGGATTGAAGAAGAGGGTAAGGAAGCCCGCTATCAAATCAATTCGCAAAACTGCGTCCATTGCAAGACTTGCGACATCAAGGACCCGAACCAGAATATCAATTGGGTGACGCCAGAGGGCGGCGGTGGGCCTAACTACCCCAATATGTAATGCGGGTGGCGCTTTGGTCGCCACCCCAGGGTTAAGGCTGCGCCGTGCAACATTCTGAAATTGCTTTTGCAAAGATAAACCTCGCCTTGCATGTCAGGAAACGGCGTGATGATGGCTATCATGACATCGAAACGCTGTTCGCATTTGTGCGGGACGGCGATGTTCTAAGCGCATACTCCGCAGATGCGTTAAGTCTCGAGATTGATGGCCCCTTTGACACTGGACTAAAGGCAGATGAAAGCAATTTGGTACTGAAAACGGCCTTGTCATTGAAAGCCCACTTTGACGTCACGCAAGGTGCGGCAATCCGCCTCGACAAAAATTTGCCCATTGCTTCCGGCATTGGCGGAGGATCGGCTGACGCAGCAGCCACAGCGAGGCTTCTTAACCGCCTTTGGGGTTTGGGTGCCTCCGAACAAGAGTTGGCCGATATTCTTGCTCCTTTAGGGGCAGACATTCCCGCTTGCGTCTTCAGCCGCCCGAGCTTTGGCAGCGGTACCGGAACCGCGCTAACTTTTTTGGACGATAGCAATATCACCGCGCGCCATGTGTTGCTCGTCAACCCTCTGCAATCCGTATCCACATCGGCCATTTTTAAGGCGTGGAGCGGCGTTGACGGCGGCGCAGTTGATCGTGGCGATATTTGGGGCGCCGCGATTAAAGGGCAAAATGATCTTGAACGGATTGCTGTTACGATTTGCCCGGTCATTGCTGATATTCTCGAGCGCCTTTCGCACGCAAACCCAGTGTTCGTCCGCATGTCCGGCTCTGGAGCGACATGCTTTGCTTTGTTTAACGATGCAGAAACCCTTGAGGCCGCGAGAGCTACACTTGACCCAGACTGGTGGTCCATGGCCAGTATGCTGCGATGACAGATACGCCGTTTGAAATATTGGGAACGCCACGGAAAGGCGGCTTCCTGATCATCGGCGACCACGCTTCGAACCGCGTTCCCGAAGACATTGATCTTGGTATCAACCCTGCTTTCCTTCGCGAACATATTGCATGGGACATTGGCGTCGCTGAGGTTGCGCGGTTAATTACAAAGGATGCGCGCTTTGCGGCCTATCTGGGAAGTTATTCGCGCCTTGTTGTCGATTTAAACCGCAACGTGGATGATGCAGCGGCGATCCCCGCACAAAGCGACGGTGTTGTCATTCCCGGCAATAACCTTGGTCAATCGGGTAAAGAAAAAAGGCTAGAACGGTTCCACAAGCCCTATCACGACCAGTTGGCCGCGTTGCTGTCTGACGACCGCCCTGCACTGATATTGTCCCTCCACAGCTTTACGCCATTCCTTGAGAGCAAACCTCAAGAGGCGCGCCCTTGGGAGGTTGGGGTTTTGTATAATGAACAGGAAGCGGCATCCAAACTGGCTATACCGTTTCTGCAGGATGCCGGTTATTGTGTTGGTGACCAGTTACCTTATTCCGGTAAATTGCTCAACGCGACGATGAACCGTCACGCCGAAGCCCATGATATTCCTTATATCGGCATCGAGATGCGGCAGGATCTATCAAGCAGTCCAGATGGCCAAGCAAGATACGCACGCATATTGGCAGAAATGTGTCATTTTGTTTCGGAACAGCTTGGCTTGTCCCTATAAAAAGGCTTAAAGCGCTCAGCTAACGGAGGTCAGTATGCCAAACCAATTCGACAAGTCCAAATTGCCAAGCCGCCATGTATCTGTGGGGCCAGAACGCGCACCACATCGCAGCTATTATTACGCAATGGGCTTGACCGCCGAAGAAATCGCGCGGCCTTTTGTTGGCGTGGTATCCGCTGGAAATGACAGCGCGCCTTGCAATACGACGTTGGATGCCCAAGCCGACATCGCACGCGTTGGCGTAGAGCAGGGCGGCGGCATGCCGCGCCGTTTCAATACTATTACCGTAACGGACGGCATTGCCATGGGGCATCAGGGGATGAAATCCTCACTCGTCAGCCGTGAAGTAATTGCGGATTCCGTCGAACTTTCGGTACGCGGTCATTGTTATGACGCTTTGGTTGGTTTCGCAGGATGCGATAAGTCGCTGCCCGGCATTATGATGGCGATGTTGCGGTTAAACGTGCCGTCTATCTTTGTATATGGTGGCTCTATTCTTCCTGGCCGCCACAATAATAAAGACGTCACGG
The DNA here is from genome assembly GCA_027488785.1 of Sphingomonadales bacterium. GTDB lineage: Bacteria > Pseudomonadota > Alphaproteobacteria > Sphingomonadales > Sphingomonadaceae > Sphingorhabdus_B. The sequence continues at coordinate 34,765 of JAIYAY010000009.1, read as the reverse complement.
TCAAAGATGTATTTGAAATCGTTGGTAAATATGCCGCGGGTGCTTGCCCTTTATCGGAATTGGAAGAGCTTGAGCGGGTGGCTTGTCCCGGCCATGGCGCATGTGGCGGACAATACACCGCGAACACCATGGCCTGCGTTGGGGAAGCGATTGGTCTTTCGTTGCCCAACAGCAACATGGCGCCAGCACCTTACTCGACCCGCGATCAAATCGCACATGCAGCAGGCGTTCAAGTCATGGATTTGCTCGCACGAAACATCAGGCCACGTGACATATGTACGCGCGAAGCTTTTGTGAATGCTGCAAGAATTGTTGCCGCGACGGGTGGATCAACTAACGCCGCCTTGCATTTACCTGCCATGGCGCATGAGGCTGGTATTGAGTTCGATTTGTTCGATGTGGCTGATGCGTTTAAGACCACGCCATATATGGCCGATCTTCAACCCGGCGGCCAGTTTGTAGCACGCGACATGCATGAAGCAGGTGGCGTCTACATGCTGATGAAGTCGTTGCTAGCTGAAGGGCTATTGTTTGGCGACTGTATGACGGTTACGGGCAAAACACTTGGCGAAAATATTGACCAAATTACTTGGAACCCGGATCAAAAGGTCATCTACCCGGCAACGGCACCCATAACCCCCACTGGCGGCGTTGTCGGACTTCGCGGAACACTGGCCCCAGAAGGCGCCATCGTGAAAGTTGCGGGCATGGACCGGTTGACCTTTACTGGCCCAGCACAGGTTTATGATTGTGAAGAGGATTGCTTTGCTGCCGTTGAGGCACGCCAAATTCGTGAAGGTTCGGTCATTGTCATCCGTTATGAAGGACCAAGGGGCGGGCCCGGCATGCGCGAAATGCTGTCGACCACGGCAGCGCTCTACGGGCAGGGGATGGGAGAAAAAGTAGCGCTTATTACCGATGGACGATTCTCTGGCGCCACACGTGGATTCTGCATCGGCCATGTTGGACCAGAGGCCGCATTATGCGGGCCGATTGCATTGATCGAGGACGGTGACGAGATCATGATCGATGCCGAAACGGGCGTAATCGATCTGCATGTTGCAGCGGAAGTCCTTGAAGAACGACGTAAAAGCTGGAAACCGCGTCAGACAGATTATCAGTCTGGTGCGATTTGGCGTTATGCTCAAAATGTTGGTCCTGCCTATAAGGGCGCGGTCACGCATCCTGGCGGTGCCAAGGAAACCCACGTTTTCGCTGATATTTAAGTCGCTGGTTGATTGCTTGCTCCTTCACGGGCATGGGGCGGTATGGAAATCACAGAAGAGATTATCAGGGTTGCCGCGCGCGGTGATGGCGTCACTGCAAATGGCCGTTATGTGGCCTTGGCAGCACCAGGCGATATTGTGGACCCATCTGGCGGGCTGATACATGGACCGCATCATGTTGTGCCGCCCTGTCAGCATTTTCCATTATGCGGCGGGTGCCAGCTGCAGCATCTCGACGAAGACAGCCTACGCCTGTTTATTGCCGAACGCGTAACGCATGCGCTCGCCACACAGCAGGTCGAAATTGGCGAAGTTATGCCCGTTCATTTGTCGCCGCCTAAAACACGCAGGCGCATCGCGGTGCGTTCAGCATGGGCAGGCAAGCAGTTTCAGCTTGGCTTCAGTACCGAGAAAAGCCACCGGATTATCGACTTGAGACAGTGTGACGTTATGGCACCAGAGCTATTCGCTTTGCTTGCACCAATGCGCGCTTTGCTTGAGCCTCGGCTCAATCGAGCGCGGCAGGTGCAAATTAAACTGGCAATGGTTGACCAAGGTGTCGATGTGTTGATTGAGAATTGGATTGCCAATGATCTCGATACGCATGAGCTATTATCCGAATTTGCCCAAACCCACAAGCTTGCGCGCCTGTCACTAGATGAAGGCTATGGTCCTGTTCCCTTTTATGAGCCCGAGCCTGTAACGGTAACGCTTGGCGGGGTTGCGGTGGGGTATCAGCCTTATGGCTTCCTGCAAGCCACTGTTGATGGTGAGGCGGCGTTGGTGAAAGCCGTCAATGCAATCATTGGCGAAGATAATATCGTGGCGGACTTGTTTTCAGGTTCCGGGACTTTTGCCTTATCCATGGGGGCAGGCCGTAAGGTTTATGCAGGCGAGGCCGACCTTCAGGCTAGCCTTGCCCTTAAGTCTGCGGCGGGGCGCACTGGCCGAACAATATTTGTCGAACATCGCGACCTTTTCCGCCGGCCGCTCACGCCCGAAGAACTCAATAAGTTTCAAACTGTGGTGCTTGATCCACCACGCGCAGGCGCAAAGGAGCAAGTCGCGCAGCTTGCTGCATCGAATGTGCCCAATATCGCTTATGTAAGCTGTAATCCCGCCAGCTTTGCGCGGGATGCAAAAACTTTGGTCGCTGCTGGATACAGGTTGCAGCGGATCTGGCCGGTGGGACAGTTCCGCTGGTCAACCCATATCGAGCTAGTAGGCCATTTTAGCCGTTAGTGGAGCAGTACCGCCATTACGGAATGCGCCACAAGCATCATTAGTGCGATGGATGACAGTGCAAACAAAGCAAAGCGAATGATCACGCGGTTAGAAAAAATCTGAACCAAGCTGTGTGCGATACGCAGACCCACATAGGCCCAGGCAATAGTCGCGTTCAGATTGTCGCCTTGCCCTACCATCGCCAATACAAGGCACACCGTATAAAATACAGTAGGCGCCTCGTGTAAGTGATTGTAATTATCTGCAACCCATGACGCTTTTTCTTCACCTTTGGCGATAAGCGCATCGCGCAACGCGCCGCTGGAGGAACCAACAATCTTGGTTCCGTCAATGCCTGCACGGCCCATCGCTGGCAGCCGCGTGGCATACATCCAGATCCAAATGATCATTGTCCACGCAGCAAGCGCGACGACTGGTCCTAAAATACTACTTTGCATATTACTCCCCCTTTAAATTGTAGCAATCACTGCCTGTACGGCCAAAAACGTCAGACATAATGATGACAACAGAAACAAAACAAAACGGACGCTGACGATATTTATCGTCGATTGCCAGACACTGTGGAGCACCCGCAAAACGGTATAACCCCATGCCAAATATACAGAAAATTCAGTCGCTCCGCCAGATAAAGCCAAGATTACAACCGCAGCGTAGAACACCGTAGGCTGCTCCATGAGGTGCGCATAATTATGGGACTTCCAAGCCACAGGCGGAGGCAAATTTGGATCAATGTCTTGTCCCCGTCCTCCCGGCGCAGCCTTTTTAAGGTCCACCCCGATTTTAGCCATTGCGGGTAACCGTGCAGCCATGAGCCAGAACATCATAAATACGGACCACAGAACCAATACCGCTGCAGGTGCCAAGATAGGCATAACCATATAAAAACCCTCCCCGTTGTTAGATGGGGAGGGTGATGCAGCTCAGCGGAATTGTCAAATGTAACTTAGACTTTTGAACTTTGCGAACGCGTTGCTCGGACGCCTGTATCATTAGCCGGAGACCAGCCATAAAGTGTTGCCATTGGCTGATCCTGAACGACGACCGTGTCGGTTTCACCAAAGCCGTTAAATTCGGTCCGCATTGCACAGCCATAAGCGCCGAGCATTCCAACTTCGATATAATCGCCCGCCTGGACATCATCGGGCAGAATGAACGGCCCCGCCATATGGTCCATATCGTCGCAGGTAGGCCCGTAGAAGCTGAATTCAGCCATCTGGGTACCTATTGATGTTTCCGACCGCTGAAGGGCCACAGGGAAGCGCCAGCCGATATGTGCGGCGTCGAATAACGAACCATAAGCACCATCGTTGATAAACAGCTCATTCCCGCGACGCTTTTCGACTCTCACAAGCAGGGATGCATATTCAGCGCATAATGCTCGGCCAGGTTCGCACCAGAGCTCCGCAGAGTAGCTGATCGGCAAATCCTCGAAGCAATCATGGATGACATCGAAATAGCCTTCCAACGCTGGCGGCTCCATGCCTGGATAAACCGAGGGAAAACCACCACCGATGTCCACGATGTCCACCGTGACGGACGCCTCGACAATCGCGGCACGGACATGTTCCATGGCTTCGGCATAAGCCGCAGGCGTCATAGCTTGGCTGCCAACGTGAAAACAAATGCCAAGGCTATCTGCAACTTGACGCGTTGCAACCAACAGATCAGCAACTTCCATAGGATCTGCGCCGAATTTCGATGCAAGGCTTAACTTTGCATGTTCTGACGACACACGAATGCGCACGCACAGCTCAAGATCAGTCGCGCCATTTGTTGCGCGCACGATCTTCTCAAGCTCTTCATGGCTATCAAGGCTGAATGTGCGGACATTATGATTGTGATATGCCTGCGCAATGGCGCGCTCGCTCTTGACCGGATGCATGAAGCACAGCTTCGCATCGGGCAGAAATTTGTCGACCAACCGGACTTCACCCAAGGATGCGACATCAAAATGCGTGATGCCAGCTTCCCAAAGGATTTCGAGCAAGGCGGGTGACGGGTTCGCTTTGACAGCATAGAGCGACTTACCCTGAAACTTCTCAACGAAGAAACGGGCAGCGCGCGCAGCAGCATGTGGGCGGAGTAGCGTGATTGGTTCGTCCGGGCGGAGGGCGCGGACTACAGCAAGTGCGTCAGTGTTCTCGTACAATTCAAGGGACCCCCAAAAGATAACATGAAACAACAAGGCTGCCTTGCGGTTATTGGAAGTCCCCCTGGGGCAGCGGACGTGCGCCTTATGAAAAGCTGGGGAAGTTGTAAAGTGATTCGTTTAGAATTTAGCTCAGGCGATCACGGAACGCGGTCCAGTCGAATGAACGTACACATTCAAGTTTGTCGGTATCGCTATTCCAAAGCCAGAGTGATGGCAAAGGCACGCCGTTAAACGTGTTGGTCTTGACCATGGAATAATGAGCTTGGTCCAGGAACGCAAAACGCGCTCCGGGCTCTGCTGGAACAGGCAACACATAATCGCCTATAATGTCCCCGGCGAGGCAGGATGGCCCTCCCAGACGCACTGGAGTGCCCTCTGAGCGCTCTTTGAGCATCGCGGGGCGATAAGGGGCCTCAATGACGTCTGGCATATGACAGGTGGCGCTGATGTCCGTGATGCCGACCTGAATACCGTTTTCGAACACATCGAGCAACTCGCCAATCAATATCCCAGCATCGAGCGCAATGGCTTCGCCGGGTTCGAGATAGACATCCAAGCCCGTTTCAGCGCGGACATCTTGAATGAAGGCAACAAGCTCATCCCGCTGATAATCGGCGCGGGTTATATGGTGGCCGCCGCCAAAGTTCAGCCAACGAAGCTGCTCAAAATAGGGCGAGAGATGTGGTTTCAACGCTTCCCATGTGCGTTTAAGCGGTTCGAAATCCTGTTCACAAAGCGTGTGGAAGTGCAGGCCTGAAACACCCTGGAGATGCTCTGCTTTCAACTGGCTAATTGGAAACCCAAGCCGCGATCCGGGCGAGCAGGGATCGTACTTCGCCACTTCGCCCTCGGCATGTTCGGGGTTGATCCGTAAGCCGACATCGACACTGTCGTTCAGGAACGATGCAAAACGGCGATGCTGCAATGGGCTGTTAAAAATGACATGGTCAGAAATCGCGACAATCTCGGCCATGTCGGCCTCTTTATAGCCAGCGCAATAAGTTGCTATTTCACCTTTGTAATAGTCCCTTGCGAGACGCGATTCCCATAGGCCCGAACTGCAAACGCCGTCCAAATATTCGCCAATGATCGGTGCGACCTTCCACATGGAGAATGCCTTCATGGCGCATAATATTTTGGCACCAGAACGCTGTTTGACATCCGCCAATATGGCAAGGTTCCGACGCAAAGCGGCTTCATCCACCACAAAGGCGGGCGAGGGGACGCGGTGAAGGTCAAAATGGGCAAATGCCCCTGGGTCGCCTGCCTTGGTTTCCATATTATCATCACCGCTTTATCAAACCACCGACGTCATGCTGAACTTGTTTCAGTATCCATCGTGCCACGCGGACCTAAGGATTGAGAGAAAAATGGACCCTGAAACAAATTCAGAGTGACGTTGAAATTTTACTGCTCCGTCTCACTCTAGAACGACAAAGGCCCATCCAGTTCTTTGACCTGCCACGGCAGACCATGCGCATTGAGCATGTCCATGAACGGGTCGGGATCAAATTGTTCCATATTCCACACGCCAGCACCAGACCATTGGCCTGTGACCAACATTGCCGCGCCAATCATCGCTGGAACACCAGTGGTGTAGCTGACAGCTTGGTTACCGGTTTCGGTATAAGCGTCCTCATGATCGCAGATATTATAGATGTATAGTGTCTTTTCTTTGCCATCCTTGCCAAGGCCGGTGGCGATACAGCCAATATTGGTCTTGCCCTTGGTCGTCGGACCAAGCGAGGCAGGCTCGGGCAATACAGCCTTTAGGAACTGGAGTGGAATGATCTCCTTGCCCTCATAGATCACCGGATCAATCCGCGTCATACCGACGGCCTGAAGCACGTTGAGATGGGTGATATACGCATCGCCAAAGGTCATCCAGAAACGGATACGCTTGATCTCAGGCAAATGCGTCTTGAGGCTTTCGATTTCCTCATGATACATCAGATACATATTCTTCGGGCCAACCGCTTCAAAGTCGAAGCTTTGCTTGACAGACATCGCCGGGGTTTCGACCCAGTCGCCATTTTCCCAATGTCGCGCGACGGCGGTGACTTCGCGAATGTTGATTTCTGGGTTGAAGTTGGTGGCAAAAGCCTGACCATGGTCGCCACCATTGCAGTCCAATATGTCGAGCGTATCGATGCGGTCGAAATAATGCTTTTTCAAATAAGTGGTGAAGACGCTTGTGACGCCGGGGTCAAAACCCGATCCCAACAAAGCTGTAAGGCCAGCATCCTTGTAACGATCTTGATAAGCCCATTGCCAGTGATATTCGAACTTCGCGACATCCAAAGGTTCGTAATTTGCCGTATCCATATAATGCACGCCAGCGGCCAAACACGCGTCCATGATGTTGAGGTCTTGATAAGGCAACGCAAGGTTTACCACGAGACTTGGTTTGATCTGATTTAGCAAAGCTGTGGTTGCAGACACATCATCTGCGTCCAGGCCATAAGTGTCGATATAAACACCCGTCCGCTCCTTAACCGAAGCAGCAATCGCATCGCATTTTGACTTGGTGCGGCTTGCGAGGCTGATATGGCTAAAGATATCGGCATTCATGGCCATTTTGTGGACTGCAACCGAACCGACGCCGCCTGCGCCAATTACCAATATCTTGCTCATCTTCAGTTTCCTCTTATCAGAGATTCGTTCAGCGCACGCATATAGGGGGGTTTTATGACAGAACAAGAATTGGCTGCGGCCCACCAAATACCAACGCATGAGGGCGTGCTACGAGCGATGGCCAAAATTGCCGACATTCTGCCAAAAACACCATTGCTACCGCTTGAGGTGGACGGCGTAACGATCTGGTGCAAGGCTGAAATGCTTCAGCCTATTGGTGCTTTCAAGATAAGGGGTGCATGGCATCGTCTGTCTGACCTAAACCAAGACGAACGTGCGCGCGGTGTTGTCGGGGTTTCTAGTGGAAACCATGCTCAGGGCGTTGCTTGGGCGGCCAAAAGGCTTGGAATATCCGCGACTATTGTAATGCCATCCAATGCGCCGCGCATGAAACTAGAGGCGACGAAAGCTCTTGGGGCAGATGTTGTTCTCTACGATCGCGCTACCGAATCGCGCGAAGAAGTTGCTGCTGGGTTAATCGCGCAAAGCGGCGCGACCTTAGTGCACGCCTTTGGTGATCCGTGGGTTATTGAAGGGCAGGGGACCGTTGGAATCGAAATTACGCAGCAACTCCAAGATCTCGGCTTCTCTGGGGCAGATATGATTGTTTCCTGCTGCGGCGGGGGTGGCTTGGCATCTGGCCTTGCGTTGGCATGTCCAGACGCGGACATCACCATTGTTGAACCAGAAGGCTGGGACGATATCATTCGTTCGCTGGACGCAGGTGAGATTTTGCCGGTCAAAGATCTCACGCACCCAACCTATTGCGATGCATTACAGACGCCGCAAACTTATCCTGTGAATTTTGAAATTTTGCGCCACCGCGTGTCTCAGGGTTTTTCGGTCACGACCGACGAAGTGGCAACCGCGATGCGCGTAGTGTTTGAAAAGTTGCACCTCGTGGTAGAGCCCGGCGGCGCGGTTGCGCTGGCCGCTGTGCTTGCAGGAAAGGTTCAAACAAAAGCCGTTACCGCCGTGACCTTGTCAGGCGGAAACGTGGATCGAGAACTTTTTTTGAAGTTGCTTGCTCAGGCAGCCTGAGCGACCTGCATTTCCATTCGGCCCCATATTTCCAATAAAGCCGCAGTTAAATCACGCATCATGCCCTCATCATGTTGGGGGCCTGGTGTAAAGCGTAGCCGCTCGGTGCCGCGGGGCACGGTGGGGTAATTGATTGGCTGAACATATACGCCATATTCTGCAAGCAATATATCGCTGATTTTCTTGGCTTTTACAGGGTCGCCGACCATCAAAGGTACAATGTGCGTATTGCTTAACATCACGGGTAGGCCCGCATCGGCAAACAGTTTTTTCAACGTCGCTGCATTGGCTTGCTGCGCATCGCGTTCCACGTTGGACGCCTTCAAATGACGCACAGCGGCCAATACGCCTGCCACCAAAACGGGTGACAAGGATGTCGTAAAAATGAAGCCCGGCGCATAAGAACGGATGACATCAATGACATTTTGGTCCGCTGCGATATAGCCGCCCATGACACCGAAGGCCTTGCCAAGCGTGCCTTCGATAATGGTTACACGATCCGCCACCGCATCACGTTCTGAAATGCCGCCGCCACGTGCGCCATACATGCCAACAGCGTGCACTTCGTCGCAATAAGTGAGCGCATTATATTTATCGGCAAGATCGCAAACCGCAGCAATGGGCGCAACGTCGCCGTCCATTGAATAGACGCTTTCAAAGGCAATCAACTTAGGGGCTTCTGGATCATCAGCTGCAAGTAATTCTTCGAGATGCGCAAGGTCGTTGTGCCGCCAAACGCGTTTTTCACAACCTGCGTTGCGGATACCAGCGATCATTGACGCGTGGTTCAACTCGTCCGAATAAATGATGCAACCCGGTAGCACTTTTGCGAGGGTCGACAAAGTCGCGTCGTTCGAAACATAGCCAGACGTAAAAAGCAACGCACCATCCTTGCCATGCAAGTCCGCCAGCTCCTGCTCTAGTTCGACATGATAATGGGTATTGCCACCAATGTTGCGCGTTCCGCCCGAGCCGGCGCCCACATCATGCAAAGCGTTTTCCATCGCGCTGATAACGTCAGGATGCTGCCCCATGCACAAATAGTCGTTAGAGCACCACACTGTGATGTCCTTTGGACCATTATGTCCAGCAAAGCAGCGCGCGCTGGGGTAATTACCCTTGTTCCGAAGGATATCGATGAATACGCGATAGCGCCCCTCAGCATGAAGCCGGTCAATCGCCTTTTCAAAAACAGCGTTATAATTCACGGATGTTAACCCCGGTTGGTACCGCCGATGCAGTATGATGACGCGCAATAATCGCGGGAAATGCAAAAATCCAGCGCGAATGACTTGCAATAAGCGTCATTCCGGTTCCACTATTGTGATATTTTCACTTACAGTGATTTAAGCCCAAAGAAATTAATGCCAACGGCTAGGCGGTCACGCAGACAAGCTTGAGAATGCGGAACAAAACAACTATACAATACAATTATTTAGGGGGATTCGTGTGGTGAGTGATTTTTGGTTCAACATGGGTGCTGGTCTATTGCTTGGTTATGCGCTCGGCTCCATTCCCTTCGGTTTGTTGCTCACACGCTTCGCTGGCGGCGGCGACATAAGGTCGATTGGGTCGGGCAATATTGGCGCGACGAATGTGTTGCGTACCGGTCGCAAAGGGCTTGCTGCGCTGACCTTGTTGCTGGACCTGCTGAAAGGTTTTTTTGCCGTCTGGCTTACCACATACCTGCTTCCCGGTGGGGAAGTTCTTGCCGCAACAGGAGCTTTCTTCGGACATCTTTTTCCAGTCTGGCTTCAATTCAAAGGCGGCAAGGGCGTTGCGACTTATGCGGGTATCATGTTTGGCCTATTCTGGCAGGGCGGCCTGGTGTACGCGGGCGCTTGGATCGGGGTCTTGCTGATATCACGGATATCCTCGCTAGCCGGCTTGGTTGCCGCCGTTTGTGCGCCCGTCGCGGCCGCCATTTTCGGTTATTATGAACTGGTTGCGTTACTCACCGCATGCACATTACTCGTATTTTGGAAACATAGGGCTAATATCGAAAATCTAATGGACGGCACTGAGCCTCGCATTGGCAAAAGCAAAAGCTGACCGGGGCGATGGGGGGCAGCCAAAAGGAAATGGATCAGCTCCGCCTGATCCGCTCACCCAACATTGGTCCCGTCAGTTATCGGCAACTTATGGCGCGTTTTGGAAGCGCCCAGGCTGCGCTCGAAGCTTTGCCTGATCTGATACGTCGCGGCGGCGGAAAGCAAGCGGTGCTAGCCAATGAGGCAGCCATTGCGCGTGAGTTTCAGTTGGCTCAAGCCTTGGGCGCGCGGCACGTTTTTATAGAAGATGCGGATTATCCGTATTTGCTATCGCAGCTCGAAAATGCGCCGCCCGTGATCTGCGTAAAGGGCAATCTTGCTCTATTAGCGCGTCCCGCTGTTGCACTCGTCGGCGCACGCAATGCTTCCGCCGGTGCGTGTCAATTTGCGCGGCAATTGGCGTTTGAACTCGGCCAAATGGGATTGTCTGTTGTATCGGGTCTCGCGCGCGGGATTGATGCGGCCGCGCATGCTGGTTCACTAGAGGGCGGAACGGTAGCGGTGATTGCTGGCGGTATCGACGTGGTCTATCCGCCCGAAAACCATACGCTTCAGGATGCGATTGCCGCGCGCGGGCTTTTGATTGCTGAGCAACCGCCTGGCACTGAACCAAGGGCGCGGCATTTTCCCTATCGCAACCGTATCATCGCGGGTGCGTCTGCTGGAACTGTCGTTATTGAAGCTGCGCCAAAGTCGGGATCGCTCATTACCGCCCGTCTTGCAGTGGAAGCAGGGCGTGAGGTTATGGCCATTCCCGGCTCACCGCTGGATCCACGGTCACGTGGTTGCAACCAGCTTATCCGTGAAGGCGCAATTTTGGTGCAGAATGCATCGGAGATTGCCGAGCTTATTTCTCCGTTGGACAACCGCATGCTTGCACCGTCGGTTCAGAACAGACCGGCTATTACGGTAATGGCCGATGACAGTAGCCAAACCGAACGCAGCGCCGTCATCAAGCTGATGAGCATGACGTATGTTTCGGTAGATGAATTGGTACGGCAGTCTGGAAGCAGTCAAGCGACGGTTCAGATGGTGTTGCTTGAAATAGAATTGGCCGGAAAACTAGAACGCGGCGCAGGCGGGAAGGTCCGTTTGGTAGCATAAAGTACGTCCCCATTTTTCGTCTTGACGAGCACTGCCTTACCCCGTCAGCCTATACGCGTACGCGAGAGATGTTAGAAAAGCACATAAAATCATGCAATTAGTTATCGTAGAATCACCTGCAAAAGCTAAGACAATCGAAAAATATTTGGGGGCCGGTTTCAAGGTGTTGGCTTCATATGGCCACATTCGGGATTTGCCCCCCAAGGACGGCTCGGTCGACCCAGACAATGGCTTTGAAATGCTGTGGGATAATTATGCCGATAAGGCAAAGCAACTAAAGGCGATCACTGACGAAGCTAAAAAGGCCGATGGCTTGATCCTCGCGACCGACCCTGATCGAGAGGGTGAAGCGATAAGCTGGCATGTACAAGAAGTGCTGGCAAAGAAGAAGGCACTGCCAGCCAAAGTTGGGCGCGTAACGTTCAACGCCATTACAAAACAAGCTGTAACCGATGCGATGAAGCAGCCACGCGCTTTGGATGTCGACCTGATTGATGCGTATCGCGCTCGGCGCGCGCTGGATTATTTGGTGGGCTTCACGCTCTCGCCCGTGCTGTGGCGTAAATTGCCTGGCGCGAAATCCGCTGGCCGCGTGCAATCTGTTGCACTGCGCTTGATCGTTGAACGCGAACGCGAAATCGAAGCGTTCCGCGCACAAGAATATTGGTCCGTAAAGGCCGGAATGGAACATAAAGGGCAAAAATTTGATGCCCGCTTGATCCAATATCTTGGCAAAAAACTCGACAAGATGGACTTGAAAACCGAGGCTGAGGCGGAGCAAGCGCGCCTTGCGGTTGAGACAGGTAAATTCAACGTCGAAACCATTGAGACCAAGCCGGTAACGCGCAATCCACAGCCACCTTTTACAACATCAACCTTACAACAAGAGGCCGCACGTAAACTCGGCTTTTCCGCCAGCCACACAATGCGCATTGCGCAGGGCCTTTATGAGGATGGCGCCATAACTTATATGCGAACTGATGGTGTGCAAATGGACCACAGCGCCATTGCCGCCGCGCGTAAATCGATCTCGGATCGGTTCGACAATGGCTATTTGCCAGAGAAGCCGCGGGTCTATCAAAGCAAGGCGAAGAACGCGCAAGAGGCGCATGAAGCAATCCGCCCGACAGACTTTAGCAGGGACCGAGCAGGGTCAGGCGACCATAGCCGCTTGTACGATCTGATTTTCAAACGCGCCATGGCCAGCCAAATGGCATCTGCCCGTATGGAACGCACAACTGTCGATCTGCTCGACGGTACCGGACAGACTGGCTTGCGCGCAACCGGTCAAGTTATGAAATTCCCTGGTTTTCTGGCGGTATACGAAGAAGGCCTCGATGATAGTGATGGCGAAGATGGAGCGATTTTACCAGCTATGGCAGTTGGTGACACGCCCGCCAAGCATGCTGCCGAAAAGGCCCAGCATTTTACACAACCGCCCCCGCGCTTTTCGGAAGCCACATTGGTTAAGCGCTTGGAGGAGTTAGGCATTGGCCGACCATCCACTTATGCATCGACTATTCAGGTATTAAAAGATCGCTCATATGTTCGTGTGGAAAAAAATCGTTTCTTTGCAGAGGAATCTGGGCGACTTCTTACAGCATTTCTAGAACGTTTTTTTGAACGTTATGTTGCTTACGATTACACCGCTGGTCTTGAAGACCAATTGGATGAAATCAGCGGTGGCCGCGCCGATTGGCAGTCCTTTCTTGCGACCTTCTGGCGCGATTTCAAACCAAAAACCGCCGAAGTCATGGAGCAGAAACCGTCGGAGGTGACCGCGGAGCTTGACGTCTTCCTGTCACCTTATCTGTTTCCAGAGCGCGAAGATGGCACAGACCCGCGTCTTTGCCCGAAATGTGGGGCAGGCAGGCTCGCGCTGCGTGGTGGAAAGTTTGGCGCCTTTGTGGCTTGTTCCAACTATCCCGATTGCAAATATACCCGCAAATTTGCTCAGCCCGGCGGCGAGAGTGTCGAAGATACCGGCCCAGAAGTGCTTGGCCATCATCCCGAAACGCAATTGGAAGTCAGCCGAAAGTCGGGGCGTTTTGGTCCTTATTTCGAAATGGGCGTGGGCGCTGATGTCAAACGTGCTTCCATTCCAAAGGATATTCCGGCGGAGGATATCGGCCTTGAATGGGCCGTAAAATTGCTTTCCTTGCCACGCACCATTGGCGTCCATCCCGAAAGCGGCGAACCAGTTACCGCGAGCATTGGGCGCTATGGCCCCTATCTTGCGCATAACGGCAAATATGCCCGGTTGCAGTCAACGACCGAGGTGTTCGAAACTGGCATGAACAGTGCGGTTGTGAAGTTGGCAGAAGCATTAGCGAACCCGGGCCGTGGTCGGGGTGCAGCGCGCGCGCCGTTAAAGGAGCTTGGCAAGCATCCTCGGACCGATGCTGAAATCAAGCTGATGGAAGGGCGCTTTGGTCCTTATGTGACCGACGGAACGACCAATGCCACCGTGCCGAAGTCCATCTCACCCAACGAGCTGACGCTTGAAGAAGCCGCGCAATTAATTGACGCCCGCGCCGCAATGCCGCCCAAAGGCAAGGTCAAGAAAAAGGCCGCACCTAAGAAGAAGGTTGGACCTAAGAAGGCAGCGGTAAAGGCTAAGCCTGCGGCGAAAGCAAAGAAATAACCCAGCTTTCGCTTGAGCGACGCGGTGTAATGGCAAAAAACCTGGACCGCCTCTATTCGACCCATTCCAGGCCAATATCGCGATACAGGCTGCGATCCTCGTCCCATTTGGCATGGACCTTCACATGTAAATAGAGATGGACTTTAACACCCATGAGCTTAGCCAGCTCAAGACGCGCCGCCTCTCCAATCGCCTTAATCCGCGATCCGCCCTTGCCGAGAACGATGGCGCGCTGTGTGGGGCGCGCTACCAAAATTTGCTGGTGAATTTCCAGCGATCCATCCTCGCGCTCGCTATATTTTTCGGTTTCTACTGCGCTGGCGTAAGGTAGTTCTTCATGCAGTTGCAGATATAATTGTTCGCGCGTTATTTCTGACGCGATGAGGCGTTCCGTTGCATCAGACACTTGATCCTCTGGAAAATGCCACTCCCCCTCTGGCATGTTATCGGCCAGGGCAGTTTTGAACTCCTCCAAACCATCGCCTGTCGCAGCGCTGATAAAATAGATTTGCTCAAATGCGCAGTTTTCGGTCAGTTTCGTGGTCAAAGCGAGCAATTTGTCTTTTGCCGCAATATCAACTTTGTTGAGCACAAGCCATTTGCGTTCAGAGCGATCCTTCAATCCATCGAGTATCTTCTCAACCTTTGGTCCGGCGCCCGCGCGGCCATCAACAATCAATGCGATCATGTCGGCATCGCCGGCACCATCCCAAGCAGCTGCCACCATTGCGCGGTCAAAACGGCGTTGCGCCGCAAAAATCCCAGGTGTGTCGACTAGAATGATCTGCGTTTCGCCGGCCAAAGCCACGCCTAGCATGCGTGTGCGCGTGGTTTGTGCCTTGGGGCTAACGATCGCGACTTTCTGCCCGACTAAAGCATTGACCAAAGTTGACTTGCCTGCATTTGGCGCGCCGATAATGGCGACATGTCCGCATCTTTTGGTCATGCGTTGGCTTCCAAAAATGCAAGCGCTGCGGCGGTTTCAGCGGCCTGCTTGCTGTTGGCTGTCGCGGAAACCGGCGCAAAGCCTTTTACGGTGACGGTGATTTCAAATCTCATGGCGTGGGGAGGGCCTTCTTTTTTGGTTATGACATATTCGGGGACTTTGCGACCATGGGCGGCGCACCATTCTTGCAATTCGGATTTAGGATGTTTGGGGGCACCATTTACGGATTCAAGAAGTGGCCTCCAGAGCCGTTCTACAAGATCGCAGGTGACGAGTAGACCATGGTCGAGATACACAGCGCCGATAATGGCCTCCATGACGTCACCCAGAACATTATCACTCTGTTGTGCACCATCATCACGGGCCTGCTTACCGAGCCGAACAAATGGTGGAAGGCCAATTTGCCGCGCGATGTCAGCGCAGGCTACACCTGACACAAGTGCGTTTAGGCGATGTGACAGACGACCTTCGGCTTCATCCTTATACCGGTGATAGAGCATATCGGCGATGATCAGCCCCAAGATGCGGTCGCCGAGAAATTCAAGTCGTTGATAGTCCGGTTGACCCGTACTGCCGTGCGTGAGTGCGCGTTGATACAGCGCCATATCCTTGGGCGGCTGCGGTAGTAATTCCGTGAGCCATGCCGTTTGTTCGTCGCTGGTCAAAACCCTTGTCCAATGCGTTCAGCGCGTGTGGCTGTAAACCAAGTCCATGGCAGCAACCAATGCGACGATCCGTCAGTCGAGAATACCGAGACCAACGCACGTCCAACCAGATTTTCTTGCGGCACCATGCCGATGGCCCCGGGCTTTTCGATGGGTGACCATCTGCTATCTGCGCTTCGGTCACGATTATCCCCCATCAGGAAGATATCGCCTTCACCAACAACAAATGCTTGCGTGTTGTCGCCCTCTAGGCCGTTCGCAAGATCGAGAATTTCATAGCTTCTGCCTTCGGGTAAAGTTTCGCGAAAACGGGGGTAACGACATTGCGTTCCTCCGTTTTTCGCAGGCTCCTCCATATCGGGACGCCAGCAAGGAAATGGGTTACGTTCATACTCGGCGGCATCCCGCATGTTTTGGGTGACTGGAATAACAAGGTCGGCAATCCGCTCTTTCTTAACCGCGACGCCGTTGATTTCGAGGATGCCATTGCGCATCTGAATGACATCACCGGGCAGGCCAATGACCCGCTTAATATAATCCGCGCCGTTCGACATCGGGGCCTTGAACACGACGACATCGCCGCGCGCTGGTTGGTTCTCGAAAATCCGTCCGGGAATAATGGGTAGCGAGAATGGAACGCTGTTTTTGGAATAGCCATAAGGCCATTTCGCCACGAGCAGATAATCGCCAATCAGCAAGCGCGGTTGCATCGATTCCGACGGGATGTTGAAAGGCGAGACGATGAAACTGCGCAGGATAAATACGAACAACGCAAGCTTCAGCAAGAAGCCGCCATATTCGCGCCATTCAGACGGAGCAGGCGCAGGTGCAGATGAATCATATGGCTTTTCAGGTGTTGATGTCACAAAATCTCGCAAATTATTGTCGTCGGCTGACGGATTGGCTGGCCTTTTACCGTCAAGGCGCGTTATTTGCCAGCGTCGAGATTCACGCTGCGTTGCAACGCCCATAATCAAGAGAATTAAAATGACCGATAATCGCTGGACTGCGCTCGAACAACATCAACCGCGATCCCTTATGGACCTGTTCGCATCGGACGCAGGCCGTGTACGCAAAATGACAATAGAGAATATGGGCCTTCGGTTTGACTTCTCGAAAACCCATCTAGATGATGCGGCGTTAGGACATTTCGTTAATCTCGCCGAGGATATGCAGCTTAATAGCGCCAAGGCCGCCTTGTTTTCAGGTGCCGCGATCAATGTAACGGAAGGTCGAGCCGCAGAGCATTCCGCCGAGCGCGGCACTGGCGATGCAGAATCGGTTGCTTATGCCCGCGCGCTACAGCAACGCATGCGCGGGATGGTCGAGGCCATTGACGCAGGCCTGATGGGCGATATCCGCCATATATTGCATATTGGCATTGGCGGCTCGGCTCTTGGCCCAAAACTACTCATTGACGCGCTTGGCCGCGATGGCGCGCGTTATGACGTCAAAGTCGTATCCAATATTGACGGTGCCGCGCTGACCGAGGCGGTGAAGGACATGGATCCGCACAAGACGATTGTCGCCGTTGCGTCCAAGACCTTTACGACTACTGAAACCTTGCTCAACGCGACCAGCGCAATGGAATGGATGCAAGAGGGCGGCGTTACCGACCCTTATGCGCAGTTTGTGGCGCTGACGGCTTATCCCGACAAAGCCATCGAATGGGGCATAGACGAAAGTCGCATCTTGCCGTTCAATGAATCCGTTGGCGGACGCTATTCCTTGTGGTGCTCGATTGGCTTTCCGGTGGCGCTTGGCCTTGGTTGGGCGGTGTATCAGCAACTGTTGGATGGTGCCGCCGCTATGGACGCGCATTTTCGCGATGCGCCCGTTTTGGAAAACGCCCCGACATTGGCGGCATTTGCGGATTTGTATTATGCGCAAACCAAGGCGTGTCAGACGCGCGCGGTATTTGCCTATGACGAGCGTTTGCGCCTGCTGCCGGATTATCTTCAGCAGTTGGAGATGGAATCAAACGGCAAGTCGGTGACCGCCGAAGGCGTGCCACTTGGGCGCAATAGCGCCCCTGTGACATGGGGCGGTGTAGGTACCGATGCACAGCATGCGGTGTTCCAATTGCTGCACCAGGGCACGCACCTGATCCCCGTCGAATTCATCGCCAGCAAGGCGCCCGGGCATGATTTTGATACGGCGCATCATGAAACCTTGCTGGTCAATTGCTTTGCCCAGGGTGCGGCCTTGATGGCGGGGCAGTCATCGGATGATTTAGCCCGCAATTATGTGGGTAACCGGCCATCTACGACGATATTGCTGGATGACGTAACACCGTCAGCGGTCGGCGCGTTGATTGCCTTTTACGAGCATCGAACGTTCGTAAATGCGGTTTTATTGGGAATTAACCCATTCGACCAGTTTGGCGTTGAGCTCGGCAAGCAAATCGCCAAAAGCATAAGCGAGCATGGCCCAAGCGGTTTTGACCCGTCTACCACTGCCCTGATTGCAGCAGCGCTTGGCGACAACTGAACTAGCGTGATTTGTTCGATGACGAGGGCTGCGAATTCCCGTTGGTAAATATATGCACTTGTCCCCATATTTCAGGGACACAGGAAAGAACGATATATGGCTGATTTTGATTATGACCTCTTCGTCATTGGCGCCGGCTCCGGCGGTGTCCGTGCCTCACGCATTGCAGCATCGCATGGCGCGCGTGTGGCGGTAGCGGAGGAACATCGGGTAGGCGGTACCTGCGTCATCCGTGGCTGCGTGCCAAAGAAGCTGTTGGTCTATGGCTCACATTTCGCCGAAGATTTACATGACGCACAACGTTTTGGTTGGAACACCGAAGGGGCTACATTCAGCTGGAGCATCCTGCGCGACAATGTTGCTGCTGAGGTTAACCGCTTGGAAGGGCTCTATGGCCAGACATTAGGCAATAACAAGGTCGAGGTTTTTCGCGAACGCGCGACAGTGGCTGGACCAAATAAAGTTCGACTTTCCAGCGGACGGGTCATTAAAGCTGCAAATATCTTAATTGCCACCGGCGCTTGGCCATCTGTCCCTGAAATTCCGGGCGCAGGCCATGGGATCACATCAAACGAGGTTTTTAGCCTACCTGACCTTCCCAAGCGCGCGGTGATTGCGGGAGGCGGTTATATAGCAAATGAATTTGCAGGTATTTTCAATGAATTGGGTGTCGATGTTAAGCTTGTAACCCATGGCGACCGCATATTGCGTGGCTATGATGAGGAGATTGTCGACAGGCTGGTCGATCTCAGCCGCCAAAAAGGTATCGATATCCGTTTCCATTTCGCCATTAAGTCGGTGACCAAGCAAGAAGACGGATCCCTATTGATTGCGGGCAACAATGGCGACACGATAGAGACCGATTTGTTATTATGGGCCATCGGACGTACGCCGCACACAATTGGGCTTGGCTTAGAGGAGGTCGGCGTTGACCTTGGCAAAGACGGGTCGGTGCAGGTCGGTGATGACAGTCGTACCAATATACATAGCATTTATGCCGTGGGCGACGTCACCAACCGCGTGCAGCTCACGCCGATTGCCATCCGTGAAGGCCATGCCTTTGCCGATAGCGTGTTTGGTAATAATCCGCGCACCGTCAATTATGACTGCATTCCAACGGCGGTTTTCAGCAATCCACCCATTGCCAGCGTGGGTATGACCGAGGCGGAAGCACGGGCGCAACATGAAGACGTGAAGATATACAAAAGCGATTTCCGCGCGATGAAAAACGTGCTGGCCGACCGCAATGAGCGCGCTTTGTATAAAATGATTGTGGTAGGCCCAAACGAGCGGGTTGTCGGACTTCATTTGATCGGCCCTGATAGCGGTGAAATTCTCCAAGCGGCAGCGATTGCGGTAAAGGCAGGCCTGACCAAGCGGGATTTTGACGATACCGTCGCTTTACACCCCAGCATGTCCGAAGAGCTAGTGTTGATGAAATAAGCCCTGAACCTAATCAGGGAAATTGGACGGGCGCATCGCCTGCTTTCCATTGCGGATAGCGGGTCATGATAGTGGCGAACAGGTCGCTTTCAATTAGCGCGGAAAGCCAGCGTTGCAGCGCGGGCAGGGGCAAAGCAGCAAACCATTCGGTATCGGTCGCGGCAAATTGCCGAACAAAGGGAAACATCGCGATATCGGTGAAAGCTGGCCTTTCGCCACCAAGATAAGGCGCGGCTGCCAATAGCGTGTCCAGAGCACCAAGATGCATCAGAGCGGCGTCGCGATGTGCACTGCCATCGATTAAATCATAACGATGCGGATATTTATAGCGGTCTAGGGCTTGTTTAAATGGCCCGTCAGAGGCCGAAACAAGATTTTGGTCATCATAGGTCAGCCAGTCCTCTGGATCGCCCTGAGAGAGCGCCCAGCGCATGATATCGAGGCTTTCTTCTAACACCCCTCCATCGGGCAGCAATAAAACAGGCACGGTGCCCTTAGGTGAGGCCTCGAGCATTTCAGGAGGCTTGTCACGCAACACGACCTCACGCAGCTCAACGGTTACGCCGCTTACCGCGACAGCCATCCGCGCGCGCATGGCATAAGGGCAGCGGCGAAAGCTATAGAGGATGGGCAGGGTGGTCATTTATTTTTGGCTTTGTCTCAGGCGCAAACTAGCCATCATCACGTGGATTGACGCCAATATGCTGCTTGCCGCGTTTTTTGGCCAAGGCAATCTGCCTTTGCCGTTCGGCGAAGCGGGCGCGGTCATCGTCGGTGCGCTCGCCATAGCAAGCTGGGCAGGATACGCCCTCGATGAAATGGGCTGATGCCTTGTCCGCTTTTGCTATTGGGCGGCGGCAGGCGTGGCAAAGCTCCATTTCGCCAAGCTCCAAGCCATGCTTCACCGATACGCGTTCATCGAACACGAAGCATTCACCGTGCCATTTGCTCTGGGCCTCTGGAATATTTTCCAGATAACGCAATATGCCGCCTTCCAGATGATAGACATCTTCTATGCCTTCTGCCTTCAAAAAGGCGGTCGATTTCTCGCAGCGAATGCCGCCGGTGCAGAACATCGCAAACTTCGTCTTGCCAGCCGCTAGCTCCTCACGATGTGCGCGAAACCAATCGGGAAATTCGCTGAAGGACTTGGTACGTGGGTCAATTGCACCTTCGAAGGTGCCAATGGCCACTTCATAATCATTGCGTGTGTCGATTAACACTGTGTCAGGATCGGAAATCAGCGCGTTCCAATCCTCCGGCTGCACATAAGTACCAACCTCTCGCTTTGGATCGATGCCCTCTACGCCAAGCGTAACAATCTCTTTCTTGAGGCGCACTTTCATCCGATAAAAAGGCATTTCCTTGGCATGTGAATATTTCACATCAAGATCATCGCAGCCTGGAATGCTGCGCAAAAATGATATTAAGGCGTCGATCGCGGCAGGCGCGCCAGCCACCGTTCCGTTGATGCCCTCATGCGCCAGCAATATCGTACCCTTGATGCCGCCCGCTGTGCATTGCGCCTGAATGCGGGGCTGCAACTGCTCTGGCTCGTCAAATACGACAAAGCGGTAAAGCGCCGCCACCTTGATGGGATGTTGTTCGTCCATGAGGCGGCCCTATAACCCGCTTTTTGCTTTTTTGCAGCCTGGAATCCGTAGCGGGTTAAACAGAATTTAATCGCACGATTAATTTGCATTTGCTGCGACAGGATGCCAAGGCTTTCAGCAACAAAAATGCTTATGGGGAATGCCATGTCGGCCAATATTGCTGAACTGGAAGCACGCCGCGCGGCGTCGAAAATGGGGGGTGGGCAAAAGCGTATCGATGCGCAGCATGCCAAGGGACGCCTGACCGCGCGCGAACGCCTTGATATTTTACTCGATGAAGGCAGCTTCGAAGAACTCGACGCTTATGTCACACATAATTGCACCGATTTCGGCATGGCGGAGCAAAAGATACCGGGTGACGGCGTTGTCACCGGAAGTGGCACGATCAATGGCCGTTTGGTCTACGTCTATAGTCAGGACTTCACGGTATTCGGCGGCTCATTATCTGAAGCGCACGCCATGAAGATTTGCAAGGTCATGGACAACGCCATGAAAGTCGGCGCACCAGTCATCGGCCTGAACGACAGTGGTGGCGCACGCATACAAGAGGGCGTGGCGTCGCTTGGCGGCTATGCCGAGGTCTTCCAACGCAATGTCTTGGCCAGCGGTGTCGTACCGCAGATTTCGCTTATCATGGGGCCATGCGCTGGTGGCGCGGTATACTCGCCGGCAATTACCGACTTCATCTTCATGGTGAAGGATTCGTCTTATATGTTCGTTACGGGTCCCGATGTTGTGAAGACCGTGACCAATGAAGTCGTCACACAAGAAGAATTGGGTGGCGCCATTTCGCATACCACCAAATCGGGCGTGGCCGACAATGCGTTCGAGAATGATATTGAGGCATTGCTATCAGTCCGCGATTTTTTTGACTATTTGCCCGAAAATAACCGCACGGGCGTACCAGAGCGTCCGACCGAGGACCCATGGGACCGGATTGAACCAAGTCTCGACACATTGATCCCGCCTAGCGCGAACCAGCCTTATGATATGCATGAGCTGATCCGCAAAACAGTCGATGAGGCGGATTTCTTTGAGGTCCAACCCAGCCATGCCGCGAACATCATTATCGGCTTTGGCCGGATTGAGGGGCGCACTGTGGGCATTGTCGCCAATCAGCCCATGGTGCTGGCCGGCGTGCTCGATATTAACAGTTCCAAAAAAGCCGCGCGCTTTGTGCGCTTCTGCGATGCATTTGACATTCCGATCGTTAGCTTCGTTGACGTTCCCGGGTTCTTGCCCGGCACGGCGCAGGAATATGGCGGGATCATTAAGCATGGGGCCAAGCTGCTGTTCGCTTATGCTGAGGCGACGGTCCCCAAAATCACCATCATTACCCGCAAGGCTTATGGTGGCGCTTATGACGTGATGGCGTCAAAGCATCTGCGCGGCGATCTCAATTACGCATGGCCAACGGCTGAAATCGCGGTGATGGGCGCAAAAGGCGCAGTGGAGATCATCTTCCGCGGGCTATCCGCCGAAGAGCAAGCCGTGAAGACGGCGGAATATGAAGACCGCTTCGCCAACCCGTTCGTTGCGGCCAGCAAGGGTTTCATCGACGAAGTCATCTATCCGCATTCCACACGGCGGCGGATAGCCTTGGGCTTACGCAAATTGCGGAACAAAGCGTTGGAAAATCCCTGGAAGAAGCATGACAATATCCCGTTGTGAGGATCTAGTATGAAACTTGGCCGCCTCAACCATATCGGCGTTGCAACGCCCTCTATCGCGGATAGCGTCGCCTTTTACCGCGACGTGATGGGCGCAACGAAGATCCATGAACCTTTCGACTTGCCCGATCAGGGTGTGAAAGTGTGCTTCGTCGATACACCCGGTGCGGATGGCGCGATGAATGGCACACAGGTTGAATTGATTGAACCTCTGCCAGGCAATACTTCGATCGCGGCGTTTCTGGATAAAAACCCTGCGGGTGGGCAGCATCATGTCTGTTACGAAGTGCCCGATATCCATGCCGCAAAGGCGGAGTTTGAGGCGATGGGCAAACGCGTGCTTGGCGAGCCACGGATTGGAGCCCATGGGACGCTGATATTCTTTGTGCATCCCAAGGATATGCAAGGTGTATTGACCGAAATTATGGAGGTGAGTGTTAACGCGCACTGATCGCGCATTAACCCCAATCGTCTTGCTGAACTCGTTTCAGCATCCATCATGCCACTTTGGCCGAAGAAGTGAGTGGCAAAATGGACCCTGAAACAAGTTCAGGGTGACGGATTAACGAATGGAAGTTTGAATGACCAATATCGAGCAGTGGAAAAAAGCGGCGGAAAAAGAGGTCAAGGGCAGGGACCTAACTTGGCACACGCCAGAGGGCATCGTCGTAAAGCCACTTTATACGGCCGATGATTCAGCCGATCCCGGCCTTCCCGGTTTTGCGCCATTTACGCGCGGCGTGCGGGCGTCGATGTATGCTGGCCGGCCATGGACTATCCGCCAATATGCGGGCTTTTCGACCGCAGAAGAATCCAATGCTTTTTACCGTCGCAACCTCGCCGCTGGACAAAAGGGCCTATCGGTCGCCTTCGACCTTGCCACGCACCGCGGCTATGACAGTGACCATCCACGTGTTGTCGGCGATGTCGGCAAGGCTGGCGTTGCGATTGATAGCGTTGAGGATATGAAAATATTGTTCGACGGCATTCCGCTTGATCAAATGTCCGTATCAATGACGATGAACGGCGCAGTCATTCCAATTCTTGCTTTCTTCATCGTCGCTGGCGAGGAACAGGGCGTCGACCAAGCCCAATTGGACGGCACCATTCAGAACGATATCCTTAAAGAATTCATGGTCCGTAACACCTATATTTATCCGCCCGAACCATCAATGCGGATCGTATCGGACATCATAGCTTACACCAGCGCGCATATGCCTAAGTTTAACAGCATCTCGATTTCCGGCTATCATATGCATGAGGCTGGCGCGACCGCAGTGCAGGAACTTGCCTTCACTATTGCTGATGGCAAGGAATATGTGCAGCGCGCTATCGCCTCGGGCTTGGACATTGACGCTTTTGCCGGGCGGCTTTCCTTCTTCTTCGGCATTGGCATGAACTTCTTCATGGAAGTGTCAAAGCTACGCGCCGCACGGACCTTGTGGCACCGCGTCATGGATGAGCTCGGGGCAAAGGACGAACGCTCCAAGATGTTACGCACGCATTGTCAGACATCGGGCGTGTCGTTGCAGGAGCAGGATCCATATAACAACGTCATCCGCACGACGATTGAGGCGATGGCTGCGACTTTGGGTGGCACGCAGTCGCTGCACACCAATGCGCTGGATGAGGCCATTGCACTGCCAACCGATTTTTCAGCCCGTATTGCCCGCAACACACAGATTGTGTTGGCTGAGGAAAGCGGCATTACCAAGGTCGTCGATCCCTTGGGTGGTTCTTATTATGTCGAGGCGTTGACCGCCGAATTGGTCGATCAAGCATGGAAAATCATCGGCGAGGTGGATGCGCTTGGCGGCATGACCAAGGCTGTCGCATCAGGGATGCCAAAGCGCCTCATTGAAGAAGCCGCCGCCGCGCGGCAAGCGCGCGTAGACAAAGGCGAAGACGTTATCGTTGGCGTCAACAAATATAAGCTCGCAACCGAAGAGCAACTCGACACGCTCGAAGTCGACAATGACTTCGTCCGCCAAGGACAAATTGCCCGTCTTGCAGCCACCCGCGCAGCCCGTAACGAAGTAGCCTGTCAGGCGGCATTGATGGCGTTGACAGAAGGCGCAAAAGGCGGAGCGAATCTCCTCGCACTTGCCGTCGATGCGGCCCGCGCCCGCGCTACATTGGGCGAAATTTCGGATGCGATGGAGGCTGTATTTGGCCGTTACGCCACCACGCCCGTGCCCGTCCAAGGTATTTATGGCAGCGCACATGAATTCGACAAACGCTGGGCGCAAGTCTTGGATGGCGTGGCCTCGGTCGAACGCCGTTTGGGCCGCAAGCCCAAGCTTCTCGTCGCGAAAATGGGACAAGATGGTCATGATCGCGGCGCCAATATCATTGCGTCGGCTTTCTCCGATATGGGCTTTGATGTGATCAGCGGGCCATTGTTCCAAACACCTGAAGAAACTGTCGTCCTTGCATTGCAGCATGACGTGGATGCCGTCGGCGCATCCAGCCTTGCCGCTGGTCACAAGACGCTGATCCCGGAGCTTGTGAGAGGTTTGCGTGAAGCAGGGCGCGGCGACATCAAAGTCATCGCAGGCGGTGTTATTCCACCCCAAGATTATGATTTTCTGCGTGAGGCAGGGGTGCAGGGCATTTACGGCCCCGGCAGTAATGTCGTTGAATGTGCGGCAGATGTTTTGACTTTATTGGGGCATAATATGCCGCCTTTGCATGATGCAACATAATGCTAATCACGACCGTCAGCCTGAACTACTTTCAGGGTCCATCTTGTCTCACAAACGGACGCTTTTGGCTGCAGGATGGATGCTGAAACGAGTTCAGCAGGACGAATATATATGGGAGTTTTTAATTGACTAAAGTCCGCACCGATTGGACCCGCGCAGAAATTGCCGCTTTGTTCGATCTGCCGTTCGACGAATTGGTATATCAGGCGCAGACAGTACACCGCGCGCATCATGCCGCGGGGCAGATACAATTGTGCACATTGCTCTCCATTAAAACCGGTGGTTGTCCAGAAGACTGCGGCTATTGCTCGCAATCGGTAAAGGCGGACAGTGGCGTTGAAGCAACCAAGTTAATGGATGTCCAAGCGGTGCTGCAAAAGGCCGCTGAGGCAGCAGATGCGGGCTCACGCCGGTTCTGCATGGGCGCGGCCTGGCGCAACCCCAAGGACCGCGACATGCCCGCGATTGTGCAAATCGTTCAGGGCGTGCGCGCGATGGGCATGGAGACCTGCATGACTTTGGGCATGTTGACACCCAGCCAAGCGGACATGCTCGCCGAGGCCGGACTGGATTACTACAACCATAACATCGATACCTCGCCCGAGCGATATAATGAGATCATTACCACGCGGACGATGGAGGATAGGCTCGAAACGCTGGCCGAAGTCCGCCGTGCGGGTATCAACGTCTGTAGTGGCGGCATTGTAGGCATGGGTGAAACGCGCGCCGACCGGGTGGGCTTCATCCACACATTGGCGACCTTGCCACAGCATCCAGAAAGCGTGCCAGTCAATGCTTTGGTCCCCGTAAAGGGCACTGTGCTGGGCGACATGCTTACTGACACGCCGCTGGCGAAAATTGACGACATCGAATTCGTTCGCACGATTGCTGTAGCGCGCATCACTATGCCGATGAGCATGGTGCGATTAAGCGCAGGGCGTGAGAGCATGTCGGAAGCGACGCAGGCGTTATGCTTCATGGCTGGTGCGAACAGCATCTTTACTGGCGACAAGTTGCTCACCGCGGCTAATGCAGGCGACGATAAGGACGCAGCAATGCTCGCAAAGTTGGGTTTGCGCCCAATGGAAGCAGAGGAACCGCTTCGTGCATGTAAGGCATTGGAGGCAGCGGAGTGAGCGGGGATACTTTACCGCGGCCAAAGGCATATCTTATTGCTGAAGTTGAAGTAGCTGATCCTGCCGCTTACGAAAGCTATATGTCAGCGGTTGTTTCCATCGTTGCCCAATATGGGGGACGATATGTTGTTCGTGGCGGACAAACCGTGTCTTTTGAAGGCGACGCGGCCAAAGGTCGATTGGTTATCATCGAATTTGCGAATATGTCATCAGCTCAAGCCTTTTTGAGGTCAGATGAATATCGCCCTGTCGCCGATATCAGACATAAGCATGCCGTATCCCGCATTATGATTGTTGAAGGGGTCATTCCTTAATGTTCAAGAAAATCCTGATTGCAAACCGTGGCGAGATAGCTTGCCGGATCATCAAAACCGCACGCCGTATGGGGATTGCGACGGTCGCGGTCTATTCCGACGCGGACGCACGTGCACCGTTTGTGCAGATGGCCGATGAAGCGGTGCATATTGGACCTTCGCCTGCAGCGCAGTCTTATTTGATCGCGGACAAGATCATCGCGGCATGTAAGCAAACGGGTGCGGAGGCGGTGCATCCTGGTTATGGCTTCTTGTCGGAGCGTACCAGCTTTGCCGAGGCATTGGCCAAGGAGAACATCGCCTTTATCGGACCACCCGTGAACGCCATTGCCGCAATGGGCGACAAGATTGAGTCCAAGAAACTGGCGATGTCGGCGGGCGTCAATGTTGTTCCGGGTTTTGTCGGCGAAATTGACGACACCGAACATGCGGTGCGGATTTCAGAAGAAATTGGCTATCCCGTCATGATGAAGGCCAGCGCGGGTGGCGGCGGCAAGGGAATGCGGCTTGCCTATAATGAGCAAGATGTCCGCGAAGGCTTTGAAGCGACGAAGCGTGAGGGATTGAATTCATTCGGCGACGATCGGGTGTTTATCGAAAAATTCATCCTCAATCCACGCCATATCGAAATTCAGATATTGGGCGACCAACATGGCAATATCCTGTATTTGAACGAGCGCGAATGTTCGATCCAGCGGCGGCATCAAAAGGTTGTCGAGGAAGCGCCATCGCCCTTCGTCACGCCAAAAATGCGCAAAGCGATGGGCGAGCAATGCGTGGCATTGTCCCGCGCGGTTGGCTATTATTCAGCGGGAACGGTTGAACTCATCGTATCGGGCGCGGACCCCAGCGGTGAAAGCTTCTACTTTCTCGAAATGAACACGCGATTGCAGGTCGAGCATCCGGTAACCGAATGCATCACCGGTATTGATCTGGTCGAGCAGATGATCCGTGTCGCCGCAGGTGAGAAGCTCAGCATGACGCAGGATGATATCAAGATCGACGGTTGGGCGATTGAAAATCGCGTCTATGCCGAAGACCCTTATCGCGGGTTTTTACCAAGCACAGGACGATTGACGCGCTATCGTCCACCAGTGGAAGGTTGGACCGAGGACGAAGATGCAAACGGCCGTCGCGGGGTCGAAGGTATCCGCGTAGACGACGGCGTCTATGATGGAGGCGAGGTTTCGATGTTCTACGACCCGATGATCGCCAAGCTGATTACTTGGGGTAAAACCCGCGATGAAGCCGCCGACTTACAGATTGCGGCACTTGACCGCTTCGAAATTGAGGGCCTTGGCCACAATATCGATTTCGTCAGCGCCATCATGCAACATCCACGTTTCCGTTCGGGCGACCTAACGACCGGTTTTATCGCTGAAGAATATCCAGATGGTTTCCATGGCGCATCTGCCGATGCCGATCTGATAAGGTCACTCGCTGCAATCGCCGGCTTTGTTGCGACGGCTGAGGCCGACCGCGCGCGGCATGTCGATGGCCAATTGGGCGATACATTGGCGCCGCCTGCACGCTGGCAAGTTAAGATTGGCGAGGCGATCCATCACATCGAAATGATTGATGGCGACATCCATGTTGACGGCGTGCCTTTCGACCTTTCGATGGAATATGATCCCGGAGATCGCTTGATTGAAGCCGAAGTTGGGGAAGATGAACTCGCGGTAAAAATTACCAAAACACGCACCGGATTTCATCTGACGACTCGCGGCGCAACGCATGTGGCGCGCGTGTTGCCCGGCCACATCGCGCATCTGGCGATGCACATGGTTGAGAAGATCCCGCCCGATTTATCCAAATTCCTCATTTGCCCGATGCCGGGTTTGCTCACGACTTTATATGTCAGCGTCGGTGACGCAGTTGAAGCAGGCCAACCGCTTGCGGTTGTAGAAGCGATGAAGATGGAAAATATTCTGCGCGCGGAAAAATCTGGAACGGTAAAGCTCGTCAACGCGCAGGCTGGAGACAGCCTGGCCGTTGACGCGGTGATATTGGAGATGGAGTGAACCCGCTTGAAAGTGCCGGCATTGGCATTAAAACAATAGCACAAGGTTTTTAGGGGAACGTCATGGCCAAAGCTGCCGATACTGAAGTCGTACTGGATCCAAAACGAGATCGCTTGGTCATTACAGCATCGTCGCTTGGCACGGTTTTCGAATGGTATGACTTTTTCGTCTATGGCATTTTGGCAGCGTTAATCGGGAAGCTGTTTTTCCCTGCCGACAACCCAACCGCCGCGACTTTGGCGTCGCTTGCGATCTTTGGTGCAGGCTTTGGCGTGCGGCCGTTTGGCGCCATCCTGTTCGGCTATTTTGGTGACAAGATTGGCCGTAAATATACGTTTCTGGTCACAATCACCTTGATGGGTGTTGCGACTGCGGCGATTGGATTACTTCCGACGTTTGAAACGGCGGGGGTATGGGCTGCTGGCTTGCTCTTGCTTATGCGCTGTTTACAGGGACTGGCGCTTGGCGGCGAATATGGTGGGGCGGCTATTTATGTTGCCGAACATGCGCCTGATGGAAAGCGCGGCCAATATACCAGTTGGATTCAGGCCTCGGTTGCTGGCGGTTTTCTGCTCGCGGTCATTGTCGTGCTGATCACGCGCCAATCCATGAGCAATGAAGCGTTTGAGGCATGGGGCTGGCGCGTTCCCTTCTTGACCTCAATTTTGTTGCTCGCAATTTCCCTTTATATGCGAGTCAAATTGTCGGAGAGCCCCGTTTTCAAGGCGATGAAGGCGGCGGGTACGACGTCCAAAAATCCGTTTCTGGAAAGCTTCCAATATCCGGGCAATGTGGGTCGTATCTTCGTTGCATTATTCGGCGTCGCGGCGGGATTGACGGTTATTTATTACACGTCACAGTTCGGCACATTATATTTCCTGACGGGGACCGCGCGCGTTCCAGAGACTGATGCGCTTCTCTATATGGCGGTGGGTGCAGCGTTGGCCGCGCCAACTTATGTTGCTTGCGGTTGGCTATCGGACAAATGGGGCCGCAAACGTTTGCTCTTGCTTGGCTATGGCCTTTCCATTGTTGGCGTATTCCCGATTTTCTGGATGATGGCGGATGCCGCAAATCCAGCGCTCGCGCGCGCGACACAGAGCAACCCAGTCACGCTTTCTATTCCCGAATGTGATTTCAACGCGCTCAACCGCGTACATGAAAGCGAATGTGCGCAAGCGCTCAATTTCCTAACAAAGCGCGGCATAGCTTATAGCAAGCAAACGAGCGACACCGTGTCGTTAAATGTCGGTGACGCCAATCTGCAGGGTTTCGATGAAAAGGCCTATATCGCCGCTCTAGAAAAAGCGGGTTACCCTGATAAATCGGACCCCGCGCAGCGCGAGCCTTGGAAAATCATTTTGGCGGTGTTTTTGATGGTGACGTTGTCGGGCATGACCTATGGGCAAGTCGCGGCAATCCTTGTAGAAATGTTTCCGGCTAAAATTAGATACACCTCAATGTCCATACCTTACCATATTGGCGCAGGCTATTTTGGCGGATTTCTACCCTATATTTCGCAGTATATCGTGGCGCAGACAGGGCAACCATTTTCGGGACTTTGGTATACCGTTGGCGTTACGGCCCTGGCATTTGTTGTAGCGTTGATTTGGCTGCCGGAAACATCGGGCAAAACGGAGCTGGATTGACAGCCCGTCATACAGGGGCAAAAGGCGGTCGATGACTAATTTTGAGCCCTCCTTACGCCTTCACCTTGACGGAGAGGCGCTGGTTTCCAATTGGCGTGCGCTTGATGCCCGTAGCGGACCGGCGCGGGCAGGGGCGGCCGTAAAAGCCAATGGCTATGGCTTGGGCGCCCGCGAGGTCGTCACCCATTTGCGCGACGCAGGGTGCCGTGACTTTTTCGTGGCCCATTGGGGTGAAGCAGAAACTATCGCCGATTTGGTGCCGCCCAGTTGGATATCGGTGCTCAATGGTATCGCGCAAGCCGATATTGCCGCCGTTCAGGCCTTGGGCGCCATTCCAGTGCTGAATTCGCCAGAACAAGTTGCCAACTGGCGCAACGCAGGCGGCGGGCGGTGCCATGTCATGCTGGATAGCGGCATTAACCGCTTGGGCCTTGCGCTCGATCAAGCCAGCATATTGGCGGACCTAGACATCGATATTTTATTGTCGCATCTGGCGTCGGCTGATGAAGATGTCCTACAAAACGCACGTCAGCTCGAAATTTTTGCCGATGCGCGGGCGCATATTCGCGCGCAACGATCCAGCTTAGCCAATAGCGCAGGTATAATGTTGGGAGCAGATTATCATTTTGATCTGACACGCCCGGGATTGAGCCTCTATGGTGGCATTGCGCGCGCAGAAATGGCCGAATGGATCAAACCAGTGGTTAGCCTCTCGGCGCGGCTTCTTCAGGTACGAGACTTACCCGCTGGCGCCATGGTCGGTTATAATGCGACCCATGTCTGCCGCGAAGAAACGCGTATGGGCACAATATCGCTCGGTTATGCCGACGGATATTTGCGTGCTTTTTCGGGCAAGGGCAGGGCATGGGTAGATGGACTTGAGCTACCCGTTATCGGGCGAGTCTCGATGGACCTTGTAACGCTTAACCTCAATGCGGCCCCCGAATTGCGCGAAGGTGACTGGGTCAATGTCGAATATGACCTTGTCACTGCGGCGGCGCTGACGGGCCTTTCGCAATATGAGCTGCTGACGGGCTTAGGGACGAGATTTGCGCGCATCTGGCGCTGATGCAATTCACCCCCAGCCTGTTAGAATGACGATGGCACGTTCATTCACTGCATTTTCTCGGTACGGGCAACCTAGCCTGTTAAGTCGGTGCGCTCAATTCTAGCGACTGGTGAACGTTGGCGAATGCGTGTGCCCGTTACGTCATTTTCATATTGTGCCGTCAAAGAATAACGCTCGATGGCATATACCCCCAATGACGCGCCATCGCCTTCCATTTTTAACGGAGCGTAGATGCGGGTTTTGATCGCTTTCAAAACAACATCTGCCCAATCGGTATCCCCCTTATTTCGTAAGATTTCGGGTTCATCGACTTTGCCGTCGACACCAATCCAAAAACCGACATCCACCCAACGATTTTCGACAACTTGGGTCCCTATACGGTTCAAATCGCTGCCACCGGCCATGGCCCGAGCAGCTTGTGCCTCGTTCATTTTGATTGGTGAAGAATATAATAAAACAGGTCGATTAGTCCCACCCATGGACGCGTAGCGCGCTATCAACTTGTCAGCTGTTTCGGTGTTACCGCTAGCTCTATCCAGACGCGATCTGAGTATCTCCGCGGCAATTTTGAATTCCTCTGTACCGCCGGTCGGTGCCTTCAAAAAAATATCAATGCCGTCCAGTGCCTCTTTTTTACGGAACGCTGTCTTTTCTGTTTCTGCGCGTTGTACCCGAAGCGACAGATCGCGTAACCGCGCTATGGCGGCCACCTGAGGCAAACCAGCGGAAAGCGCTCGCTTTTCAATCTCAAGATATTTGTCACTTGCCTCGTCGAGATACCCCAGCTTCATGCGGGAGTCCGCAACCTCAATCTCAGCTCCAAACACACGATAATCATTAGATTTGAGGGCGCCTTTCAGCGTATCGCGCATATCAAGAACTGAAATTCGATAGATGTTGGCCTCCCCTAAATGGGCGGCAACATTTCCATTTGCACGCAGCAAATCCGACACTTCGATAGGATAATTCCCTTTATGTTTCCGGTTTCGTCCAAGAGCATTCGCCAAAGTCGAACGCGCATCACGATAATTTCCTTCGACAAATTGGTTTTCGGCGTGCGCCAGTGATGCCTTGATATCTTGATCAGGTGGGCATTTACGCGCCAAGCACGCCTTTAAATCAGACTCTGTGTCTTTCAACGACCTTGCGGTGACAACGATTTCGCGTTGAGCTTCATCATTCGCGGTCGCCGGACTGTTGACGCCGGCAATTAAAAGCACTGCGGTCAGTTGAAACGTTTTCAGCATGGAAACATCCTAAGTTCTAAATAACTTTTGCGAGGAGTGGCATCAAAGCGAAAGTCAGCTGCGGCCTCTAACTATCATCTGGTTACGATTACAGCGATGGCGTTGTTGTTCATTGTAACAGGCTATCGACGCAAAGGACAGCGCAGTATGCTCTGGCGGCCCTGATGTCCCGTCTGCATCAAGATACGCGGATACAGTCCAGACATTAAGTGAACCAATCAAAAGCTCCGAAAGAGCGAGAAAGCCCGCCAACGCAGAGCACTTGCGAAATGGCCATTCTATCGGAATGGCACATTTCTTCTATCATCTATGGTCTATTTTGCGGCAAGAGTGACGCCAATAGGTGGAGCCTTGTCTGGGTCAGTTGCGATATAGGCTGGGTTAAAACGTTCCGCCCATGCTTCTGCTTCTTTCAACCATTCAATATGTACGTCTTCATAAGGCAAATTGTGCGTGCCTTTTGGCTGCTCGACATATCTAAAGTCGATACCTTCTTTCTTACCAGAGCTTTTCAACCGCGACACAAGTGTTCGCGATTGTTCAATAGGAATACGAGCGTCCCGTAAGCCCGCAACGATCAAAATTGGAGACCAGGGGCCATCGGTATTTCGCGCGGATGAAATCTCGCTCAAGTCATCAGCCGTAGCTTGAAAATTTGCACCAAAGTCACCAAAAGCCCGCGTGTCATATGCTTTCATCATCGGAAAGTCGTACACGCCGGCACCCGCAATCGCACATTTCCATTTATCCGGATCACGCTGCGCTCCTCGAGCTGTGGCATATCCACCATAAGACCAGCCCATGAGGCAGGCGCGCTTGGGATCAATCAATCCAGATTGACCAAACCATGTCAGCACATCGTTCAAATCATCCTGCATCCGCAGGCCATAGCCATTGGGTTTACGGCCTTCCTTTACAAACTCCTTACCATAGCCGCCAGAGCCTCGATAATTGGGCTGAATGACAACATAGCCAAGTTCAGCCATTGCCTGATGCCACGGGAAAAAACCAAATTCCTCCTGATCGCGCACACCAAAAGGTCCGCCATGCGGCATGACAATTACGGGGAGATTGCGGCGGCTTGCCCGATGGCGGGGGTAAGTAACCACGGCTTCGATTTCTAGTCCGTCAGACGCTTTGTATCGAACGGAGTTGGTTGGGTTAAGCTCAAAATCCTTAAGGACGGGATGCGCCCAACCAACAAGGTTCAAGTTACCAGTTTCCGTATCGAAGAGATAATAACCTCCTGGAGCGTTTACCTTGGCGATCCGCATGAGAATTTTTGTATCGCCATCATTGGTGGATAGAATTTGCGCGTTACCACGGCCAAAATCCTCATCCATTAGCTTCTGAACCTCGGCCAAGCGGGGATCAAACCAACGGGTCCGCTGCTTCGTGCTGGTGTAGGAAACCCCTGCTAATGCGTTTCCAGTCTCATTGGCAATAACACCATCAATATCGTAACCCTTAACCCCAAATACAGGTTCGCCAACAATTTGCATCGTCTTCAAATCTACTTTGTAAACCTTGCGAAATCCGTCCTTGTTGCTGGTCGCATAAGCCATATCCGGCTCATCAAGAAAGATATCAGGGACGATTTGCGTTCCTGTAAATGTGGCGTCTGCCTCATTGGAAATGGTTCTCATTGTTCCGCTAGCATCGGACCTATACATTAAGCGTTGTTTGCCGCTGTCACTATC
>JAIYAY010000027.1 GCA_027488785.1 Sphingomonadales bacterium | reverse complement strand
CGGGCACAACCGGCGTCGATTATGACTTTGGCGCCGGACTGATCCGTGCGCAGGACGCCAAGGGGCGAGACGTGCTGGTCGCCGGACAGAAAAGCGGGACGGTGTTTGCACTCAACCCCGATAGCGGCAAGGTCGTCTGGAAGACGCGAATTGGCAGCGGCGGACTGCTCGGCGGCATCCACTGGGGCATGGCCATTGCGAAGGGCGAATTGTTCGTGCCCGTCAACGATCCTGACTTCAGCAAGAATCCCGGCCTTTCCGAGGCGTATCGGACCCGGATCGCCGGTTACAAGTCGCAGGCCGGCCTCTACCGGATCGATCTGGCAACCGGCGCTGTGCGCTGGAAATGGGCGCCTGAGCCGGGTTGCAAGGGCGCAGGTTGCCCGCCGCAATTCGGACTTTCCGGCGCGGCCTTCGCCACAAACGACATTATCCTTTCCGGCGGGATGGACGGAACCTGGCGCGCCTTTGCTGCGGCAGGTGGCAAGCCCCTGATCGAAACCGTCACCTTCGGCGAGCACCGCGACACTTTGAACCGCGTGCCCGGCATTGGCGGCAGCATCGACAACAGCACGCTGGTCGCTGCGGACGACATGATCTTTGTCCAGTCGGGCTACGGCTATTTCGGCGGCAGCCCCGGCAACATGCTGATTGCCTATCGCCTTCCGAGGAGAAACTGATGATCCGCATATCCGCTCTCGCACTGACGGCGCTGGCGCTGCAACCGGTCTCCCCGGCTGTGGCGAAGCCGCCGAGCAGCACCGCCGCGGCCACGTCATGCAAGCAGGCAGATGGGCACGCTGTCATTTCCAGTCCCACCGGCGGCCAGATTTCTGTGCGCACCATCGGCACCGGGCAACCTGTGCTTATGATCCCATCCCTAGGGCGCGGCGTTTCGGACTTCGATGACCTGGCCGCAAGACTGGCGCGCAAGGGGTGGATGATCATCCTCCCCGATCCGAGAGGTATCGGGGACAGTACCGGCCCGAAACCCGCGTCGCTGTTCGATCTGGCGCAGGATGTGGCGAGCGTCATCGAAACCCTATGCGATGGCCCGGTTGACGTTGTTGGCCATGCCTTTGGCAACCGCGTGGCGCGCGCCCTGGCAACAGCGCATCCGGCCCGTGTTCGGCGTATTGCTTTGCTTGCTGGCGGAGGCGAAGTGACGCCGTCACCTGAGTTTATCGCGGCGCTGGAAGGATCGTTCGCGCAGGGCATCAAACCGGATGAATTGCGCCTGCGCGATCTGCAACTCGCGTTCTTTGCTGCGGGCAACGACGCTTCAATTTGGTTGACGGGCTGGCATCCCGCAACCGCGCGGCAACAGATGACTGCCGCGCAGGCCACGAAAACGGACACGTGGTGGAGTGGGGGAACGGCTCCGCTAATGCTGGTGCAGGCAACGGAAGATCCCATCGCGCCGGCCGGCAATGCCGAGGCTTTGCGCAGGGACGTTGGTGATCGATTGGTTCTGGTGGAGCTCAGCCATGCCAGCCACGCGATACTGCCGGAACAACCCAAGGCGGTTGCCGCGCTGCTTTCTGCCTATTTCGGTGGCCTGTCCGACGAACGCAAGCTTCAGTCTTTGACTGACCAATCGGTTCGCAAGCCATCAAAACGCGATAAGAAACACAAGAAATCGCCGGAATAGGTCGGGTCTGGTCCCAGCTATGGCCGGCATGGCGGAAATTTTGGATGAGTCCTGGTTGTCGGCTCTTTGCGAAACCCGCCGTTGAGCAGGTCGTGAAGGAATGGCGGAAAAGTCCCACAAGCCGCCGCTCCGCCCTTTTTTAGGAACCCAAACACAGTCAGAACGGGTGGCGACATTGGTTAGCGGGATGGAAGCCGCTAACATATTGAATACGAACCGTTCTGAGAAAATTGGGCTGAAAATGTTCGGATCGTGTTCGGATTTTCAGGTGGTAAGATAAGCAGTTGGTAATAAATGTGAATATCCTCGCGCCGAATCTTGCCAAGGTTGGGGTCGAGGGTTCGAATCCCTTCGCCCGCTCCAATGATTTCAATGCTTTAGGCGATATGGCCCTGAGTTTCCAAAAGCGTGGTTGCAGCGTGCGTTTTAAGCAGCGTTCTGATTGGAACGCCCGCTCAAAAATCCTGGAAATTCAGTGTTTAAGATGGCTTTAGATGCGGCATGGCCGGTATACGCAATTGGTATTACGCCAATCATTGTGTTCAGCTCGTTCCTAAAAACGGATGAGCGAGCTCATCCGTAACGCTTTGGGACTGGTCCGCGCAATCCCAAACCCCACATAAGCCGTATTTGCCCGGGAAGAGCCGATGGCGCCGAACACCGTTCGCCAGCGTTCCATTTGGAACAGTCTATTTTGGCGGAAAGCCTAATCGGCTCTCGTCCTTGATCAGGTGCCATGGCAGATTCTGGGCCGGAACGGGACTGCCTGCTCTTGGCAATTAAACGCTGAAAGCTGCTAGTCATTTTTCAAGACCACGTACTACTTCGGTGTTTCTGCGTGTGGGCGGGTTTATGGTCGGTTGAGAATTTAGATAGCTTATATCTACCTTCTGTCCCTAACCCAGCTATAGCTCAGCGTTCGCCGATATAAGGGCGCACGCCTCTTGTTCCGAAACAACCTCGGCATATTTTGCCTGTAAGTCGAACAAATTGGCTTCATGTGGTGCCGGATGTCGGTCGCCACAGGCTTCACGCACGACGAAAGGCGCAAAGCCGGACTGTAGCGCGTCCAGCGCCGTGGCGCGCACGCATCCTGAGGTCGACAGTCCCGTTATAAGCAATGTATCGATGCCTTCTTCGGCAAGCGTCTCCGCAAGTGATGTCCCAAAAAATGCCGAAGCGAACTGTTTTGAAATAACGCGCTCGCCGTCCACCGGTTGAAGCGACGGGGGAAATGCACCCAATGGCGATCCTTCCAGAAACACCCGAAGCGACGGGATTTTCTTGTAGAACAAACCGCCGTCTGCGCCATCTGCCTGATACACGACATTCGTAAAGAAGACCGGGATTCCGGCAGCCCGCGCAGCCGCCAAAAGACGTTCATTGCTGGCCAACGCATCCTCAACCCCCGCATATAAAGGCGATGCCGGGTCCAGATACGCCATAACAAAATCGACAATCAGAAGCGCCGGCCGTTGACCAAAAGAAAGACGGCCGTCGAACGCGCCGACATAATTCGCGGTCAGATCGTCATTCTGCTGTGTCATCAGATTGCACCAGCCGCCTTCAGCCTATCCAACTCCGCAATATCCATCCCAAGCAAGCCGCCATATATTTCGGCATTATGTTGGCCAACAATCGACGGGGCTGGCGAACGAACGCTGCTGGGTGTCACCGACATCTTCGGAAACGCGCCCTGCATTTTTAGCTTGCCATAGCGCTCGGTTTCGACCTCGATAATCGCTTCACGTGCTTGGAAATGTGGATCCTCAAGAAAAAAAAGAGCGCGATATACCCGGCCTGCGGGAATCGAATATGCAATCATCAACGCGTCGACTT
>JAIYAY010000015.1 GCA_027488785.1 Sphingomonadales bacterium | reverse complement strand
CGTCCGCACAATAAGTCGGAAGATGTGCACAATCTCTATCTGGTCGGCCAAGGCACGCAGCCAGGGGGCGGCACGCCCTCGGTCATGATGTCGGCCAAAATGACCGCCCGCGAAATCGCCCGCGACTATGGCGTAGATGTATCCATCGTCAACGGCGTGCCAGGTTAACGGGAAAATCATCGCCCGAAGGCAATATTTGCAAATCGCTAAAGATATGAGGGAAATCCTGGTGCTGCTGGGGAGGATTGAACTCCCGACCTCGTCATTACCAATGACGCGCTCTACCACTGAGCTACAGCAGCAATACCGAAGGTGCGGCCCTATGCGAAGGCTGGGCCTTAATGTCAAGCGGCTTGCGTGGTCGCGTGCCATTTGGCATCGCGACGGCAACGCGATAGCGTGCAGAGGAGAACGGCATTGGCGAAAGATGCAGAGGATAAAGAGCGGATCAAGGCAGAAAGGCTGCGCGAAGCGCTGCGCGCCAATTTGCGCAGACGCAAGGCAAAGCCATCAGCGTCCAAAAAGGAAGACAATGTGGCTGTGCCGGTAACGGAGAAAAACCGTCCCAAGGCATGAGTATCGTCGTTGCACCACGCGTGATAGTCGTGAATAGACCCAGACATGTTATACCAGTTCGCACGCCCCCTTTTGTTCCAAGCCGACGCCGAGGCCGCACATAATCTGTCGCTGGCCGCGCTCCGGCTTATGCCTATTCCCTCGCTTGGTTTACAGTGTCCGGTCCTCGCCCAGACATTTGCGGGCTTGCAGTTTGCTAATCCCGTTGGACTTGCCCCAGGCTATGACAAAAACGCGGAGGTTCCTGTTGAAATCCTGCGGCTCGGTTTTGGCTTTACTGAGGTAGGGACGCTGACGCCGTTACCGCAAGCGGGCAACCCAAAGCCGCGGCTGTTTCGCTTATTGGAGGATGAAGCGGTTATCAACCGCATGGGCTTTAACAATGCAGGACAGCAAGCGGCCATCGCGCTGCTGCAGAACATTCCCGAACAGGCACGAACAGGGCCCATCGGTATCAATATTGGTGCCAATAAGGACAGCGCCGACCGCGTGGCGGATTATGTCATTGGCGTGCGCAATATGGAGGCGCTGGCGGATTATCTAACCGTCAATATCAGCTCGCCCAATACGCCGGGCCTTCGCGCCTTGCAGGACAAGGCGGCGCTTGATGACCTGCTTGCGCAGGTGATGGCGGCGCGAACGCGCGACACGCCGGTGTTCTTGAAAGTCGCGCCTGATCTACAGCCTGCGGACATTGATGATATTGTTGGCGTCGCCATGTCGCGGGGCATCGCTGCGTTGATTGTGTCGAACACAACGATATCGCGTCCTGCTCTGATCTCACGCCATAAGGGAGAGGCGGGCGGCCTATCGGGTTCACCCTTGCGCGATATGGCGCAGCAACGCGTGATTGATTTCCGCAAGGCAAGCGGTGGGCAACTCCCGCTGATTGGCGTAGGCGGAATCGCGTCTGCAGAAGATGCCTATGCGCGCATCCGCGCCGGCGCGTCTTTGGTACAAATTTACAGCGCTCTGGTGTATCAAGGGCCAGGCCTTGCGCGCAGGATCAACAAACAACTTGTAAGGCTTTTGCAAGCTGATGGGTTTTCCAACATAGCCGAGGCCATCGGCGTCGACGGATAAATCTGCGCTTGGCTTTATAGACCGAAGGTGGCTAAGTTACGGGCATGAAAAAATCACTCTTCGCGTTTACCGCATCGGCCATCCTTTTCACCCAAGCGGCGAACGCCGAAAATGTCGGTGTTACCTCTTCTGCGGATCCTCGTGTCACAGAAGCGGGAATAGAAATGCTGCGCCAGGGCGGATCTGCTGCGGATGCAGCGATGGCCATGATGCTCGCCCTGACTGTGGTCGAACCGCAATCGAGCGGCATCGGCGGCGGTGGGTTCTTATTGTATCAGGACAACGCGAAAGGCGTTTTGACAACGATAAATGGACGGGAAACTGCGCCAGCTGCGGCGAAGGCCGACCGTTTTGTTGGACCAGATGGCAAACCACTGGCCTTTCTCGAGGCGTTTCAGGGCGGGCATTCTGTCGGCGTGCCGGGCAATATCCAGCTGATGGCGCAAACGCACGCCAAATGGGGTAAGCTGCCTTGGGCAACGGTGTTTAAGCCTGCGATCCGCCTTTCGGAAAAGGGCTTCATCGTGAACAAAACGCTGGAGTCACGATTGCAGCGCATAGAAAGGCTTTGGCCGAATTTTGATGAAGCGCGAGCGATTTACTGGCGCGATGGCAAACCCGTTACGGCAGGCATGAAGCTTAAAAACCCTAAGCTTGCGACTACGTTGAAGCTGTTGGCCAAAAAAGGACCTGACGCTTTTTATACAGGCAGGGTCGCAAGCCAGATTGTGCAGGCTGTCACTAGCAGCAAGTTGAACCCCGGTGACATGACGATGACCGATCTCGCGCAATATCGTGCTAAAGAGCAGCAGGCAGTGTGCGCGCCCTATCGGGTTTATGTTGTGTGCGGCATGGCGCCGCCTTCGTCGGGCGCAACCACAGTGCTCCAGATTTTGGGCACGCTGCAGCGGTTTGATTTGACCGCAACGGGCAAGGATAGCCCCAAAAGCTGGCACCTGATTGGCCAAGCGATGCAGTTGGCTTATGCAGACCGCGAAAAATATCTGGCGGATGATGCTTTTGTCGATGTGCCGGTCGCGGGCCTATTGAACCCCGAATATATACAACAACGCTCAGCGCTAATTGATCCGGAGAAGGCGCGTAGCGATTATCCGGCAGGCAAGCCACCAGGTGCCCCGCCGCGCACAGCCGCGATTTCCAGCGAAGTTGCTGGCACGACACATTTCACGGCGATCGACGCAAATGGCAACATCGCCAATATGACGTCGACAATTGAAGGTCCGTTTGGCAGCCAGCTTGTGGCCGGCGGATTCTTTTTGAACAACGAACTCACGGACTTTACCTTCGCCCCTGAAAAGGAGGGCGCACCTGTGGCAAATCGGGTAGCTGGTGGAAAGCGGCCTTTGTCTTCAATGTCGCCGACAATGGTTTTTGACCGCGATGGTCGGGCGGTACTGACGCTCGGTTCGGCCGGTGGAAAGCGGATCATCATGCATGTCACCAAAACGCTGATTGGCGTGATAGACTTTGGCTTGCCGCTTGATCAAGCAATCGCGCTTCCAAATATTTATTTTGGTGGTGGGCAGTTAGAGGTGGAGCAGGACACCCCGCTTGCCGCAATGGCGGAACAGATTTCTGCCTTCGGACAGAAGGTCCGTGTCGCTGACCTCGGGTCTAAGGTGAACGGCGCACAATATCTCAACGGCGCTTGGTCAGGTGCTGCGGATCCACGGAGCGAAGGGACATCGGCAACCATAGATGCAAAGGGTAAGGTCACCATTATCCGGCCCCCCGCCGCTGCGGAAGCGCCTTTGCCCAGCGTCGGATAAAAGACACGCATTGCACCAGAATGCGAGTGACGCTACCGAAAATAGGATAACAAAAACAGGCCACGGCATGGCTGGAATTTTGCAGGAGAGCATATATGGCTGCTGAACAGTTTGACGACTTTGACAGCTTCCCTAATCTTGTAACAATGTTTTTTGCGCGTGCGCGTTACCGCGGAAATGCACCGTTTTTATGGGCAAAGCATGACGGCGCCTGGCATTCGATCAGCTGGTCGGACGTTGCCCGGCAGGTCGCAGGTTTTGCAAAATCGCTGCGTCAGCTCGGGCTGCAAAAGGGTGACCGGGTCATGCTCGTGTCCGAAAACCGTCCCGAATGGTGCATCGCCGATTTGGGTATCATGGCGGCAGGTTGCGTTACCGTTCCGACCTATGTCACCAACACCGAACGCGACCACCAACATATTTTGGACAATAGCGACGCACGCGCCGTCATCGTATCGACGGCCAAGCTTGCCAAGACATTGACGCCTGCCGCGCTGCGGTCGTCGCAGGCGGAATTCATCATTACTATGGACCCTCAACCCGCGATGCAACAGGGCCAATTGTCGGTGCATCTTTGGTCCGATATGGTCAAAGGCACAGATGCTGATGTGCGCGCTAGCGAAGCGGCGATGGAGTCCGTTACCCGTGACGATCTGGCGTGCATTATCTATACCAGTGGTACTGGTGGCGCTCCACGCGGCGTGATGCAGCATCATGGCGCTATTTTGCATAATATCGATGGCGCGGCGGCAGTCCTTCGGGAAGATTTCGGTTTGGACGAAGAAGAAGTTTTCTTGTCGTTCCTACCTTTGTCGCATGCCTATGAACATAGCGGCGGACAGTTCCTGCCAATCGGCGTTGGTGCGCAAATCTATTATGCCGAAGGGCTGGAGAAGCTGGCCGCCAACATCGAAGAAACCCGGCCAACGGTTATGGTGGTGGTCCCTCGTCTTTTTGAAGTGCTGCGTCAACGGATGATCAAGGCCGTCGAAAAGCAGGGCAAGTTGCCCAATTATCTGCTCGACAAGGCGTTGACCATCGGGGAGCGTGACTATTCAGGGCGCAAACGACTTATCGATGCACCGATGCGATTGATTTTATCGCGCACAATCAAGCCAAAAATTCAGGCGCGCTTTGGCGGCCGGATGAAGGCAATGGTGTCTGGCGGCGCGCCGCTGAACCCCGACATTGGCGTGTTTTTCCAATCCTTGGGTATCACTATGCTGCAAGGCTATGGTCAGACCGAGTCCGGCCCTGTCATCAGCTGCAACCGGCCAAGCGCAGGCATCAAAATGGACACCGTTGGTCCGCCGTTGAAAAATACGGAGGTCAAAATCGCCGAGGATGGCGAAATATTGGTGCGCGGACCTTTGGTGATGAAGGGATATTGGCGCAACAAGGCCGAAACCGATCGCGTTATCATTGATGGCTGGCTGCACACGGGTGACATTGGCCATATTGACGACCAAGGCCGCATTGCCATTACCGATCGCAAGAAGGACCTGATCGTAAATGACAAGGGCGATAATATCGCGCCGCAGAAGATTGAGGGCATGCTCACGCTTCAGCCCGAGATATTGCAGGCGATGGTATCCGGCGACAAAAGGCCCTATATTGTTGGCCTGATCGTGCCAGATCCCGAATGGGCGTTGGAATGGGCGCAGGCGCAGGACATGAAATATGACTTTGCCGAGCTGCAAGCCAATCCCCAATTCCGCGCCGCTGTGCGCGCTGCGGTGGATCGCGTGAATGCGGATGTTTCGGTAACCGAAAAAGTGCGCCAGTTCGAATTTGCGGATGAGCCTTTTTCCATCGAAAATGGCGAGATGACGCCGAGCATGAAAATTCGCCGTCATGTCATTCGTGAACGATATGCCGTGCGGGTCAACGGGATGTACAAAGCTTAGGGCGGTTAGAGCCCCAAAAGGGGCGGGGTCGTTTGCATATGGGCTTAAGCGTTTTGCGCCCATATCAGAAATTCGACATTGCCTTGCGGTCCAGTAATCGGGCTGGTGGTTAGGCCGTGCACCGTCCAATCTTGGCTGGCGAGCCATGCTTTTACTTCGTCACAGACGCGTCCGTGGACGTCTGCGTCCCGCACAACGCCGCCTTTGCCGACTTCTTCGCGGCCCGCTTCAAATTGCGGCTTAATCAGCGCAATGAGTTGCGCTTTGCTTTTGGCGAAGGATAAGGGGCGTTCAAGCACCTTGGCCAAGCCAATGAAGCTGGCGTCGCAGACGATGAGGTCAATCGGCTCGCTGATGTGTGTATCGGTTAATATGCGTGCGCTTGTCTGTTCATGGA
Source organism: Sphingomonadales bacterium (assembly GCA_027488785.1). Classification (GTDB taxonomy): domain Bacteria; phylum Pseudomonadota; class Alphaproteobacteria; order Sphingomonadales; family Sphingomonadaceae; genus Sphingorhabdus_B. The sequence goes on along the minus strand of JAIYAY010000015.1, from coordinate 16,169 downwards.
CAATGACGCGCGGGTCCTGCCGCAGTTTCCAAGCCAGTTGGTTTGTGCCGCTGTCGACGGCGTAGACGCGGGCTGCGCCGTTGGTCAGCAGTACATCTGTAAAGCCTCCCGTCGATGATCCGACGTCGATAGCCACATGGTCGGTCACATCAATGGCAAACGCCTCAAGCGCATGGGCAAGCTTAATGCCGCCGCGGGATACCCATGGATGATCACTGCCGCGTACGCTGATGTCGGCATCTTCGGCGATTTGCTGTCCAGGTTTTTGTGCTTTGGCATCGCCAATATAGACATGGCCCGCCATGACAAGCGCTTGGGCGCGGGTCTTGCTGTCGGCTAGGCCGCGATCAACGATGATTTGATCTAATCGTGTTTTTTTGGTCGCCATGCCGCAACGCGCTAGCGGAGCTTGCATGATTTGGCCATAAGACAAAGCCATGCACATTCGTTACCTGACCCTGTTCGCCGTTCTGGGCCTCGCCGCGTGCGTTGCGCCGCCGCCTCCCCCTGCGCCAAAGATTGTTTCCACGCCGCAGCCTTTAGCTGCGCCGCCGCCGCCGCGATTAACTGGCGATTGGAATGACTGGCCCTTTACGCCCGGGAATTGGACGTATCGTCGCTATGGCCGCAGTTCGGTTGCGCAGTTCGGCGCGTCGGGACTCAACCCGATGATCAGCTTTCGCTGCGATGCAGAGAAACGCCGCATCACATTATCGCGTGAGGCATCAGCACCGAGCGCACGCTTGGTCATCCGCACCTCGTCCATGACAAAAACATTGGCAGCAATGACAAGTGATGCAAATTCGGCTTATCTGACGGCCGACATTGCAACCACCGATCCAATCCTGGATGCCATGGCCTTTAGCCGTGGCCGCGTGTTGGTTGAAATGGAAGGGAAGCAGCCCGTCATTCTGCCGTCATGGGCGGAAATCGCACGCATAGTTGAAGATTGTCGTGGATGATAACAGCGCGATTTATCGCGGCGCAGAACCTCAATTTTTGCCAGAATAAAAATTTATTACAAGACTTGTTTACACGCGCCGTTTGATTCACTTTCGCACCTGCGGAGGGCAGATAAATGTTTGAAGCAAGCAAATTCCATTCAACGAAAGGAGGTGATCCGATGTCTCATGGTTCAGTTAAGAGGTCGGACAATTCCGTTCGGGAGATCGGCCGCTGAGCAATCAGCGATGCCGGTCACGGCATGAAAGCAACTTCCGGCAGCGGGCGTCCGACCGCTGACCCATGTTTAAGGGCCGCTGGGTTATTCCAGCGGCCCTTTTCTGTTGTCCGCAATGTTCCGCCAACCCAAGCGCGCAACTTTCCGGGCCTTCCGATTTTGCTATGCCTATGCTTTTTGTCGAACATTGGTGGCAATTGCTGCTGAAATGATTACATTCGATGTAAGATTCTGAAGGATATCAAAAAATGCAGTTTATGCGCATTAGCTGGAAAATTTTGGTCGGTGTGAAGGACCTGTTTGTATTGCTGTTTTTGGCGCTTTTCTTTGCCGCCATTTTCGCGCTGCTAAATGCAAATCCGAATCCGGCGATGGTCCGCGATGGTGCGTTGCTGATCAAGCTGGATGGCGTAGTGGCTGAACAGCCGGCCGAAATCGACGCGCTAACGACGCTGACTTCGACGGCTGCTCCTGTTGGCGAAATCCGTCAACGCGACATCATCCGCGCCTTAAAGCTTGCGCAAAGCGACAAGCGTGTAAAAGTCGTCGTATTGGATATGGAACGCTTCATGGGTGGTGGGCAAGCCAGCCTTGCCGCAATTGGGGATAGCATTGATGCCGTCAAAAAGGCGGGCAAGCCCGTTTATGCTTTTGCGACCGCCTATACAGATGACAGCTATCAACTGGCTGCCCATGCAACCCAGATTTGGATGGACCCGTTGGGCGGTGCATTATTATTAGGGCCCGGGGGATCGCAGCCTTATTATAAAGGCTTGCTCGACCAGTTAGGCGTAAAGGCGAACATCTACCGCGTGGGCACGTTCAAAAGTGCCGTCGAACCCTTTATGCGGTCAGACCAATCGCCAGAATCGAAAATGGCGATCAAGGGCGTGTATGATGAGATATGGGGCCAATGGAAGGCCGACGTTGCTAAGGCCCGACCGCAAGCACAATTGGATCAATTGCTGACTAATCCCGCTGATGCGGTTGAGGGGGCAAAGGGCGACCTTGGTCAGCTGGCGCTGTCGACAAAATTGGTCGATAAATTGGGCGACAAAATCGCCTTTGGAAAATTTATCGCCAGCAAAGTGGGCGCTGATGAAAAGAAAACCACGGGCGGCTTTGCGCATACGCATATGGATGCGTTGCTGGCCAGCTATGGTCCACCATCGGCCGGCGAGCAGATTGGCGTTGTGACGGTCGCGGGCGCCATCGTTGATGGTGAAGGTGGCCCCGGCTCAGCGGCTGGCGACACGATCAGCAAGCTGATTTATGAGGCACTGGATACCAAGGATTTGAAGGCCCTTGTCGTGCGTGTGGATTCTCCCGGCGGGTCTGTGACCGCATCGGAAAAAATCCGGCTCGCGATCGCCGCGGCTAAGGCCAAGAATATCCCCGTTATTGTGTCCATGGCCAATCTGGCGGCAAGCGGCGGCTATTGGGTCTCGTTGCCCGCCGATGTGATATTTGCCGACCCTTCGACGATCACGGGCTCTATCGGTATCTTCGGGGTTATTCCAAGTGCCGAGGCAGGCTTAGCGAAAATCGGTGTGAATGCGGACGGCGTCAAGACAACGCCATTGTCCGGTGAGCCCGATGTCCTGAACGGCTTTAGTCCCGAATTTGACCGCGTGGCACAAAGCGCGATTGAAAACGGCTATAACCAGTTTCTGACCCGTGTTGCGACCGCGCGCAAAAAGACCCCAGAGCAGGTGGACGCCGTCGCCCAAGGGCGTGTGTGGGCGGGTGGCACAGCACGTCAGCTTGGCTTAGTAGACCGGTCCGGCAATATGAATGATGCTCTGGCGGAGGCAGCAAAGCGGGCGGGCCTAAAACCGGATGATTGGCATGCGGTATATATCGAACAATCGACCAGTTTTGCCAGCACGTTGCTTCAGGGGTTGATGCCAAAGAAGGCGCAATCGCACGCACCAATGGATATATTCGCGCATGCCGCATGGCAACAAAGCCTGTTCATGCAACGCGTCGCGGCTGACATCGACATGCTGACGGGTGTGAAGGGTGTTCAGGCCAGATGTTTGGAATGCGGCGACTTCGCACCACCAGCGCCTGCCGCAGCGGACAAAACATGGCTATCGGTTCTATTGAAGGCCTTCAGCTAAAGGTACGGTGAAGGCTAAGCCTTCACCGCGCAGATTAGTCCAGAGGATGTTGCAACGCCCAATATTTCAGGGTCTTGCAACGCACGGGTGCGCCGCAGAAACTCATCGACTGTCACCTTACGCATATCTTGCCCGCGTAATTTTTTCAGGCCATTCAGCTTGTTAAGCTGGATCAGCGAAAGGCGGTCGACTATCCGGTCGGCCATGCACGCAGCAATCGGTTGCGAAAGTCCCGCATCCATCAATGCCGTGCGGACGCGGGTTTCGGGCGTGGCACAAGCCGAAAGCGCTAGTGCTGCTATGCCGACCAGCGCAATCCGTTTCATACACCTTTTGCCTTTGCTCGTTCAACGCATTCTACAATGATACGTTTTGCGTCTGTTTCATCACCCCAGCCATTTAGCTTAGCCCATTTTCCGGGCTCGAGATCTTTATAATGGGTGAAGAAATGCTCAATCTGTTGCAGGACGATAGGCGGCATGTCCTTGTAGGTGACGACGTCGGAATAATAAGGGAAGGTTTCGTTGACCGGAACACATAGCAGCTTTTCATCGCCGCCTTTGTCGTCTTCCATCATGAGCACGCCAATCGGACGACATTTGACAACGGCGCCCGCGATGATGGACGAACGTGCCACGACCAAAGCGTCCAAGGGATCACCATCTTCGCCCAAAGTGTGGGGCACAAAGCCATAATTGGCTGGATAGCGCATGGGCGTGTGTAGGAAGCGGTCGACGAATAAAGCCCCGGATGCCTTGTCGAATTCATATTTCACGGGTTCACCGCCAATGGGAACTTCAATCAGGACGTTGAGGCTATCGGGTACATTGTCGCCCGCAGGGATGAGATCAATACGCATGGGAGAATGCTTTCACGTTGTTATGACTTGGTCCGTCGCGGGCTGAGTAGACGATCAATCGCCGTCTTGCTTTGGGCTGTGACTTCGCGGTGCGGATAGCGCAAACAAGCTGAATAGGCGATGTCTATTTGTGCAAAAGATTTGTTAGGATTTTTTCGTGACCAAAAAGACGTTGCATTGTCTTTTGCCGTACATCGGCGCGACAATATATGTGAACGCATAGGCGTAGATGCGGCGAAAGCGTCGCGCTGCGTCCAGCCCTATTCCACTCACAGCAATTAGCCGCTAGGGCGCTTCATTATGGCAAAGATACAGACACCCCAAGCCGTGCGCGGCACGCAAGACATGTTCGGCGAGACAGAGGAACGCTTTGTGCATGTTGTCGCGACCTTCGAACGCGTGCGCAAGCTTTATGGTTTTAAGGGCCTACAACTGCCGGTGATTGAACCCACTGCAGTGTTTTCGCGCAGCCTGGGTGAGGCGACGGATGTTGTATCGAAGGAAATGTATACGTTTGAAGATCGCGGCGGCGATTCTATCACGCTGCGGCCCGAATTTACCGCTGGCATTGCGCGGGCCTATCTGACCAATGGCTGGCAGCAATTTGCGCCCATGAAGCTGTCGGTGCACGGGCCATTGTTCCGCTATGAGCGTCCGCAAAAGGGCCGCTATCGTCAGTTTCACCAGATTGACGCTGAGATTATCGGTGCGGGGGAGCCTGCGGCGGACGTTGAATTGTTGGTGATGGCGGACCAGTTGCTGAAAGAGCTTGGCATAAATGATGGCGTGACGTTGCAGTTAAATACGCTGGGTGACACCCCCAGTCGCGATGCATGGCGCGCCGCGTTGGTTGGTTATTTCAACGACCATAAGGGCGCGTTATCCGAAGACAGCCTGTCGCGGCTGGAGAAAAACCCGCTGCGTATCTTGGACAGTAAAGACCCCAAAGACCGCCCGATTGCCGCCGCGGCGCCCGTGATTGATGATTATCTATCGGGCGAAGCGCAGGATTTCTTCGGTGCTGTCACCGCAGGCCTTGATGCTGCAGGCGTTGCATGGACCCGCAATGCGGCGTTGGTGCGCGGCCTCGATTATTACCGCCATACCGCGTTTGAATTTGTAACCGACAGGCTCGGCGCGCAAGGGACCGTACTGGGCGGCGGGCGTTATGATGGCTTGATCGAGAATCTCGGTGGGCCGGCGACGCCAGCAGTCGGCTGGGCTGCGGGCATTGAGCGGTTGGCGATGTTATTGGAACATGGTTCACAGGACAAATTTGATGCTGTCATCGTCGTCGAGAATGACGATCGCCTGAGTGATGCCATTCGCTTGGCGCGCAAATTGCGCGCTGCACATTTTGCCACTGAAATTGTGGCGACAGGTTCGCCGCGCAAGCGTTTTGACAAAGCGGCAAAATTGCCGGCGCACACGTTGATCTCTTTATCCGTGGCCGACGGCGCCCCATCGATGCGTATCCGCGGCGAAGGCAGTGAGATAGCTGCGCGTGTGGAAGCCTTTATTGTGGGCGCAAATTGAAAATTTCCCCGCACCGCATTGCGCAAATTGAATCGCGCTTTTCCGAGCTGGAGGCGCGTATGGCTTCCGGGCAGTTGGAAGGCGATGCTTTTGTTGCTGCCTCGCGCGAATATGCCGAGTTGGAGCCTGTGGCCAAAGCCGCCGCTGAAGTCCGGCGCTTGCGTGCGGAGATCGAAACGCTTGGGGTAATGGCGCAGGATAATTCTGACCCAGATTTGCATGCCATGGCGGTCGAAGAACTGGGTGTCGTAACGGAGCAGCTATCAAACGCGGAAACGGCGCTTGCTATCTCGTTATTGCCCCGCGATTCTGCGGATGACAGACCCGCGATGTTGGAAATTCGTGCGGGAACAGGCGGCGATGAAGCTGCTTTGTTCGCGGGCGATCTGTACCGCATGTATGAACGCTATGCCGCTGGGCAGGGGTGGAAGATTGAGCCGATTTCGGTCAGCGCCTCCGACGTGGGTGGATTTAAGGAAGTGGTCGTCGCGATCAAGGGCACAGGCGTGTTTGCCAAGCTGAAATATGAAAGCGGTGTCCACCGCGTGCAGCGCGTTCCGGTGACCGAGAGCGGCGGGCGCATTCACACCAGCGCTGCGACTGTCGCGGTGCTGCCTGAGCCGACAGAAGTGGATATCCAGATTGAGGCGCGCGACCTGAAAATCGACGTTTACCGTGCTTCGGGCGCCGGCGGGCAGCACGTCAACACTACGGACTCCGCCGTGCGCATTACCCATTTGCCCACTGGTATTGTGGTGACATGTCAGGACGGGCGCAGCCAGCATAAGAACAAGGAACAGGCGATGCAGGTCTTGCGCGCCCGCATGTATGAAAAAGAGCGTGAGGAGGCCCAGGGCGCCGAAGCGGAGGCACGTAAGGCCATGGTCGGCTCAGGCGATCGTTCCGAGCGTATTCGTACCTATAACTTCCCTCAAGGCCGTGTGACCGACCACCGGATCAATCTCACGCTGCACAAGCTGCCCGAAATATTGGAGGGCGGCGGCTTGGGTGAACTGGTTGACGCTTTGATTGCCGAGGATCAAGCCGAGCGGATGGCGGGGTTGGGGGAGTAACTGTTCGATTTTCCCGTTACCCTGAACTTGTTTCAGGGTCCATTTATCAGCCGGAAACATCGCTTAGTGTTGCACGATGGATGCTGAAACAAGTTCAGCATGACGGGTTAAGAAGTGAGGGGTGTTAATCTACCGCCAACCGTCCATGTTCCAGCTTCGGCAACACATAACGCGCGAACATGTCGCATTCGTTGATGTGCGGATAACCCGATAATATGAACGCCTCGATGCCGACTTCGCGATAGGCGTTAATTTTGGCGAGCACTTGGTCGGGGTCGCCGACAATTGCCGCGCCGCAGCCGGAACGGGCGCGGCCTATGCCGGTCCACAGATTATCCTCTAAATAGCCGTCATTTGCCGCAGATTGCGCGCGTAATTCAGCCTGATGCGCAACGCCGAAGGTTTGGGTGTCGAGCGATTTGTTGCGGATGGCCTCGCCTTGATCGGCGTCAAGCTTGGACAGCAAGCGGTTGGCATAAGCGCGGGCCTCAGCCTCGGTTTCGCGCACGATAACATGTGCGCGGAAACCATATTTAAGGGTGCGACCAAATTTGGCGGCCCGGGCGGTCATGTCGTCGACCAAATTCTTGGCACCCTGCACCGTTTCGGGCCACATCAGATAGACGTCGCAACCTTCGGCAGCGGCGTCCTTGGCGGCTGGTGATAGGCCGCCGAAATAGAGCGGTGGGCATTTGCCGCTGACCGTTTTCATGCGCGGCGGGTCGATGTCGATCTTGTAATGCTCCCCGTCGATCGACAGATGATCGCCGTTCAGCAAAGTCTTCAATATGTGCATCGCCTCAACGGTGCGGCGATAGCGGGGTTCGGAATCCATCTTGTCGCCGGGCAAGTCTGACGAGATGATGTTGACGTTCAACCGTCCACCCGAAATCTGGTCCAGCGTCGCGATTTGCCGCGCAAGCTGCGGTGGCCAGCTTTCGCCGATACGCACCGCCATCAGCAATTTGATCCGCGTGGTTAGCGCCGCTATTGCGCTGGCAAAGGCGGTGGTGTCCAAGCCAAGGGCATAGCCCGATGGCAGCAAAATATTGTCAAAACCGCCTTTTTCGGCGGCTAGAACGATATTGCGGCAATGTTCCCAGCTGGAGGCCAAATTGGAATCGGGGACGCCCAGAAATTCATAGTCATCGTCGCAAAGCGCGGAGAACCAGCTTATTTCGACAGGCGTGTTCATGGTAGCGGCACTCCTCTTGCGGCAACAAGGACGCTGTACCAGTCGGTGCGGGTCCATTGAATTTTGAAGGCATCGGCGGCTTCGGCTATGCGCGCCGGGTTTTGCGAGCCGACAATAGGTATGGGCCGGGCAGGGTGCGCCATGATCCAGCTATAGGCGGCCGCTGTGCGCGAAACCCCATGCGCCGTTGCCACTTCCGAAAGCGCAGTAGCGACATTTTGCTCACGCGCATTTTGCGGGTTGCCAATGCGGCCACCACCCAAAGGCGACCATGCCATCACCGCAAGGTTCATTGCTATCGCTTGATCGAGCTCGCCATTTTCAACGGTGTCAATCCGCAAGGGCGACAGTTCAGGTTGTGTTGAAACGATGGGCACTGCGCTAAACTGTGCCAGCGTTGAAATTTGCGCTTGGGTAAAGTTGGACACGCCGAATGCGCGAATTTTGCCTGCCTTATATGCATTTTCAATGGTGCGCGCTATTTCCTGTGGGTGCGTTAACACGTCGGGCCGATGAATTTGCCACAGGTCGATGCGGTCGGTGCGCAACCGCGTCAGGCTGTTATCAATTGCTTTCGCCAGATATTCCGCGCTGCTGTCATAGGGCGTTGGCGGCGTGATGCCGCCTTTCGTCGCCAGCACCATGCGGTCCCGATATTCGGGCGCTTGCGCAAATACTTGGCCCAGAAGTTCTTCGGCCATGCCAAAACCTTGTTCGCCAAATCCGTAAATATCGGCGGTGTCAAACAGCGTAATGCCAGCATCAAATGCGGCATCAATGGCCGCGCGTGCCGCGGACAGTTCCAATCCGGCAAAGCGCCACATGCCCCATGCTAAAGACGAGATTTCAATGCCACTATTGCCCAATGGACGGGTGCGTGGAGGGAAGGGAAGCGTCATGATTTTTTGCTCTTTTTGGGTGAAGGAAAATAGGGTGGGGCCACAGATTCGCGGCTGATAAGTTCGTGGGGCAGGCGGCGATGCTCAATCCCACCTTCGCCAAACAACAAATCGGCGGCGGTCGATGCAAGGTCGCGAACGGGTTGGCGCACCGTGGTCAAGGGTGGCCAGACAACGCGCGCCAGAGTGGTATCGTCAAAGCCCGCAACCGAAAGCTGCTCTGGAATTTGAATGCCGCGCCGATGCGCGACGGCGAGAACGCCCGATGCCATATCGTCGTTTGATGCGAAAATCGCGGTGGGTGGATGCTTCAGCGACAAGAATTGCTCAGTGGCCGATACGCCGCTTTCGAAATCAAACCGCCCTTCGGCAATGAGGTTCGAATCAACCGATATACCGACGCGTCCCAGAGCACGTTCATAACCCGCTTGTCGTTCCGAGCTCGCCTTATGATTTGGGTGGCCTTTGATAAAGCCAATCCGGCGATGCCCGATGTTGATAAGCTGCGTCGTCATATCGTCTGCCGCCTGCATATCATCCATGAAGACAGAACTGGTCAGCGCATGGTTGGTGCCCGGCGAGATACGCACAAAGGGAATGTTGAGTGCCTCAAGCGCGTTCAGCACAGGCACGCAATCGGTGACGGGGGAGGAGAGTATCGCGCCATCGACATGCGTTTGTCGTACCATGCCACGCACCTGCTCACCGACGTCTGGATCGGCAACATCGACGGGCTGTGCGATTAAGCGCATACCTTCTTGATGGCAACGATCCCAGCATCCTTGCATGATCTGGTGCATATAATAAGGACTGTGATTGTCGTAGATGAGGGCAATCTGGCCGGACTTTGTGCCAGCAAGGATGCGCGCGGCGATACTTGGGCTAAAACCAAGCTCGGCCATGGCGGCGTCTACCTTCGCCTTCGTCGCTGCGCTGACATAAGGATGGTCGTTGAGCACGCGGCTGACGGTTTTAACCGCTACGCCAGCGAGTTTTGCGACATCACGTATGTTGGCGCGTGGGTTCATGCGGCGAACGCCGTGCGGATGGATGCGAATAGGTCCGCAAATATGCTGTCGGCGCGGGTAAAGACAGGTGGCTGGCCGTGCGGCGCAGCGATGTCATGCGTGCCTTTGCCATAGGCTTTGCCGGACCAGAGATGGACCCAGTCGCCATCGGGTATTACCACCGGGCGGCTATCTTGGCCCTCCGCAACGACCGGTGCGACGATCATGTCGGCACCATAGAGATATTGGTCCTGAATGTCGTAATAAGCCGGATCGTCATAATGCAGGAACATGGGGCGTTGCAGCGGCAGGCCAGTTGCTACCGCCGCATCGCAAAGCGCACGAACATATGGCGCAAGCTGCGCATGGACTTGGCTCATTCGGGCAAAATGACGGAGGATTTCGGGGCTGCTGTCGATTTGTAAATTGTCCGCCGGGCGGTTGCCTTCATGGCTGCGCATCACAGGCGCAAAGGCGGCAAGATCGATCCAGCGGTGCATGAGTTCTGCTGTCCGTACTACGCCGTGCAGGCTGGTATAGCCGCCCAAGTCGCTATGGTGATACGCATTGCCCAATAGACCGGATGACAAAGCGGCGGTTATCACCGTGTTGATGCCGTCATGCCGCGTGAAATCAACACATTGGTCGCCCGCCCATAATAACGGGCAATGCGCCTGAACACCCGAAAAGCCTGCACGCATGAAGAAGCTCGCGTCATGCGTTTTGCCGCGTGATGCGATCGCATCTGCGTTCACCTTTGCCCAAAGGACGGGCCAGCGATTATGCGCTTCCATCGGGTCGGATCCGTCGAACAAGCGTACATCGGTTGGTAGATATTCGCCAAAATCGGCCATCCACCCCGACAGCCCGAAATCCAGCATTTCTTGGCCGATGATGCGGTCTGCAAACCAGTTTGCGGCTTCGGGATTAGTGAAATCGACCACACCAGCGTCAAATTCGCCGAAGTCGACGGCATAAGCTGCGTCGCTGTCCTGCCGCAGTGCGAGATAATTGTTTGCCAGCGCCTCTTGATAGAGCGCGCCATCCACCGCCAGATAGGGGTTCACATAGCCTAAAAAGCGAATGCCTCGCTGCGCTAGCGAAGCGATGTGCGCAGGAAGATCTGGATAGCGCGCGGCATTCCATTGCCAGTCCCAGAACAAACGTTTGCCAAAACTGGTTTGGCGGATGCCAACCCAATCCTCGCACCACAGGCCCGTAATGGCCGCGCCAGAGGCCGCAATGGCCTCGAAGCGGTCAAATGTGTCCGTCCCGTCTTTAAGGCCAACAATAGCGCCGGATATCGCCCAGTCGGGCAAAGGCGGTTGACGTCCAAAACGTTCGGACAATTTGGTCACCAGATTAGGCAGGGACGCTGCATCGAATAGTTCCAGATCGACATTGGCCGACCAGCATTCGATACCAACCCGACCAGCTTGCGCCAGATCAAGTACGGAATAAGCCGCTGTTTCGAGGTGGACCGCATAACGTGCACTGCTCAGCCATGTTGGCTGCGGATAATTGGTCGTCCAATAATCACCGCCGGCTAAGCCATCGGCATCCATGGTCTGCGTCAGCGCGGTCGACTTATCGCGGCCAACCCCAGGCTCCGACGTCCAGAACGGAAAACGGCGCCCGTTCAGCCGCAAATAGGACATCTGTTCCCCGCCGCCCCAAAAGGCTTCCGACGCTGCGCACTGCATATCTATCCAAAGCCGGTTGAAAGCTGGATCGCTACAGCGAATTTTGAGGATGGATTGCTGCGCCTGTTTCTCAAACACCAGCGTTGCTGCAATGTCAGGACGCTGAGCATTCCAAAGCCGGATAACGCCAGTTTCTTCCGCGTAGCAATCTAGCGCCAACCGTGTTTCCACGATGTCGTCGATGCGAAAATTGCCACGGACCATTTCTAGATCAGGCGCGCCGACACCAATACTGATAGCAGGCATGTCGGCCCGATGCGACAGAATGCATTTGTCATCGCGCAGCAGGTCAAAGCCTTCTGATTGCATGATGACTGTAAATGGCAACGTAGGACCCTCTCGCGGTTTCGAACCTGGCACTATGGCAGTATTGCAACAGTCCCAGCTTAAATAATGTCGCTATATGACACCGCTAGACATAACAAGGCAGTTTGGTTACATCAACCCCGTTATCAACGAAGTTAAGCCGATTTGTGACGTTCCGTTAGGCCATAATGCCTGCGGAATTTTTAAAAACAGGCGGTGAATTTAGGGAGGCACAAGATGCGTAAATCCACATTTAATAAGTCGAAACTTGTTCGCGCGGCACTGCTTGGTAGCAGCGTAATGGCGCTCGGCATTTCTGCGCCTGCATTTGCGCAGGTCGAAGAAATTGTCGTTACCGCGCAGAAGGTTGAGGAAAATTTGCAGGATGTGCCAATTGCGATTACTGCAGTTTCTGGCGACACGCTGACGGCCGCAGGCACGAATAGTCTTGAAAATTTGAGCCAATTGGTTCCATCGGTAACATTCCGCAAGGGAACAACCAACGCCAACTCGGCTATTGTTTTGCGCGGCGTTGGAACGATTTCGTTCTCTATCGCGGCAGAGCCAAGTGTTTCGACCGTCGTTGACGGTGTTGTGCTGAGCCGTTCGGGGCAGGCATTTGCGGATCTCGTAGAAATCGAGCGCCTCGAAGTATTGCGCGGGCCGCAAGGTACCTTGTTCGGCAAAAACGCCTCGGCTGGCCTTATCAATGTCGTTTCCAAGGGCGGCACTGATACGCTCGAGGGCGAATTCACCGCAGAAGGCTTTGAAGGCGGCGAATATCGCGGCCGCGCGACCATTTCTGGTCCAGTTGCAGAAAATCTGACTTTCCGCGCAAACGCTTTTTATGGCACCTATGATGGTAACATCACCAACATATTCGGTGGCCAAAAGAACAAAGTGAATGGCTATGAGCGTATTGGTTTCCGTGGATTGCTCGACTTTGACAATGGTCCTTCAAGGGTCAAAATCATCGCCGATTATTATGAGGCGGATGATGATTGCTGCGGCGAAGTCACGGGCGTTTCGCGTGGTTCGGCGCTGGACGCAGAGTTGAACTTGCCATTAGGCGTTGCACGAGGTGAAAATCAGCGCTTCGTGAACCATAATCTGGTGACAGAGTCGCTAGATCGTCAGGTGGGTATCACAGTCAACGCGGATTTCGACGTATTCTCGGATCACACGTTGAGTGCGATCTACGGATATCGCAATTGGAACAACACAGAAATTCGTGAAGGCGATTTCTTGCCACGTGCTGTTGTCGGCACACCACAATTGCATGACCGCGGCTTTGTTGAAGCAGACCAAAACTCGCTTGAAGTGCGTTTGGCCTCAGATCAAAGCAAAGCGTTCAAATATCAGGTTGGGGCGTTCTACTGGAAATCCGAAAATACGCAGGACTTCACACGTGATGTTATCACTTGCACGACATCAACTTCGCCTGTTGATGCGCGCACGGGTGCTCGTCCCTGTAACCTTACAGATACGGTCAATACATTGTTCCCGACTGCCACATCAAAAAGCCTAGTTGATATCGAAAATTATGCTGTTTTCGGTCAGGCAACTTATGATTTCACCGACCGCGTCGGTCTAACCGTTGGTATGCGCTGGACCCATGACTCCATCGATTATACGCACAACCGCGCACCTGGCGTAAACCGCACCAATGGCTTGGCTGCAACGGGTGCCGGTATTTCTGGCTCGCCTGCTGGCGGCACAGTTGCATCCGGCGGTAACGGCACGGCGCTGTCGAGCGGATCGTCCAGCAATAGCAATTTCTCCGGTAAGGCTGTGCTTACTGTGAAGCCAACTGACGATGTGATGGTCTATGGCAGCTACACGCGTGGCTATAAGGGCCCAGCGTTTAACGTCTTCTTCAACCATACTGCGCCTGTCAATGCGGTGCCGATTGATGAGGAAACATCGGATTCGTTCGAAGCTGGCATTAAGAGCCAGTTTGCGGACAACCGCATTCAATTGAACGCATCGGTATTCCAAGTGACCTATGATGGGTTCCAGGCGAACAACTTCGTGCTGTTGAATGGTGCAGTTGTTACCAACTTGACCAATGCTGGCCAAGTGCGCAGCACGGGTTTTGAATTGGATGCAGCTGCAAATCCTGCCGAGGGTCTCGACCTGTTCGGAAGCGTTGCTTATGCCGATGCCAAGGTTCGCAAGTTCAATGCTAACCCGCTCACCAATGCACCGGATGCACGTAACGGCACGAAACTGCCTTTGGCTCCGGCATGGAGCTGGAACATTGGTGCAGCTTATGAAAAGCCGTTCAACATGTTCGGTAATGATTATAAGGTCTATCTGCGGACCAGCTTCAACCATGTTGGCAAGCAGTTTTCCGATCTGGGTCAAAGCGGCCCAATCGACAGCTATGGCCTCTGGAATGCGAGCGTTGGTTATTCTGACGCCGAAGACAATTGGCGCCTGACGTTCATGATGCGTAACATCACGGACGAAAGCTATGTGCTGCTGAACACCAGCGCCGGCCAGCGTCTGCATATCCCACGTGACGCAGATCGGTACATGGGTGCAAGCCTGCGCTTCCGCTTCTAATCCCGCCTGAAAAGGCACATAAAAAGGGCCGGCTCCACATCGGATGCCGGCCCTTTTTTATGATTATGTTGTGTATGACAGCAATGGTTGCTGCCAGATAATCAGCAAGGCAGTTCGACGAATGTCACGCGCGTGCTGATTAATGACGTTTACAACTGTAATCGAATCGATTACAGTTGTAGTCGGAAGGTGAAGCATGTCATCAGAACGTATCAGCGATGCTGAATTAACGATCATGGAAATATTGTGGGAACGCGCGCCGCTGACGGCGACCGACGTTGCTGCGCGGCTGCCGCATGACCGTGAATGGTCCTTACCCACCGTCAAAACTTTGCTCTCACGACTGCTCAGCAAGGCTGCGGTCGAACACCGTGCCGATGGCCGCCGTTTTTTGTACTCACCGCTTATTGGTCGTGAAGATTATGTCGCGCATGAATCGAAACGGCTCGTGGACCGCCTTTTTGGGGGTAAGTTCATGCCATTGTTCGCGCATCTGGCCGAGCAGGAAAATCTCAGTGATGCCGACATATCCGAAATCGAAAGATTATTGCAGGAGATGAAATCATGAGCACGGGCTTCATGGGGGCATGGCTGTTCGATACCTTTATGGTCACCAGCATGTTGATGCTGGTGGTTTTGCTCGTGCGGCGACCTGTAGCCCGGCATTTTGGACCAGGTGTCGCATATGCACTTTGGCTTATTCCGGCTGGCCGCGTTTTGATGCCCTCGCTGGAGGGGGCGCCCGCATCCGAACTGGAGAGCGGGACAGCGCTGCAAGACAATGTGCGGGACGCAATCCTTGCGGCCATATCCGCGCCGGAAAATACGGCCTCCGCAACCAACCAAATGATCACGGCGCCATCGGTCGATTATGCTGTGCTTGGCTTGACATTATGGCTTGGCGGCGCAGCCTTATTTTTTATCATCCAGATGATCCGCTACGCCTCTATGCGCGACGAGCTTTTGTTTGAGGCGACCGAAATCGCAAATATTAACGGCGTGAGGGTTGTTGCTTCGGATCAGGTGGCAGGGCCGCTCGCCTTCGGCCTGTTCAAACGCTATATTGCGGTGCCACAGGATTTTGCCGACAATTATTCACCAATGGAGCGGGAGCTCGCCCTTGCCCACGAAATGGCCCATCACAGTTCGGGCGACCTGTTCGCCAATCTGGCGGCGTTCATCCTGTTATGCCTGTCCTGGTTCAACCCGGTTGCCTGGCTGAGCTGGAATGCCTTTCGCGTCGACCAAGAAGCCGCGTGCGACGCGCGCGTCTTAGCAGGTAAATGTGCCGAGGAGCGCGCCATTTATGGACGCGCATTGGCGCGCACAGCGTTTGATGGCATGCCGACCTTTGCCACGGCACTCAATTCCCCCAAAACCATTATCGAAAGATTGAGGAGACTTAATATGAAGAATGCCAGCACAAAACGACGCTTGTTTGGCAAAGTTGGCGTTATGACCGCCGCTTTAACTGTCCTGCCATTGACCGCCACGGTCGTGCCTGCCGTTGTCGCGCAGGATCAGACTGCCACCGATAGCAAACCCGAAGCCGTCAAGCGCGATGTTCGGATCATCAAGATAAAACGCGATGGCAAAACGGTCGATATCGTCGGCCATGACGGCGACGACGACGATGTCACCAAGGTTGAACGTGACGGTAAAGTCTTCATCTTCCGGACGGACAAGAAGCTGACTGAAGATGAAATTGAAAAAATGATCG
>JAIYAY010000012.1 GCA_027488785.1 Sphingomonadales bacterium | reverse complement strand
GCCTTGTGCACGTCACCCTTCTTTACCTTGCCACGCGGAGCAGCTTCCTTGATCGACACCACGATGATGTCGCCAACGCCAGCCACACGACGCTTGGAACCACCAAGCACCTTAATGCACTGAACGCGCTTTGCGCCGCTGTTGTCCGCAACATCGAGGTTTGATTGCATCTGAATCATGGGATCAATCCTCCGCTGTTGCTGCGACTGGGGCTACAGCGGAATCAGCCACCAAGCGCCAGGTCTTGTTCTTGGAAATCGGCGCGCACTCTTCGATGCGGACGACTTGGCCCTCTTTGACGACATTGTTTTCGTCATGGGCGTGATATTTCTTCGTGCGGCGTATGATCTTGCCGTAAAGCGGGTGCTTCACTTTGCGCTCGACGAGAACGACAATGGTCTTGTCATTCTTGTCGGAGACCACAGTCCCTGTGAGAATACGTTTTGGCATGGGTAGCTCCTTATGCCGTCTTTGCGGCGGCGCGCTGGCGCTCACCCTGCAGGGTTTTGATGCGGGCGATGTCACGACGCACTTCACGCACACGTGCCGGCTTTTCCATCTGGCCAGTGGCCGATTGGAAACGCAGGTTAAACGCTTCGCGCTTCAATTCGCCGAGCTGAACAGCAAGCTGATCATCGCTCTTAACGCGGAGATCTTCGGTTTTGCTCATCTTATGATGCTCCCAGATGCGAGGTGTCGCCGAGACGTGCCACGACCTTGGTCTTGATTGGCAGTTTCATGGCTGCACGCTGAAATGCGACAGCAGCGATTGGACCAGGAACACCGTCGAGTTCAAACATGATGCGGCCAGGCTTAACCTTGGCTGCCCAATATTCGACCGAACCCTTGCCCTTACCCTGACGAACTTCGGCAGGCTTTTTGGTGACAGGCACGTCTGGGAAGATACGAATCCACAACCGTCCTTGACGCCGAATGTGACGTGTAATTGCGCGGCGAGCCGCTTCGATTTGACGTGCAGTAATCCGCTCTGGTTCCAACGCCTTCAGGCCGTATGAACCGAAGTTCAGGTCAGACCCGCCCTTGGCTTCGCCCTTGATACGTCCCTTGAACTGCTTGCGGAACTTTGTTTTCTTTGGTTGCAACATGTCTAGTTCCTAACCTTTAGCGGCGGTCAGACTGCGGACGGACGCCAGAAGTCTGCGCTTCCATCATCAGCCGGTCAGTTGCCATTGGGTCATGACCCAAGATTTCGCCTTTGAAGATCCAGCATTTAATGCCGATGATGCCATAAGCAGTCAGTGCTTCGGCTTCGGCATAGTCAATGTTGGCACGAAGCGTATGTGCTGGCACGCGACCTTCGCGGTATGATTCGACGCGGGCAATTTCTGCACCGCCCAAACGACCACCGCAGGTGATCTTGATACCTTCTGCCCCCAAACGCATGGCTGACTGCATCGCGCGCTTCATGGCACGACGGAAAGCGATACGGCGGATGAGCTGATCAGCAATACCTTGCGCTACGAGCTTTGCGTCAACTTCCGGCTTGCGGATTTCAACGATGTTCAGCGACACTTCAGCGGTGGTGAACTTGTTGATCAGCTTCTTCAGCTTTTCAATGTCCGCACCCTTTTTGCCAATGATCACGCCAGGACGTGCTGCATAGATTGAAACGCGGCAGTTCTTGGCAGGACGCTCGATAACGACCTTCGAAATCGCTGCTTGTGGCAATGTTTCGAAGATGAACTTGCGGATCTTGATATCTTCCAGAAGCATGCGGCCATATTCCGCACCTTCGGCGTACCAACGGCTATCCCAAGTCCGGTTGATTTGCAGGCGAAGCCCGATTGGATTTGATTTCTGACCCATGACTTATGCCTCTTCTTGCTGTTCGCGCACAACGATACGCAGACGGCTGAATGGTTTAACGATCCGGCTCGACTTGCCGCGGCCGCGGGCCATGAAACGCTTCATGGTCAGCGCCTTGCCAACGCTCGCCTCGGCAACGACAAGGCTGTCGACGTCGAGATTGTGGTTGTTTTCGGCGTTGGCGATGGCGGATGCCAGAACCTTGCGCACGTCTTCTGCCATTCCCTTGGTGGAGAATTTCAGGATGTTAAGCGCGTCTTCGGCTTTCTTGCCACGGATCAGCGCGGCAACGAGGCCCAGCTTCTGAGCCGAACCACGGATGGTTGTGCCCACTGCCAGTGCTTCATTGTCGGCGACGCGACGGGGTGCGGATGCCTTACCCATTAGCGTTTGCCCTTCTTATCTGCGCCATGGCCATGATATGTGCGCGTAGGAGCGAACTCACCAAGCTTATGACCGACCATGTCCTCATTCACCGAAACGGGAATGAACTTGTGGCCATTATAGACGCTGAACGTCAGGCCAACGAACTGAGGCAGGATTGTCGAACGACGCGACCAAGTCTTGATCGGCGTAGCCTTCGATGCTTCCTGAGCGGTTTCTGCTTTTTTCAGCAGATAGAGGTCAACAAACGGACCTTTCCAGACGGAACGAGACATGAGTTACCTCTTCTTCTTAGCATGCCGCGAACGGATGATCATCCGGTCGGTCGACTTGTTGCTGCGGGTACGAGCACCCTTTGTTGGTTTACCCCAAGGTGTAACCGGATGACGGCCACCTGATGTACGACCCTCACCACCACCATGCGGGTGATCGACAGGGTTCTTAGCAACACCACGCGTCAGCGGGCGAATACCGCGCCAGCGATTGCGGCCTGCCTTGGCAAGTGTCGTGTTAGAATTATCAGGGTTCGAAACCGCACCAACGGTGCCCATGCACGTACCGAGAATGTAGCGCTGCTCACCTGAATTCAGGCGAACGATAACGCGACCACCGTCACGACCAACGAGCTGCACATAAGTTCCTGCTGAACGTGCGATCTGGCCACCCTTGCCGGGCTTCATTTCGATGTTGTGGCAAATGGTACCAACAGGCATCTGGCTCAGCAGCATTGCGTTACCAGGCTTAACGTCGGTCTTTTCACCTGCGACAATCGTGTCACCAACGGCGAGACGCTGCGGCGCAATGATATAGGCCAATTCACCATCTTCGTACTTTACAAGCGCGATGAAGGCAGAACGATTGGGGTCATATTCCAGACGCTCGACCGTTGCTGGCATATCCCATTTACGACGCTTGAAGTCGATCAGACGATATTTCTGCTTGTGACCGCCGCCGATACCGCGCGAAGTCACATGGCCCTTATTGTTACGGCCGCCGGTCTTGCTCTTGCCTTCAGTCAGTCCCTTAACAGGACCGCCTTTGTACAAGCTTGACCGGTCAACCAGCACAAGGCCGCGACGGGCGGGGCTAGTTGGTTTGTAGCTTTTGAGTGCCATTATCCTGCCCTTAAATACCGGTGGTCACGTCGATGCTCTGGCCTTCGGCCAAAGTTACGATCGCTTTTTTG
This sequence comes from Sphingomonadales bacterium, assembly GCA_027488785.1. Lineage (GTDB taxonomy): Bacteria > Pseudomonadota > Alphaproteobacteria > Sphingomonadales > Sphingomonadaceae > Sphingorhabdus_B. The sequence continues at coordinate 5,708 of JAIYAY010000012.1, read as the reverse complement.
ACATCCGAGCGCGTGTAGGGCTTGCCCTTCCAACGCTTGGTTTTGCCCTTTTGCACGAGAGTGTTCACGTTCGTGACCTTCACATCGAACAAGGCTTCAACAGCCGCCTTGATCTGTGGCTTGGTCGAGCTTCCCGTGACTTTGAACACAACAGCGTTATGTTCCGACAGCAAGGTTGCTTTTTCGGTGATGTGCGGGGCAACGATCACGTCATAATGACGCACGTCGATTGCTTTATCCTTAGCCATTAGTTGGCACCTCCCGTGAGGGCGAAGCGTGCTTCAAGCTTCTCAACCGCAGCGCGGGTAAGAACCAGAGTATCATGCTTCAGGATGTCATAAACATTCGCGCCAACAGCTGGCATCACGTTGATGCCGACCAAGTTAGCCGAAGCCAGACGGAAATTGTTGCTGACGGCGTCGCCATCAATAACCAGTGTCGACTTGCCGAAACCGAGCTTGCCAATCTGCCCTTTAAGTGCCGCAGTCTTTGCAGCAGCCAAGTCGAGGTTTTCAAGAACGATCAACGAACCCGACTTTGCCTTGCTTGAAAGCGCCATCTTCAGGCCCAATGACCGGATCTTCTTGTTCAGCGACGGATTAAAGTCACGCAAGCGGGCACCATGGGCTTTACCACCACCGATGAAGATCGGCGCAGCGCGGTCACCGTGACGGGCAGTACCGCCACCTTTTTGGTTACCGAATTTTTTGCCGGTGCGTGCAACGTCCGAACGCTCACGGGTAGGACGAGCCGTACCACGAGCCTTCTCACGCTGCCAGGTAACAACGCGGTGCAAAATGTCGGCGCGTGGCTCAATGCCAAATACGTCGTCATTCAGATCGATGTCGCCCTTTGCCTTGGCGTCGAGGGTTTGAACCTTGAGCTTCATGGCTTAGCCCTCCTTCTTTTCTTCGCCGGCGTCTGCAGCAGGTGCTTCAACAGCAGCAGCTTCGACAGCGGGAGCAACTTCAGCGGCAGGCGCTTCAGCTTCGACGGCTGGGGTGTCTGCAACTTCCACTTCGGTGTTGATGATGACGTCTTCAGCTACAGGAGCCTCATTGTCATTCTTCAGCGAACCAGGGAACGGAGCAGCTTCAGGGGTTGGAACCTTCACGGCGTCGCGAACGAGCAGCCAACCATTCTTCGCGCCAGGGACAGAGCCCTTTACGAAGATAAGGCCACGCGCAACATCAGTACGAACGATTTCAAGGTTCTGCTGTGTGCGCTGACGGTCGCCCATGTGGCCGGCCATCTTTTTGTTCTTGAAAACCTTACCCGGATCCTGGCGTTGACCAGTCGAACCATGGGCACGGTGAGTAATCGAAACACCATGCGATGCACGCATACCGCCGAAGCCCCAACGCTTCATGGCGCCGGCAAAGCCTTTACCCTGCGTGAGACCAGTGATGTCGACCAGCTGGCCGTCAACGAAATGATCTGCAGAAACGGTGGCGCCAACTGGCAACAAGCCATCAGCATTATCAACACGGAATTCAGCAACGCGGGCTTTTGGCTCAACTTGTGCTTTGGCGAATTCGCCACGTTGCGGTTTATTTACATTTTTCGCTTTACGGGCTCCTGCACCGAGGCGGACGGCAAAATAACCATCGCGCTCTTCGCTACGAGCTCCAACCACTTGGCAGCCTTCCAGCGCCAATACGGTGACAGGAACGTGACGGCCGTCTTCATTGAAGAGGCGCATCATACCCATCTTTTTCGCGATCACGCCAGTACGCATGATCCATACTCCAACTTATGTCAGAGGCCCGGCTGGCACGATTGCCAGGAGGGCGTGACGCCTAAATCCAGCCCTGAATTTTTAAGCATTGCCCCGTCCGGGCTAGGCACCAGTGGCACACCTTGATGCGCAATCTGGTAAGACGGGGAACGCAGCCCGGGTAAACCCGGCGGTATTCCAAGTGTCTCACTCTACTTTCGTAGAGATATCGGCTTACGCCAATTTGATTTCGACATTCACACCAGCAGCAAGATCGAGCTTCATCAGCGCGTCTACGGTCTGCGGCGTGGGCTGCACAATGTCGAGCAACCTTTTATATGTCCGAACCTCAAACTGCTCGCGCGACTTTTTGTCGACGTGCGGCCCGCGGTTTACGGTAAACTTTTCGATACGGGTAGGAAGTGGAATTGGTCCACGAATAAGCGCGCCGGTACGGCGTGCTGTGTCGGCAATATCGCCAGTCGCCTGATCAAGGACGCGATGGTCAAATGCTTTCAGACGGATGCGAATATTTTGCGTTTCCATGGGTTCACCAATTTCCAAATTCTATCAATATCAAAGAGCCGAAAAACAGCCATTCCGACTTACGCTTTCGAAGCCGGAGCAGCTGTTTTGTAATTCTTAAAAACCGTCCCGCCCGAATCAAGGATTCAGGCGGGATGCGCGGCCTATATTACTTCGTGATGGTGCTGACAACCCCAGAACCGACGGTCCGTCCACCTTCGCGAATTGCGAAGCGGAGACCTGGATCCATAGCGATTGGTGCAATCAACTTCACAGAGATCGTTACGTTGTCGCCTGGCATAACCATTTCCGTGCCTGCTGGAAGGATCACTTCGCCAGTTACGTCAGTCGTACGGAAGTAGAACTGTGGACGATAGTTAGCGAAGAATGGCGTGTGACGGCCACCTTCGTCCTTCGAAAGAACGTAGATTTCTGCCGAGAACTCAGTGTGCGGCGTAACCGAACCTGGCTTGCAGAGAACCTGACCACGCTCGACTTCTTCACGGCCTACGCCACGAACAAGCGCACCGATGTTGTCGCCTGCCTCACCCTGATCGAGCAGCTTGCGGAACATTTCAACGCCGGTAACGGTCGTCTTCTTGGTTTCTTTGATACCAACGATTTCAACTTCTTCGCCAACCTTGACGATACCGGTTTCAACGCGACCGGTCACAACGGTACCGCGACCCGAGATCGAGAACACGTCTTCAACTGGCATCAGGAATGGCTTATCGACTGGACGCTCTGGCTGAGGAATGGCTTCGTCAACGGCAGCCATCAGTGCAAGGACAGATTCCTTACCGATGTTGTCATCACGGCCTTCGAGTGCAGCAAGTGCCGAACCACGAACGATTGGAATATCGTCGCCTGGGAAATCATACTTCGAGAGAAGCTCACGGATTTCCATTTCGACCAGCTCGAGAATTTCTTCATCGTCAACCTGATCAACCTTGTTCATGTAAACAACAAGGGCAGGAACGCCAACCTGACGTGCAAGCAGAATGTGCTCACGAGTCTGTGGCATCGGGCCGTCAGCAGCGTTCACAACGAGGATCGCGCCGTCCATCTGCGCAGCACCGGTGATCATGTTCTTAACATAGTCAGCGTGGCCTGGGCAGTCGACGTGTGCATAGTGACGGTTGGCAGTTTCATATTCAACGTGCGCCGTCGAAATGGTGATGCCGCGCTCGCGCTCTTCAGGCGCCTTATCGATGTTGGCGAAATCAACAGCAGTACCGCCGTAGGTGTCTGCCATGATCTTCGTAATCGCTGCGGTCAGCGTGGTCTTGCCGTGGTCAACGTGACCGATGGTACCAATGTTGCAATGCGGTTTCGTCCGCTCAAATTTAGCTTTTGCCATTTTCTCAAACCTTCTTTCGATTAGGTAATATTTTGATCAGGTGGGACGACGCCTGCTGAATCAGGCGCCGCCATTAATCGGCTTTTGCCTATCAGGCAAGCTTCTCCTTGATTTCGGCTGCAACGTTCGACGGCACCTCATCATAATGATTGAAGAACATCGAGTAGTTTGCACGTCCTTGCGTGAACGAGCGGAGCTGATTCACATAGCCGAACATGTTGGCCAAAGGCACCATGGACTCAACAACCTGAGCGTTACCGCGGCTGTCAGTGCCCTGAATTTGACCACGACGTGAGTTCATGTCGCCGATCACATCACCCAGATATTCTTCAGGAGATACAACTTCGACCTTCATGATTGGTTCAAGCAGCTTGATGCCTGCTTTTTGAGCAGCTTCGCGCATACCGGCACGACCCGCGATTTCGAATGCCAGCGCCGACGAATCGACATCGTGGTACGCGCCGTCATACAGCGTGATTTCGAAGTCGATGATTGGGAAGCCGATGAGCGAGCCGGATTCGGCGGTTTCGCGCATGCCCTTTTCAACCGACGGGATATATTCCTTTGGAATGTTGCCGCCCTTGACTTCATCCTTGAAGATGATGCCCGAACCACGCTCGCCCGGCTTTACCGTGAACTTGATGCGGCCAAACTGACCCGAACCACCCGACTGCTTCTTGTGGGTATAATCAATGTCAACTTCACGGGCGAGATATTCGCGATACGCAACCTGCGGTGCACCAACATTGGCTTCGACCTTGAATTCACGACGCATACGGTCAACGATGATGTCGAGGTGAAGCTCGCCCATGCCTTTGATGATCGTCTGACCCGATTCATGGTCGGTCGAAACGCGGAACGATGGATCTTCTGCTGACAAACGATTGAGCGCGATGCCCATCTTTTCTTGATCAGCCTTGGTTTTTGGCTCCACCGACAGTTCGATAACAGGCTCAGGGAACTCCATACGCTCCAGAATGATCGGGAAACGCTCAGCGCACAATGTGTCGCCAGTTGTGGTTTCCTTCATGCCGGCAAGCGCGATGATGTCGCCTGCAAATGCCTCATCAACGTCCTTACGTTCGTTGGCGTGCATTTCAAGCATGCGGCCGACCTTCTCTTTCTTATCCTTCACGGAGTTCAGATATGTGCCCTTAACGAGGCTACCTGAATAGATGCGGATGAAGGTCAACGAACCCACGAATGGATCGTTCATAACCTTGAACGCGAGTGCCGAGAATGGCGCGTCATCCGTCGCGGGACGGCTATCTGGTTCAAGTGTGTCCATGTGGACGCCCTGAACATCAGGAATGTCGAGCGGCGAAGGCAGGTAATCGACAACGGCGTCGAGCAAAGGCTGAACGCCCTTGTTCTTGAACGCCGAACCGCAGCAGACAGGAACGAATGACTGGTTCAGCGTGCCCTTACGGATCAGCGCCTTCAGGGTCGCAACGTCAGGCTCATTGCCTTCAAGATATGCTTCCATGGCAGCATCGTCTTGCTCAACGGCAAGCTCGATCAAGTCGCTACGATATTTCGTAGCTTCGTCGACCAAATCAGCAGGAATATCTTCGTAGAAGAAGTCGGCACCAAGCGATTCATCTTTCCAGATGATTGCGCGGTTGTGCACAAGGTCAACAAGACCCTTCAAATCTGCTTCAAGGCCGATTGGAATGTACAAAACAGCTGGCTTTGCGCCGAGACGATCAATGATCGATTGCACGCAATATTTGAAGTTTGCGCCCGTACGGTCGAGCTTATTGATGAAGCACATGCGTGGAACGCCATACTTATCGGCCTGACGCCATACGGTTTCGGACTGTGGCTCAACGCCTGCAACGCCGTCGAAACATGCAACTGCACCGTCAAGAACGCGCAGCGAACGCTCAACTTCAATCGTGAAGTCAACGTGACCTGGTGTATCGATGATGTTGATGCGGTGGTCGTTCCAGAAGCAGGTCGTTGCAGCCGAGGTGATCGTGATGCCACGCTCTTGCTCTTGCTCCATCCAATCCATGGTGGCCGCGCCATCATGGACTTCACCGATCTTGTGGTTCACACCGGTATAAAAAAGAATACGCTCTGTCGTGGTGGTCTTACCAGCGT